>DASQIH010000044.1:0-20002 GCA_035631655.1 Terriglobales bacterium
CGGTCTGCGGTTTGAACACGACCCGCGACCATGCATCGGCATTGGAAATACTACGGCGCGGACTGCGCCTAAGAACCACAATGCCTGCCATAGCAGGCATGGCTCTTGAAGCCCCTAGCTTTAGCTATGGGGCGTAGTCACCGCGGCCTAATGATGTCGTTCAGCAGATCGGGCTTCGAACTATCACGCACGAGGTGCGGATATTTCTCTCCTCCGTGATAATCGATCTTGTAGGTTTTGTAGTACTCAGTATTTTCCACCAGTACCTCTATAGGCTCGGTGCTGGTTTTGCCTGCCTTCAGCGCATCGCGTAGGACATTGCCGGAAAACTGTCGCCCGTTTACCGCGATGACCTTCATTCCCGGCCCAATACCGACCTTGGCGGCAGGCATACCCTCAATCGTGTCTCTCACCACTCCGTCAGCGTCCAGCGAGAGCCCGATCGAATACTCCGCGTCCACGGTTTTCTGGTCTGTTTCCCCGGCCTTCAACATCTCCGACCGGTTCTCGTCGTACACGACGCGCCAGCCACTGCCTTCGATGCCTCCCAGCGGAGCACCCGGGCCGTGGTTTGTTAGACGCTCGGTCCAGAAGCTACGCCAGTCATATGCCACCACCTGGTTCAGAGTATTCACCACATCATCGAAGGTATACGGCTTCACCATAGGAGGTCCACTGGGGGCGCCATGAAAGAGATGGCAAAAATCGTCGATTGACTTCTTGCCTTGTGTCTGCTGCCGGATGATCACGTCGACCCATAGCCAGTTCAGCACATCTTCCGGATAAAAATCGACCCCCCGGCGCCACGAATACCATTGCTGTGGCGCGAAATAGAGCTGTGGAGCGGCATCGGCCGTGTCCTGCAGGTTGCGCCAAGTGCGCCCGGGTTCGTGATCCAGTGCCGCAGCCGTTAGGGCCAGCGAATCCCGAAACTGATCAGGGCTCCACAGAGCGCTGCGCGCAGTCAGAAGTTCTCCCAAGTAGGAGGTAAGCCCCTCATACACCCAGAGCAGATCGTCCTGCATTGGTTGCTGGTAGTCCGGTGTGGCCAGGTCAGCCGGACGGCGATATTTCCCGTTCCAGCTATGCGCATATTCGTGCGGTAAGAGCCCGGAATGCAGCATACGCTTGGTCGGGTCCACAAGCTCACGCTCGTCAGTGCGGCTGTCGTTGGATTCATGATGCTCGAGACCAAAATGCGCCACGTGGTCGCTCAGGCTGTACAGGAAGTGGTAGTCGCGATAGTGTTGCGCTCCGAAAAGACGTCCTGCCTGCGCCACCAGATCCCGATAGTGCTCCCAAACTTCGGGAGGCGCGTCGAGGGCCGCCGCGCTGTCGGCCGCAATATCCATCTCTGCGGGCGGAACCTCTGCCTGTAGCGGCACTACTTTGAAATACTGGCCGGTGATAACCGGCGAATCCACGAGCGTAGTCAGCGAAACCGGCGCAAACTGGATTTCTTCGCCGCTCCGGCTCTTGATCGGGAGTGGGGTTCCGAATTTCCAGCCGGCCGGAAGGCGCAAGCTAGCTATGTAGGTCAGATCATCCGAAGCCCATCCTTTGGGATAGAGCAGGACTTGGTTCCAGCTCACGACGGCCATCGCGGCCGTAGCCGAGGAACCGGAAGAAAAGCCGCCTTCGAATCGCGCTGGGGAGAGGAAATCCAGGGTTGCATCTACCTCATTCTGGCCCGGTGGGACTTGAACATTGATGGTCCAACCATCCAGGGTGTCGCGACGCCACTTGAGTTCCTGGCCACCGGCAAAGAATTTCAGTCCGGCCAAGTCCACCACGGGACCGTCGGGCGCGTGTTCGCCGGGAATCCACTTCGGGTAGTAGAGCGTCAGGGTGCCCGGGGTAGCGGGGATTTTCAGACGTGCGTGTAAGATTTTGCGGGGTGCCTCGCTGGCATCTACGGACAGTTGGATCGTCGGACCCGTCTTGGCCATTGATGCGGGGAGCAATACGAAGACAGCGGTCACAATGCCGCCGACAACCCGGAGTCGGGGAGAAGTCATGCATCTGCTCCTGTTAACATTAAGTTTGACCGTGAGAAAGCTCATCAATATAACACCGTGCCGTGTGCACCATATCGGGTTTGAAATGCAGAGATCCTTCGCTTCGCTCAGGACGACAGGTACTGGTAATTCTTTGCTGGGCTTCAGTGATGTTCTGATAGCTGAAAGCTGAGAGCGGAAAGCTTTGTTATGATTCCCTCGTGCCTCATCGCGGCAAATTCATCACTATCGAAGGCCTCGATGGCTGTGGGAAGAGCACGCAACTGGAGAGACTGGCAGCCGCCTTGCGCGCCGATGGCCACCCGGTTGTTGTTACCCGCGAACCGGGCGGTACGGCGACCGGGGAGAAGATTCGCAACGTGCTGCTCGATACCGGCACCTCCAACCTCTCGCCTTCTGCCGAACTTGCCCTGATGTTTGCCTCCCGTGCCCAGCATATTAAGGAAGTCATCCAGCCTGCCCTGGCAGAAAACAAGGTGGTGCTGTGTGATCGCTTCACCGACTCCAGCGAAGCTTACCAGGGCGGCGGCCGTAAGCTCGGCAGCGAGCCGGTGCTCGCACTGCATAAGATCCTGTGCGGAAATCTGCAGCCGGATCTGACGATTCTGATGGATTCCGACGTGGCTGCCAGCGTCGAGCGGGCCCGGCGTCGGAATCGTGCCCGCAACGCCGAAGGCAAGCGCGCCGAAAGCGACGAGAACCGCTTTGAGCAGGAGAGCCGGGCATTTTTTGGCCGGGTTCGCGGGGCTTATCTGGCCATCGCGCAGCGTGAGCCACAGCGCGTGGTCGTGATCGACGCTCGCGGTAGCGCTGACGAAACGCACAAGCAGATACTGGCTGTTGTGCGGCGCAAGCTCAAATCGGTAGCGAAAACGGCTTGAATACGGGACTTCGCGCTTAAAAGTCAGCCTTTGGCTGCGAACCGGGAAAAGCTCTCCTGGCTAAGCGCCGAGTGCTTCAGGAATCGAATCTATGGGCTTCTCTGACTTTCATGGCAATTCGGAAATTGTGCGTTGCCTGCGGGAGATGCTGGCGCGCCATCGTTTGCCTCAAGCCGTCATCCTCGCTGGGCCTACCGGCTCCGGCAAATATACGCTCGCTCTCATGCTGGCGCGGGCGATGAACTGCCTGACTCCCGTCACCACCGACGGCCTTCCGGACTTTTGCGGCAAGTGTTCGACCTGCATTCGGATTGGGCAGGCCGAGGACCTCAACGCGCGGTTCGCGGAAGCCGTAGAAGCCCGCGAGGGTCTACGCGAAAGCGACAAAAAGGACACTCGCATCCTGATCCAGACCCATCCCGACGTGCTGGTCATCCCACCCGATCCGCCGCAGATGATGATTAAGGTGGACCAGGTTCGCCATGTGATTGAGAGCATTTATTTCCGTCCAGCTGAGGCCAAAGAGCGCGTCTACATTTTTACTGACTCGGCCTTTATGAAAGAGGCAGCTAACTCGCTGCTCAAAGTGCTAGAGGAACCGCCGGAATTCGCGACCATCTTCCTGCTTGCGGAGAATCCAGGGGAGTTCCTCCCTACGATCCGCTCTCGCTCGATGACGTTCACACTAGGTGCGCTGCCCAGTGAAGAAATCGAGAGCTATCTCTCTAAGCAGCGCCCTGACTGGAATGCCCGGCAGCGTGCCCTGGTGGCCCGCCTCTGCGGAGGCGCTGTAGGATGTGCCCGCAGCTTTGACCTTGACTCCTACGCTGCCGCTCGTGGCCACGCTCTGACCATTCTGAAGTCCGCGCTGCGGGGGGGCGATCACTCCGAACTCTTTAAAGTGACGGAAACCTACCGGGCCGGCTCGGAGGGCCGCGAGAAAGCTGAGCAACTGGTGCGCACGCTTTATTCTTTGCTGCAGGATTTGCTCTTTTTGAACTCCGGAACGCCTGACCTGGTGCGCAACACTGACATTCAAGGAGAGTTGAAAAAGCTGGCAGAATCAGCCGACTTTGGCTGGATTGCCGCCGCTTCTGAGCAACTGTCGGCGGTAGAACGGGGCATGCGCCGCAACCTGCTCCGTTCCTTGTCGCTGGACGCCTTTGCGACCACTTTGGAACGGAGCTGAGGCCTGCCGGCCAGCTCGTGACCATGAAGTTTTCCACACCCCACTAATGGGTGATTGTCACCGCTACGCGCATGTGTTACGGTAAGTGGCAAAGTTCACCCCTTTGTGCCCACGATCACTTTAGCTCAGGGATTGTGGTAATCCGCTCTCCGGCGTCACAGGCGGTGCCCGCATGAAAGATGCAATCAATGCCATTCCGATGGAGCGTAGCCCCGAAAAAGAAGGGTTCTCGAATCGCCGGCTGATCCGGCCATCGCTGAGCCGCCCCGAGCACAACCATAATCACACTCCCGCTCCCATGGAACGTCGTGACCGCCCTGACCGCCCCGAACGTCCCGCAATGGGCAAGAAAATGCCGCCACCAGAAACCACGAATGCGGAAAATTTCTATTACCAGAAGCAGATGCAGGGTAAAACCCCCATGGTCGTGGTGCTGCGCGACGGAGAGGAGATCCACGGCGTGATCGAATGGTACGACCGGAATTGCCTTAAGCTGAACCGCAACGGCGCGCCCAACCTCATGATTTATAAGCCTTCCATTAAGTACATGTACAAGGAAGGCGAAAACGAGAAGTAGTCAGCAATTGGCAGTTAACACTTAAGCCCGGCGGGTTCTCTCCTGCATTTTCGTAGTCCCTCTCATCAATCCATAATCAAACGTCGTCTGGCACCGTGGCGATTGCGCATTTCGGAAATCTGTCTTGCCCCGCAAGGCGGGCGAGAGTAGAGCACCACTTCACTAGGTAAAGTTGAGGGAGACGTACCAGCTCCGGATGACGACCCAAACCGAGATTTCTCGCGGCTAGCCGCTCGAAATGACAAGGAATTAAACGCTAAGTCTCACTGACTACAATTTCGGCAGCACGATCCCCTTTTGCGCCTGGTATTTCCCCTTGCGATCCTTATAGCTGGTCTCGCACTGCTCGTCGCTCTGGAAGAAGAGAATCTGGCAGAGGCCCTCGTTGGCATAAATCTTTGCGGGCAGAGGTGTAGTGTTTGAAATCTCGAGGGTGACGAATCCTTCCCACTCCGGCTCGAACGGCGTGACGTTCACAATTATCCCGCAGCGGGCATAGGTTGACTTCCCCACGCACACCGTCAACACATCGCGCGGAATTTTGAAATACTCCACGGACCGCGCCAAAGCAAATGAATTAGGCGGAATGATAGCCACGTCGGACCGCACCGTCACGAACGATCGCTCGTCGAAATTCTTTGGATCGACCACCGTGCAGTTGACGTTGGTAAATATTTTGAACTCGTCAGCCACCCGCAGGTCATAGCCGTAAGAAGACACCCCAAAGGAGATGACGCCCTGGCTGACTTGTTTTTCGGAAAAGGGATTGATCATGTCGTGTTCAAGCGCCATCCGACGGATCCAGCGATCACTCTTAAGCATAGGTCTCCTTGCGATTTGTAATCGTGTAATTTAAGCCTTGACGACCCGAAATTACCCAATTACCCGATCACTAAATTACTCAATCTTGGCTGGAGTATCTGTTTTCGGCTACAAACTAGAGGGTACTGTCATCTTACGGGAGAAAACGCGCCGTTGACAATCTCTCTTATGTCCCTTAGCATCAATCACTTGGTGCCGTCCCCACACCCACACAAAACCTGGAGCTGCTTGTGATTAAGCTGGACATCATCAATGAAGTGGTCAACAAGACCGGCATCACCAAGACCAAGGCTG
Source organism: Terriglobales bacterium (assembly GCA_035631655.1). Lineage (GTDB taxonomy): Bacteria > Acidobacteriota > Terriglobia > Terriglobales > Acidobacteriaceae > Gp1-AA122. Next base: position 5,782 of record DASQIH010000044.1, read on the forward strand.
AGTTGGCCGTGGAAACCGTGTTCGAGAGCATGAAGAAGGCGCTCTCCAATGGCGACCGCATCGAGCTGCGCGGCTTCGGCGTATTCAACGTGCGGCCGCGCAAGACTGGCATCGGTCGCAACCCGCGCACCGGCGCGGAGGTTTCCATCCCGCCGGGAAAAGCGGTGCGCTTCAAGCCCGGCAAGGAGTTGCAGTCGATCGACTAAATCTTGTGGCAGCGCCGGCATCCTGCCGGCTGGCGATGCGGGATTCGCACCGCATCCGGGCCGCTGTAGGTTGCATCCAACAAAGGCCCAAGTGAAGCATGTCTGAACCCACTCCCACAATTACTTCCACCCCGGAGTTCTACCGTCCCGTTGAGGTATTCGTCGCGCGGCCACCCAGGCGGCGAACGTGGCTCTACGTACTCTTTTTTGTGCTGACAGTGCTCACGACGCTCGTAGTCGGCGCCCGGATGGAATTCAATTTTCTACATAATCAAACGGCATTTGCAGTCGGCAACGATGATTCGGTGTTTTGGTTTTTTCCTCTCCCGAGAGCGCTCCGCGACCCAACCTATTTGCTGTTAGGGGTTCCCTTCTCCGCAACGCTCATGCTGATCCTTTTCGCACACGAGATGGGACACTATCTCTACTGCCGATACTATGGTGTGAATGCGACCCTGCCATTCTTTGTACCCTTCCCGAGCTTGTTCGGAACCATGGGTGCATTTATCCGAATCAAGAGCCCGATCCGTTCCCGATCGGCGCTGTTCGACATCGGCATTGCTGGACCAATCGCTGGTTTCGTGTTTGCTTGTACTGCACTCGCGATCGGACTTACACTGTCAAAACCCGCCCTGGTTCTCCCGACCAGCTCTGAGTACGAGTTCGGATATCCACTGATTTTCCATATTCTGGGCCGCCTCGTGCATGGGGCATCTCATCTTCCGCTGCGCGCAACGAATCTTCATCCGGTAGCCATTGCCGCCTGGGTCGGCATGTTCGCGACAGCCCTGAATCTGTTACCGGGTGGACAATTGGACGGCGGACACATCGTTTTTTCCGTTTCGCCACGCTTCCATCGAATAGTTTCGACATTGACAATCGTGGTCTTGATTCCGCTTGCAATTTACTACTGGGACGGATGGCTCCTTTGGGCTGTGCTTCTGAGGCTGAGCGGACTGCGCCACCCCATTGTTCCCGAGTGGCCCGGCATCACAAAGGGTCGCCGTTGGGTCGGTGCGTTCGGATTAATTATGTTAATCCTGACCTTTACGCCAACCCCAATTGCGCACAACTCACTGTCAGAGCTGTTCCGAGAGCTCGGAATTTGGCACTAGCTTCAGCTGCTACATCAGCCACATCGCGTCAACATCAACAATGATCTGCGTCCGCGGAATCTTCTCGCTGGCTGCATATGCGAGCATTGCCCGCAGCAACCCGTTCAACTTTTCCCGGCTGGCGGACTTCAGAACAAAGTGATACCGGTAATCATTTTTCAATCGTAGGATGGGCGCCGCGGCGGGACCGAGCACGCGAATATTCTCATGTCGCGTCTTCTCGAACCACCCGCCCAGCAGCCCCGACCAGCGCAGGGCGTTATCAAGCTTGTCGCTGCGTACCAACACATTAGCCAACGCGCTGTACGGGGGATAATGCATCCAGCTCCGGAAGCGCAATTCTTTTTCGTAAAATCCGGCAAAGTCGTGCTGTGCCGCGCGTTGAACTGCGTAGTGATCGGGGAAATACGTCTGCAAAACGACTTTTCCCGGATTCTCTCCCCGCCCGGCCCGTCCCGCCACCTGCGTTAGCAATTGGAAGGTGCGTTCCGCTGCCCGGAAATCCGGCATGCCGAGGGCCATGTCGGCTCCCACCACGCCCACCAATGTCACCCCATGAACGTCGTGTCCCTTGGCAATCATCTGCGTGCCCACCAGCAGGTCGAGCTCGCCCTCGTCCAGTGCGGCCAGTACACGCTCAAAATCTTCGCGTCCGCGCACCGTGTCCCGATCCAGCCGTCCAATCCGTGCCTGGGGAAACATTCCGTGTAGCAGCTCTTCCAGCTTCTCTGATCCGGTGCCGAGGAAATAAACGAAATCGCTGCCACAATGCACACAGTGCTGCGGCACGACAGCGGTGTACCCACAATAGTGACACTCCATTTTCCGCACGCGCTTGTGATGGGTCAACGCAATCGCGCAGTTCTTGCACTCCAATGTCTTCCCACAAGTCCGACATAGAACGACCGGCGAATATCCGCGCCGGTTCAGCAGAATCATGGCCTGCTGGCCGCGCTTCAACCTCTCGGCGATTTCCTGGGCCAGCTTGCGCGAGATCACCTGCTCGTGCCCGGTCTCCTGAAACTCCTGCCGCATGTCAATGATCTCGACTTCGGGCAGCGGCCTCTGCTCTACCCGATCCGGCAACTCAACCAGTGTGTATCTGTTCTTCGTCGCATTGAAGTATGATTCCAGCGACGGTGTGGCTGAACCCAGCACGACCACTGCATTCGCCATCTTGGCCCGCATCACCGCCACATCGCGCGCATGGTAGCGTGGCGTTTCTTCTTGTTTGTAGGAAGAATCTTGTTCTTCATCGACTACGACGAGCGCTAGATCCTTGACCGGGGCAAATACTGCCGACCGGGTTCCCACCGCGATGCGCGCCTCGCCGCGTCTTATCCGATGCCACTGCTCGGCCCGTTCCTGGTCGGATAACGCTGAGTGCAGGATTGCCACTTGCTCACCAAAGACCAGATGGAGGTCGGCGGCCACTGCGGGTGTCAGACCTATCTCGGGAACAAGCAGAATCCCCGAGCGGCCCGCCTCCAGGACCGATCGCATGGCCGCGAGATAAACAGCCGTCTTGCCCGAGCCGGTCACGCCGTGCATCAGAATGCCGCCAAATTTGCGTGTGCTCACCCCGTCGTGAATGCGTTGCAAGGCATCCCGCTGTGCTTGGTTGAACTGAAACTCAAAGAGAGACATTCGGGGCTTCACTCCTGAAATGGTGAAGGCTTCTGGTTCTTCGATGATCTTGACCAGCTTTCGCCGGACCAGGGTGTTTAGCGTCGTGCGCGGAACCTCGAGCGAGCGGAGTGTCTGAACTGCGACGCGTCCTCCCGCGGCAGCCAGCGTCTCCACCACAATCTTCTGATTGTCGTTCAGTTTGTCGCCGTTCACAGTTCCGCTCAGCACGGCGATCTTCGTATGCCGGGCAGCATCGCGCGCGCCGGACAAGTCATTCCGTAGGACCCACTTCTTGCGTACCAGCCCGGCCAGTACCGTCCGGCTTGCCCGTGCGGTGGTGCACAAGGTTGCTTCTCGCGCCATTTCACGCTCCGCAAGATAGTCGAGCACACGAAATTCCGCCAATTGATCTTCCGGAGTCTTACGCGAGCGCGTCGAAGAGCCCGACATTCCCGCCAGGTGCAGCGCCATCTGGCCTTCTTCCGTGATGCGATATGCGACCGTTCGCTTGAACTCGGCACTCAGGGGGAGCATGGTTCGAAAGACTTCGCCTAGCGGAGCCAGATAGTAATCGGCGATCCACTTGCCCAGCCTCATCAGCTGCTCATCCAGCACAGGCTCGCTGTCGAGGGCGCTGATTACATTTTTCGCTTGAACTTTGGGTGCTCGGTCGTGCAGGTCAACAACAACACCCGATAGCCGCTGTTGCCGGAAGGGCACGAGCACGCGCCCTCCGATCACCGGCAGCATTCCCTCTGCGACACGGTAGGTGAAAGCCATGTCGAGAGGAACAGGAAGAGCTACATCGCAGAAGTCAGGCATCTAGGCGGAAGGATAAACCATGCAACAGTGCATCAATACCGGAACGTCGAACTAAGCGGACAGGGGAGACGCGGCTTGCCGCGTCTCTACCGGCAAGAGACCGAGCGAGCCCCGTCTTTACCCAAATCCAAGCTATTCCGGCGCGCGATTCGGCAAGGGCAGGCCAAGTTCTTTCATCACCATCTGCAGATCCTTCCAGGCTTCTTTCTTCTGCCGCGGATCGCGCAGCAGGAAAGCTGGGTGATAGGTAACTGCCAGTTTCGTTCCGCGGAAGTCGTACCAGCGGCCGCGTAGCTCCGACATAGATGCATTGATGGCCAACAATGTTTTTGCCGCTACCGCGCCCAACGCCACAATGACCTTGGGCTGGATTACAGAAATCTGGCGCAATAGGAATGGCGAGCACGTGTCGCATTCGTCGCGCTCCGGGGTCCGGTTGCCTGGAGGACGACACTTGACCACATTTGCAATATAGACGTCCTCGCGTCGCAGCCCCATCGCCCTGATCATGTTGTTGAGCAGCTGCCCCGCACGGCCCACGAACGGCTCACCCTGCTCATCTTCATCGGCCCCGGGCCCTTCGCCGACAAACATCAACTCCGCCCGAGGGTTCCCTACGCCGAAGACAATCTGCTTGCGCCCCAGCTTGTGCAGCTTGCAGCGTATGCAGTCGCCCAGATCTTCGCGAATGATTCGCAGAGCCTTGGCGGGATCGGTGACGCCGGACTCTGGCTTCGTAATCGCGGCTTCAAACATGTTCTCTTCCGGCCCAGCCGGCACAACCACCTTGGCTCTGGTTGTCATCGGTTCTCGCTGTTCTGGCTGGAGGGATACGGAGGATTCGACTATCGGACTCGCTTCGCCTTCGAGTAGATTTGCGGCACGACGGTAAAAGTCATAAATACCAAGTTCGTTGTAATACTTGATACGCTCGGTCAGAGCACGCTTGAGTTGCGGATCCAGCACAGGGGGCATCAGGCTTTCACGGCGCGCCGCTTGCGGAGTCGCACCGCATGATCGAGTACCCGCTGCGCCACTTCCCACTTCGTGGTTTCTGGAATTTCGAAAAACTCATCCTGCGTGATGATAGTCACTGCGTTGCGGTTGGAGTCGAAGCCAATGCCAGGGCGGGAAACATCGTTGACAACGATCGCGTCCAGCGACTTCTCTTTCAATTTCTTGCGCGCGTTCTCCAGGGCGTTCTGAGTCTCGGCTGCGAAGCCAATGATGATTTGCGATTCCTTATGCTGCCCAAGTTCCGCCAGGATATCGGTGGTGGGCTCGAGTTCCAGCGACACCGGTCCGCTGCGCTTGATTTTCTGGGAGGCTGCCGATTTCGGACGATAGTCGGAAACGGCGGCAGTCTTGATCACAATGGAAGATTCGGGCAGGAATCTGAGGACAGCTTGCCGCATTTCCTCTGCCGACTCCACGCGGGTAACCTCGGCCGGTGCCGGCGGGGTTAGCGATGTGGGGCCAGTCACCAGCAACACTCTGGCTCCGCGCCGTAATGCCGCTTCCACCAGCGCGTATCCCATGCGGCCGCTGGAACGGTTCGTCAGATAGCGCACTGGGTCGATCTTCTCGCGTGTCGGACCGGCGGTGACCAGAACCGTTTCGCCCGCTAAGTCCTGCGCCGCCCCCAAGGCTTCCATGACAGCCGCCACAATGGCTTCGTTTTCCGCCAGCCGCCCCGGGCCCGTCATGCCGCAGGCCAAGTATCCACTGTCGGGCGCCACAACCCGCACGCCGCGTTTCCTTAAAACGTCGACGTTCGCCTGGGTCGCCTCATGGTTCCACATATTGACGTTCATGGCTGGAGCAACGACTACGGGGGCGGTGGTCGCCAGATAAAGAGTCGTCAGGAAATCGGTCGCGACGCCATGGGCGAACTTGCCGAGAATGTCCGCCGTGGCAGGTGCAACGAGCAAGACATCAATGGATTGAGCGACGGCGATGTGCTCCACTGCAGAATCGATGTTGGGTTGCTCGGTTCCGGCAGAGAACATATCGGTAATAACTTTCTCGCCGGATAGCGCCGCGAAGGTCAGGGGTTTCACAAATTCCTGCGCGGCCTGCGTCATGATTACTTGCACGCGAATACCGCGATCCTGTAACAGGCGGACAATTTCCGCCGCCTTGTATGCTGCAATCCCGCCGCTGACGCCGAGCGCAACCTTCATCAGAGATTTCCGATTGTCGATTTCCAATTGTCAATTTACTTTTGCCTCTCTGCCAAGCTTTCGTTCAATTGGCAATCGGCAATTGAAAATTGGGAATTGCTATTCCTTGGGTACTGCTTTGTCTAGTATCTCCGAGGCCGCTTCCGCCGGGGACTTGGGCACTTCCGGAATGATCCACTTCACCTTGCCCGCCTTGATTTCGTCCTGAGCGATCCGACAAGGCTTGCGGGAATGCGTGTCGATCACAGGAGGCGCGCCACCTTGCAATTGGCGAGCACGGCGCGCTGCCACCAGGATGTACCGGTAATTGCTGTCGAAACCGTCCATCAACTTCATGGTCATTTCTCCCCTGAACTTGACTGCGCGGTTCAGGCCGCGTTGAAAACTCTATCGCCCGCCGGGAACCGGGGTAGTCGCGAACGATGCCAGGATGGGCCGCACGCGTTCTCGAACATTATTCAACTTGTACCGCTCCGCGATCTTGAGATTGTTGGATTCATCAGCCGAGGGCGTTTTACCCGAGCGTTGCAAACGTTCCGCGAGCACAATCGCCTTGAGTGCTTCCACTGAATCGTCCAGGCGATCGTTGATCAAAATATAGTCGTATTTGTCGTAATTCTCAATCTCCTGGCTGGCCGCGACCAGCCGGCGCTGGACCACGTCTTCCGCGTCCAGACCGCGGCTCCGGAGGCGCCATTCCAAGGTCTTACGATCGGGGGGTAGAACAAAAATGCTCACCGCCCGCGGGATCTTTTTCTTGATCTGCGCTGCCCCCTGGACATCAATATCGAGCAGCAGGTCGTTACCGGTTTTCCGGGCCTGCTCCAGAAATCGTTTTGCCGTTCCATAACACTTCCCGAACACCTCGGCGTGCTCCAAGAACTCACCCCGGCCGACCATCTCGTCAAACTCGTTTCGTGAAATGAAAAAATACTCCCTGCCATTCTGCTCGCTGCCGCGCGGCGGGCGAGTGGTATAAGAAATGGAAAAATCCAGGTTCGGAACAAACTTCCGTAATTCATTTACCAACGTGGATTTGCCGGAACCTGACGGAGCCGAGATGATGTACACGATGCTCATTCGAGGTTCTGCACCTGCTCGCGCGCCTTCTCGATTTCCGCCTTGATAGCCAGCCCCTCCTCCGTGATTTTCAGCGCCTCGCCGGCAAGGCCAGATGTTTTCGAGAGCAGCGTGTTAGACTCGCGATTCATTTCCTGCAACAGAAAATCGAGTTTCTTCCCGATCTCTCCTCCCTCATCCAGCAAACCGAGAAAGTGCTTTACATGGGTTTCCAGCCGCACCAGTTCTTCCTGGATATCGCTGCGATCCACCAGCAGCGCGGCTTCCTGAACGATGCGATCGGAATCCACCTGCGCGCCAATCAGTTCCTGCATCCGGGTCTTTAGTTTTTCTACGTAGCTCTGCAAGATCGCCGAGCGGTGTTTTCCGACTTCCGCGCCCGCTTTCTCCAGATGCTTCATGCGCGCACGGAGCTCCCGCTCGATGCCGCGCCCCTCCTCCTCGCGCATCTGGTTCAAGCGCTTGAGGACCTCTTCGACCTTTGCCAATACGGCGGCTTCCAGTTCGCCGTCGGCGGGCAGCGTCCCGGTGTCCATAATTCCCGGCAAGCGCAGGATGACATTCAGGTCCGGCTCCCCGGAAATTCCGAAGTCTTTGGCCGCTGCCCGAAAGGCTTCGACATAGCCGCCCACCAACTGCTTGTTAAGAACAAAGCCGTTCCCCTCGGCGCGCTCCAGGTTCAGCGTCAACTCCACGTGCCCGCGCGCGATTTTCTCTTTAAGCAAGCGCCGCAGCTTCACTTCCAGCGCATCGCTGTCGGCAGGCATGCGAAAGTGGAGATCGAGGAAACGGTGATTCACGGACTTCAAAGACAGCGAGAAAGCGAGTTGGTTGTTAACCTGCCCTTTCACCTGCGCGAAACCCGTCATGGAACGAATGTGCATCGTGGGTTCTGTTCTATTCTCCGCCTCTCGTTGTGATGACCGATCGCCGATTTCCCATTGCGCATTGGGAAAGTGGGCAGCCTTGCAATCGGCAATTGGAGATTGGCAATCCTACTGCCTGACGGTCACTGGCTTCGGTTGTTCCAAGTCCACAAACTGCAGATCGTACAGCCGCCGATAGGTTCCCAATTTCTTCATCAAGTCATCGTGCGCCCCTACGTCGCTGATGGTTCCGCCTTCCAGCACCACGATGCGATCGGCCCGCCGAACGGTGGACAAGCGGTGGGCGATCACCACTACCGTACGGCCGCTCATCAAGTTTCCCAATGCTGACTGCACCAGCGCCTCAGACTCGCTGTCCAGCGCCGAAGTGGCTTCATCCAGAATCAGGATGGGAGCATTCTTCAGAATCGCGCGAGCAATAGCGATGCGCTGCCGCTCGCCGCCAGAGAGCCGCACTCCTCGCTCGCCAATGACGGTGTCGTAACCTGCGGGCATGCCGACGATGAAGTCGTGGGCCAGCGCCATGCGGGCCGCCGCTTCCACGTCTTTGGCCGATACATGGGGCAGCCCATAAGCGATATTATTGCGCACGCTATCGTTGAAAAGCACAGTTTCCTGGGTCACGATTCCGATCTGCGAACGCAACGACGCCAAGGTCACGTCTCGTATGTCATGCTCATCGATCAGCAAACGGCCTGCGGTCACATCGAAGAAACGCGGGATCAAATGCACCAGCGTGCTTTTGCCGGCGCCACTGGAACCAACGACCGCCAGCACCTCCCCAACTTTCACCTCCAGGTTGATATCGCTCAAGATCTCGCGCGACTCTTCCCCGTTGTCCTGATACGAGAAGCAGACTTGGTCGAAGCGAATGCTCTTAGCAAAATGTGGCAGAACCTTGGCGCCTGGCTTTTCACGGACCTCGTCCTTGATATCCATAAACCGGAAAATCTCGGAAGACGCTCCGAGCGCCTGCTGGAAGTTATTGTTGAAGAGCGCGAACTTGCGGACCGGATCGTAGAGCTTGAATACTGCAACGATGAAAGCCAGGAAGATGCCGGGCGTAAATGCGTCGTGCGCAATCAAATTCCGCCCCAGCAGAACGAGCATGGCAATGGCGATAGCTCCGAAAATATCCATCAGCGGCGAGCTAAGGGCCGAGGCCGCTACCGACCGCAGGTTGGCATGGAAGAGGCGCCGGGCCGCGCTGCGGAAACGGGCTGCTTCCCAGGATTCCATGCTGAACGCCTTGACGATGCGATTGCCGGTGATCGTCTCGTGCAGGATATTTTGAATGTCCGCCAGTTTGTCCTGGCCACGCCGGGTGGTGTGCCGGACGCGACGTCCAATTTTCCCCGCAGAAACAATAATGAACGGGACAAAAAGGACGAGTACCCACGCCAGTCTCCCGCCCAGCAGTACGACGACGACAGCGGTGAAAATAAACGTGAATAACTGCTGGAGAAACTCCGCCAGAACGCTCGACATGGCGAACTGTATGCGCTCGATGTCATTGACGATGGTGGAAAGCAGAGTGCCAGTCGCATGCCGTTGGAAGAAGGCCGCCGATCGCCGCAAGATGGCGTTGTACAGGTCATCGCGCAGGTCCGTGATCATCCCGAATCCGGCAAAGTTCACCAGGTAAGTGCCGGCGTAGTCGAAGATTCCTTTCAGGATGGTTGCCGCCACCAAGGCGAAGGCAACCACGGTCCAGGCATTCTGAAAATGGGCAGGCACGAACTGCTGGAGATAGACCGCGTGCTGGGTGCCGGGGATCTTAAAGAGTTGAATATTGCGCGATTGCGACGCCGGGTTTAATACGCGGTCAAAAATCGGCCCGATCAGCAACACGCGGAAGGCGTCGAGGAGGCCGACGGCTGCCATCAGCGTGACCGATGACAACAGTTGCCACCAATAGGGAGCGACATACCGCAACAAGCGGCTTAGTTGCCGCATAGACCTTCCCGTAAAGCAGAATCCCGGCAGAGAACGCGCGGGTAGGGCGTCGAAATGCCGCGAGATGGGTGCAAGCCTTTATTCTACTGGAACTTTGCCCTGCAGGGCAGTGTACGACCAGGGTTCGGAGCTTCCCAGGAGCTCTAGACGGCCGAGCCTTATCGGCGTGCTCGGCAGCTAAAGTCCCCTCGAGCCGCACTTACTTCGGACTATCGCGATGCACCACCTTCACCCGGTACCCTGCCTTACGCAGAGCTTTACTGACGTCTTCGGCGATCATTACCGAGCGGTGCTGGCCGCCCGTGCAGCCGAAGGAAATCGTCAAGTAGCTTTTCCCTTCACTGATGTAATGCGGCAACAGGTATACCAGTAACTCGGAAATCCGCTTAATGAACTCCTGCGTCTGGGGGAAAGATCGAATGTACTTCGCTACCCGGGCGTCTCGTCCGGTGAGCGGCCTGAACTCCGGCACGAAGTGCGGGTTGGGCAGAAAACGTACATCGAATACCAGGTCAGCGTCCTCGGGCACCCCGTGCCGGAACCCAAAGCTGACGCAGGAGACCAGGATGTTTTTGTCGGAGGCCTGGTGTTTGAACTGCTCGGTAATATGCGAACGCAACTCGTGGACGTTGAACTTGGAGGTGTCAATGACGAGATCAGCGATCGCTCGAATCGGCTTCAGGTGTCGCCGCTCCTCCAGCAGCGCCAACTTTACGGGGGCATCGGCACCCAAGGGATGGGGCCGGCGGGTCTCGCTAAAACGCCGCAGCAGCGAGGCGTTCGAAGCTTCCAGGTAAACCACCTTGGTCGGTATCATCCGCTTGATGCCCTTAAGGATGCCTGGCAACTGCTCCAGTTTGGAACCCTCCCGGACATCGACCACCAAAGCGGTCCGCTGTATCTCCCCGGACTGCACGGCCAATTCGGCGAAGCGAGGGATCAATTCGACCGGCAAATTATCTACGCAGTAATAACCCAGATCCTCGAATGCCTTGAGCGCGGACGCTTTGCCTGAGCCGCTCATCCCCGTGATGATGACCAACTCAGCGCCGACTCGTCTATCGTGAGAGGCAACGGCTTTTTTTCGTATCTTTCGAAAGCCTTCCCCGATCCTGCGTATGTGCATTTGCAGCGATGTTAGCAGAAAAATTACGACTGGGATTGCGCATCCCAGTGCCGTTCGAAATACATCGCGGACATTAGTGCCCCCCCGCACCTGGGTCAGGACTGGATAATGGTGGCGGCTTGGGTTTAGACATCATTCCGGTAGACAACAGCGCGTACAATGCTTCTCGTTTTCAAAACGAAAGGAAAATTCGCCTACCAACCAGTTTCGGTCGTGATGCTGGTGCTGTTGCTGTCGGGGTTTGTCTCTGCCGCACCCCCGACCATTCAGATCCCCCGCATCGCCACTCCGCCCTCGCTGTCCGACTTCGAGGAAATGCAGCCAAGCACGCGCGTTGCCGGCCAGATGGTGAAGATAACCGGCTTCATCGCGCGCGAGCCCGCCGACGGGGCTGAACCGACGCAGAATACTGACGTCTATCTCGCCTACGACCCGCACAATCTCTACGCCGTTTTCGTCTGCTGGGACAAAGAGCCGGAGAAAATCCGCGCGCGTATGACCCGGCGGGAAGACATTTTCTCCGACGATTCGGCCGAGATCATGATTGATACCTTTCACGATGCTCGCCGTGGCTACACTTTCGCCGCCAATCCTGTTGGTATCCAGTGGGATGCGCTATGGACCGAGGGCTCCATTGGTAACGCCGCCCCCGCCGACTACAGCGGGTTCGATTCTTCCTTTGACACAGTGTGGCGCTCAGAAGGGCGCCTGACCAACCGGGGCTACCTGGTGCTGATGGCGATTCCGTTCAAGAGCCTTCGCTTCCCCAACACTGACCAACAGGAGTGGGGCATTATTCTGAATCGCACCATCCCGCGCACCAACGAGAATCTCTTCTGGCCTCGCGTCTCTATCCGCATCCAGGGCCGCTTCAACCAGGCTGCCACTGCGACCGGTCTTGAGCACATCTCACCCAGCCGCAACATGCAATTCATTCCCTACGGCCTATTCCGCAGCTTCCGCGACATTGACCAGCGCAATCCGAATCATCCGTTCTTCGAAAGCCGCAGGTTGAAACCTGACGTTGGTCTCGATTCCAAGTTCATCTTGCACGACAATTTTGTGCTCGACGCCACGCTCAATCCCGATTTCAGCCAGGTCGAATCAGACGAGCCGCAGATCACGGTGAATCAGCGGTTCGAAGTGTTCTTTCCCGAAAAGCGTCCGTTTTTCCTGGAAAACAGCAACTACTTCACGACGCCGATCAATCTCGTCTTTACGCGTCGCATCGGACATCCCGAGTTTGGCCTGCGGCTCACCGGCAAATCGGGCCCTTGGGCCCTGGGCGTCCTTGCTAGCGACGATCGAGCGCCCGGCGAGGCGCTGCCACCCAGCGACCCGCACAGCAGCAATCGCGCCAGCTTCGCGATTGCGCGCGTCAGCCACGACATCCTGGAGCAATCGACAATCGGCGCCATCTTCACGGATCGCGAATTCGGCGGCGGCTACAATCGGCTCGGCGGCGTAGATACCAACCTTAAGATCAATCAGAACTGGCGTGTGCAGGGCGCAGCCGTCGCCAGTTCCACTCTCAACCCGGACCGCAGTTACTCGGCAGGTCCTGGCTACAAGCTCGTCGCCGAACGACACGGGCGCAACTTTAACCTGCAGTCCATCTATCTCGATTACAGTCCGGGATTCGTGACGGAAACCGGCTTCGTCAATCGCACCGATATCCGGCAGGAAAACGTTAATGCGAGCTACTACTTCCGTCCCGAAGGCAAGTTCCTGATCTCGTGGGGTCCGACCCTGCAGCAGTTCTCGATCTGGGACCACCGCGGCACCGCGCTTGACTACTTTGCCTTTCCCGGCATTCGAGTAGATATGACCCGCAGTACCTTCATCAACTTTCATCCTTACGCGTACGATAACGTCTACCTTCGTCCGCAGGACTACAGCGGCCTGACGAACGTGACCCGATATCCGCAACCATTCTGGGGCATCGAGGGCGGGACGAGTTGGTTCAAGCAGTTCGATTTCAGTTGGTTCTTCGTGTCCGGAGGCGGTGTGAACTATAGCCCAGCGGCGGGCCGGGTACCTGCAATTGGGCACGAAGACCAGGGAAACGCAACGCTCACCTTCCACGTTTCCGGACGTCTGCGCATCGACAACACGTACCTGCTTGAGCATATTCGCGAGCGCGACACTCACCTCACCGCAGTGACGAACCACATCGTACGCAGCAAGTGGAACTGGCAGTTCACACGGGAGCTCTCGGCGCGCGTCATCCTTCAATACGCCGCGGTGCTTTCCAACCCGCTGATCAGCTCGCTGCCGCCGACCAAGAACTTCAATGCCGACTTTCTCATCACCTACCTGGTGCACCCGGGCACGGCGATTTACGTCGGATACAACAGCAATCTGCAGAACCTCGATCGGCGACTGCTGCCGACCCCGACGGGCCTGCTCACCACGCCGGACCGATTCATTAATGATGGCCGGCAGTTTTTCGTAAAGGTCTCCTATCTGTTCCGGCTGTGATCTTCGCTCTTTCTCGAAGCAACAAACTGCAAGCCGTGTTCACCGAATTGGAAAATACACTAAGTGAGCAAAGGAGCCGAAATAAGCCGGTAGGACGAAAGGCGGGGTCTGGCGAAGCTGGAGCGGACGGGACGTGGGTTCAGGCTGGTGCAGCGAGTTGACGTTTATCGGCAGCAGTCCTTTGGATCGCGCAAGGGAAAGATAGAGGTTCTCAAGTCGTCAGCCAGACGAAACTGCGAAAAACGATTTCGGGCGAATTCGCGACCAGCATCACCCATTGCCTGCCGGTCTTGTGGATGCTGCAAAAGATAACGAACCGCGAGCGCCAGCAGACCGGCGTCACGCCTTACCAGGATGCCATTCTCGAATAATTCCATGCCGTCGAGTTTCCGAGGCGTGCCCAACATCAAATCACGCACGCCGCCGACGTCCGTACTCACAATGGCCTTGGCCGAGGCCATCGCGTAACCAGCGTGCGGCGCGATCAGAGCGATGATCTGCTCCTTCCTTGCCGGAATGGCGGCATGATGAACAGGCCGAGCAAGACTACGATGGTCGCCACCCGATAGGAGGTCGTTCGAATAGCAAGACTCGGGGCCGCCAGCAGATTCAATAAGCTGATCAGCAACGCAACTTCAATCGAAGTAAAGTGGCGGATCAGGAAGAGGCTGGCAGCAACACCACCCAGCGCGGAACCAACGGCTTCGAACAAATACACGGTCCCAGTAGCTACCGT
>DASQIH010000045.1:0-29089 GCA_035631655.1 Terriglobales bacterium
TGGACCAGGTCAAGGAAAGAGAGACCGCGATGAGCATACTTTTTGGCGATCGAAACCACGAGCCGTAGGTTAGCCTGGGTGAGCTCGTGCTTGGCCTGCTCCGTATCTATCTCGCCGTGCTTGATATCACGCTGGGTGCGAAGCAGCTCAGGCATTGTGACACCAGCATCGTTTTCTAGCTTTTCGAGCTGACTGCACAGCTGCTGCTGTGCCCGGCGATACTCTTGCTTGAGCCCCTGGATGCGCGTTCTTTCGATCTTCTTTTCCAAGTCGCTGACCTGGCGATCGAGCAAGCGCATCACCTCGACGGTCTTATTCACAGAATCGATCCACCGCTTGTGCTCACAGCTAGTGAGAGGGAGCTCGCGGACGATGCGCGAAGTCCGAACGATCTCGCGGCCTAGCCCGTATCGGCAACGGTGGTATTCGCCTGCCTTCTTCATTCCGGCGACGGCCGCTAGCCGCCCAGTCAGCTGGCTCGCTTTTGTGTAATGCTTCTCTATTTCGTCGATGCGGCGTGTGATGTGCTGGAGGCGGCCCTGCAGGACCTCCTCGGTAATCTCTTGCTCCTCGAAGATGACAATTTCCTTGATCGAGCGTATGCCGTGCTGCAAATCCTCGCGCATCGCCAAGATCTGGCGGATCACGATGGGCGAGCGTGAAAGTGCCTTCAGCAAGCGCAGCCGCCCACGCTCGATACGTTTGGCGATCTCCACTTCTCCTTCCCGGTTGAGCAGGGGCACCGCACCCATTTCGCGTAGGTAGAGGCGCACCGGATCGTTAGTCCCCTCAAGAGCGCCCGGCGCCAACTCGGGTTCGACCTCCTCGCCCTCCGATGCAACTTTTTTCTCGAAGAGGGAGCTCAAGGAAGGAATCTCGTACTGGCTTTCCACTATCTCAATGCCCTGTGTGCCAGTAGTGGTGAGCAGTTCGTCCACGTCGTCGCGAAAATGGGCGCCGTGTGGAATCAGGTCATTCACCTCGCTGTAGGTGGGACAGCGCTTTCCTTCCCCGGCATTAATAGGTTTTGCCCTGTCGTCAAAGGCCGAGCGAAATTGTTTCAGCGTCGACACGAAAGGAAGACGGAGCACCAGCGTGATTTGTGCGATCGGCTCTTGTTTTACTGCGCGCTCCGACGCAAATTCACGTGGCGTCTGGGGATGAGGCAAGGAATGGCAGGTACAGCTCGTATAGCAATTGGCTCGCACAGCCCCCAAAGTTCATCGTCTCATTTTCCCTATCTTGAGTATACTTGGTTTCGGCAACGCTGAGGATACCGCACAGGTCCTGCCCCCTCGCGGAGACAGCAATTCATGTCCCATCGGACATTCAACCCTCAACAGTTGCGTGCCATTCGTTTAGGCTCGTTCCGGCGGTATCTTCCTTTTCCTTTTTTCGTCCGCAGCCCACGCACCGGCAATCGAACAACTGCAGTGCGGACAGCACCCAGCGTCGAGGTTGTTCTGCACGATGTCGAAGCCGTGTCGAAGAATCAATAGGCTGCCGCACCGAGGACAGTACGTGTTATTGTGCGGGTCACCCAGCACGTTACCCATATAAACAAACTGGAGGCCCGCTTCCTCACCGATCCGCCAGGCTAACTCCAGTGTACGCACTGCCGTTGGCGGCGTGCTGAAGCGATAGGCTGGGTAGTAGCGGCTAACGTGCCAGGGCACGTCAGGCCCCAGGTCAGTAGCGATTCGGCCAGCGATTCTACGAAGCGTTACCTCTGAATCATTCACGTTGGGAATAATCAGAGTCGTAACCTCTAGGTGGACACGGCGTAAGCGTGCTAATCGGCATACGCTCCAGACCTTTTCGACATCGACGGCCTTGCAATACTTCCTTCCCACCTCAACGTCGCCTTTGATGTCCACATTCATCGCGTCCAACCCAGCATCGATCAGCAGCGACAGGGACTCGGGCGTCATGTAGCCATTCGTCACAAACGTGTTGTAAAGGCCGCGGGACATGGCCAGGCGAAAGACATCCAGTGACCACTCTAGCGAGAGCGTAGGCTCATTGAAGGAAATCGATGTGCCCTGGCAGGAAGCTTCCGTGGTCAACTGCACGAAGTGTTCGGGAGAGAGGTAACGCCCACTAGCGGGCGGTCGCACCTTGCTGATGTCCCAGTTCTGGCACCAGGGGCAGTCGAAATTGCATGACCAACTGCCTGCAGTCAGCGCAAAGGTGCCGGGATGAAAGTGGTAGAAAGGCTTCTTCTCGATAGGATTTGCCGCCAGAGAGGAAACCGCACCATAGATCAGCGTCAGCAACTTCCCGTCGCGATGCTGCCGAGTGCGACACCAACCAAACCCGCCAGGCGGCAACAGGCAGCGTCGCTCGCAAACGTTGCACCGGATCTTAGGGCCCGCTCTCTCGTACAGCAACGATTCGCGGAGAAAAATCTTTTCTGCTGGTTCGGAGAGACAGGCTGAGGTTCGCTTCGACGTTGCCGCAGGCCTACAATTCATGATGAAGCGCCTCTTCCAGTATAGGCTGACCGCGGCTAGGACTTGGGGAAGAGTGGAGTATGTTGGAAATCGCCGGCAAACCCTTTCTCGGGAAAGACAGCTCGTGGACGCCAAACCACCCAACATGCCGGATCTGCGGCCTCTTCTCCTACCCGATGAGTGGAGCTCTCGGCCTTTGCCTTCCCTGTATCCGTGCTCATCCGGAGGAGGCTGTCCGGATCGCAGAATCGGTTCATGCTGAAAGCCGAAGAGCCTTCGGCCTCCCCGCTTTGCCTCCACGCGGAAGCACCGGCATCCAGTGCAGGTTATGCAGCCGGCAATGCCGCATTCCACAAGGTGAGCGGGGTTACTGCGGACTTCGCAGCGTAAACGACGGGGCGCCTAACGCATCTCGCCGGCATCCCGCAGCGGGGCGTGCTGCACTGGTACCGTGATCCACTGCCAACTAATTGCGTGGCAGACTGGGTCTGCCGAGGCAGCCAGCAAGTCGGCTATCACAATCTTGCCGTCTTTTATGCCAGTTGCACGCTCAATTGTCTGGGCTGCCAAAACTGGCAGTTCCGCCAGGTGTCGCCCACACTTTTTCCCGGAATGAGCGCTGCGGAGTTGGTCGACACTGCGAATTCGTCCACCTTTTGTGTTTGCTTCTTCGGAGGTGATCCTGCCTCTCAGATGCTGCACGCGCTGGCGGCAGCACAGCAATTCGCCAAGAAGGGGGTGATCGTATGCTGGGAGACTGCAGGAACGTCACACCCCAAGTTGCTTGACCGGGCGGTAGAGCTGTCTTTGACCAGCGGAGGCTGCATCAAGTTCGACCTAAAGACCTGCGACGAAGCCTTGCACATTGTGCTGACCGGAGGATCGAACCGTCAGACACTGGACAACTTCGCTCGCGCAGCTCGCCGCGTTCACGAACGCCCTGATCCGCCGTTAGTGATTGCCAGCACCTTGCTCGTGCCCGGCTACGTGGGTGCGGAGGAAGTTGCACAGGTTGCGCGGTTCATCGCCAACCTGGATCCTAGAATCCCATACGCATTGTTGGCTTTTGCGCCCCACTTCTATATGGCAGATTTGCCGCGAACGTCAGCGCGCCATGCACGTGAAGCCGAACGGGCCGCACGAGCTGCTGGCCTATTTGATGTGCGCATTGCAAACCGCCATTTGCTCTCGGACGATTATTGAGGGGAGATGCCATCGATGCAAGAACTGCATGAATCGAGGGACTAGGCCTGGTTCGATTTCACATCAAGCCAAACAACTCTCTTCCGGGCATCAAAAAGTCATTTACTTTGCCCCGTCCATTCCAGATCCGAAGCAAAAGGAGGAGCATCTCTCCTGTTCTCGTGGCCAGACGGAATTCTACGTGGCGGTTCAGGTCGGGTGCTCGGAAAAGGGTGCGACAAAAGCGCGCCCCTTACGCCCTGTTAGCGCACAAATGTTTCTGTAGTTTGAACCGTCTACTCTGCGGGGCGTCATCTTTAGACATCACATCGCCTAGTGATTAAGGACACAGAAATGCACCAGATTGGCGCAATCATGGTTGTAATGGACGATGGTCGCAGCGAAAAGGGCCGATGACTTGCAAGGCTTAATATGCCCTGGCTGGTTCCATTTCTGACGTTGGCCATTCTATTCCTCTTATTGGCGTTTCTGAGGTTTCGTGCGGATCGTGAGGGACGAAAGCAATGTCGTCACATCGTGCCTCCGTCTAACGGAAGACTGTTCTCCCCGCTCTCGGTCAGGGACGCTTTTGACCCGGACCATGCTCTCATCTGGGATACGCAAATTCCAGCCCTGCAACTGATCGCCGCCGCCGGGCGGAAGGGCGTCGCGGTTAAGCATCTGCGCCCGCACTATGTGCAATCCTCTATTGTGTACCCGGAACTGTACGAGGGCTCGAGTTTCTGGCTTTGGATCGCATTCTTGGAGGAAGCCCAACTTGTTACGTTCGACCAAGGCAGGGTGTTCCTAACTTCGCAGGGTGCTCATCTTGTGAAGAACTGGGTGGGTATGGAGGTTTCCGGCGCGCCTACAAAGACAGTGGCGTAATAACAGTGATGCCGAATCGTGAGGGAGTTTGGATTCATCCTCGCCATTATGCTGTTCTCCTATGCTGTCCGGTCGGCTTACATCGAAAGCTGCTACCCCGTCGTGAAAAAGGCGATGGGCGGGGCGGCCTCCTGCCTCGCCCGCAGAACCCCTCCAAAAGCAGAGTTCCCCATGTTAGAGACCCCATTAAGAGAATATGGACAAACGCCGCGACCGCGCACCCAAACGCTTGAAGAAGACATTGAAGAAGATCTACCACCTTCCCGTACTGATGGCCGCTTTTCTCGCTTGTGTTTTAGGAGCGATCTGGCATTCGCAGTACATATTTCGCGAACAATGGAGGGAGGCGGTAGGACTGAGCAGGCCCGAACTGCGGGAGATCCTCTGGTGGCGCACTCCCCACCTGCTTAGCCTGGCGGCTCCACTTCTATTTGCCTACGGAGTAGCCTGGGTCCTCGCCATGAGAGGACGGAAAGGTGTGTGGGAAGGGATTATCACGTCGACCTTTCTTTGGCTTGCGGTCGCCGTTGCCAGCCTAGCCAGCACGGGAGGGCGGGAATCTCAGGAGATCTGCTGAAGATGGAGCTTGCATACACATTTCTGGCCAGCATCGCGGTCGGAGCAATCATCGGCGGGTTGAGTGGCAGACTGGTAGAACAAACGTTCGAATAAACGTCGGTAAAGCAGCAACAGTGCGTAGGAACACAGACGGCAATTCGCGTTGCTGACGAAACACCGCATTCAGCCGTTCGTGCGTGAGCGCACCTCGGAAGAAAGATGGCAGGTATGTCTAGGCCGGCGAAAATGGCTCCGTTTTTCGCCGGCGTCGACAACACTATAGGTGAGCACAGCCGTGCACTGGTTCCGTGTTTCCGTGAGCGCGTCAACCGTCGATGAATTCGACTTGTGCCAGCGCTCGATTTTCCCGTTCGATTAAGGATAGGAGGGCGAAGTTCGGACATGCGGCATGCTAGAGATTCGAATAAATTCCTTTAAAGTCGCGTGCGATGAGCTGCGGCCCCTTGTCCGAGATGATAGGCGCTTTTGCCTCCAGGTACTTTTCCTTGGCACGTTCGAGAAATTACTTCGATGTCGGCTTCGCTCATCGACTCACGCAGTTCCCAGTGTACGATTGAACGACTGCAGCCATCCAGAACGCTGTACATGCTCGCGGAAGAGGTCTAAGAGGCACAAGATAACGAAGGCGGGGTGGAACTCACAGGTACGAGCCTGCACTGTCCCGATCTGTATTTTCCCTAAATAGAACGATCACAGACATTGCGTATACTGAACATATGAATCCTTGTGACAACTAGCTCACCATAGTGGATGCGAGCATTCTCGTGAAGGAATAAGGAGCGCTGGATATGCGGCATAAGAAGAAAACTTTTGCAAAGTACAGTAAAAAGCGTATCGCGCTTGCTCGAAAGTTGCGCCTAAAGAAGATAAAGTGGTAGGGCCAACCTTCATCCGCAAGACCCGACACTCACCTTATGTTCTTGCGTAGGGCTCGGCCTTTGCAGGTTGCAGTCTGGAACACCGGCCCGACTTTTCGGGTGCCTTTGACGAATTCACGCCAGGGAAAGGAAGACTAGCGCAGATCCAGAACGTGAATGGTTGTTATCCCGTCGCAACCCAGCGCGTTAGCTCTTCTGGGGGTGTAAGAATCTCTAGCAAATTTGATTACGACGCCTTCGACAGTGAGGGTGATATCGAAGCTGCCGTCGCTTTAGCTGACTACCTGCTTGGTCAGGAATGCAGCCTATGGGAGAGTTTTGATTTCAGCCGACCCTCTTGACCGTCGACAGCTATCAGGCTAGGAGGCACCTTGTCAGGCTGCAAATGCCGATTCCTTGTGCAGTCCAAAATGGGGAAAAAGGTATGCGTACTGCCGCTCCGCTTCTATTGAGATTCCACCCCACCCGATGAATAAGCCGTGATAGGCAAATGTGAAAGGAATCGAAGCCGTGCTCTGCCATAGGAGTCAGCTTGGACAGTGCACCTCTACGCTGGGAACGAGAAATGCCCAGGAATCATCATCCTGTAGCAGGTCGTCAAGAAACCTGCGCCATTCAGCACTAACCACGGGATACAGACCGACACACTCGGCAACCGGTCTACTGCGTCTCGAACTCTCCAAGTCGAGCTGCTGGATCCGACTCCCAATCGCGTGCATTACACGATCGCTCAGAATAAAGCCGTGCCGCCCAATGCTAATGTCCACGTTATCCCCGAACTGCCGATATACACCTCTACAACGTCGAGTGGCAGGTGTTCTGGCGGGCGTGGCATGCGATCGACATACTTGATCTTGAGCTCTTTCATGGTACGAGCCCTCGCCATTGCCCAATATCATTTTCACGCTCTTCCCGGCCCCGAGTAAAGCAACGCAGTCTGGAGACATTATCAATCTGGCGGCAGTAGCCACACTGCCTCACTTGGGGACAAGCCATGCCTGCCGCTGGATGAGGACCTGCTCGAGCGCCTGTTCGGCCAGGAAGTACACGCTGGCGTGACCACCCACCCGCTTGACATCTCGGATGTGTGGAAGACGGCCAACTCAGCCAGTTCCAACCAAAAGATCTGGGCCGCCAAGGTTACTGCCCGCCATCCCAACCTTGTGGCAGTGGAGATTTCCAGCTTCAAGTGCGGCCATGACGCACCCATTTACAGCCTGATTGAGCAGATCGTGGAACGCTCGGGCACACCTTACTTCTCCTTCAAAGACCTGGACGAGAACTTTCCAGCAAGCACCATCAAGCTCCGCGTCGAAACCATTGATTACTTTTTGAAGCGTTACCGGGAAGACCTGTTACGCCGAAAAGGAAAGGGAAGCGGAAATCGAACGATAACTTGCGGAGTACGAGCACAAGCTGCGCGAGGAATTCAGCCGAGACCCCGCACACCTTGCGCACGCTTGCAGACGTGCGGCGTTCTCAAGAAATGCGAGTGAATGGCAACGCCTTTGCTCACGTAGTTTGCCAGGAAACCTTTGCTTCTCTCTGACCGAGTCTCCCCCGCGTGCTAGAAATAGTGGTGCATTAATGCGTCTTGTGGGCAGTCAATCCTGCGCGCAGACGATTACCAATAAGGGCCCGATCGATGCCGGTGTCCCAATTAATCATCAAATGGTAGAGGCGCCGATCGGCCCAATCGCAGTTGTAATACCGGCGAATGTACGCAGGGCGGGTTCGGTCGAATTCGACGAGCGCGGGCCCGCGGTAGACTGGAACCAGCTAGCCACCCACGGCCGCGCAGTATTCTTCGCTAAGCTCGCTTTCGCCGCTTGGGCAATTCGTCAAGAGATCGCCCTTCCGCACTGTCTGCCGGGTACGGAACCCGCACGGAAGCTTCCCATCCATCGGCACCGTGATTCATCTTGCCAATATGAGCGTAGAGCCCACCGCTAGGCAGCATTCTACGCAGCCACCAAAGCACCCACGCTAGCGCAAAAGCTCCGACACTCCAAACTGCGAAGACGGCGTTGACGACCCACTCTGGCGCCTCTCCGACCCTGCGCAGGACGAAGGGCAAGAAATTCCAAGTAGTGATGTGTACGTAATCCCATGCGTCTTGAGTCATGGCATGGTTGCAGAGGCGCCACTGAGCCATTTTCCCCAATGCGAACGCCACGATGTTCTTGAAGCGAAGCGCAATTACGAAGGTCGGATGGCCCAGGGTCTCCATCTGGTAAATTTCCAGCGGCAACCAAAATGCCAGCGCTGCCAACTGGATGAGCGTGCTCACCACGATTAGCACCACTCCCGCAAGCCGCATAACCTTCCCAATGTCCGCTTGATGACGCAACCATAACGGCACCGATATGAATGCCGCCAGTTCAACTGCCGAGGAAACATAGCGATCGCCCCATGCGGAGTCGCCACTCCAAACCGTGTATTTCGCGTAAAAGCAGATATACGCCAAGAGCAGTAGCAGAGCGCTGATCACGTATGCCCGTATTTCCGGGCGGAAGCGCTTCCAGGCTAGAAAAGTGACGGCAATTAACATCAGGAGGAGAGGGTCGAATAGGAAGACAGATTTTTCTGGTGTAATTAGCGGACCGCAAAAACCGACTCGGAGCGGTGTCTCGAACGGATAATTCGGGGACAACCATGGATACAAGTGCCTGCGCTCTTGCGCGACAACTTGCGAGTAGGTGGTGAAGAAAGAGCCGAAGCGATAGTACTGATACCAGCGGTCAATCAACAGAAAGACGGAGTAGACTGGCAGGGCAGTCTTGACATACGTCAGGAAGCGCTGCCACAAGGCTTGAGCACGCAAGTGTTCGAACCACAACACCAAGAAAAGAAAGACTCCTCCGGCTAGCAAATCCATCCCGGCAGTCAGCCGCGTGAGCAGGTTCAGCCCTAAGGCCACTGAGCCAATTAATAACGCACGCTTCTTGGCGGTTCGCAGCCATTCGTATTGACAACTGAAGCCGGCCAGCGTGAGGAGCACGACGTAGTTGTTCTCCATCATGTTCTGCGTGTAGTGCAAGTGAGTAGTGCAGAACAGCAACCCCAACACACCTGCGACTGACTGCCTCGTGCTGAACCTCAACCTGCGGAGGAAGTGAAAGCAGACAAGCGTAGTCAAAACACTGAGCAGAATGTTGGTGCTGTAGCTGACGACAATGGCGCGCACACTAGGATCATTTCCGTTGTAGTCTTCGAATAAGGGCAGTCGCTCAAGGAAAGTTCCCACGATGTCTGGCGGCAGCATGAGTAACGGCTGACCTATGCCGTACCAGTCGTATAGCTTGCCTCGGCGGCCGTGTACGCCGAATTCAGGGTACTCCTCGGGGAATACCGGTGGCTCAGAGGTCCAGAACGAATGGGCGGTCTGGAGACGATGCATGGTGTCGCTGGAGCCGAGCTCTCCAGACTGGATTACAAATGCCGCAAGTGATGCCGCCAGGCATAAGAGGAACAGCGGATCGCGGAGCAAGCGGGCAACGACGGAACCCCCAAGCACAGCAAGCTCCAAGATGATCGTGCGCACAGAAAGCATTCGGGATTTCGCCCGGAACTGCTCCTGTGGAATAGTCAGCCGAGTCGCGGTAGTCGACTGACCGTAAGCGCCGGATGATTATCGCCGCGTTCTTGATCTGCCGAGAATTCTCAGCCCCCGCAAGCAGGGAGCACCGTTGCCGCATCCTACGCGGCGCGCATAGTCTCCACCGTCGGCGCCTCTTCTCTTAGCGACATTATCTTTGCTCGTTGCGCATTGGAAAGAAACGGCGAGGAATTGACGGCTGAGTCGAGGGCAGTTTCCAGCAGCTGTCCCTGCGTCTGAAAACCCATACTCAGAACGTGAGAAATCAGGATCATCAGAACCGCACAAGCGATCAGCGAGGCGCAAACTACGGGAAAACCGGACCGTTCTGCTGGACTCATCTGAAATGTAACCACTGCGCTGACAAAGAGCACACCTGCCAGGAAGATGCCGGCAAGTCGGACAGTTTCGGCAAAAGCGATCGTCCTTTCTGCCGCGCGATAGGCAGCTTGATAGCGTTCGATTGTGGTTGTGGCTTCGCTGGATTCCGGAACGAGAGTAGTAACGACTGCGGCGCTCATAAGGCCCTCCTTTAAAGCATCGTTCAGTTACCCCGCTGACGTACGCCCAATTGTTCGTTTTGTGCCGGTCAGCCCTCGTCGGGGAGCGGCTCGGGCGATTCCTCCATATTTGTCAGTGCAAGCTCAGCCAACTCCTGGTAGCGCGAAAACGGGAACAAAACGGGAGAACATCCGGCCGCACCCGAACGTACCGTGGAAAAAACAACGCTACAAGCTCACGCTATCCAACATCGAGCTTTACGTCAGTGATGTATCTCACCCAGATCATTGACAAGGCTGGCTGATAGGGCCCTCAGTACGACCGGAAAGGAACCCAGTTCGTTTGTTACACTACAAATAGTCAGTAAGAAAAGGAACAAGATGTGACAAATCTTCGACAGACGCTGAAGGAATTAGAGGCAGAACGTATTCGAGTACGGCAGGAACTGCTCCGGTTAGATGCGGCAATTGATGCGCTCCGCAATGTGAATCATTTTGGCAGACTGGTGACACGGAGAAGACGACCCATCCGTAGATTATCCGTCGCCGCACGTTCTAGGATTGCCGCTGCCCAGAGAGCACGTTGGGCCAAGTACAAGGCGCAGCAGAAAAGCGCAGCTTAACCGATTTCTGATTGTTGGCAGGAGCGGTTGAATTTGCTGTTCTTGCACTCTCCCCCCACGGAGAAAACGGCAGGAAATAGAAGAGGCCGTGACATTGGTTATGCTCTAACCGCCAGCTCCTGCGAGGAAGCCGACAGTGTGGAGGCATGTACCGTCACAGCCCCTGATGTAATCACTGCTTTTGCAGTCCCAAACCCCAACTGCTCCTCGCAGAGCCGTTGGTTTTTTCGGGTTCGGTTGCTCGACGAGTTACCTCGCTAAGCTGATCACCCAGTCTACTTCGGACTGGCCAAATTCGATTTCAGCCAACCCTTTCGACCATCGACAGCTATCGGGCTAGAAATCACCTTGTCAGCTGTCAATGCCGATTCCTTGTGCAATCCCAAAATGGGAAATAGGGTATACCTCTTGCCATTCCGCACTGCCTCTCTAAAGACTCCGCGCACCCGCGAGGCACTAGTCGTGACAGACAAGGGTCAGCTTGGACAATGCACCTCTACGCTGGGAACGAGAAATGCCCAGGAATCATCTTCTTGTAGCAGGTCTTCAACAAACCTGCGCCATTCAGCACTAACCACGGGATAAAGACCGACGCACTCGGCGACCGGTCTGCCGCGTCTCGGACTGTCCAAGTCGAGCTGCCGAATCCGGCTCCCAATCGTGCGCATCACGCGGTCGCTAAGAATAAAGCCGCGCCGCACGATGCTTATGTCCACGTTGGGCCCCGAACTGCCGATGTAGACCTCCACAACGTCGGGTGGCAGGTGTTCCGGCAGGCGTGGCAAGTGGTCAACATACTTGATCTTGAGCTCTTTCATGGCGTGAGCCCTCGCCATCGCCCGATATTATTTTCTCGCTCTTCACTCCAAGGAGTAAAGCAAAGTAGCAGTGAGGGAACTTCGGCATGCTTGTCAGAGGCTCGTTCTTGTCGAGTGGGGCTCAGTGCGGATGGCTAAACCGTCCGGGTGCTGCCGCAAAAGGTTCGGGAACACGCGGAAGTAATTAAGAAGTCAACGCTCGGACGCAGCGTCATTTGTTGGGACGGGCACAATACTGCCCGGAGCTACGCGGCCTTCTTGCGACCTGCTGACTTTTGTAAATTCAGAGCCACATCTGCGGGCGTGAGATATTTGTCTACTAAAGCGTGCTCCTCATCCAAAGGCAGTTCTTCTCTGAACGGGACCAACTGAACTGCAGGGTTCTGAATTAAATCAGTGAACGTAGGAGGGAGTCGAGGAACTTTCTTCTTTATTAGGTTGCGACCTGAGCACCTGTCCTTCCCGCTGGACATATGACACACTCCACGGCTGGGGTTTTGACTTCCAAAGGCGGAACGTTCCTGCTGGGAAGCCAGCGATACCCGAAGTCTTCCCCAATCGAGTGCATGCTAGATTTCGACTGAAGCAGCTGCAGTGAGATCGCTCACAGCTTTTGGTGATTAACTCGAGCAGCCGTTACAGTTTGGTGACCGTTGTCACCGCCCTTTTGACCCTCGAAGAGGTATCACTTCGGAGAAGGCTTGCGCGTAGCTAATACCAGCAAAATGGGATCAGCTTTGGTGAACAAACCCCAAGAACGAGCATCGGCCAGCATTCCACGTGTCGTGGTTGCCACGACTGCGATGCTGAGCTTCATCTCCTATTGGCGGGCATCAGCGATTGTATTGGCCGACCTTGGCTCTTCGGCCTACTACGCAGGAGGGGAGGCGGAGAGGGCCGTCGGTAAAGCGGCTCCATGGTTCATTCTGGCAGTGATGTTGTTTTCCTACGCAGTTCGCGCCATTTATATCGAGAGCTGCAGCATGTTTGTGCGAGGCGGAGTCTACCGCGTAGTCAAGGAAGCGCTGGGCGGGACCCTCGCCAAATTCTCTGTTTCAGCCTTGATGTTTGATTATTGCCTTACTGGGCCGATCAGCGCGGTTTCCGCGAGACAGTATCTGGTAGGCCTCTTGAATGAGTTGTTGGCAAGGACTCACGCGCGGCTCCTCCTACCGGAGAATGCCACGGCCGCCACATTCGCGGTCTTGGTGACAGTGTACTTCTGGTGGCAGAACGTTAAGGGCATACCGGAATCGAGTGAGAAGGCCCTTCGCATTATGCAGGTCACCACTGTCATGGTAGTGCTGCTGATCGGGTGGTGCGTCTACACGGTTCTGGTGCGTGGCGCCCCGCTTCCCATCTCACCACGGCCACAGAATCTGCGCTTTGCGCCCCCAGCATTGGGATGGCTGCAGGGTACAAGCCTCCCCCAATCGATCGGTTTGATTGCCGTCCTCATCGCACTCGGGCACTCCGTGTTGGCCATGAGCGGCGAGGAATCGCTAGCCCAAGTTTACCGTGAGATCGAACATCCCAAGCTGCCCAACCTGAAAAAGACGGGTTTCATCATCTTTCTCTACAGCCTCCTGTTCACATCCCTGGTCTCAATCTTCGCGGTTATGATCATTCCCGATCAAGCGCGTCCATCATATTTTGGGAACCTCATTGGTGGCTTGGCGATGTTTCTTCAGGGGCCCCTGTTCCTCAGACTGGCCTTTCGGGCATTTGTCGTAATCGTGGGTGTGTTGATTCTGTCTGCGGCGGTCAACACGGCTATCGTCGGCTCTAACGGCGTACTGAACCGGGTTTCCGAAGACGGCGTGCTCGCGGACTGGTTTCGGCATCCACACAATCGCTTCGGCACTTCACACCGAATCATCAACCTCATCGTCGGTCTGCAGTTGCTCACGATATTGGTTAGCCAAGGCAACGTTACGTTTTTGGCAAGTCTCTATGCGTTTGGTGTGATCTGGAGCTTTGCCATGAAGGGCGTGTCCGTACTTGTGCTTCGCTACAAGCACCCGGAAGGACGCGAGTACCGCGTCCCGCTCAATGTGAAAGTCGGTCGCCGCGAAATTCCGATCGGTCTAGGTCTAGTCACGCTGGTATTGCTGGGTATCGCCGTGATTAATTTGTTCACAAAACCGGACGCGACAGTATCAGGAATTATCTTCTCGACGGTGCTGTTCACCGTTTTCTCCGTCTCGGAACGGCTGGGGCACAAGCGCACAGCAATTCCTGTCGAACTTGATCAGTTTCACCTTGCCGAGGCCGAACGATTGTCTCCAGAACTCGTCGGTTGCCAGCTGGGAAATGTTCTGGTTCTCGCCAAGAACTATCGCGCCTTATATCCCTTGGATACCGTACTCAAGGACGTGGATACGCGACAGCAGGACGTGGTGCTGCTTTACATTCGAATCTTAAGCCGGGCTGGGTCGGGCGAGCATGGGCTTGTGCCGGAGCAACTGGTTGGCAGCTACGAGCAGCAACTCTTTACCAGCGCGTTGTCTATCGCAGAGCGGCACGGCAAAACCATACACCTGGCTCTCCTCCCGGCCAACCAGATCTGGGATGGCATGGTCCAAGCAGCACAATCGCTACAGGCATCGCGAATCGTTGTAGGGAGTTCGGCATTGATGTCAGCGCGTGAACAAGCCCGCCGATCCAATATCGCCTGGGAACGCTTACCGGAACCCAAAAGAGCCGTAACCCTGGAGGTTGTCGTCACCCCAAACCAGCGGGAGCGTTTTTTCGTTGGTCCTCATACGCCCCATCCAACGCCGAAGGAGAGCGAGATCGTGCATCGCTTGTGGCTCAGGTTCAGCGATCAACTGGGCTCACAGGAGCTCCATCACCACGACGTGGTGCATTTTGCGCTCTCTGAAATTGAGCGCGAGCTTGCCGAGGGCAAGCAGGACGAAGTTCTCGAAAGGCTTAAAGAACACCTGCAGGAGATTCAACTGCGGCGCAAGCTCCACTAAAGCTTTCTAGCGATGGCTTCTGGCCCTGTCCATCAGGATACCCAGGGTCAACGGGCAGGTTCGATTCCGCGGTGAAATACTTGATGGTTTAAGGCTTGCCTTCTTCGAGGACCTCGAAGTCATCTTTAGTCTGGTCGGGAATCAGCAGCCCGTGTTTGTCCTTCACGTTGAAGAAAAGACGTTGACCTTCAAGGTCTCGACCGACTGGTTCTGGTCACTCTGCTGGGAGGAAGATTGCGCCCAGCAGAGGCCGGTCACAGCGGCAATGAAGGACAGTAGGGTAGCGGCAATTAGCACCCGCACAGCATGGACCTTTGACATTACGAGATTCTTTCGGCGATTTTGCCTCCATTGTTGGGTGCGCCAAGCGAGTTGGTCTGGGCATCTGAAGTAACAGAATTTACACGGTCCAAGGCCCGGGAAGGGATGGGCATTGACGTGGTCCGGATTGGAAGCAAACACACTGGCTGGCGTTCGGGATCTTCTCTACTCACACCGAGTTTTGCCGCCGCGCAGTTAAGTTAGCACGCTTTCCAGATGCGCCCTCGGAGACTTCCATTGCTCGATGGTCAGGCGGTTTTCCCAAGAAAGGGAATACAGCCCAAATTGAGATTCAACTTGGCAACGAATCGTTTTTATCACTGAAAGCGGAGACCCTCGGCATACCTGAGAAACCCGTGGAGAAACCAGAAAAGAAATCGGAGAGAGGCAATGAATCTGGGTTTCCCAGAAATGCTGTTCATCTTGGTGCTTGCCCTGCCTCTCTTTGGGCCGAAGAAGCTGCCGGAGATCGCCCGCCAAATCGGAAAGGCCCTGGCTGAACTTAATCGTGCGAGCAACGGGTTCCGATGGCAGCTTCAGGAAGAAATGCGCAAGCTGGAGCAAGAAGCAGACGCAAAGAATACTACAGCGCCGATTGAAGCCGTAAACATCAATGCTATGCAGCCTCGGCCTTCGCAGCCCAACACCTCGGGGCTATCTAGAACGCCTGCTCCCCGGACAGAACCGGCAAGAGCGAACGTACACGAGGTGTCAAGCCCGAGGTAGCCTATCTGAAACAGGTTTGCTTCGGTTCTATGGATGGGGGCTGCGACGGTTCTTGAGAAATCCCTAGCTCTTTTCGCGTCACAGACAACACCGCGTCAATGAGGGATCATATTTATAGAGCAGAATTGGTTCACTTGGGTGTGTCACTTCAAGCGGAGATCCTGCTGGGAGCGAACGGAACGCTAGGCGAGGTGGTGCGGCAGCAGCTTCGCTTCGATCGGAAGACGGCCGAGGTACCATGGCCGGAACGTACGAGCGGCGCGGGTCGAGAAGGCTACCGAAGTCTATGGGGAGGGGGTTCCGATTTCACAAGCGAGCCAATCCGCGCGATCTCGAAAACATGATCCTGGCGGCACTGCCTCCAAGAGAACACCGCTACCTGCGTCGTCACCTGGAGTTCGTTCCACTAAGATCTGGACACATACTTTGGGAGCCCAACCAACCTATCGAGTCCGTGTATTTCCCCAACAGCGGGATGGTTTCCTTCGTAGTGGTGATGCGCAACGGAGCCACGGTTGAAGTAGGCATGACCGGGCGGGAGGGATTCGTCGGTGCACCGGTAGTCCTGGGCGCTCGCGATGCACCGGTCCGTGCCATCGTCCAAATCGAGGGAAGTGGCTACAGGATTGAGTCAGACTTGCTGCAACAGATCCTCTCTCGAACCCCGCAACTCGAACAAATGCTTCGCCGCTATGCGCACGCTCATGCTATGCAAGTGGCGCAGACAGCCGCCTGCAATCGCCTGCACCAAGTTCCCGAGCGCCTCGCCCGTTGGCTCGCAATGAGCTATGACCGCACCGGATCTGACCTGTTACCTCTCACGCAGACCTTTCTTGGCCAGATGCTCGGCTGCCGTCGCTCAACGGTTACAGCAGCGGTTGGTTCTTTGCAACATGCAGGGATTGTCCGCCCCGGTCGGCATCAAGTCCGCATCCTCAATCGCACCGAATTGCAGAGAAGAGCGTGCGAGTGCTATCCGGTCATGTGTCGACTTTGCGAATCGATTTCGCAGAAATCCGGCTAGCGATGATTGGTACGCTAGAGGACCGACGCGAGTGATCTCCGTCACAGACCATGCCGCGCCTTTCTCTTAGAGTTCGCTTCTATCCGAACAGCGCAGAGGTTTTCGGCCCGGGATTCCTAGCCCGGTGATTCGCGAAAAAACTTCACCTAGGACAACAGCCAGGGAGAATGCCATGAACGAGCGGCCCTGCCGAGTTCTCCTTCTCGACTTTGACCAAGACATACTCCTCACTTTGCAGCACCTCTTTGAGGATGCGGGATTCGACACCACCATCACATGGGACGAAACCGAGGCGCGGCAACTGCTTAAGAACAAGTTTTTCGATCTCGTACTTCATGGCGATCACCCCCCAGAGATTAGGGCTGGAACGATTCTGCGCGATTCGAGCTTAGAGGGTGGCTGCTATGCATGTTTGATGGTGCCACAAAGCGCCCCGGCAGCGGACAGCGAGCATCTTCGTGAGGTCGGTGTGATCAGCCTGGTTACAAAGGGCGACTCCGTTGGGGTGCTTGAAGAGGCACAAAGCATTGGTGTCTCGAGGGAAGGAAGACCGCACAGACAGCCACAGGGTCTGCTGAAGTCCGTTCATGGCGAGCGGTCTCCCGAAAAGCCGCTGCGCAGGAGCGGCTGCATGACGAACAGGACCATGACCGGTGGATTGTCCCAGCCGAGTCGGAGATTATGATGGTTAACAAATGCGCCAATCCGGCGTGCTCCGCGACATTCCGCAGTCTCCGCGCGGGGAAGTTATTTGTAAAGGCGGTTGAGGACCACTCATATAGCAACGGTAGCGGGCGCTCACGGCAACTCCACTACCTTTGGCTGTGCAGCTCCTGCTGCCGCACCATGACCGTAGTTGCCGACAAAGGGAAAGGGATCACAATCGCTCCTCTGCCTGCGTCTGCGACCTCTGTCCAAGCCGCATCGTAAGCCCGTTTCTTCGATCCGAATCGGATGGTTGAGTCCGGAAATCCAGCTGGAAGGAGGCAAGGGCTATGTTGGGAATGAACTTCACATCTTTCCTCACACTGTTGGTGATAAGTGTAGTCATCGCTGCCGTCTATCACTGGATCTTGCGCTATCGCTTCCTGGAAGGGATAGACTCCTTCCTCGCGAAGGTTGCGGTGGGCTGGGTCGGAGGCTGGCTGGGTTCGCCGGTACTGGGACACTGGCTATGGAAGATCCAAAGTGTCTACATAGTACCGGCGATTCTCGGCGCGATCGCCGCCATCCACCTCAACGTGCTGTGCTGGAAGGCGTCCGCAAAGCTCCTCGGTGCTGGAGTCGGTGCCGCCGAGCAGATCCGAGGGAAACCTGCAGCCTAGTCCCGGAGCAGAAAGCGTGTCCCTCTCCCATGTATTTCGCGACGTGTTGGTGCCGGGTCCTACTCGGCCAACCTCAGGGAAACCTTGGAGAGATCGGTAGCTAGTTGAACCTGTTCGGAGGGTGGCAGATGTTCAGCCACTCGAGAACATCCATTTTGTCCCCGTGGGTGAGTCCCCTGACCCGCCCCCACAGCCAAGAAGGAGTGTCCAAGATGGCAAAGGAACCGACCACGACACAGACTGCGAACGTCGTAACCGACCCCAACCTCGAACAAGAGATTCGCCGCCGGGCTTATGCCCTCTACGAAGAGCGCGGCCGCGAAGACGGCCATGATATCGAGGACTGGCTTCGTGCCGAGGCGGAGATCGGCGCTGCAGCCCAACAAGCCGTCGCCTAACCGCAGCTCATTTTTGTACGTACAAGCCCCGGCAGAGTCGCAGAGTCGGGGCTTGTCTTCGTTGGCTTGGTGGTCGGCAGTGCTGGCGGCTCGAGAATCCAAGGCCAGCCACGCTCCATCGACCGCGATGCGCGCAACCGTCTTCGGTGAACTCCGGCACCTTCGGCGACGAACAATGCGGAATTTGGTGGGAAGCGGATTTCGGCAGTACCGCTGAGGGGTTGCATGGAGCCGGGGAGCCCCGCTCGGTGTTTATCCCTGGCCCACTACCTTGACGAAAATCGCCAATCACCAGAGCGGAATTCAGCAAAAAGCTCAATAGTTAGCGACCGACCTCTCTCGATCCTTCTTGAGCTGGCCAACAATCTCGTCTGCCAACTTGCCGTCCCAGATTGCGGACTTCTTTGTGCTCCATATCAGTCTCTGAGAGCGGCGGCCCACGAGCCTAACCTGTGCCTCTGTCTGCCTCACGGCCACTTTTGCCGGGACTATTCTGCTTTTCGTCTGACAAGTTAAAATAGCGTCCGCTTCTTCCACTTGTGAGGTGATGTTTAGAGCGTCCCATTTTTCGAGACGAGACTTCAGGAGGCGCACAAAATCCCAGAACGGGATACCGGCTAATAATCTTCTCTACGGTCTTACCAAGGCCGCTGGCGGGTCGTAGTAGGCAAACACCGTAACCGTAGCCGACGCTTTTTTCTGCGGATTGAGGGTGCTGGTTGCAGTGACGTGATAGACCCCCTGAACTTTCGGAGCGGTATATACCCCCCAGCTCGTTATCGTCCCGCCATCCTCCTCGTCTACAGACCAAGTCACAATACCGTCAACCTCGGCGACAACCTTCGCCACGAAAATCTGGGTTTCACCTGCAAAGAGAGTTGCTTTCGCGGGGCTGATGGTCAAGGTCTTGTCTACTGGCTTGAGCCTTATTTGAGCGGTCGCCGAGTGTGGACCTGCGAGCATCGCAATCGCAAATAGCAGCGAAAGAATCCCGCAACAGAATGCGACCGCCCTTTTCGCCGTCGGCATCTGCTCACCTCGCGATGCCGGGCGTCGCCGCACTTGCGCCCGCTTGGCCTGCAGGGGTTAAGTGTTGACTGTCGGACGACTCCTGGCCTGATTTTCTTTTTACCGCAATCCCATCACGAATTGCAGTGATTAGGGCGGGAAACGGGTCGCGACAACGGACGCAGCGGTTCCAAGGGACGCTGCCCAAGGCGGCATTTTCTTGCGGCGACCCGGGAATCGCCGTCCCCGGTTTTGCGATAACATTATGCTGTGGTAGAGGTCACAGACCGAAGTTTTGATGAGAGTGGCTTTGGGTATCGACAGCGGAACCATTCTGCCCTTACGGAGAAAGGGGTGAGCAAATGCAACGTTGCCCATCGTGTTGCGATTTCTGTGGCTTTGCCCAGGTTTCGAAAGAGTATGCGACTGACCGCGAAGGCTTCAGTTGGTTCGCCTGCGTCGAATGCATGAGACTGATTGACGACGAGGATTGGGATGAACTGATCGGGCGGGGCTTGGCGGCATACGCTCAGATACGGCCCATTCCGGACGGTGAGGAATCCATGCTTCGACGGCGGGTGGAAACTCTAGTAGAGAATTTCCGGGCCATTCGACTCGTGCCCGTCTAGAGGTCTTTGATACAGAGGCTTCTCTCCTCGTCCTAGCCGAATTCTAAGCGGCCTTCGACAGGGTCCGCTCGCTCATGACACGGCCGGCCGAAACTATGCCCGTCAGTGTCTCATCGCCGATTACGATTGTGACGGTGCCTTCAACTTTGTTGATCTCCAGAACTGCAGTGCCGGTGTCCGCGGGTAGAAGAATTGATCCTCCGGTTGACCACTCTTTCAGTTCCGCCTCGCTTGCATTGCGCCACTCGCGTTCCCGAGTCACAACAGTGGCACCAGGGCCGCTGTAGATGTTGCGGATGCGTATGAGCTGTGCCGGCTCCTCGAACCAATCCATCACGGTACTTCCCCAAATACTGGTCGTTTCTTTTCGGTGGTAAACCGTCGCCTGTGTGCCGATACTTTTGTAAAAGGGAAAATCACTTGTCCACGACCCGAGATCTACCCTCCACTGCTTGTCGCTTGTGTATAACATGAGCTCGCTGGGCATAATCGCCGCCTTTCCTACCGCTTGTAGGTGTCGAAACCAAGAACACTCGCGCCGTCGTTGAACTATCCTCTTAAATTATGTATCGCATTGGCTCTTCTGACGCAGGTCCATCGCAGACGGGCTCAGGTGTCGTTGCCAAAGGGGGATTCCCAAAATGGGACACCTGCCGCCTGCGGCAGCCAGTCTTAAGCTGCTTTTTCTCCGCCACCGCATCGGACTAAGTAGCTGCTCTGGAGGTAATCGCCATGGTTAGCCGACATGCCTCAAGAGCGCCTGCTGCGCTGCTACTTTTGGTCGTCGTAATCGCGAGCAGCAAAGGCTGGAGCAGCAACCAGGCGCCGCGCAATCAAGGCAGATCCTCACGTCTTGCTTCAGTGAGAACATACGCTCTGGCAGAGTTCGATCAATCTCTAATGGATCGCCTGTCGGGTGGCATTACTGAACGACACCCCTATCAGATGGCCATCGACTCTCAGAGTCGGATTTTGGTGACTGACTCCGGCCGAGCGGTTGTGCATGTCTTCGATACGAGGCAGAAGAAGCGTTGGCAATTTAGAGGCGGTTCCCAACACCACCTGCGCGCACCCGCATATATTGCGGTTGATGCTGATGACAACATATACGTGACAGACTTGTGGCAGTCGGCGGTCCTTGTTTTTGAGCCCAGTGGTCGATTTAAGCAGATGATTGGTTCTGGGGTGTTCAACGTGCCGTCGGGCATCTGGGTGGACAAGCACAATCAAAGACTTTACGTAGCAGACTGGTGGAAGAACGAAATCCTCATGTTCGACCTTGAAGGCAAGTTGCTGCGGGCGTTCGGAACCCGCGGTACCGGACCCGGGCAATTGAGAGGTCCGCGCGATCTTGTTGTCCACGGAGACACCCTTGTGGTTCTGGATGCAGATAACTCCCGATTTCAGGTGTTCGATTTGCAAGGCAACTTCCGGGGCATGTGGCCCTACGGAGCTAATCGGACGCCGGTCGCGTTCACATTTGACCCGGCCGACAATTTGTATTACATCGACTTGGATTCCGGCGGCTTGGTAGCGATGGCCCCGCAAGGCAAGGTCTTGGCCAGGTTCGACGCGCAGCGGAGCTTCGGTCAATGGATTCCGCGGCCGAGTCAGCCGAATTTCATGTGCATAGCAACCGACGAAGGAGGCGATATTTTAGCGCTGCGCCCGACTTTCAGGCTGGAAGTGATCAAGCTCGTCAGCGATGCTGCAAGGCAACCTTAGCGGATTGGGAGGTCGTCATGCGAGTCAGCGAAATAATGACTAAGCACCCGGTATGCTGCTGGCCGTCTACCTCGGCCCTGGCAGCCGCCCTCATGCTGCAAGAAAGAGACGTTGGCATCTTGCCGGTGATCAAGGATCCTTTCACTCCAAAACTCCTGGGGGTAGTCACCGATCGCGATCTTTGCCTGCATGTGGTTGCTGCCGGCAGAGATCCCGCGTGCACCTGGATCGATGCCTGTATGACCGAAGAGCCTGTTTGTTGCAGTGGGGAAGATGATGTTTCCCACGCGCTTGAGTTAATGGAAGCGCATCAGGTCCGACGTGTTCCGGTGGTGAATGAAAAGCACGAAATTGTCGGTATGCTGTCGTTCAGCGATGTGGTGCGTAAATCGGACATTGACTCCGGCGTGATTGCAGCGGCTTTTCAGAACATCTGCGAACCCGCCCCTGTAGCTAAACAGCCAATTGAACGGACTCTTAGGGCTGCTTGAGTCGCGTTCTTGCCGTGACCGATCCTTAGGTGAAGAAGAGAGGGAGAATCTTTCTTAATCGCCGGATCTGATCTACGTAAGGCGATCCGGTTATCCCTTGATTACAGCGATAGGTTCGAGTCGTGCAATTTTCTTGGCTATTCCCACCCTGTGCACGACATCAACGACACGCGACACATCTTTGTACGCCAGTGGAGCTTCTTCGGCTAGACCGCTCATGGATCCCGCACAGATTAGTATTCCTCGATCTCTCAACTGCTGGCGTAACTCTGATCCACGGACGATTCTCTTCGCTCTGGCTCGGCTCATCACGCGGCCAGCTCCATGGCAGGTGGAACCAAAGGTCTGCTGCATCGCTCCGGCTGTACCCGTCAAGACGTACGAGGCTGTCCCCATGGAACCGGGTATCAATACGGGCTGCCCGATTTCACGAAGGTCGTCGGGTAGGACAGCAGATTGAGGCCCGAAGGCCCGAGTTGAGCCCTTGCGGTGTACACAGACGCGTACTGAGCCGCCATCAATTTCGTGCTCTTCAACTTTAGCCATGTTGTGCGCAATATCGTATACCTGACGCAGCTCGAAACCTTTGATCCTGCCGGCCAATATTTCCTCGAAGCTCCTGCGGATCATATGCGCCAAAAGCTGCCGATTGGCGAATGCGAAGTTCGCGGCGCAGGCCATGGCGTGAAAGTATTCCTGTCCCTCTTTGGAGTCAAAGGGCGCACAAACCAACTCGCGATCCGGCAATGTGATCCCATAATTACGCACCGTTTCCTGGAATCGGCTTACAAAGTCTTCGCATATCTGGTGGCCGAGGCCCCGGGAGCCGCAGTGAATCTGCACTGCGACATTGCCCGAATAAATGCCCAGATGTGCGGCGATAGCCTCATCGTAGATTTCGGCGACTTTGTCCACCTCGAGAAAGTGGTTGCCGGCGCCTAGAGTCCCCAGTTGATCGCGCCCCCGTTCATGGGCGCGATTAGAAACAAAGGCAGAATCGGCACCGGACATTCGACCGAACTCTTCGGTGCGATCCAGGTCTTCAAGCGAAGCGTAGCCTTTCTCCAGCATCCAGCGCGAACCCTCGTGCAGAACTCTAACGAGCTCAGAGTTGGTCAGGCGCAGATGCCCACGGCAGCCCACCCCGCTTGGGCAGTTCGCGTACAGAGAAGAGGCGATCTCCTCGAGGTGCGGCTTGATTTCCTCAACCGTCGCTCCCGAGATCAGGAGGCGCACGCCGCAGTTGATGTCATAGCCCACACCCCCCGGGGAAATCACACCTTCAGGTAAACGGGTCGCCACTACTCCGCCAATCGGGAATCCGTAACCTTGGTGAATGTCAGGCATGGCGATCGCGTGTTGAATCACGCCCGGCAAGGTCGCAGTATTCACGAGTTGCACGATGGAGTTGTCGCTGAGGGCAGCGTCCAGGAGATCCTCGTCAGCATAAAGCCGAGCCGGGACGCGCATATCTTCGCGAAAGGTCGGGGGAATCTCCCACACATACTCGGCGACCCGCACGAGATTATGTTTGTTGAGCATGTTTGTACTTGCGTCAGACGTCCAGAACGACCGTGGCTTCGAACTCCTCGGCAGTCTTTCTCACCTCCAGGTCATGGAAAGTGGCAGCTTTGATGTGCGAGGCCGTAGTGCCGGGCGCTTGGCCGTACAGCCTCGCATGGAGGCGATTGTCGCTCGCTTCGGAGATCCGGAAACGGTCGTAAATTTCGCCGCAAGTCTGCTCCGCATAGAGAATCTCATTCAGCCAGTTCACCAGCAATGTCTTCCTATCGATTCCCTCCGCTTCGAAGTCGCGTACTGCCGACGCTTCCTTTCCTGACTCCAGCTGGCACAAGGAAGTCATTGCTCGAGCCGCATTCTCCAACAGTTTTGCCGGAGTGGCTCCTCGCACAACGAAAGGCGCGGCCCGCCGTGTGTTCGATTTCGTCGAAATCGTTCATGACTGGTACTCGATAGCAACAGCTTCTCATTCTTCCCTGGTCTACTGCTGTGCGGGCACATTCCTTACCACTGCACAAGACACTATCCATTCTTCAGTTAGTCCATCTCTCCTCTGGCATGACGTTCAAAGCCCCGCCCCACTACGAGGGGACCAATTGCGCGGCTCTTAGCCGGATTAGTATCGACTCGACGAGTTTCTCTTTTTTCCGTAGTCGGACCCTGAACTCGTGATGATCGGTGTGGGAGATTTCCCTCTGCAGTTCGCGCTGGCGTTCCAACAGAATCTCCAACAAAAGTTCGTTCTCCTCACTGCTTAGTATCAGCTCCATAACTTCCTCCTTGGAAGCACCGGAAAAGTGCCCGGCTTGCAGCACGACGCCAAGAGCCCTAGGCTGCGAGCTGTTCGTGCTTTCTGGCAAGGTACTTCTCTCGACATGCCTTCGAGCAGAAGTGCACTGCATTCGCTCGACGAGCAATCTTCTCGTCCCACTGGTCGATGAAGAAGATTGTGTTCCGGAGGTCCGTGCCGGGCTTGGTAAACTCAAACACAAGAAGCCAACCCTGAGGCTCGCCTTCTCGTTTGTCGCAGAACTTGCATTGATATTCCATTTTGGGAGCCTCCTTAATCTTGCGACTCTCGCCCCAATAAAGGGTTAGGGCTT
Organism: Terriglobales bacterium; assembly: GCA_035631655.1. Taxonomy (GTDB): domain Bacteria; phylum Acidobacteriota; class Terriglobia; order Terriglobales; family Acidobacteriaceae; genus Gp1-AA122. Next base: position 24,772 of record DASQIH010000045.1, read on the forward strand.
GGTGGAACAAGAGCGACCAGATCTATGCGATCGATACAAAATTGGCCGGACTCCCTGCAGAAAGATGCGCGCGGTGACAGGGCCAACGTGCTTGAACGTCTGCAGCCGCACAGAAAGTTCACTCGGTGTTCTTGCTTCGGCCACCACATTACTAATCGAGCCATAACGCACTTTTAACTCTCTTGAGACATCCAGTAGTTTCGTTGCAGTGGAGAAGTCGTAGCGAACGTAGTGTGCTTGATCGAGCAAACGCACAAGTTCGTCCCACCCGGCACGGATGATCGCATCGGGATTCACAAGCCGTTCACGAATGAGGTCCTGGTAGGCTCGCTCGGCAATCTTTCTTTGAATCGGCTTGCCGAATAACAGGGTGAGTAGGCCGATGGAATTGCACCACCGGCCTCTCGTAGAACCGAGCGTGAAGCTCTCGCCTCACTCGGCTCCCATCAGGCAAACGCACCAATCATTCCGTGCTGCCAGTGTGCGAGGAGATCCGCGCGGGTCTGAGCCAGTCGTTGCAGGAACTGGCTCGCGGCGATCGTGCGGTGTTTAAAGCGCTTGAACTTACGCATGACCCAGGCCAGGAGAGTCTGATTGACATACCTGTACAAGGGATACAGTGCCGAAGGGGTATACCGCCCGTAATATTGGATCCACCCCCGCAGGAGAGGATTGAGCTTGCGAGCGATATCCTGCAGCGACAGTTGTGTCTGACATCGTAATTTCAAGTCCCGAATCGTCTGCCGCATCGCTTTCATTGCCGAGGAACTGACTGCGGGAGTAAACCCGCAGAACCGTATCTTCGTCCCGCGACGTTGGGCTCGACGGGGACGAAAGCAATACCCGAGGAAGTTAAATTGCACGTTCGGATAATTGCTTTTAACGTTCCCGTTCTTGCAGTAAGCGACTCTGGTCTTCGTCGGATGCATCTCCAGGTGGCACTCAGCCAATCGAGCTTGAAGCTCAACCTTAAGGTTTTCCGCTTCCTGCTCAGTACGGCAGTGCACCAGCCCGTCGTCTGCATATCGACACCACGGGAGGTCAGGATGTGTCCGTGCCATCCAGAAATCGAACGTGTAGTGCATGAAGAGATTGGCCAAAATTGGGCTTACCACACCACCTTGTGGGGTGCCGCGGCTTCGCTTAATCGTGGTCCCATCTTCCTGCACCATGGACACCTTCAACCATCTTTCGATGTACAACAAGGCCCACTTACACGTAATGTGTTTCCGGACGGCTCGTAGCAAGAGCTCATGGTCGATGTTGTCGAACAGGCCCTTGATGTCGAACTCTAGAACCCACTCATACTTCCAGCACCGCTCTCGCGTAGTCCCGACGGCATCCAGAGCCGATTTATTCGGCCTGTAACCGTAGGAGTCTGCCAGAAAGATTGGGTCTAGGATCGGCTCAATCACCTGCTTGACAACCATCTGTGCCACGCGATCGGCTACGGTGGGCACACCCAAAATCCGCTCTCCGCCACTCTTTTTGGGAATGGCGACGGCGCGCACCGGTGGTGGAAAGTAGGTTCCCGAGCTCATCCGGTTCCAGATCTTGTAGAGATTCCCCGACAAGTCAGTTTCGAACTGCTCGATCGACTGTCCATCCACACCGGCCGCCCCACGATTGGATTTGACCGCTTTATACGCTTCGTACACCAAGCGTTTATCGATTTTGAATGGTTTGTCTGTCGCATGCATCGAGGTCATCCTGTCTCCAGTTGTTTCGGTTATGCGACCACCTGACCCGACCCCTTTGCTCCAGCCCCATTACAGGGCCTTCTTCGCTATTACGAGTCGGTCCGTCCCATTGCTCCGCTTCGGTACTCTCGCCTCGCGGTTTTAGCCGCTTGGGCTTCTCCCTTGACATCGGAGCACTGGTTCCTGCAGTTCCGTGCAATCGCCTGCATCCGTTTCACGCCCTCTCTACGCCGGTCGTCATCCGCCCAGTCATCAGGCACCCAGCGGATTGGTCCCAAGCGACTATGCCCCGCCTGGTTTCGACGACACCTAAGTTCTAACGACGCGTCATCGCAAGGTTCACTTTCGTTCGTCTCTCGAATGCACACCTGCACAAGTTTTCCTCGCGCTTTTCCTCCAACGCTCACCACCGACGGCTTTTGACCGCAGCAGCTTGGAGGTGGTTTGAGACCTGCTCCTGAAAGCCGGTCTCGAGGGGCCCACCCTCATCGATTGCACAGCTCGTCCACGATTTAAGCTAGGTCATATGACCTCCTCATCCGTGTACTTCTGCAGCACACGCACAGCAAAAACCACTTAAATAGCTCCTCTTCCCTCCTTGACGTTAGATCGATGCCCAGAGCTTCCGCAATAGTTGTCCGCTTCATCGATAGATACCGTGTCGGTGTGCGCTCCAGCACCTACACATCGCGCCTGACAGGAGGCAACCTAGAACTCGGGTGGGCCGAGATCCGATTTCCCGCTCACGTGCCATTCTTTCTTCTTCGTTGGCCTGGTTGGAGCAACTACCTCGACCAATTGGGTTGGCCATTGCTCGGCCGTAACGCGCTTACCAGACCGGGCAGCCGATGTGAACTTTCCCAATGGCTTTCTGCTGGCCAACGTTTTGGCGGCTGTCGCCTCGGCAAGCGCCTCGCCCCGGTTTGAAAAATGTCTCCGCATTTACCTTTCCCCTCGATTGCCTGGAAGAGATCAAGCGGCGCGGGGCATCCCCCCAGCTGCTTTTTCCAGGAGCATGCGAACATCCTCATCGCTGATCTCGCTGAAATTCTCATACCACTGTGAGACGGCCAAGAACATTTCCGGTTCTGCCACATTGATGACCTCGTCAGCCTCCATCCGGATCGCACTGCACCCTGAGGCTGGAGCTACCGGAATGGCCACCACAACTCGAGCGGCCTGCCGTCGACGGATGGCTGAAACCGCAGCCAGAATACTTGACCCTGTCGCGATGCCGTCATCCACAAGAATGACCGTCTTGTGTGCCAACTCAAGTGGGGGGCGATTGCCTCGGTATAGCCGCTCCCGACGTTCTAGTTCCCGGTGCTCGCTGTCAACTACCTCCTGAATGGCCTCTTCCGTCACACATAGTTCTTTGACAATAGACAGGTCGAGCACCTGCACGCCTCCGGAGGCAATAGCACCCATAGCTAATTCGCTATTCCACGGAGTGCCTAACTTGCGGACCACAAGAACATCCAAAGGTGCATGCAGCGCTTGTGCCACCTGAAAGGCTACGGGCACGCCCCCACGCGGGAGGCCCAGCACGATCACGTCGTTTCGACGTGAGTATGCCGACAGTTTGCTCGCGAGTATGCGGCCGGCTTCAGCCCGATCCGCGAACGGGAGCAGTTCAAGGTCTTCATCTTCTTCTCGGAACAGCATGGCACACATCGTTGCGAGCATCTGCTACTCGCTTCAATCAGTTGGTTCACTCGATCCTAAAGACGCACTCGAGACCTCAGGCTGCCACTTGCGGACGAGTTGCCCCCTCGGAGGGGATCACCTCCGACAATGCAGACAGAAGACCCGCGTTGCCTTCTAATGCATACACTCGCCTTGCCGCAGGAATTTCGGAGTCTGCAGAGACGCCGCACACGAGCACAAGAGGAATGTTCGATTTCTCCTTGGCCTCGCTCGCCAGCAGATATCGTTCTTCCGCGGAAAATCGGTGGCCAATAATGACAGCATCGAATCTGTCACGGCTCAGCAACTCCAACGCGTTCTTAACAAGAGTGGTCGCAGTTACGTCGTAGCCAGCCTCCTTCAAAATCGCGCTCCGGTTATCTGCGACCATTTTGTCAAAAGAGACGCACAGAACTTTTCCTCTGGCCATACAAATGCTCCCTCGGCACGTTAGCCGGCTGGTTACCTCGGCTACAGGTCGGCGCTGCTGATTGTTTGCTTCTTATGCGGCTACCGGCTTGCGGACTTCCTCCTTTTTTTCTTCCATGACGGCAAGCCGAATGCTTGCAAGCTTGGCAAAGCCCTTCCACATCAAAACAGTCATGTGGATGGCCGCGATCGCACCAAGGATGGCAGGTACCACATACACACTCTCAACTTTCCAGAACCAGTGCCCCAAGACGGGGGAGCCCAGCCATGCTCCAAACCAACCGACAATCAGTTTTCCGAAAAGAGCATCATTGCCCTCCTGAAAGCGATAGCGGATGGCATTGTGATAGGCGACAGCCACCACGGCACCAATGAAAGAGAGAATCAGGAAGGAAAGAAAGCTCATGCCCAGCATACCTGTACCTCCTTTTGGACCAGGGGAGACCAGGAAGGTCTTCGTGAAGAACGAGGTCCGGAACTGGGTCAGATGAACATGACAGACT
>DASQIH010000046.1:0-2011 GCA_035631655.1 Terriglobales bacterium
GTCGGCCCGGCGGTACGTGACCTGGGGAGTAGTTCGAACGGTGTTGCTGATGTATGCTTTGCGCGTCGGCTTCTGGATGGGAGTCTCGCCCTTTCGTCTTCACAAGTGGTTCCGGGACGTTCGGCCGCACTTGTTGCGAAACGACGGATGTGAGGTTCTCCACCCGGACAAAGCGGCATCGCGATAATGACAAGTGAAAGACGCAGGCCGCGAGATCGGACGCTCATGTTTTTGCTGACACCCCGCGTTGCCGCCAAGAATCCTTTGAGTCTCGAGCGCATCTTCGAGAACAAGGGGATGGCCTGATGGCCGCGCCTGATCCCTTACCGCACGCGGACAGCTCCGTCGAGCGCGACGAAGCGGCTTTGATCCGTGATGTGCGCGCGGGTCAGAAGGAGTTGTTTTATGAACTCATTCAGCCCTACGAGCGCGGTGTTTACCTGACTGCTTTTTCGATCGTCCACAATCAGGCGGATGCTGAAGAAGTGGCCCAGGAAGCGTTCCTCAAGGCATTCGAGCATTTGGATCAGTTACGGTCAGACGAGAAGTTCAAGAACTGGCTGCTTCTGATCGCCATCAATGAAGCCCGCATGCGGCGACGGAAGGATCATCGGAACTTATATGAATCCATTGACGAAGAAGCGGTCGAGGCCGACGACGGCGAATTCATGCCGCATCAGTTCGCAGACTGGCGCGATGTCCCGTCCGAGGCGTATGCGAAAACAGAGATCAAGAATGCCGTGTTGAAGGCCATGGAGAGCCTTCCTCAAAAGTATCGAGAGATCTTTTTGTTGCGGGACGTCGAGCACCTCAGCGTGGAGGAAACCTCGAAGCTGCTGGGGGTCTCGAAAGCAGCAGTGAAGACCCAATTGCACAGAGCTCGATTGCAAATGCGGGAGCAACTGGTCCCCGTTTTCGGGAAGCGCTGGAGCGATCGCCTGCCCTTCCTAAAAGGTAGAAGCCCATGGTGACGTGTGCCGAGGTCCTGAGAGAGTTGTCAAACTTCATCGACGGAGACATCGATCCGAAGCTGCGCGCCGAAATTGAGAACCACCTCCGCGGCTGCCGTCGTTGTTCGGTAATGCTCGATAGCACCCGCAAGACACTGAAGATTGTCGGCGACGAGCGCGTGTTCGAGGTACCGGTGGGATACAGCGAGCGGTTGCACAAGTTCCTGGCGAAGAAGCTAGGAACGGAGTGACCCAACCAGCACCTGTCTCTGGCGAATTGATACGGTGGCGGTGAAACGACCAGATCCGCGAAACACGCTGCGATTACGAACTCAAACACCAAATGATTTCATTCCGAGGTTTTGCCGACGTTGACCGGATACCGCGGCGAGCGCGAGTCTTTGAAAAATCAGGCTGCCACGGGCGTCTGATATAGGCCTCGACAGTGAGGTTGCCATCGAAACGAGCGGAGATTTGCGACTGGTCGTGACGCGGGCGTAGCGGGCGTTTGCCCTTCCCGTGAGGTATGCGTGCGATGGTGGTTGAAGTAGTTCCTGAACTCGAGCAGTTTATTTTCGAGATCTGCGGTCGTCCAGAACAACGTGTGATCCAAATACTCGCGTCGAATCGTGCCGATGAGCCTTTCGACGAACGGATGAGACAGGGGAACGCAGGGGACGCTCTTGATTTCTGTCACCTCCAAAATGCGCAAATTGGCTTGCCATTGATGGAACTTATAAAGAGGATCGTGGTCGGAGCTGAGGTACTTTGGCATCCAGAGTTGCCCTCGAAGGGCGCGGTTGAACATTCGACAAAGTGCCACACCATCGACCGTGCCGGCATGGACGCCGAAGCCAATGATCCGGCGCGTGTATTGATCCATGATGACCAGGACCCAGTGGGTCCGCAACGTGGCCGACTCGCACCGGAACAGATCTATACTCCAGAGGCTGTCTTTCATGTGGCCGAGGAAAATTAACCAGGAGGGACCCCCGGAGCCCTGTCCCGGCCAGCGGTGATGGGCGAGAATCCTTCGAACCACGTCTTTGTCGATTTGAATG
>DASQIH010000047.1:0-64921 GCA_035631655.1 Terriglobales bacterium
CCACAAGATAGAAAACGAATTCGGAGTTTCCCATACCGGCGGAGCATCGGGAAATTTTGAGCCATACCACATGTTTCCAGTAGGCGCATGCAGCGGCATGCTGAGCAGGTGAATACCTGTGTAGAAGTTGAGAGTCGATGCGTTTTCGTAAAGTCCCTTCACTACCACTACGTCCCCCTGGTGATAATGCTGCTGAATTGCAAGCGCCAGACATTTCGACGAGAGAATAGGCGAGAACGCCACGAAGGCCGAGTGCACCCCCAGCAGTATCACAACCATCATCGCGGCAAGCGCGAGATTTGCCCTGTCGGGTGCTCTGCGTTTCCGCAAATACCAGTTCACCCCTGTTCCCAACAGAAATGCCAGCGAGGTAGCCAGCAAGGGACCGCGAAACGCTCCCAGCGCTTGTGGAGTGAGATCGAGGAAATGGCCCATTGAGAGCGCATATTCTTGTGGGTGTTTCTTTAACAGATCAGCGAGGTCCGTGCCTGCGGATTGAGGCTTCGATAAAAAAAGAAAAAACATTCCGACCGCAAAAGTGGCCACGCCGAGTGCAAAAAGAACCGATGCCGAAATTCTTCCAGGGCGCCGTGCGGTATCGTCCGTTTCTGCCGTTTCTCTAGCTAACCATCCGCCGATCAGCAGCGCAAAGGCAGGTATTGCGGGAATCGTGTAGTACTCCTGGCGGGTTGAAAAACTGAAGAAGACCACGATCAGCAAGCCCCAGATGGCGAACAGCAGGTTGGCTCTCTGCTGACGGCTAAGGCGGGACCGCCACTCGCGCCAACGTCCCGGCACTTGCCGGACAGCCTGCGGAAGAAACGCCGTCCAGGGAACCAGCCAGACTAATGCCAGAACCCAGAACAGCAGCAGAGGAACCGTGTCGTAGTCGCGAGGGACTCGCTTGTTCAGATAGCGCAGGAAATGCTCGTTAACGAAGTAGAACCAGAGAAAGCCGCGCACTGGCCCTTGGTCGGGATTGCGCAAAGCCGCGAGAACGTGCCAGGGCGCAGCGATCGCGAGCAGAACAGCCATGCTTGAAATCAGCCGCATGCGCAAGATGTGGCGCAAGTTTCCGGTCAAGATTAAGTAAATCCCCATGACCCCGACAGGGAAAACCAGTCCGATTAGACCTTTGGTGAGCACGTTAAGCGCGGCACTGGCCGCGACACCCCAGCAGGCTAGCCGAGACAGCGGGCCCTCCTCCAGTGTTCTCAGAAAAAATGCGAAGCCCAGCGTCAACCAGAGTCCAACCAGAATGTCGGGAATGAGGAAGCGCGTGTAGATGTAAGGCCCAACTGCCGTGCCTAGCACCAGCGCGGAGTAGAAGCCTCCCAATTCGCCATAGGTGCGTTGTCCAAGCCAGTAGGTCACCAGTAACAGCGCCAGCACTCCGAGCACGAGCGGCAGCCTGGCAGACCACTCCGAAACACCGAAGATGCGGAAACTGGCGGCCACGCCCCAGTACATCAGCGGAGCTTTTTCCAGGTAGCGAACGCCGTTGGCGTAGAGCGTCACCCAGTCGTGCCGCAGAACCATTTCGCGCGCGGCTTCGGCATGGACGGTGTCGGCATCATCCAGCAGGGCAGGGCTGAACATGCTGGAAACGTAAATGACCAGCCACAAGGCCAGAAGAATGACCAGGAATATCCTGCGTTTGCTGGTGGAATTGGAGAGGGGTGACAAGGTTTCCCGTCCGGGTTGGCTGTCCTGCGTGGACACAGAAAGATTCATGCACAATTCCGGGAAACAGAAATTATACGGGACAGCCAGCTAGCTCAAGAAGTTGGAGACAACTGCGACCGCCGCCGGGCAGGGGCAGTTAATGCCTGTCGTATTTTCCAGGCGAGCATTTTCAAAGTAAAGGGCTTCTGCAGGAACATGGGTTCTAAGCCGGTGACTCCATGCCGCAGCAGCATCGAGTCGGCGTAGCCAGATACGTAAAGCACTTTTGTTTCGGGGCGCTCTTTTGAAAGTTGTTCTGCGAGTTGGCTGCCGCTCAGATACGGCATAACTACGTCGGCGACCAGTAAATGGATCCTGCCTTTGTGAGCACGGGCGAACAGAATGGCATCCTTGCCGTCGCGGGCTTTCCCCCAGCCCGAATCTGCCTGTTGCTGTCTATATCGGACCAAGAAGCCAAACACAGATGGGGCACGAGGTTTTAGCCAGTTGCCGCCACTGGGTCGCATTCCAAAACTGATGGCTTCCCGATTCAGGAGTAGCGCGATCGTCTTTGTGATGGCCATCACATCTGGTTGTGACAACGAGTACTGCTCCCTCTCCTCCTGGAAAGTAAGGTAGAAAAAGTGGGTTGCTTTCGGCGCACGATTCTTCATCGCGGTTGAGCCAAAAGTCGCGGAAGCTGGGGGCCAAAGCCGCGAGGTCAGCCATGGCAGGTGCTGGCAGCTTTTCGTAAACCTAATCTGCTGAAAACAAGGCTGAGCCGAAGCGCAGCGGCAGGACGAAGTGAACCCGGCGGAAAAACTTCAAGGAGTGACTGGAATGTCTGATATCAGGAACCGATCAACTAACAATAACTGGAGCAGCGCGCAGGCCTATGTTCTGGCCGTGGTCTGCTTGCTTATTGGCGTGGCTGCTGGATGGTTCTTCCGCGGATCGCAATCTCCAGCAACGTTGGCGTCTGCGGGCTCGGCTGTGTCCTCTTCCAATGCAGCAGGAGCCGGCATGGGAGAGCAGCCCACTCCTGAGCAAATGAAAAAGATGGCCGATACCCAGGCGGCACCCCTGCTCGACAGGCTTAAGTCCGACCCAAAAAATGCTGACCTGCTGGCCAGTATCGCCAACGTCTACTACGACACCCAGCAGTATCCGACAGCCATTGATTACTACCAGCGCTCGCTGAAAGTGCAGCCGGCGAACGTAGACGTTCGTACCGACATGGCGACCGCCTACTGGTACCTGGGCGCACCAGACACCGCCATCCAGGAGTTCAACAAGGCCCTTGCGTACCAACCCAACAAGGCGAACACGCTATTTAATCTTGGCGTCGTAGAGTGGCAGGGCAAGATGGATGTCAAGGGCGCGGTGGCAGTCTGGCAAAAGCTGCTCGATACCAATCCCAATTACGAAAATAAGGACAAGGTGCTGCAATTGATGGCTGAGGCACAGAAGCATTCCAACGTCAAGCCGGGGACTCCGGCCAAGCCGCTCTCGGACTAGCCGATCAGGCTACATCGGGTTCAATCACCGACTGCTGTGGGCCATCCCGCCCGGTGTGCCTTGAGTTCCATCTGCCTGGGCGGAAACATGAAAGACCTGAACCTGGCTATTGCTCGTATCGGCAACGTAGATGCGATCAGCGGGATCGATCCACATACCGGAAGGAACGCCGAATTCCTCGACTCCAAGACCGCGTCCCTCCCATACACCCATTAAGCGGCCATCTCGGCCGTAGATCCGGAGAGTGGGGCCACCCAAATTGCTTACGTAAATATTGGAGGTGCTATCCAGAGCCAGGCCGATCTCGGTGATCAGGGGTGGTCCACTCACAGTCCGAATGGTGAATGCCTTCCGGAAGTTACACTGCAGATCAAAAACCTGAATGCGCGAATTGGCGGAGTCAAGGATGACCAGCTGATCCTTTCCGAGCGCGATCTCGGCAGGATAGTCCAAACTGACTCCGTTCGCCTGACTCCGTTGATTCCCTGTCTTTCTCAGAACCCTGCCTTGCAGGTCCAGCATTACCAGTTGATTGGCAGGGGAGTCGAGAACGTAAAGATGACCTGCCTGGCGGTCGATGGCGATGCCCGAAGGGCTCTGGAACAGGGTCTCGCCCTTGAAGCTCCCGACATCTCGGATGAACCGCCCCTGTGGATCGTAGACGAGGATCAGCCCCTTGTTGCCGTCCGCGACATAAATGTTGTCGCTGGCATCGACGGCTACACCATTGGGTTTTTGCAACCGGTGTTGGGGACCGCCGGCAATCCGAAACGAGTTTTTTCCGGTACCATCCAGGACGTGCACCGCGGGCAACCCCGGGTCGGAGACGATAAGACGCTGCCTGGAATCGGTAGTTACATGAGTCGGCGCTCGCAAGACTTTTTCCCGGCCGTAGGCAAAGGTAACGAGATGATCGCGCAGCGTTGCCATGAACGAGCGGCCCTTTGCCGCTCGGACCGCGTGCGCCGGAGGTGCATAGTCCTCAACGATGTACTCCCGAGGATGAAGATCGATCGTGGCCGGGACCTCCACGGGCCTCAGACTCTCTCGCCATGATCTCTGCGCATTTGAGCGGGCAAGCTTGGATGCCTTCTTGAATTTCCCATCTGGGCTATAGATGCCTACTAATTCGGGCTCAGTATAGGCAGGCTTCGCTTCTTCATGCCGTACAGAAACTTTGGAAGCAGAGACGGAAGATACTGGGTCGCTACTTAGAAACGCGGCGTCCCGGGGGTTTTGGCCGATTCCGGCAAGGGCCCCTAAGACAGAAAAGGAGACGAGAACCGCACCCAAACGAGCTAACGAGCGAAGACGCGTAACGTCCTCCTCGGTACTGTAAACCGATTCCGCTCCAGGCACGAAGCAAGGGGGAGAGGGCTATATTTTACCATTACCCGCCTGCAAAGCCGGTCCGGCTGATTCCACGGTGTGATCTACGTCACCTTTTCCTGTGATAGCGCATGCTGTCCTGCCGCCCCTGCGTCGATAAGCTTGCAAATTGGCAGGCTGTAACCCAGGTTGCCGAATTTGTTGTGCTGTTCTATGTGAGGAATGCGCAGATCGAAGGAGAAGCCGACGAATGCCAAATGAAGCAGTCGAGCAGGCTGCGGGCAGGTCAGCGTGGCAAGCGTACCACGTCTACGCAATGGCGGCTGTTTGTTTGATAGTCGGTCTGGCAGCCGGCTACCTTTTTCGTGGCTCACAGTCTCCGGCCGCACAAGCCAACGAGGCAACAAAATCTGCGATACCGAGTGGCGCAATGGGCGGGCAAACGCCGACACTCGAGCAGATGAAGCACATGGCCGATGTACAGGTTCGGCCTCTTCTCGACAAGCTGAAAAACAATGGCGCCGATGCCGATCTTTTAGCTCAGGTTGGCAACGTTTATCGGTCGGCACACCAGTTTAAAGATGCTGCCGACTATTACGGGAAATCGTTGCAGATCAATCCCAGGAATGTGGTGATTCGGACAGAGATGGCGTCCTGCCTGTATTACACCGGAGATGTGGACGGAGCCCTGTCCCAACTGCAGCAGTCGCTCAAAGACGACCCCAGGGACGCTAACGCCCTGTTCAACCTCGGCCTCATTCGCTGGGACGCGAAGAAAGACGGGCCGGGCGCAATCTCCGCCTGGCGGGAACTGCTGAAATCGAATCCCAAACTTGATGCTCGCAAGAAGGCCCAAGTAGAGAAGTTGATTGCCAAGGCCAGCAAGTCAACAAGTTGATGAAAACCGTCATAGAGACCAAGCCTTCGACCGAAATGAGCCTTCTCCCACAGCGGGACCTTAATTAATCACAGCGCCTTGTGACCGCCGTCATGAGACCAGAGGTTGCGCAAAAATCCTTCTTTCCTTTGTCGGTGTTGGGGGATATGGCCCATACGGAATTGGCGAGTGCTCTTTGATTCACCCGTAAGTTCATGCAGTGCAGCCACTTGAGGACTGGCACCACTATGGCGAGCCACGTGCGTTTCCTGTCTTGGAACTAGAGGGGAGACATGGCAACAAAGCTTCGTTCAAGCGGCCGCAAACTCTGGCAGCTATTCAGCTCAATCAAGACCGGGGTCATTCTTCTAATAGCGGTTGTGATCGTGTCGGCGGCCGGCACCCTCATCCTGCAACGTCCGGCGACGGATGCGGACGAGATGCAGCGCGCCTATTCGCCACACGTTTTGCGGGTGCTGGACGCTGTCGGCTTGACGGACGTTTTTCACGCCTGGTGGTTCGTGTTGATGCTCCTGCTGGTGAGCGTCGCCATCGTAGCGGCCTCGGTCGAGCGCTTCCCCAACGCTTGGCGGTACTTCGCGCGGCCTTATAAAACCACCGATGAAAGCTTCCGCAGGGTTTTGGCGACCCAGAAGCAGATCCCGATTCCCAACGAGGAAACAGGTCTTGTAGCTGCTGAGCGGGCCCTTCACCGAATGGGATTCAAACCCGAGCGCTTGGTCGGAGAGGAGCACATTTCCCTGTTTGCGGAGCGGAACCGTCTTTCCGAGATGGCCGTCTACATCGTGCATGCCAGCCTACTTCTTATTTTCCTGGGTGGAATCATTGATGGCCTCTACGGCTGGCGCGGTTTCGTTTCTCTGAACCGCGGCGAGCAGGTTAATCAGATCGCAGTTCGCGACGGCGGTGCGAAGCCACTTCCCTTTACCTTACGCTGTGATGGCGCCGGCCAGGAAAACTACCAGGACGGCACTCCCAAGCGCTGGTGGTCGAAGCTGGTGGTCCTCGAAAACGGCCGCGAAGCTCTGCGCAAGGAAATCGCGGTGAATGATCCGTTGGTCTACCGCGGCGTGCGCTTCTATCAGGCCAGTTACGGGATGACCGGCAAGATCGACAAGCTCCTGCTCACGGCGAATCCGGTGAGCGGCAAAGGCCAGCCGCAAGAGATTGCCCTCTCCTCAAACGAGACGGTGCAGCTCGATTCGGACACTTCCGTACAATTGGCACGCTTCATCCCCGACTACGTGGTGCGCGACGGCCAGATCTACGCTCGCTCCGAAGAACTGCAGAATCCTGCTGTGCAGTTGGTGGTGCACTCCAAGAAATCCGGGAACAGCGTGGACGTGTGGCTGCCTGCAATCCCGGAACTCGCAAAAAATGAAGCCTCACCGTACTCCTTTGACCCCCGCGATCTGCAGATGGGCTACTTCACCGGGCTGCAGGCTTCGCACGAACCTGGGCAGTGGGGAGTGTGGAGCGGCTGCGTGCTCATGGGTATCGGGCTGGTGGTCGCATTCTACCTTGTGCACATGCGCATCTGGGTAGTGCCCGTACGCGCCGCCCGCGGGAGCCTAGTTCTTTGGGTGGGCGGAACCGCCAACAAGAACCGGGAAGCATTCCAGCAGAAGTTCACGAACCTCATGGATGAAATTCAAAACGAGCTCAAACGGCAACGCGAAACGGAATCTGAGGCATGCCCCGCGAAGCATGCCATTTCAATGGCTGGCAACTGACCCAGCAACGGAGGACTGAATGGCCCGCGCAAAAGCGGAACAGCAACCGGCAACCACTGGCATGACGCTGATCGTGCTCGTGGGGCTGGGAGTCGCTTTTCTGCTGTTCATGGCTTTTCTGAATGTAGTGAAGACCGGCAACTTGCTTACCGAATCGAACCTGCTCTATGCCGCATTGATCTTCTACGCCGGCGCAGGTTCGCTGTACCTCGGTTTCGGAGTCACAGGCACCGAGAGCTACGTAAAGTTTGCTTCGTTCGCCACCTGGGCGGGATTGCTCGCCAACACGGGTGCCGTGGCGCACCGCTGGTATGCTGCCGGTCATCCGCCGTTCGCCAGCATCTACGAAATGCTCTTGAGCTTTGTTTGGACTCTCGCTGCCCTGACGCTCGTGGCAGAAAAGAAGTATGGGGTTAAGGTCATCGGCACAATCACGATGCCGGTCGCCATTGTCGGAGTCGTGCTGATGCAATTGCTGCCCTCCGAAGTCCGGCCGCTGGTGCCAGCGTTGCAATCCACGTGGCTACACGTGCACGTCACCTTGGCCATGCTCGCCTACGCCGCGTGCGCCCTCAGCTTCGCGCTGGCCATGATGTTCCTGATCCAGGACAAAGTGAAAACCGAAACCTTCCTGGCGGGGACCAGTTTGTTCTCGATTGCCACCTACATTGGCATTCTCACCCGATTTGAGAAGGGAGGCGGCCTGAGCGTTGTGGCATGGGACACCGCCAACAAGTCGGAGGCATTCCTCTCCCGAGGCGTGCGGCTGTTCGTGGTCATTCCGGACCTTGGCTGGCTGATGGTGCTGGGCTTGGCTGCCGCGACGGCGCCCTTCGCAATTTATCTGTACGCTCGCTGGAAGAAGGATGACAGTTTCTTCCCGATCGGTGATCGCGCCATGTTCGTCAGCATTCTCCTGCAGGTGCTGGCGCTGGTTGCTTTCCTGGTTCGTGCACGCGACGGCCAGTACGGCTCAGTTGATGCGGAAGGCCTGTTTCCCACCAGCTTGAAAGCCAGCCCGTTCATTCTTTCAGGGCTGGTGGGCAGCATCTTTGCTTCCTTGCTTTACCTGATGTTGCTGTGGCGGCGGAGCGACTTGGAACGATTGCTGCCCAGCGCTGAAAACCTGGATCGAATCACGTACAAAACCATCTGTATCGCGTTTCCGCTACTCACACTGATGATTGCTGCCGGCGCGTACTGGGCGAACCGCACCTGGGGTTCGTACTGGAGCTGGGATCCAAAAGAAACCTGGGCCGCCATCACCTGGCTGGTTTATGCGGGCTACCTGCACATGCGGATTACCCGCGGCTGGCGTGGCCGGCGCGCGGCTTACTTCGCCATTCTGGGGTTCGCGGTAGTGATGTTCACGTTCTTCGGCGTCACTTACCTCTTGCCCGGGCTGCATGCCTATGCCTGAGACTGGCAGCGGCAAAGGAGTTCTTCAGGCGCCAGAGGCGGCGCACGATGCCACCTCGTCCCGTCCTGCCGACTGCCACCTTTACTACGTGAGTACCGAGAGCACGTCACGACCCGGTTCCAGCGTGCTCCCACCTTGTTGTCCGGTGCGCGCCGAGAACATAATGGAATCGAAGCTTCCCACCATGCCCCAGTACACGGCGGCAAAGCCAGTACGAATCAATTGGCAACTGAAAGCGGTGCTGCCGATTGCTTTCGTGTTGCTCAATGGCCTATTGCTGTTCCTGCTGGCAACCGTGTCCCTGCGCGACCCTGAGCGCCATGCAGTGCTGGTGGTTGCAGGCGCAGGCGCAGTAGCCATTTGCGCTGTCCTGATCATTGTTCTTGCCTATCTCATCCAACGGCCGATGGTGGAACTCCAGGAAAAGATCGGCCAACTAGGGGAAGGCGACCTCACTGTTTCAGTCAGCTTTGCCAAGCGTAATGACGAGATCGGCGATTTAGGCCGCAACTTCAATCGCATGGTCGAGCAGTTGCGCCAGAACCGCGAGGAGATCGAGCGCCTGCACCGGACGCAAATGTCCCGTGCCGAACATCTCTCCACCCTTGGAGAACTGGCAACCGGCCTAGCTCATGAAATCCGCAACCCGCTGGCTGGGATTGCCGGCGTCATCGAGATCATTGGGCGCGACCTACCCCCAACCAGCCCCGCGCGGAACGTAGTCAAAGAGGTTCGTCAGGAGATCACGCAGATCAACCGCATCGTCTCGGACCTGCTGGAGACGGCCCGCCCCCGGCCGCCCCAGACCCGCCCCGGGAACCTGAATACAACCGTGGAACACGCGGTCATGCTCGCCCGCCAGCAAGCTCTCTCCAAATCGATTGCCATTGAGCTGAAGAAGGACCCCACTTTGCCCGAGGTTGAGCACGACAGTGACCAGATTCACCAGGTGCTGCTCAATCTCCTACTCAACTCCATCCAAGCGATCGAGGGAAAAGGAAGCATAAACGTCCAGTTGGAAAGGAAAGGCGACGACGCCCTTGTCATTGTGAGCGATACCGGCCGCGGCATCTCTCCCGAGCATCTTCCCAACATCTTCCGGCCGTTTTTCACCACCAAGGGAAACGGCACCGGACTGGGTCTCTCTCTCGCCCGCCGCATCGTGGAGGAACATCACGGGCGCATCGAAGTAACCAGCTCTCTCGGAAAGGGTACGAAGTTCGTAGTTTCCCTGCCTCTCGAACGCCCCACAGTCGAAGCGGTCACGAGCTAATCTCCAATCTGTGCTAAGGCTTTCGAGGCGAGTTGGGGCACTGGTCCGACCACTAGCTTCTGTTTTTGCGCCCCGGTTCTTAGGGCCTGCCATTCGTAGTAAAGTAACCGTAAGTGCCTGTGGAGAAAATCCTCGTAGTTGACGATGAGCGGCTGGTTCGCTGGTCCCTGCGCCAGAAGTGTGAGGAGTGGGGCTATCAGGTGATCGAAGCCGAAGCCGGTGACCCCGGTCTTAAAGTAGCCCAGAACGAGTCGCCCGACCTGGTGTTGCTCGACGTCCGCCTGCCTGACATCGGCGGCCTCGAGGTGCTGGATCAACTTAAGAAGAATGGCGACGCCCGTGCCGTCATCATGATCACTGCCGACCCGCAACTGGACGATGTGAAGGCTGCGCTGAAGCTCGGCGCCTATGATTTTGTGGGCAAACCTATCGACTTCGATGAGCTCCAGGTCACGGTCAAGAACGCATTGGAAGCAACGCGTCTCCGAACCGAGGTGCAATCCCTGCGTGGTGAAGTGCGAAGGCGACGCGGCTATCACGAGGTCGTCGGCACTTCGCCGAAGATGACCGAACTGATGAACTTCGTCCGCAAGGTGGCCTCCAGCGAAGCTACGACGATTCTCATCCAGGGTGAAAGTGGCACCGGCAAGGATCTCATCGCAAAGGCCATCCACTACGAAAGCTCCCGGCAGGAAAGGCCATTCGTCGCCATTAACTGCTCGGCGATACCGGAGACACTGATGGAGGCCGAACTCTTCGGCCACGAGAAGGGCGCCTTCACGGATGCTAAGCAGATGAAGAAGGGCTTGTTTGAAATGGCAGATGGCGGTTCCCTCTTCCTCGACGAAATCGGCGAGCTCTCACCCCTGCTGCAAGCCAAGCTGCTGCGCGTTCTCGAGGACCAGGTGATTCGTCGCGTGGGAGGCGTTCGAGACATGCAGGTAGATGTGCGCGTGATCGCCGCTTCGAATCGCGATTTAGAAAAGGCGGTGCGCGAGGGCCAGTTCCGGCAAGACCTTTACTATCGCTTGGCAATTATCGCTATTTTTATCCCGCCCCTGCGCGATCGCAAGGAAGACATCCTGCCCCTGGTGGATTTCTTCATTGAGCGCTATAACCGTAAATTCAAGAAATCGGTGCGCGGAATTACCGATGATACCCGCCGCCTACTCCTGGGCCACAACTGGCCCGGCAACGTGCGTGAACTCAAGAATTCGATTGAGCGGGCGATGATATTGGAAGACGAGCCCTTGCTGCGACCGGCCTATTTGCCGTTCTCGGTCGCTGAATCAGGCGGCCTCACTGCGTTCGAACGCACATCGCCTGAGGATGGCGGGCAAAAAATAGCTAACGGCCGGACGCTCCCCCGCCTGTACATCCCAGAGGGGGGAACGTCGCTCGAAGAAGTGGAACGCTCCATGGTCGAGCTCGCCATGCGGCAGGCCAATGGCAACCAGACTCACGCCGCCCGCCTGCTCGATATCAGCCGTGACGCGCTCCGCTACAAGTTGAAGAAGTTCGGCCTCATCCACGCAGACGAGGAAGAGACCGAAACCCATCCTGGCGGCAACTAGCAGGCAGCCAGGCCTTCCAGCGCAGTTTTGTTGCGAACCAGCAGGGTGGAACCAATCAGTTCCGCCACATGCCGCTTTTTGAATTCTCCCAAAGCCCGGGTCACGGTTTCGCGCGACGAACCGATGAGCTGCGCAATTTCCTCGTGGGTCAATGCCAGCTTGGTGCGGATCATGCCATCCGCCGCTCTCCCATCCGCCGACCAGTGCAGCAAGAGGCGCGCCAGCTTTTCCGATACAGAATGACTTAATCCAATTGACCGAATCGAATCGTACGCTGATTGGCAGTCCCGGCTGAGATGTTGTGCGGCGTGCAAACAAGCGTCGCCGTGCCCCTTAAGGAATTTGAGAAAGTCCTCCCGGCTGATGAAGGCAAGCTGGGAGGGCTGCAGGGTTTCGACCGTGAGTTCGTGCGCCTTGCCGCTGATCACCGAGTGCAGACCCAGGATCTCGCCCGGCTGGGCAATCTTCAGGATGAGCGTCTTGCCGTCGCGATTGGTCGTCATCAATTTCGCGCGGCCTTGGCAAACGATGTAAACTCCGCGCGCCGCTTGTCCTTCTACGAACACAAGCGCGCCTTCCGGGTACAAGCTCGCGTGCTTGATTTCGTCCAGGTCGCGCAGTGACTCTGCTGAGAGGGCGCAAAAGAAACTGTTGTTGCGCAGCTTGCACGCGGCACAGCTGTCAACGATCGGCAGGCCGTAGGGCGAGTTGGTCTTGCTCTCGACCACTGTCAAAGGCTGAAAATGAGAAAAATTAGTGCTGGTGCTTACCAATTGTGTTGCCATGATGCCTCCTTGTTCAGAGCTGGCTTGCGCCGGTAATTCGCTCTGCCCACGGGAACGATAAGGGCACGTTGCTCGCCAATCGGCCGGGCGCCTTTACCGCGCACCATCGCATTTCACCTCATAGAAACAAAGAGACTTGCGCGCGGGCGGATTTCCGGCACCTATTCGGCGCAGAGTTCGAGTCAACTCAGGTGTGTTATTTCACACAGAGGTGTGTGATCTCCATCACTGCTGTTTGTGATTACGACGCCAGGAGGTCGGACAACTACACCTTGGGGGCAGGTTTCAGCCCAAAACCGTGTGGATCGTGCTCAGCAGAGCCGCGCGCGTAAACGGCTTTTCCAGGAGGGTAATGCCGGGCTGCAAAACGTCATGTTCCGCAATCAGTTCTCCCGTATAGCCCGACATGTACACGACTTTCATGTCAGGGTGCGAATTCCGCAGGCGGAGACCTAATTCTGGACCACTCATTCCTCGCATCACTACGTCAGTCAACATTAGGTCAATAGGCGTATGGTTTGAGGTCGCGATCTCCAAGGCAGATTTTCCGTCCTTCGCCTCGATCACGGTGTAGCCATGCTCCTCCAGCATTTGCTTGGTTAGGCTTCTCATGATCTCGTCGTCTTCCACCAGCAGGATCGAAGTCCCATGTCGCTTGGGCAGAACAACTTCTGCCTCGGGTCGCGCTTCGACCCCGACTTTGTACTCGGCAGAAGGCAGATACATCTTGAAGGTGGTGCCACGCTCCGGCTCGCTGTAGACCCAGATATAGCCTGCGCTCTGCCGGACGATCCCGTACACCGTGGCCAGCCCCAGGCCAGTACCTTTGCCCAGTTCTTTGGTAGTGAAGAAAGGTTCGAAGATCCGCGAGACGGTAGCCTCATCCATGCCGAGGCCTGTGTCGCTCACCGCCAGCAAGGCGTACTTGCCAGGGGTCATAGGCGGATGTTGCGCGGCGAAAACCTCATCAAAGTCCGCGGCGGAGGTCTCAAGAATGAACTTCCCGCCGCGCGGCATAGCGTCACGAGCATTTACCGCCAAGTTCAACAGGATCTGGTCAAGTTGCCCGGGATCGATCTCGACTAGCGCGGAGGCTGCCTTTGGGTTAATCACAATTTCGACATCATCGCCCATGAGCGGGCGCAGCAGCTTGCTGGTCTCCTTCAACCGTTCATTCAGGTCAAGCACCTTGGGCTGTACCACCTGCTTGCGGCTGAAAGCCAGCAATTGCCGGGTCAATGACGCGCCCCGCTCGGCTGCTTTCTTGATATTTTCGATGTACGGTCCAGCCTTGGGTTCAACCCGGTCGCGCAGCAGTTCACTACATGCCGTGATGATTCCCAGAATGTTGTTGAAATCGTGTGCTACGCCGCCGGCTAGGCGTCCGATAGCCTCCATTTTCTGGGCCTGCCGAAGTTGGTCTTCCGCTCGCTTCTGGGCGGTGATGTTGCGCGAGATCGTAGAAGCGCCCACAATCTTGCCGCTGGTATCGCGGATGGGAGATACGGAAATCGACATATTCAAATGTCGTCCATCTTTGGTTACCCGAATCGATTCGTAATGTTCAACGTTTTCGCCGCGCCGAATTTTCTTCATGATGTTAAGAATTTCGTCCGGCCGATCCTTGGGGACGAGCACTGAGATTGGTTTTCCCACCATCTCTTCCGAGGTGTAGCCATAGATGTGTTCGGCGCCTTTGTTCCAATGGGTAATGAACCCGTCCAGATCCTTTCCGAGAATTGCGTCTTCCGAAGAATCGACAATCAAGGCCAGGCGGTTCTGGTACTCCCGCAGTTGCCGATCGGTTCTGCGCTCCAGTTCCTGGTGCGCTTCCCGCAGTCTTTCTTCAATCTTCTTGCGATCACTGATGTCGCGGATGGCACTCAACACCAATATGCCGTGCTTCCCTGGTATCGGGCTGAGGCTGATCTCGACGGGGAATTCCGAGCCGTTCTTGCGCCTTCCGTAAAGGTCGAGGCCGGCCCCCATGCGGCGAACCTTGGGCTGCTCTGCATAATCATGCCGGTGGCCTTGATGCTGGTGGCGATATCGGTCTGGCACCAGGATCTCGATGCTCTGCCCGATCAATTCTTCGTGGCCATAGCCGAACATGCGCTCGGTTTGGGAATTGACCTGAACAATCGCGCCTGCCTGGTCGACGGCCAGAATGGCATCGGGAACGGCTTCCAGAAAACTGGGGGACACGAGGATGTCCGTCAGCTTCTGCTTTCCGCGAGGCGAGGATTTGGATTCCCCACGTTTGGTGGTTCGTCGAACCATCGAACACCCTTCGACTAACCCTGTTGGCTACTACTATACGTGGGAAGCGGCACTTGGGAAACTGGGAAGTGGCATGGAGCGTGACCGAACAGGAAATAAGGGGAGCCCGTTATCCGGACTCCCCCGCTTTGCCTATGAGGAGGATCAGGCACTTATTACTGTGTGGCGCCGGCAAGCGCCGTGTCCGGCGTTTCCAGGTGGAACAGACGCTGCACCGCGTGCGTTAGCTGCTCCTGTTCCACCTTTTCTGGAAGCTCTTTCAGTTCTCGGGCCAGCGATCCTGCAATCCGCTGTGTAATCCGGGACGTCACCGCAACCATAATCTGATCCTGGTCCGTGGAAAAAGGCCCGTGTTCCCGTCGGAAGGCTTCCAGTTCTTGCCGGCAAATCTCATCCAGCCGCTCGCGCAAGGCCACGATGGTCGGAACCACACGCTCGGCCAGTAACTTGCGGCGGAAGCCTTTGGCTTCCGCCAGAACGATCTTTTGGGCATCGGCGGCCGCAGCTTCCCGCCCGCCCGCGTTGTGTTTTACGACCTTCTCCAGGTCATCCATGTCATACAGAAAAATCCCTTCCACCTCGCGTACGGCAGGATCGATGTCGCGTGGCACGGCGATGTCGACCAGGCACAATGGACGGTAGTTCCGCTGGCGCGCGATGATTTCCGCTTCCTCCCGGCTCAGGATGGTGTGCGGACAGGAAGTGGAACTGATCACGATGTCGGCTTCTACCATGTGCCGCCAGCGCTCCTCAAATGGGATTGCGGATCCGCCCAGCTTGCCTGCCAACTCCACAGCGTGCGCCAGAGTCCGATTGGTCACGCCGACTGACTTCGCACCGCCGTTAGCCAGGTAGCGCGCCGACAACTCGCTCATTTTTCCCGCACCCAGCAGCAGAACCTTGCGGCCGTCGAGCGAACCGAACAACTGCCGCGCTGTTTCCACGGCAGCATAGGGGACAGATACCGTCGCATTGCCAATGGCGGTTTCGTTGCGCACTCTTTGGGAGACAGTGGACGCCTTTTGCATCACGGCGTCCAGGAACCGGCCGGTCGTCCCGACTTTCTGTGCTTGCTGCCACGCGGCTTTCACTTGGGAAATAATCTGCAGCTCGCCGATGACCATCGAATCCAAACTGGAAGCCACACGGAAGATGTGCAGCAAAGCCGCTTCGTCCAGCAAACGATAAAAATGCTTCCACTCGCACAGCCGGAGTCCATATTCGGCAGTCAGGAAACGCAGCACCGAGTTGGCGGCCAGCATGGCGTCATTGGCCCAGACCAGGAATTCCGTCCGATCACATATGGCCAGCACTACGACCTCGTCGATTCCTTCTGCCCGGGACAATTGCACCAGGGCTTCGCAGCGCCGGTTCTCGCTGATCCAGAAGCGTTCCCGAATTGCAACTGGGGCGGTGCGGAAGTTCAGGCCAATGACCATCAAGGTGGGTTCCAAAGCAGTCTCCCGAAGATACTTCGGTATTACAAAGGCACACCGACTGCCAAAGGCGAACAGTGACTAGCGCCCTTGAATGTTACGTATTTTCAGAAACTTGGAATAGAAGGGGACTGCGCTTCCAAGCGCTGGCCGCCCCTGGATTGCGGGATATCACACGCGCCGCGTGTCTTTTGACCCGCTGCAGGACAACACCCTCTTGATTTTCGACGTCTATATAGCTTACTTTGCAGCGACATACAAAACGTCCAGTGTGGCTGGGCAAGTGCATCTTATCAAGATGGAGGGGCATCCCTGGCCAGGGCATCCCTGGCCACCTTCACGAATCCTATAGGAGAACGAAACAGATGAAGAATCTTATCCGGGCCTCAATGGTAGTACTGACCTTCGCTATGTTATTTGCTACTTCGTCGTTTGCGGCTGACACGGGAGCCGATCTGTATAAGGCGAAATGTGCCTCGTGCCACGGAGCAAGCGGCGCCGGCGACACTGCCATGGGAAAGAACCTGAAGCTGAAAGATCTGGCTTCTGCCGAGGTGCAGAAGCAGTCGGACGCGGAACTGACCACCATAATCGAGAAGGGCAAAAAGCCCATGCCGGCTTATGAAGGCAAGCTCACCAAGGACCAGATCCAGGACCTGGTGAAGTACATCCGGACGCTCAAGAAGTAGGTGGAAGGGAACAGCTACTTTTAGTTCTTCCGGCCGGCCGCATTTTCAGCGCTCTCCAACTTTGAAATCGGCCGGCCAACTTTTGCCTGCCTGTCGCCTTCTCAGCTTTCTCAGATGTATACTTGCCTGCCTGCGGACGTTCAAAGTCAAAGCCGCTCGTCAAACAAAACTGCTACTTCGTATGCACTAACCGAATGATTGCCGTCTCGTCCAACACTTTCAGCGGACGAGCATAACCCGGTCGTGGCTCCCGGCCATCGTCAGCCACGCGGAGGGCAAGCATGTCAGATGATCCCAAGCAAGCCGAAGAACGCGCCGGCGTTTCCCGGCGTGAATTCCTCAAAATTTCCGGCATCGGCGTAACCGTTCCACTCGTGGTTGGGCCAGAAGTCGTGCTGGCCGCGGGCGAAGAGGTTCCAGTCTACGGTCCCGGCAAGGTGCCGATCGAACTCACGGTCAACGGCAAGCAGTACAAGCTGCAGGTCGAGCCCCGGGTCACGCTGCTCGACGCGCTGCGCGACGATCTCGACATTACCGGCGCCAAGCGCGTCTGCGATCGCGCCGAGTGCGGCGCCTGCACGGTGCTGATGGACGATAAGCCCATCTACGCCTGCGCGCTCCTGGCGATCGAGGCGCAAGGCAAACCGATTACGACGGTAGAGTCTCTCATGCAAGGCGGAAACCTGCATCCTATCCAGCAGGCTTTCGTCGAGCAAGACGCCTCGCAATGCGGCTTCTGCACGCCCGGATTCGTCGTGGCCTGCAAGGCATTTCTCGACCAGCATCCCCATCCGAGTCCGGAAGACATTCGTCGCGGCTTGAGCGGCAATCTCTGCCGCTGCGGCACCTACAAGGGCATTCGCGAAGTACTGGCGCAAGCAGCGCAGAAAGGAGCCTGAGCGATGCCGGATTACAAGTGGCCGGAAGCGGATCAGCGGACATTAATCGGCAAACGGATTACGCGCGTTGACTCTCCGTTCAAAGTCTCGGGACGCGCGAAGTACACCTACGACACCAAGCGCCCGGACATGCTCTTCGGGAAAATGGTGCGCTCGCCATATGCGCACTGCAAGGTGGTCAGCATTGACACCAGCGCGGCCGAGAAGATGCCCGGCGTGAAGGCGGTCCACATTGTGCAGGGTGCGGGATCAGAAATTTTCTGGGCAGGCGATGAAATCGTCGCGGTCGCCGCTGTGGACGAGCCCACCGCGGAAAATGCCGCGCGCACGGTCCAAGTGAGGTATGAGAAGCTACCTCACTTGGTGAGCGACGCCGAACCCCCGGGCAACCTTCCCGAAGGAGGCCCGCTGGGCGAGCGCGAAATCCGCGACATGTATTTCACTCAGCAAGTTCCCGCGGCCGAAGTCGTTGCGCAAATCCAGAAGAATGGCATTGATTTCAAGCCTAACGAGGAACTATTGACTCAGGCGAAGCAGGTCGGCATGCCGGATGCGGTGGTGGATGCAATCCGCAACGCCAAAATCATTCCTCCGGGGGAAGGTTCCTATTACGAACGCGCCGCGGCCCAGACCCAGGGGGACCCCGACAAGGCCTTTTCCGAGGCGGAGGTCACCTCCGAAGGCTTGTACGGCGTTCCGGTAATCACCCATTGTTGCCTCGAGAGTCACGGCTCCATTGCCGAGTGGCCCGACAACGACCACCTGTTCGTCCATATCTCTACTCAAAACGTTTCGGGAATACCCGGACAGATGGCCGAACCGCTGAAGATGCCCGCCACCAACATTCGTGTTCACCAGGACCACATTGGCGGTGGCTTTGGCAGCAAGTTCTCTCCTGATCGATGGGGGATTGTGACTGCCGAAATTTCCAAGAAGGCAGGAGGCAAGCCGGTTCGCATCATGCTCGAGCGTGACACGGAACTAGAAGTAGCGGGAGCGCGGCCTTCAGCCTACGGCCGGGTCAAACTGGGCGCGAAGAAAGATGGCACGCTAACAGCCTGGCAATCCCAGTCCTGGGGAACCGCGGGTCCAGGAGGGGGCGGAATGCCGCCGTTGCCTTACGTCTTCAAAGTTCCCAACCAGCGTAAAGAGCACATCGCCATTCGCAATAACATCGGCCCGGCGCGCGCCTGGCGTGCTCCGAACCATCCCCAGGCCTGCGTCATCACCGTGTGCGCACTCGATGATATGGCGGCCAAGCTCAACCTGGATCCTCTGGAATTCTTTCTCAAGAATCTGGCGATCACCGGCCCACGCGGCGACAACTACCGCGAAGAATTCGGTATCGCTGCCGACCTGATGGCCTGGAAGCAGAAATGGCATCCGCGTCCCGCAAAGGTCAGTGGAGTGGTTCAAGGCGTCGGGCTCTCGCTGCACACCTGGGGAGGCCGCGGCCACAAGAGCGATTGCGACCTGACTATTTATCCTGATGGTTCGGTGGACATCAAGCTTGGATCGCAAGACCTGGGCACCGGCACGCGCACAGCCATTCTGGTCGTAGCCGCCGATACGCTCGGCATTCCGATGGATGCCATCAATCTTCAGATTGGGGACACCCTGTACCCACCGTCGGGCGGTTCGGGTGGATCGACCACGATTGGCGGCGTCAGTTCCTCAACCCGCCGCGCGGCGGTGGATGCCCGCGACGCGTTGTTCGCCAAAGTCGCCCCCGTTCTCGACGCTCAACCCGCCGATCTCGAATCGGCGAACGGAACGCTGCGCGTCAAGGGCAATGCCGGCCGGTCGCTAAGCTGGAAAGAGGCATGCGCAAAATTGGGTGCGATGCCGTTGACCATACGAGGAAAAAATCCCGACCCTACAAAGCCGCCTGATCTTACCAACAGCGGGGTGGGCGGTGTGCAGATGGCCGAAGTCGAAGTGGACACCGAGACTGGCATAGTCAGGGTGAAGAAAATGGTGGCGGTACAGGACTGCGGCCTGATCATCGATCTGAAAACGGCGGAGAGCCAGTGTTACGGGGCGATGATTATGGGCATCAGCTACTCGCTCTACGAAGAAAAGATCATGGACCAGACTACCGGGCGCATGCTGAACGCGGACATGCAGTTCTACCGGTTGGCAGGGCTCAATGACATCCCCGAGCTGGTCGTGCACATGATGACCGGCAAAGGCTACGACGAGCGCGGCGTGATTGGACTGGGCGAACCCCCGGTAATCTCGCCGGGCGCTGCTATTTCCAATGCGGTGGCGAACGCGATCGGAGTGCGTGTTCCCTTCCTACCGCTCACTCCGGGCCGCGTGCTCAACGCTCTTGAGCAGAAGGCAGGTGCGTAATGCGGCCATTCGATTACGTGACACCGAAGACTCAGCAACAGGCGGTGAGTCTTCTGTCTACGAACTGGGGCCAGACGGAAGTTCTGGCCGGAGGCACGGATCTTTTGTCGTTGATGAAGGATGATGTCCTCGCCCCCAAGCGACTGGTCAACATTAAACAGCTTCCGAACCTGCGCGGAGTGACCTACGGCAGGCAAGGCCTTCGCATCGGCGCTCTCACCTTACTTGCCGAAGCAGCCGATGACGCCAATGTTCGCAAGAACTATCCCGTGCTGGCGGAGGCTGTAGACGAAGCCGCCAGCCCACAGATTCGCAATATGGCGACCTTGGGCGGAAACCTGTGCCAGCGCCCGCGTTGCTGGTATTTCCGCAACGGCTTTGGATTGCTGCCAAAGGACGAGACCGGCAAGGATCTGGTGGACCAGGGTGATAACCGCTATCACGCCATTCTTGGCAACGATGGTCCCGCCAAGTTCGTAAGTCCCTCGACCATTGTTCCCATGCTGATCGCGTATGGCGCCACGATCACGATCACTGGGCCGAAGGGGAACCGTGAACTGCCGCTGGAGAAATTTTTCGTGATTCCGAAAAACGAAGGCGAGCGGGAACACGATTTGCGAGCCAACGAAATCGTTACCGTCATCTCCGTTCCGCCTGCCGAAGGTCTGAAGGCGGCGCACTATGAAGTTCGCCAGAAAGCGGCGTTTGACTGGCCGCTGGCGGTTGCGGCTGTTGCTCTGAAGATGAACGGCTCTAATGTGAGTTCCGCCCGAGTCGTCATGGGCCAGGTTGCGCCGGTGCCGTGGCCGTCTCCGGAAGCGGAGGCAGCCCTGGTCGGCAAAAGCGTGACAGAAAATGCGGCCAGAGCTGCCGGCCAAGCTGCCTTGAAAAACGCCCGCAGCCTGAGTCACAACGCCTACAAGATTCAACTGGCGCGCGTGGCCGTGAAACGCGCGATTCTGAAGGCTGCGGGAGGTGCCGCATGAAAACCGAATTCGAGCGCTTCAACACCAATCATCCGGACCTCTGTCCCGCGCTGCGCTGGAAAGGGCAATTCATCGAGACCGAGCCCGACCCTACGGTGCCGTCCTCGAACTCAGGTCTGTACTGGTGCGTCCATACACAAACCTGCATCGGTCCTGACGGAAAGCTTGCCGAACCTGGCAACTGTTCTTCTCGGAATCGTAAATGCCACGGCACAGGCAAGTGTGATTAGCAACTGTCATCTAGGGCCTGAGAGACTGAAGCGAGAGCGAAAATCCGAAAGCCTAGAGCCGAGCGCCCCAAGCCTACTTCACTTTCTCGTATTCCGCCTTCGCCTGCTTAAGAATAGGAACATCCGGGTCCGCATCTTTCCAGGCCGCGAAGAAGTCCTGATAAGCCACTCGGCTCTTCGCGTTGTCACCTTGCAGAGCGTAAGCACGTGCCAGGCCGAGCCGGGCAAGCGGAACCAGTACGTCCACGCCGTACCAAGCCTTGATATCCAGAATCTTCTGAAACTCCTGTGCAGCTTCCGCGCCTTGCTTTGCCTTAAGATAGGTCCAGCCACGTACGTAGCTCACGCCGGAATTCGCGCGTCCGTAAACTGCCGCTGTGTCCAGCAGATCGATAGCCTTGGCCGTTTCTCCATGCCGTAGTTCGATCAAGGTGCGGATCAGCGGAACATAAACGAATTGCGCCATCGTGTCGTTCGGGCGACGACGACCGATGTCATCGGCCAGGCTCAGCGCCTTTTTCTCGTCGCCCGAAATCGCCAGTGCATAAGCGGCACTGGTTTCCACCTGGGGAGAGCTGGCAAGCTTCAGAGCTTCCGTAGCCCCGTTCACGGCCGGGGCATGATTGCCTGCTACAGCTTCAAAAACTGCTTGTTGCGCCAGCATAAGAGGGACGGACTCCTTCAGGTTCAAACGGGTAGCCGCGTCGTTGGCCTTACGAATGAACTCGCGGGCCTGCTTAAACTGTCCCCGCGCATCCGCCAAGCCGGCTCGATAACCAAGCACCATATACTCGCCATTGGGCGCCGCCGCAGCCTGCTGTAACTCCTTCTCCAGGGTCGCATCGTCGCCCTGGGCCCATGCCAGCGTGCCCGACATGATATGCAGGCTGGGAAAGTTCAAATTGTGCTGGAAGGCGCTATTCACGGTGGCCTTGGCTTCATCCAGCCGGTTCAGACCCATGTATGCGACCGCAAGGTTCTCATAACCGGACCCGCTGGAAGGGTCGGTATCGATCGATAGGCGGGCATTCTTCACGGCATTGTCAAACTGCCCCAATTCGAGGTAGATGCTAGCCAGGTTGTTGGATGGAATGTAATCCCTGGGATAAGTCTGCTTGTACATCTCGAGCGCGGTAATTCCCTTGTCCAGCTGCCCGGCGTCGGCGTAGTAGTGCGACATGATGTACAGCTTTTCGCGTTCGCTGGCTCGATCCCGCAGCTCAAAGGCTTTTTGCCGGTACTGTTCGGACAATTGCGACTGCCCCAAGTTGTTATACACGGCACCCAATCGCGCATAGGCCATCGCGAAGTTAGGATCTAGCTCCACGGCGCGCTGATAATTGGGCAACGCTTCCAGTTCAAGGCCCGCCGAATGTTTCATGTCGCCCAGCGTGAAGGCCTTTAATGCTTCCAAGGAAGAGGTGGTGGCTTCTGAAAGTGGCTTGTCAAACTTCTGCACCGATGACAGTGACTCGCCCAGCTTCCCCCGCAGCTCTGAGCCGGCTTTATGCAGCGCATTCAAAACCTCTTCTTTACTGCCCGACTGGATTTGCTCGCGATCCAAAGAGTCGCCGCTCGCGGCATTCATCGCCTCCAGCGTGATGACATACTGATTCCCAAGGCTTGCGATCGAGCCGGTAAGCATCGCCTTGATCCCGTTGCGCTGGCAGATTTCGCGTCCGATTTCGCTGGTGATTCGCTCATCCGGCGCCCGCCCCATGAATTGCAGCGTCTGTTGCGCTTTTCGTTCCGGAAAAACATTCAGGTAAGGCGATTGTTCCAGGTCCACGGCCAGCGCTTTCTTCAGGGTTCCATCAAATACTGGATCGGCCGTCGTATTCACAAAGTCGGTCACCAGGATAGTATCCTTCTCGCTCATGGCGCGGCCACGGTGCACGGAGAAGAACATGGCCAAGGCAAACGCAACCACCACCACTCCGGCAATAGCGCCGTACCTGCCTAGAGTTAGCGTTCGATGAGATGGCTTGGTTTCAGGAAGACGGACTTGTCCGCTGGAGACCGCCGCCAATTGCGCCGACTCGCTATCCCGCTTCAGCCGCTTCAAATCGGCGCGGACTTCCGCGGCGCCCTGATAACGCAAGTCGCGGTCTTTCTCCAGCAGCTTGCGGATAATTTCTTCCAGCTTGGGCGGAACTTCAGGATTTAAGCGAACCGGAGCCACCGGGACACGGTTCAGGATGGCCTCAAACATAATTGCCGTCGTCTCACCGCGAAAAGGAAGTGTACCGGTAGCCATCTCGTACAAAACCGCACCAAAGGAAAACAGATCGGTGCGCGCATCCAGTTCTTTTGCTTTTGCCTGCTCCGGAGACATGTACGCGACCGTGCCCACCGTGCTGCCGGGATTCGTGAGGGTCGCATCGCTCAGCTGCGAACTGCCCATCGTCGTGGTGTTTCCGATTCCTACGGAAGCGGACCTGGCAGCCTTTGCCAGCCCGAAATCGAGAATCTTGACCTGCATCCGCTCGGTGACAAAAATATTGGCCGGCTTGATATCGCGGTGCACGATCCCCTTAGCATGGGCAGCCTCGAGGCCATCGGCGATCTGGATAGCCAATTCCAAGACTTGGCTGATCTCGAGCGGCTCCTTCTCTATTCGGCTCTTCAGAGTCTCGCCTTGCAGCAACTCCATGGCGATGAAGTGACGGCCGTTTTCCTGCCCAATCTCGTAAATCGTGCAGATATTTGGGTGGTTTAGTGCCGACGCCGAACGCGCCTCGCGCTGAAAGCGCTCCAGCGCCTGCGGGTCATTCTCCATGTCTTCAGGCAGGAACTTGAGAGCAACGTGGCGGCCCAGGTTGAGGTCCTCGGCTTCGTACACCACGCCCATGCCGCCTCCACCCAGTTGGTGCAGGACGCGATAATGGGAGATGGTCTCGCTGATCATGAACAGCTTTGCCCTGGAAGACTGCTTCATCCGATGGTAGGTGGCACCTGCACTGCTAGTCAACCGAGGTGTTTCAACCAAGACTACACACCCGTGTTGATAGTACGTTGGCCAACCTCAGACGGTTCCTATCTTCTTGTCGGTCCAAGGCGGGTTCAGCTTAGACCTGGTCATTCCGAGGCGGTTTTAGTGGCGAGGAGTCTCGGTGTTATGTTTCTCCTGCAAGATTTAGGAACCTTGCAGGATTGACAGCTCACCACTGGTCATTTTTTCGTAAAATAGTGGCAAGCCTTTAGTGGGGCGAGGAGTTCCCTATGCGTAACCGTCTGCTTTTCGTTGCACTCGTCGCAGTCCTTTCAATTTCCGTCTCCGCAGCCGCACAGCAGATTCGCGGCGACTATCTCGAAACTCGCAGCGCCGACATCTACACCGGCCAGTGTTTCGCCAACGGCGAAGTGAACCTGGTCGGGGATGAGGCGATTCTCGCCTGGCACGTGCAGAGTGGAACCTGGAACGGCGTCTCGCTCGCCGGTCTCTCTGTCGCCGCGGCCGTGCGAGCACGCGGTACTTTGGGAGATCCTTACGAGAATCCCTATCCTGCGCAAGCTGTTCTGCTTGTCGACGATCAGGCCAACGATCAGCAACGCGCCGCCCTGGAAGACTTCGCGCACCACATGGCGGGCAAGCTCCTGGAACATGTCGATCGTGTGATTGCAGCGCCGGTGCAACTCGAAGTCAGCCGGGAACAGCATGGATTCGCCTTGTTGCGTGCCGGCCAGTTCGCCACGGTCCAAACCCGCTCCCTCGGGGAGAAGGATCATCTCTGCGGCAATGAGGTCACCTTCTATCCGCCGCTGACAAACTTGGCGCATGCCATGCCGGCGGTCGCGGTCACCGACCAGTACCGTGGCCCGGGACTGGGTGTCTCCTGGGATCTGCACGGCAAGCGCAGCGCCTTCGTCGGCAGCTTTGCCCGGTAAGATTTACTAACATATGGAGGCGGGTCTTCGACCTGCCGCCCAGAAGTTCGAGAGCAAGTCGGCCCCTCAACTTCACTCAAGGCTTATCCTGCCCGGCGCAACATGATTCTTGTTATTCCGAGATTCTTGTCATTCCGAGCGCAGCGAGGAATCTGCTTTTTCTCGTTCTCTTGTGCTCCTTAACTCAACTGCCATGAGGAAACTTCTCTTCGCTGTCATCTTCTGTTGCCTGGCTATCTCCGCCTTCGCGGCCAGCACGAAAATAGAGACCATCAGTAAACCAGCCGATTCCCCTGTCCCCGAAACCGTCTGGCAAGCCTTGGAACAAAACGGCTACCGCGTCGTTTTCGATGACAGCAGGGTCGCCTGCGACCTCTGGCTGCGTAAGGCCGTGCCCAGCTCTAACGTTAAGGAAACCGAGGGAGCCCTATACCCGCAACTCTTGCCCTCCACCATGGTCGGGCTTATCTCCTTTCCCAAAGCTGCCACCGATTATCGGGGCGAAGCCATTAAACCTGGTTTCTATACCTTGCGGTACGTGTTGCTACCCAATGACGGAAACCATCTAGGGGTCGCACCCAACCGCGACTTTCTCCTGCTGATTCCGGTTGCTTCTGATCCCGATCCCAATGCGCAATTCAAGTACCAGGAGCTCATCAACCTGAGCCGCAAGGCCACGGGCACCCAGCATCCCGGGCCTCTCAGCATGGTAGGGGCGGGAGCTGCCGTTCCCGGCATTTCCCAAGATGATCAGGAGCACTGGATTTTCAGCGCGAAACTAACATTGGTGTCCGGTGAGGCGATTCCGTTCGGATTGATAGTAAAGGGGACGGCACCCCAGTAGGGATCGTTGCATTCTACATCTTTGGCTGTTGCCGGACTCATCACCCAGAGCCAGTCTGGCAACCTGTTGATTTCGTTCGCTTTCACCAGAGGGCACCGGGAAACGCCGCGAATGCCAACCAAAACCCCGTTGCAATTCTCATCAAAGTCCAGTTGAAACTTTCATCGCAAGGTGCTCGGCTGCAGAATCAATGTCCGCCTATCCGCCTGATCCTCAATTAGATGGCGACCGTCAGCACGATAGTGAGCGATTTGTCGAATTGCGGCACGACAATTGCCTTTACACAGGGTGACGGGCGGCCAAGAAAAGGCCCTCGGGCGAGGTGACTTATGACAGTCCTACTGGTCCTCTTAACCTTCGTGACCTTCTTACTCATCGATCATTTCTACAGCCGCAAACATGCGGTGCAGCCGGTATTGCAGATGGCGCCTTCCAAGCGAGAAGCAGCCGCACGCCTAGAGCCCAGCCTGGTCGGCGGCTTCCAGGTCCCAGAGAATCTGCGCTATCACCCCGGCCACACCTGGGCCTTGAACGAGAGTCCGAGCCTGGTGCGCGTAGGCATGGACGATTTCGCCTGCAAGCTGGTGGGCAAGATGGAGCACATCACCCTGCCGCAACGTGGTCAGTGGATCCGCCAAGGCCAGAAGATCTGCACCGTCCATCGCGATGGCAGCGCCGTCGACATGGTGTCGCCGATCGAGGGCAGCGTGGCCGATATTAACGATGCGCTCGCACGGGATCCCAAGCTGGCGCTGCGCGACCCCTACGGCGATGGCTGGTTTGTTACCGTGCAGTCGCCCGATGCCAAGACAAACTTCCGCAACCTGCTGAGTGGCGCTCTGGCTCGTTGGTGGACGGAAGAGTCAGCGAGCCGCCTGCAGCGCAAGATGCCGATGGCGCTCGGAGCTCTTGCCCAGGATGGTGGCGTGGCGATGGATAACCTGACCGTGCAAATGCCCGATCAGGACTGGACTGTGTTGGCGAAAGAATTCTTCCTGTCATAAGTCTATCTAAGGGGACCTGTATGGACCTCCCGAGCGGCCGCCCGGATTCGAGCCAGGGAAGCTCAAATGCGGGCGGCCAATTTCGTTCTCGGCAACACCGGCGCGGCGAGGTTAGGAAAATCGAAAAAGCTGATCGCAGGCTTTCAAAATGCCGATCTACAGGATGCAGGCGGAAAGTGACGTCAGTAACAAGTTCCCGTTTACCAAATGTTTACCGATGTGATGAGGATCACTCTCGGTTGTGCTATCTATCACGGCCTTTTACAGCTCAGGGGTCGAAACTGAACTGTAACGGGGCAAATAAGGAGGCGGTCATGATGCTCGCGTACCGGCTCGTCCGGCTCATCGAAACCCACTCTGACGCTTTGGCAGCCGGACTTCTGGCGAAAGTCCAGAAGGCCCCGCTGCTGACGCAATATCAAAAGGTGCCCCCTGAGGAACTCAAGCAGACGGTGCACGAAATTTACCGTCACCTGGGCGACTGGCTGCTCAGCAAGAGCGAGCGCGATATTGAGCGGCGTTACGTTGAAATCGGCGCCCGCCGCGCCGCTCAGGAAGTGCCCTTGAGCCAGCTCAATTGGGTCATCGTCCTGACCAAAGAGAACTTGTGGGAGTTCCTCAAGAAAGAAGCGGTCATGGACCGGCCAACCGAGGTCTTTGGCGAACTCGAAATGCTGCAGCTGCTCGATCAGTTCTTCGATCGCGCTGTTTATTACGGCGCCGTCGGCTACGAGCAGTACTGCGCTACCCATCGGCTGGCCGAGATCGCTGCAGCTAGACAGGAAGAGGTAAGGGATGTCTTGGGAAATTGAATACAAGAAAAAACTGCGGACTCCGGAAGAAGCTCTGCGCTGTGTGCAATCTGGGATGCGCGTATACATCCATCCTGGCTGCGCCGAGCCGGAAGTGTTGGTAAAGGCGCTTATCGCGCGCGCCCCGGCAGTCGAAGAGGTAGAGATCGTCCACCTGATGACCATGGGGGACGCTGGTTACATTGCGCCGGAACTGGAAGGCCACTTCCGCCACAATGCCATTTTTATCGGCGGCAACGTACGCGAAGCGGTCAATGAAGGCCGCGCGGACTACACACCCGTTTACCTCAGCGAAGTAGAAAACCTGTTCGAGACTGGAGCCATGCCGCTAGACGTAGCGCTGATCCAGGTTTCGCCACCTGATGCCCACGGTTTCTGCAGTTTTGGTGTAGGCGTAGATACGACTCTCACTGCCGCCAAGTGCGCCCGCTACGTGGTCGCCCAGGTGAACGACCAAATGCCGCGCACCTACGGCGACAGCTTCATTCACGTGAACCAGCTCGACGTGGTTGTGGAAACGTCGCAGCCGCTGTGCGAACTGAAAAAGCTTGTGATCACCGACCTGCATGTTGCCATCGCCCGCAACGTAGCCGGTCTGATTGAAGACGGATCGGTGATCCAGACCGGAATAGGCGGCATCCCCGACGCCGTGCTGCCCTTCTTGATGGATCGCAAGGACCTCGGCGTACACACCGAGTTGGTTTCCGACAGCGTCATTCCCCTGATCGAGGCTGGCGTGATCAACGGCGAACGCAAGAACTTTAAGCCCCGCAAAATCATCGTGGGATTTGTGCTGGGAAGCAAGAAGCTATTCGACTTCGTTGACAACAACCCCATTTTCGAGTTCCACCCCAACGCTTACACCAACGACCCGGGGTTGATCGCCCGTAACGACAAGATGGTGGCGATCAACTCCGCGTTGCAGATCGATCTGACGGGGCAGGTGTGCTCCGACTCGATTGGAACGTACTTCTACAGCGGCATCGGCGGGCAGGTGGATTTCCTGCGCGGATCTTCTCGAGCGAAAGGCGGCAAGCCAATCATCGCTCTGTCCTCCACGGCCAAGGGCGGCACGGTCTCGCGCATTGCGCCGATGCTCAGTCCCGGTGCCGGCGTGGTCACCTCCCGAGGGTTAATCCGTTACGTGGTTACCGAATACGGCGTCGCTTACTTGCACGGCAAGTCGATTCGTGAACGGGCGAAAGCCCTGATCGAGGTTGCCCATCCCAAGTTCCGTGAAGAGCTTTACGCATATTGCGAACATACGAAGTGGCTGCAGCGTCCTCAACCAATGTCAACCGCACCAGCGAGGTGAACATGGCGCAAGCGCGCGGTAAAGTCACGATCAATGTGGAAGAATGCAAAGGATGCGGACTTTGTGTGGAGTCCTGCCCGCCCAAATGCCTCGAATTGATGCCCGACCTGAGTTCGTATGGCGTGCATCCGGCCCGGTACACAGGCCAGGGCTGCACCGGATGCGGTATCTGCTTCTACTGCTGCCCGGAGCCGGGAGCCATCACCGTCTTCCGCATGCCGCCTCCGCCTAAGCCGGTCGTGGCCAAAGGAGGCGAACATGCGCCAGCTCTGTAAGGGCAACGTTGCGGTGGTGAAGGGCGCCATCCTCGCGGGATGCCGCGCCTACTACGGATATCCCATTACTCCGGCCAGTGAAATCGCCGAATCGGCAGCGCTGTATTTGCCGCAGGTGGGCGGAACCTTCATTCAGGCCGAAAGCGAAGTCGCCGCCATCAACATGGTGTACGGCGCGGCTGCGGCCGGGATTCGCGTCATGACCGCCTCATCCGGTCCCGGCCTCAGCCTCATGCAGGAAGGCATCTCCTATCTTGCCGGTTCTGAACTGCCCTGCGTCATCGTCGACGTGGTTCGTGGCGGCCCTGGCTTGGGCAATATTGCGCCCGAGCAGAGTGATTACTTCGCAATGGTCAAAGGTGGGGGCCACGGCAACTATCGCAATCTGGTGGTAGCACCGGCTTCTGTGCAGGAGATGGCCGAACTCACCATGCTGGCCTTCGATCTTGCCGACCAGTACCGCAATCCGGTGGTGGTGCTGGCGGACGGCTTCGTCGGCCAGATGATGGAGCCGCTCGATCTGGAATATCACGAATTCACGCTGCCTGAAAAACTCTGGGCGGTGAAGGGAACTCCGGAGACACGCGCCAACCTGATCAATTCCATTTACCTCGAGCCCGACGAATTGGAAGAGCACCAGCGCCAGATGGAAGCCAAGTACATTCGCGCACAGCAAGAAGAGCCCCGGCACGAGCTCTACATGACGGATGATGCCGATGTTCTGGTAGTCGGTTTCGGGATTGTTTCCCGGGTACTGCGTTCGAGCGTGGAAGAAGCCCGCAAAGAAGGGTTGCGCGCCGGATTATTCCGTCCCATCACGCTCTGGCCATTCCCGTCAAAGGCCTTGGCAGAGGCCGCAAGCCGCGTGCAGAAGGTTTTGGTGATCGAATTGAGCAACGGTCAGATGGTACAAGACGTGCGCCTCGCGCTGAACGGCAAAGTTCCCGTGGAGTTCTACGGGCGCGTGGGCGGCAACGTGCCGTCGGTAGAAGAAGTCCAGGCCGAACTGGTGGCGCGCACCGCGTCGCTGGTCTGAAGAGGAAAAACCATGGCGGACGATACCAAGGCGGTGGTAAAGGAATCGGAAATCGGAACCAAGGCAAGTACTGAGCCCGAGTACGAAATAATTCATTCCAAGTCGCCGGTCTTTTACGACTTCTACGATCGCAAATCGGAACTGAAGCACCAGACCCACTATTGTCCCGGCTGCGGACACGGCCTTGTCCACAAGCTGATTGCCGAGGCGATCGAGGAAATGGGAGTACAGGATCGCACCATCTTTGTCAGTCCTGTGGGCTGCTCGGTGTTCGCGTACTACTACTTCGATGTCGGGAATGTACAGGTTCCGCATGGACGCGCTCCCGCCGCAGCCACCGGCCTCAAGCGTGCCCGCCCCGACAAGATAGTTATCTCGTACCAGGGCGATGGCGACCTGGCTGCCATTGGCACGGCGGAAATTATTCATGCTGCGAATCGCGGTGAGAAGATCAGCTGCTTCTTCGTCAACAACGCCATCTACGGCATGACGGGCGGCCAGATGGCGCCGACGACTCTCGTGGGCCAGAAGAGCACGACTTCTCCCTGGGGGCGGCGGCCGGTCAATGAAGGTTTCCCAATACACGTCTGCGAGCTGCTGTCTACTCTCGAGGCACCAGCCTACATAGAACGCGTGGCGCTATCGGACAACAAAAACATCATGAAGGCGCGCCGGGCGATTCGCAAAGCGCTGCAAAACCAGCGCGACGGTGTTGGTTTCTCCTTTGTCGAGATCCTCTCGCCATGCCCGACTATTTGGGGAAAAGAGCCCGTCGCTGCCCGCAAGTGGGTGGCGGAAAAAATGATTCCGGTCTTTCCCCTGAATGTTTTTCGCGATCGCAAGCCGGAAATCCCGCAGGTTGAGAATCCGCCTCAGCGCCCCGTTCCGGAAGCCCTTGAACTGGTGACCGAAAAGGCCGAAGCCACCAACGGCCGCACGCAGCACGCCCATCATTTCAAACAGATGACCATCAAAGTGGCTGGTTTCGGTGGACAAGGCGTTCTGCTGCTGGGACAGCTGCTGATTGAAATGGGAATGCGCGAAGGCCTGGAGGTGAGCTGGCTGCCCTCCTATGGACCGGAGATGCGCAGCGGCAGTGCGCATTGTCACGTGTGCCTGTCGAAAGAGCGCATCGGCTCGCCCCTGATCTCGCATCCCGATGTGCTCATTGCGATGAATGAATTGTCGCTACGCAAATTCGCGCCGCAGGTCGCGCCCGGGGGGCTGATTCTCTACAACCGCGACAGTCTTCCTGCGGATTTCCAGCTACCCCAGGCGCAGGTGATCTGCATTCCAGCCTCGGAAATCGCCGACGAGCTAGGTTCGGCCAAGGTTGCAAACGTCATCATGATGGGAGCGTTGCTGGAAGAGACCGAGTGCCTTGCACCGGCAACGGCCATGGCTACTCTCGAACGGATCGTGAAACGCAAGGAACTGCTCGAGCTCAATCGGGAAGCCCTCGCCACCGGCCGTCGGTTCGTTGACGAACATGCCCATTTAGAGGCGGTGACCCAGCCGGACGGGTTCGCGTACTAGCCTGAGCACTGGAATCCACTCGTAAGTGGCGGGGCACGGTTCCAGCTGTGCTCTCGCCTACCTCTCTCCTGTTGAACTTGCGCTCCGTGTGCGCTGCGGCGGCTCTCCAATCCCGCCCTTCCCAGCATCCAAACTGTATGCTCCGATTTTTCCCGTCGCAAAGACAAATAGCCGGCTTGGTCTCACTAATGCTCTTGCTGGTACTGGCTGTGGGTTGCGGCCTTTCGTCCGCTGGCGGACAAAGGCTGCCAGGACCAGCTCCAGGACCGGCCGCCGTCCCGCTGTTCGGCCATATCGTTTTGATAGTGGAGGAGAACCACAGCTATTCCGAAGTCGTTGGAAATTCGGCGATGCCATACCTGAACAGCCTGGCTGCCCAGTACGGCTTGGCCACGCAGTACTACGCCAATACCCATCCCTCGATTGGCAACTATTTCATGCTCACAACCGGGCAGATTGTCACCAATGATGACTTATTCATGGGTACCATTGATGTGGACAATATCGTTCGAGAATTGATTGCCGCGGAAAAAACCTGGAAATCCTATGCTGAGAGCATCCCTTATCACGGATTCACGGGAGGGGATACTTATCCGTATGCCAAGCGCCATAACCCGTTCTCGTATTTCACGGACGTGGTCAACAGCAGCACTCAGGTGCAGAATCTCGTTTCCCTGTCGCAATTTCAATCGGATCTGGCTAACAATCAGCTGCCCAATTTCTCTTACCTGGTCCCCAATGCCCTGGACGATGGACACGACGGGCCGCTTCAAGTCGCTGACGCCTGGCTGCAGTACAATGTAGCGCCCTTAATTTCCAATTCGACTTTCCAGGCGGATGGATTGCTGATCATTGTCTTCGATGAGGCGAATACCAACGATTCGACGAACGGCGGCGGGCACGTCGCGGCGCTGATTATTAGCCCAAAAGCGAAACAGGGATTTCAGTCCACCGCCTTATATCAGCACCAGAGCACACTGCGTTTGATCCTGCAGGGCTTGGGAGTCACAACGTTCCCGGGCGCCGCCAGCAACGCGCCCCAGATGGGTGAGTTTTTCTGAAGCGATACCAAGACGGTGGGCTTGAGTACCAGCCGGGGTAGTTGCGCGCTGTCATGCTGAGCGAAGCATGTCCCCGACACGGGGACATGCGGAATCGAAGGAATTCTTGCCAGCCTGCCTCCGTAGTGCCGAATCCAGGCATTTCCGCCCCAAAAGGCCTCCCAGCAAAATGCCTTGCAACGGCTGTCATGATGCAGACAGACAAGGGGTCCTTCGCTTTGCCCAGGATGACAGCTCGTTTTCTGATTGTGACCGCCTGTTTTCTTATTCCGCCCGCTTCCCGTGCAGCCTCACTGACGCGACCGCAGCCGCGGCCTCATACATCCAGTGATCAGTCTTGCCGCCACCGCAGCAGGAAGTCGCCGACTTCTCCTCCAGGCCATACGCCACGAGGAGCTTGCTCGTGGGCACGATCTGCGGCACGCTGAGTTCAGCTAGTCCGGCTTCTAGGGCCATTCGGACGTAGTCATGGAGCAGGCTTGCGCCGGCCACACAACCGACGTAGGCGTTCACGTCCTTCTCGATCTCGGGTGGCAGTTTCTTCAGAAGGACGAGGTCGCTCACCGCAAACTGGCCGCACGGCTTCAGCACACGCCGAATTTCACGGAATACTGACGGCTTATCCACGCTCAAGTTGATGACACAGTTGCTGACAACTAAGTCGACCGACGCATCTTCCACCGGGAGCTTCTCAATCTGTCCTTTGCGGAATTCGACATTAGTTGCGCCCAACTCAGCAGCATTCTTGCGGGCTTTCTCCAGCATGTCGTCAGTCATGTCCACGCCGATCACTCGTCCAGTCGGACCAACGCGCTGCCAGGCCAGAAAAGCATCAAATCCCGCACCACTTCCCAAGTCCAACACTGTCATTCCCGGCTGGATCGCGGCCAGGGCCAGCGGATTCCCGCATCCTAGCCCCAGGTTGGCTTGCTGGGCGATGGCCAGATCTTCTTCCGAATACCCAATCGCCTTGGCAACCTCACTTGTCGTGGAACATCCGCAACCTGACCTTTCGCCTCGCGCGATCGCACCGTAGCGCTCGCGTACAACATCCAAGATTCCACCTTCATTGCCTGACATTGCGTTTTCTCCTTGACGTTCCCTCGTTGCCTCGATCCATGACTCTGCAGCTCACTGCAATTTCCGGCCACTCCCCGTTAAACTCGCAGCAGCCTTCCGGCCCCATCGCCTGGTTAAGCATGCGGAGGGCGGCCAGAAGTTGCGGCCGGAAGCCGGCAGGAATTGCGCTTACGATTTTTTGCGTGCGGTCCAGCATGAGTTCATCAATACGACGGCGTACTTCCCGCCCGTCGGTCGTGATCATCACCATTGCCGCCCGGCCATCCTTGCTCTTTCCGCGAACCCGCTGCACCAGCCCTTGTGCCTCAAGTTTTTCCAGGACACGAGTCATCGCGCTGGGAGTGATGCCCGATTCAGTGGCTAGGTCGGAGAGGCGCGCACCCTGCTTGTCGACCAGTGTGCGCAGAATGCTGCACTGCCGCGGCGTCATGCCTTCGCAGCACGCTTCATCCGGCCCCACACGCCCCAGCACCCGGGCCAGCTGCTCCAATTCATGCGACCAGCTGTGTAGTTGAGAGTCTTGCGGCATGAAATCACCCTAGCAAATACACTTGCATGAGTCAAGCAAGTAAATAAATATGCCGCCTCGACCTAGCTTAGCTAGACCGATCCTGACCTTTGCCTCAGAGTGCGCCGTAGCTGTTCCTTGTTCCTTTACAAAATTTGACAGTTACTTTTGCCCACCCGCGACGTCTAATGCTGGAAAGGTTCCGAGTCGTGTCTGGATTCCCACCCAGTCCAGGACGCAGCGTGCTCGCGGACTTATACCGCCAGATTCGCGCCCGGTTCCGCCATTTTTGGTGAAACAACCGCGCGTGAGTCTACGTATTGGTCAGGAGGAGCGGTCTTTCCGCCTTACCGCTGGCTCTTGCAGCGATCGTAGGAAGTACACCGGAGGATGGCCATGGATCTGGGGAGAACCGGAAGCAACGGCAGTAACGGAAGCGCAACTGGCAAGTCGGACACAGCCGACGATCACGTCCAGCAAGTCTTGAAATCAGCGCACGACGAATTACGCACCCTTCTCAAGCAGCGCGCCGAGATCATGAAACGCATCGGCACGGTCAAGCAAACCATCGTCGGTCTGGCCAACATGTTCGGCGACGGAGTCCTGAACGACGAGTTGCTGGAGTTGATCGACCGCAAAAGCAATGGTCGCCAGCCCGGGTTTACCAAGGCCTGTCGTATGGTTTTGATGGAAGCCGGCAAGCCCCTGGGCGCACGAGAAGTCTGCGACCACATTCAGCAAAAGCTCCCGCCCGTGCTGATGCGCCACAAAGATCCGCTCGCATCGGTGACCACGGTGCTTAACCGCCTGGTGGATTACGGTGAAGCGCGAACGGTGGTCAAAGAGAACGGCCGGCGAGCCTGGGAGTGGGTATCGGACTCGATGAATACCGCCTCTCTGCCCCTGCCGGCTGAGAAGCGTGCGTCCTAGGTGGAGCAGGAGTCGCTTGCAGTCTTTGAAGGCCGGGCACTACTATGTGTGTGCCAGCAGCCTCTCGCATGCGCGCCGGATATCTTGAAGAACCACGGGACTCGTTTGCACGAACTCGAATCCGTAGTGTGATGTCGAGTGGCGATGTACGAGTGCCCGCATCGTCAGTTCCTGCCGCGCGGTAGGCAGTGGAAATTCCACCAGCACAGTTTGCCCTGAAGAGAGTTCTCCCGCCAGGATCCCACCCATCCCACCTTCACTGATTTCTCGGGAGCGGCCTTTCACGGTATGAGGTAGTCCGGAGTGCACTTCCGTGACCCTGATAACGGTATCGAGCTTGTATCGCGGGAAGCGGCGCCGCTTCGTCACTGATGGGTTAAGCTCCCGCCTTGTGTCATCCATGTCCGGTCCCCAGAAGACGGTGGAGTAGTCGTACCCTTTATTCTCCTCCTCTTTGCATTTTTCAGGATAGCCGGTCAAGCGGGGGTCGTTGCCGGTTTTGGTACTCTGATTCTCATGGGTCCTGTCCTGGCAGAGCGGCGCAACGTTTCCCGGACAAGGCTCGTGCGTGGCATTGGCCTCACCGTTCTGGCGCTTGGCTCGCTTCTTCTATTCCTCTGGTTGGGCGAAGATGTCCATACCAGCCGCACACAGCAGGTCGATGACCAGGTGCGAACGGCAGTCCACGCTTGGGCCAGCCCCGCCCGGACCTGGCTGATGCTGCGCATGACACAACTGGGATCACCGGTCGTGGTCAGCACTTTCGCGGTCGCAGCCGTAATCGTATTTCTTGTCGTGAAGTGGAAACCCGCCGCGATTCTGCTGTCCTCTGACCTGGTCGTTGCCGGCGTGCTGAACACGTTCCTGAAGGATGTCTTCCACCGGCCGCGCCCGCAGCCGTTCTTCGGTATTCCGCCGCCCTACACCTACAGTTTTCCCAGCGGCCATTCCCTATTCTCGATTTGCTTTTACGGAATGCTGGCTGCGCTTTTGTCTGCCCGGCTGGAGCGCCGGTTCGCGCGAGCGCTGGTGTGGATCTTTGCAACGTTGTTGGCAATAGGGATAGGCTTTTCGCGCGTCTATCTCGGCCTGCACTACCCCAGCGACGTGCTCGGCGGATGGGCGATTGCACTGGCCTGGGTCAGCGTCTTGCTGATGTTCGACAAGGGCGAAAAGGCGGCCCAGAAATAACCCTAGCCACAATCACAGAGCGCGCAAAGCTGCCGCCACCGGCCGGCGTGCCGCCCGGATCGCTGGTGGCAGCCCGCCTACGAGACCCATCAAAAGCGCAAAGACAATGCCGCCAGCCAGCAGAATCGGCGTCACACTGAAGGCAAACGCCAGGTGAGAAAAGGTCTGCCAGTTCATGGCACCCGTCGTCAGCCCATTCAGCGGGAGTACTGCCAGGCATCCCAACGCGCCACCCACGGAAGAGATCAGCAGCGCTTCGACCACGAAGGAGATCACCACGCTTCCGGCTCCGAAGCCAAGCGCGCGAATGGTGGCGATTTCGCGCGAGCGCTCCGCCACCGC
Organism: Terriglobales bacterium; assembly: GCA_035631655.1. Taxonomy (GTDB): domain Bacteria; phylum Acidobacteriota; class Terriglobia; order Terriglobales; family Acidobacteriaceae; genus Gp1-AA122. Next base: position 36,893 of record DASQIH010000047.1, read on the forward strand.
CGAGTACATGGTGTTCAAGGCGCCAAATACGGCGCCAATTCCCATCACCGCCGCTACAATCGACCCCAACACCGTGATGAGAGTAGTCAGCACCCGTGATTGCTTGTCGTAATAGTCCACTTCCCGCTCTGCCTGGAGAGTCAGCCGCGGGTCGGAAGTGAGCGCGTCTTTGAAGGTGCTCAGGGCGTCGGGCGAAGTCAGTCGCACGGCAAGGGAGGAAAAAATGCTTTGGGGCCGGTGATAAACCTCGCTCAGAATATTGGAGTCACACCAGACTTCGGAATCGAACGCTGTGCCGCCCGCGTCGAACACTCCTACGATCTTCCATTGCCCGCCACCGAATCGAACCGTATTTCCCAGGTCCAGGCCGGCATAGCTGTGTACCGCATTTTTTCCCACCACAAGTTCGTTGAGACCGGGCTGGAAAAGACGTCCGGCAACGATTTTTACATTCTCGTGGACTTGCGGCGCCTTGGTGGATACGCCGCGGATTTGCACGTTGGCATCGGTGCCCGTGGACTTCAGAGGAAACGGCGCAATCACCACCACTTCGGGACTCACTAACGGCCCCTCGGCGGAGCGAGCGACACCAGGGGCGTCTTCCAGGATTTTTTCCTGGTCCAGCTGAATGACACTGTCCATTTCCGAAGTCGAGCCGGCGCGGCGCACCATGGCATTTCTGGCAGAACCGGAGTGCACCAGCGTGGCTTTGAATCCGCGCGCCAGCGACAGCATGGCAACGAATACGCCTACTGTGCCTGCTATGCCCAAGACTGCAACCACGGCAGAAGTCCAGCGTGCCTTCACGCTGCGCATGTTGTAGATAACTGGAATCGCCATGGTCACACCCTCCGCAGCGCATCCACCACGCGCAAGCGCATGGCGCTCACGGCTGGCAGCATGCCGGCTATGATACCGACGGCCAAGGCCGTGGCAATCCCACCCGCGATTGCACCTGCGGGCAGATAGAAGAAGGGCAGCAGACCTCGTGTGGGGTCACCCGCCAACGTAAACAATTTGGCCAGGAACATCCCCAGAACTCCGCCAACGGCAGCCACCATCAGCGACTCCGCCAGGATCAGCCGCAGAACGAATCCATCGGAATATCCGATAGCCTTCAGCACGGCAAGTTCCCCAATGCGCTCGCGCACGGCTATCGCCATCGTGTTGCCGGTCACCAGCAGAAGTGTGAAAAACACGACTCCGCCGATGGTCAGAATGAGGAACTGAATGTTGCCGAACTGTTTGACCCAACCTGCGGCAAACGCTTTCTCCGTGTCGGTCTTGGTTTCCCACGGAGAGTTGGCAAACTCCTGGTCAATCGTCTTGATGATTTCTACCGCTCGGTCGGGGTTGTCAATACGGATCGTGTACCATCCGACAAAACCCTTCCCAAACGGCTTGCGTTCATCGAAATACTTCCAATGGAACCAGAACTGGGTTGTGTCATCAGCCGGGCGCGTGCCGTGATAAATGGCACGAACATTGAATTCCCAGATCCCTGGAATGAACGTGCCTCGAATGGGAATGCGATCGCCGATTTTCCAACCAAATCTCTTGGCCGTGTTCTCGCCGACCACGGCTCCTTCTCTGTCAGCGACAAAGGCCCGCCACTGATCATCGGAGATAAGGAGTTCCGGGAACATTTGGTGCATAGTATCGGTATCGACCGCGAACTGTGGGAAGAAGTTGCGTTCGTCCTGATAGACTCCGCCAAACCAGTTCGCGAATGTGACCTGCTTGACCCCGGGGATTTTCAGCAGCCTGTCTCGATAGGAGAGCGGCAGGGGCTGGATGATCGAAGTTCGATTGATGGTAACCAGGCGGTCCGCGCCGGCGATATCGACACCCCCAGTGAACGCCCCGCGCACCACGAACAACAAGCCAAACAGAAACAGCGCTACCGCAAAGGAGCCCACCGTCAGCACGGTGCGGATCTTCTTACGAAACAGATTGGCGAAGATGAAGGGCAGGAATTTCATGACGCGGCAACTTCTTTCCCAGCGGCCTCGACCAGAGCACCCTTTTCCAGGTGCAGCGTGGTGTGTGCCCGCTTCGCCACCAATGGGTCGTGGGTAACCATCAAAACCGTTTTGCCGTATTCGGCAACTAAACGCTCGATCAGATTCATGATTTCGTCGGCGCTCTTGCGATCCAGGTCCCCGGTCGGTTCGTCGCACAACAGAAAAGTCGGGTCCGATACGATGGCCCGCGCAATGGCTACCCGCTGTTCCTGTCCACCGGAGAGTTGCCGCGGGTAGTGATGCATCCTGTCTGTCAGTCCAACCACGCCTAGCGCCGTCTCCACGTGGGTCTTCCGTTCCGCCTTGTTAAGCTTGGTTAGCAACAGCGGCAATTCCACGTTTTGATAGGCGGTCAGTACGGGAATCAGGTTGAAAACCTGGAAGACAAAGCCCACGTGACGCGCCCGCCACTCCGTCAACTTGCTGCGCGACATGTGGGTAATTTCGTCGCCGGCCACGGTGATGCTTCCCCGCGTGGGGACATCCACCCCCCCAAGCAGGTTCAGCAGCGTCGTCTTTCCCGATCCGCTAGGCCCCATGAACGCGACAAACTCCCCTTTTTCGACATTCAGATTGAGCCCCTGCAGGACGTGAATCTCTTCGCTTCCGCGTTGGTACTTTTTGTCCAGCCCGCGCACGCAAATCAGGCTCGAATTCCCGTTTCCATCCACACGCACCATCTCGCTCTCCTTACTTCTTAACTTCTACGCTTTGGCCCTCGCGCAAGTTCTCAGGTCCGCGAAGCACCAAGGTGTCGCCAGGTGCAAGACCGGCGATGATCTCGACATCGTCCCCATGTTCCGCGCCCACGCTGACCGCCCGCCGCTCCACTTTGTTGTCTCTGATCAGGAAAACGACAGACTTTCCACCTTCACTCCGCACTGTCGACTTTGGAATCAGTGCCTTGGCCTCGGCAGCTTTTCCCTTACTTGCGGGTTTTTCGTCGCCCAGGAATGCCACCTTCACGCCCATGTCTGGCAAAATCCGGGGATCTAATTGGTCAAAGGTAATGCGCACTTTCACCGTCGCCTTCTGACGGTCGGCGGTGGGAATGACGGTGCGCACCTTCGCCGAAATTTGCCAGTTGGGATAGGCATCCAGCGTAGCAATCACCTTCTGTCTCGGCTGCACCCTCGCGATGTAGGACTCGTTCACGTCCACCTCAATCTCTAGCGATTTCATGTCCACGAGAGTCGCAATACCGGTCCGCGTGAACCCGCCCCCGGCGGAAATCGGCGACACCATTTCACCGACTTGGGCGTCCTTGGACACAATCAGTCCTTCAAACGGGGCACGAATGGTCGCATTGTCCACATCCTGCTGCGCCACCTGAATGCGGGCATCGGCGGCACGCACCTGTTGCTTCGTAAGCTCAATCCGCGCCTTCAGACTTGCCACTGTGGTCTGCGCCTGGTCAAGCGCCTGCTCGGTTTGAACCCCAGATGCTTGTAGTCCCTGGGTACGCTTCAACTCACGTTCCGCGTTGGCCAGATTCACCTGCAAGTCTTGAATCGCAGCGGCTGCAGCGTCGCGATCCGCCCTGGCGGAAACCAGGCGCACCCGCGCATCGGAGTCGTCCAGCGTGGCCAGGACTTGCCCCTCTTTCACTCGTATCCCCTCATCCGTATAGACCGCCGTAACGCGCCCGGTGATTTTTGCAGCCACCGTCGCCCGTCGCCGGGGCGTTACGTAGCCGCTGGCGTTCAACAGGGCTTCGCTGCGCGGATCGCCCGCCGGCCGCGCCGTCACCACCTCGACTACCAGTTTCTGACCTCGGACTGCAAGAATCGCACCGCCCAAAAGGACGGCCGCGCCCAGTATCGCGGCAAACACACCAAGCCGCTTCCCGGCCTTTCCCCCACTCCGCGAGCGGTCATCAATCTTCAGGGGAGCCAGATCAGGCTGCGGTGCTCGGGAAGTTAGAGTCATAGCGGCGCCAACGTTTTCTTGTTAACGGGCTGGGTTACAGTCGAAGACCGAAGCGACTGATTGCGTCGAACTCTCAATCTAGACTAAGAGCATAAACGATTTGCGGATGGCCTCACAACCGCGCATCGACTGGTCGCGGACCGTGGCGGACTAACGGCAGGAATTCACCGGTAAGTAAAGGACTTACCCGCGTCGTGGAATGTCGGCCTATAAACCTCCGCCCCCGGCAGTGTTCAAAATGCGATGTCGCTCTGGTTCCCCGAGATTCCACTGTCCCAGTTGGGATATCATTCTTTCACCCAATCGAGCCAATCCTCTTCCGAGGATTTGAGGGCTACCAATGGGGCGCCTCCTACTCGCACCTGCATTGCTCGCAGTAGGGTTAAGCCTACTCGCCCAAACCTCGGTGTCATCGCCCGATAAGAAAGCAGACGAACATCCCGCTTCTCCCTGTCTCGTGGCAGGTCGCGTCGTAACAGCAGCTGAAGGGAATCCCCTGAAATCGGCTCGAGTGGCGCTCGTGCCGGAGCGTTCGCGATCGGACACTCGCATCTACGCAGCAACTTCTGACGGTGATGGCTTGTTTGTTCTCAAGGATGTTGCCCCGGGCCGCTACCAGTTCTTCGCCACCCACACCGGCTTTGTCGATCAGCAGTACCAGGCCACGGGAAGCGATGGCGGTGCGCTATTAGCCCTTAAGCCCGGACAGAAGATTAGCGATGTTCTATTCCGCATGACGTTAGCGGCTGTCATCAGTGGACGCGTGAACAATGAAGATGGGGAGGCGATGGTTCGTGCGCGGGTCGAGGCTCTACGCAGGCCCACCGAAGAAGAAACAGAAGAGGAAAACCCGTTCGCTTCTCGAAAACAGAGATTGCTTCCCCTGGCTTCGGCCCAGACCGACGATCGCGGCCAGTACCGCATTTTCGGACTCAAACCTGGCGACTATTACCTCCGCGCTACAGATTCATTTGAGCCTGACAACGGCATGTCAATAGGTCAGGACTATTGGGTTCGACAATATCTCGGGACCGAATACGCCCCGGTGTACTACCCCGGTGTAGCGCAAGTCGGTCAGGCGGAGGCACTCTCTCTGAAACCGGGCAGTGAGGTGCAAGCCGACTTTTCCATGCAGCGCGTTAAGGTTGTGGATGTGGCTGGGCACGTCGTTGGCCCGGATGGTCCGGCCAAGGACACCTGGGTGATGCTCGAAGCATCGGGAGAGGACGACTTCAGCTCCAATCGTCAAGACACAACCGACGAGAAGGGCGCCTTCAAATTCAAGGGCATACCACCGGGCAGCTACGCCATTGTCGTGTACCAAAGGCGTGAAGGCATAATGACTGGTCAGGCTCGCCAGAAGATCGAGGTAGGCGGCGAAAACATCGAGGCACTTACCATCCCTCTGGGTGGCGGCGCTACTTTTCGGGGTCGGATTACCACTGCTGGCGCGGGCTCGGTTTCATGGGACCGGCTTGGTGTAAACCTTAGTCCAGTAGAGGAAGGCGAACAACTGGGTGGGCATGGCCGTGTAAAGCAAGATGGTACTTTCGAGATCACCTCAGTCCCCGATGGCAACTACGCGTTCTACGTCTGGGGACTTGAGCGCGACTGGTACGTCAAGTCGGCACGACTGGGCCCGGATGACATCCTCGAAAAAGGATTGCAGGTGGAAAAAGGTGCATCGGGTGGAAGAATTGAAGTGGTTGTCAGCTCGGCGAGCGCGCAAGTCGAAGGCGCTGTAACCGATGGTGACCAGGCGATGATCGGGGCACATGTCCGCATAATGCCCGACCCGGACACACCTTACAATCGATTTCGTTCGCGCAGCGCAACAACTGACCAGACCGGCCACTTCCTCATGGCTGGTCTCGCTCCCGGGAAGTATCGTGTGTCTGCGAGGTCTCCAGCATCACCTGGAAGCATTCCCCTCAAGTCGGACCCACAAATCGTTACCCTCTCCGAACGTGACCACACGACGGTAGACCTTGTGATTGTGAAGCCCCAGGCCGAGTAGATTCGCGCCTCCGACTCCGCCACGACCAGGGGACTTGCTCTTGTGAGCAGTGATTTCACAGCCTAATTTGAACTCACCTCTCGTGGTTTGCTCCGAAACATGAACTCTGCTACCTTGGTCAGCACTCCGGCAAGTCAACGGCCAGCAAGATCAAACGTTTTAGTGGGGCAGTTGGACCATACATGTTGTGAAAAACCTTCTGAGGTACGGGCATGCAACAAGCTGTGCATCTCACCCACAAGGCGCTCACCAGTATTGATCTCGTCATTATCGGGCTTTACTTTGCAGTAGTTTTTGGCATCGGTTTTTATTTTGCACGCAAAGAGCGCACCTCGACCGATTACTTCCTGGCCAGCCGTAGTGTGGGATGGTTCGCGATTGGGGCCTCCCTATTCGTTTCCAACATTTCCACGGAACACTTCATCGGTCTTGCCGGCTCGGGCGCGACCACCGGACTTGCCGTCGGCCACTTCGAGTGGCTGGCTTGCCTGATCCTCCTCATTCTCGGCTGGGTTTTTGTTCCGTTCTATCTGCGCTCCAACGTGTTTACCATGCCGGAATTCCTGGAGAGGCGCTTCAATCGCGGTTCTGCAGTTTACCTGGCGAGCATTTCGATTATCGCGTACATCCTCACGAAGATCTCGGTCCACCTGTGGGCGGCTGCGATCGTGCTGGAACGAGTCGTAGGTTGGAGTCCCCTGAAAGCGGCCCTCGTCCTGGTGATCGTAACTGGCATTTACACCATCGCGGGTGGCCTCTCCGCCGTGATCTACACCGAGGTGGTCCAGACCCTGGTTCTGCTGACCGGCGCCATCGCACTGACGTTTATCGGGTTGCACCGGGTGGGCGGATTTGCCGGACTGCGCGCCGATGTGCCGGCCAGTTACTTCCACATGATCAAACCGATCAGCGATCCTGAGTTCCCCTGGACCGGTATCTTTTTTGGCGCCCCCATCCTTGGGATCTGGTACTGGTGCACCGATCAGGTCATCGTGCAACGCGTGCTTTCCGCTCGCGACGAAGGCCACGCCAAGGCGGGCACGATCTTCGCCGGCTTCCTGAAGATCCTGCCGGTATTCCTGCTGGTTGTGCCGGGCCTGATTGCCCTCGCCCTCTTCCGGGACATGTTCAAGTTCGGCCCCAATGGACAGGTTTTGAACGGAGATATCGCTTTTCCGACCCTTATCATCAACCTTCTTCCGACGGGTCTGGTAGGGCTGATGATCGCCGCTCTGCTGGCAGCGCTGATGGGCGGCATGGCATCGGTCTTCAATTCCGCCTCCACCCTGGTGACCCTCGACTTCTACAAGAAGCTTCGTCCTGAGGCCTCCGAGAGCCGACTGGTCGCTATCGGCCGGTTCGCAACCGGCGTTATGGTATTGCTCGGAATCGCCTGGGTACCTTTCATTCATCTCATCAGCAGCCAGCTATATATCTATCTGCAAAGTGTGCAGGCGTATATAAGCCCGCCGATCGCGGTCTGTTTTATCCTGGGCATTCTGTGGCCAAGGTTGAACGGCCAAGGCGCGATTGCCTCGCTTTTGACGGGGTTTGTCCTGGGAGCGATCCGATTCGTTTTGGAATTAGTGGACGCCTCCTACGGTGGCCAGTATTTCACCAATTCCTTCGTGAACTGGCTGGTGAAGATGAACTTCCTTCACTATGCCATCCTGATGTTCGTGATTTGCTCGCTGGTATTGATTCTGGTGAGCTTCACATCGCCGGCACCTGAACGAAGGAAACTGGCGGGCCTGACCTTCGCCACTGTCGACGAAAAGATGGATCTGACTTCTGTTCACCAGTTGCGCGAGAAACCGGCAGCCGAAACTGCGACGGAACATATGTTGAACGTTATCTTCAGCCTGGGGTTGGTTGCGACCGTAGTCGGGCTCTGGATCTACTTCCGGTAGTGCGATGTCCCGCATTCGCAGCCTTCGGCCCAACGTCACGAGGGAAGAGGCTGTTGAGCAATTCTCTCCTGCTGGTCCCGCAGGGGCCTTCCGTCGTCTGGTTTTTGGGCCGCTGCGCTCAGTTGCCGACTTCTATATCCCTTTCCGCCTCTTCCAGGTCGAGGTCTCCAACGCGGGCAAACCAGATAAGCGCATTCTGGGTTTAGAAGCCGTGGTGGGTTCGCTCGATCTTTACCGTTTTGAGCAGATTCCGGGTTCGTCAGAAATTATTTCCGTAGAGACGCGCAATCATCCCGAGTCCCGGCTGGATGATGCCCGCGCTCATGAGCTTGTGGTCGACAAGTTCCGGCGCGCACTCTACAGCGAGGGCTTTTTCCGCATGCGAGACCTGAGCATAACCGCGACGCCGTTGCCGGGCGACTTGCACATTCCCTACTGGGTGGGATTCCGAGGATCGGGCGCGAGGGCCCAGGTATTTGTCATTGACGCCGTGCGCCGTCAATTGGAAGGCGCCAAAGTACGAGATCTCCTACAAAACTGGCTGACGGGCCCTCCGGCCGCCGTTCTCCAAGGTCGCCAATAAACAAGGATCAGGATGTTCTTCCTTATGAGATAGCTCGCGGCTCATACCAACCGGCAAGGTACTTCCGTAACTCCACACCGGTAATTGCCTCAGGTTATTCTTACAGTGTCTCTCCCCCGCTTAGAGCCTGTTTGTCTTCCTGTTCCCATGGGAGGCCAGTGGAGTCTTCGCCTGCAACCATTGCGATGTCCACCAAAATCGGCCGTTTCGAAATCGTTAGTGAGCTAGCCAAATCTGCGTCGGGGGCGGTGTATAAAGCCAACGATCCGACCGCAGGGCGCGCTGTCGCCCTGAAGACGATCCGCTTGGATTTGCCTCCCGACTTGGCCCGCATCCTCGTCGAACTCATCCTCAAGGAAGCGGACGGCACCAAGGTCCTCAACAGCCAGAATATTGCTCAGCTGTATGGCGCCGGCGACATGGATGGACAGTTCTGCGCCGCCATGGAGTACGTGGAAGGCAACAGCCTGGCCAACATGATTGCCCGCCAGGAAGGCTTCTCCATCTGGGACCTGCTCGATATCAGCCGCCAAGTCTGCCTGGCCCTGGATCACGCGGATTCCCACGGCGTACTGCACCGTGGTCTCGAGCCCGCCAAGGTCATGATGCAATGGGACGGCACAGTGAAAGTGCTCTGCTATGGCCTATCTACCATGGTTAGCGCCATGCCCAGAAAAGGCACGAATATCCCGCCACTCTTTTATTACATGTCCCCCGAGCAAGTGAAGGGCGAAGTCATGGACATCCGCTCTAACATCTTCAGTTGGGGCGCGATTCTGTACGAGATGGTCACGGAGCGTAAGCCTTTCGTCGGCGACGACGTCCAAACGGTTCGCCAGAAAATCCTGGAAGAGACCCCGGAGCCCCCGGCCGCAATTAATCCGCGAATGAACCTGGGTGTCAGCCGAGTGATCATGCAGGCGCTTGCCAAGAGCCCGGAAGAGCGTTTTCAGCGCGGACAGGAGCTGGTTATTGACCTCGAGAAGGCTAAGGAGACAACCCAGGCCAAGGCCGCGAAACAAGCCAGCCAGCCACCGCGAGGACTGGTAGTTCCGGAAAAGATCAAGGCTGTTGCGCATAGCAAGTTTATTGGTGCAGCGACATCAGACTCGGAAGTTCCAGTAGTTTCGGAAAACGACGAAGCCCCTGAAATACTAAGCGCGGCCGGAACTGAAATCACTACTTCTCCGAAGAAGGCGGCTGCGGCTGCGGCCGGAGCCGCAAGCGGCAAATCGTTCTCGACGTCGAAGCCTGCGCCGCAGTACTCGCAACCGCATTCTTCCAGTCCGAAATCTCCGGCTTCCGGAATTACGCGCTCGCAGACAAAAATATCCGCGGCAGCTGCGCCGCCTCCGGTGACCGGAGAACCGAAGTTTCGGACCGATCCCATGATGGCGGAACCCGGGCAGAATGCTACCAAGGCCGTCAGCTTTTCCGACCTTGAGGAACTGCCCCCGCTGAAAGAGGTATACGTTGCGCCGCCCGAGCCGCCGGCTCCGCCGGCCCCTCTCGAGGAGGAATTGCCCGCGACGCCGACCTTTTCCCTGAAGCCCCGTGTCCTGAAAGAAGAGAAGCCCAAAGTTATTACGCGCGCGAATGCCCGGAAGGCAGTCAAGGAAATCAAACAAGTGCCGCCGCAGCTCATGGTTTATGCGGTATCGGCTGCGGTGGCCATCATTGTCGCGCTCGTAATCGGAATCGCCTATCACATCTATCACCAGAATTCAGACGAGGACAATACCGCTGCGGCGACTCCGCCTCCGGCTGCTGTAGAAGAACCGGTACGCCAACAACCCGCACCGGTTCAGCCGGTTGTCACCGAGCCGGAGCCCACGCAAACTCCGGAAGTTGCGGTGACGCCAAAGTACGTGCCCAGGAAGGTCAAGACCCCGGCTCGGCCCGTAATCATACCTGGAGAGCTTGCCGTCAACTCCGCTCCGGAAGGCGCACAGATTCAGATCGACGGCCGCAGTGAACCCTCCTGGATAACACCTTACCGAGTCACCGGTCTCAATCCTGGGCAGCATTCGATCACAATCAGTAAGGTGGGGTACGGCTCGGAGACTCGGACCCTGGATGTGACCTCGGCCAGTAAGTCGTTCCTGGTGGTTCACTTGACACAACTCGGTGCGACCGTTGCAGTGACCAGTGAGCCGGCGGGAGCCAGCATCTACATCGATGGCAAGGATACCGGTCGAGTGACCCCCGCACAGATCGTGGTCACGCAGAAGGGAACGCACACGCTGCTGGTTCGCAAGCAAGGGTATCTCGATGAGACCACTTCGGCGGACCTGGTGTTGGGCCAGACTTTCCGGTTTTCACCCATCCTGAAAGTGCTCGGCATCACCGATGAGATCAAAATAGGGGGGAAGTTCAAGAAGCTTTTTGGAGGCGAATCGACTGCCGGCATGGGCAAGGTGGTCGTCAAGACCCAGCCTAAAGGGGCGCAGGTCACGGTGAATCGGCGCATGGTGGATAAGCCCACACCCCTGGACTTTTACCTCAATCCGGGCAACTACATCATTGATGTCACGCTCTCCGGTTACAAACCGATTCATCGTGTAATCAACGTGGAACGCGGGTCCAAGGTCGAATTTAACGAGAACCTGGAGCCGCAGTAAACCTCATTCTGCAAAAGTTGCCCTTCTGACGTTCTCATCTAGCATGTCTGCCTCCGCACTTGGCCGATCTGCAGCGCCGCCTGTTGCATAAGACCGGAAGAGTACTCCCCGGTACTCCCCGGTACGTCACCCGCATGGGTGATGACCATCACAGAATGGCGGTGAGGCGTCGCGGTATTCAAGAACCCACGGAGTGAGGACCGTGGTTGAAGAATTCCCCAATAAGCTGCCTCCCGGACTGTGGAGTGCTTTAGAAGGCATTCGCTCGATGCGAACCTACGCGAAGGGCAAGCTCCTGTTTCGATGGGGCCAGCCCGCACGGGGCGTTTACCTTATTGAAAAAGGAGAGGTTGACCTTCTTCTTCCGACCTCTGCCGGCAGTGAGCGGTTCTTCGAGAAGGCCGGCCCCGGGGTTATGCTCGGTCTGAGCGAGGCTATGTCTGGTGATACCTCTAAGCTGACGGCGCGGGCGGCAGACCGGACACAAGTCGCGTTTGTTGGTCGGGAAGCCCTACTCGATTTTCTGCGTCGGCACCAGGCCTTTTGCATGCAGATCGTGCGCCTGCTGAGTGAAGATCTCCACCTGCTCTACCATAAATATCGCTGTCAGAGCGGGGCTGCGAACCGTCCTCGCCGGACCAAGCCTTCTGATGCGGCAAGTGCCAATGGCCCCAGCGTTTAAGTCGCGCACATTTGTCAATCAAAAAGAAAGGCGCAGGAGAAGTTTCCTGCCCCTCAAAGCTGCTCAAATAAGTGTCTACGGAAGCTTGAAATTAACCGTGATCTGCGTCTGGATATCGACCGGCTCGCCATCGAGAAAATAGGGCTTGTACTTCCACTGCTTGACCGCGTCAACCGCAGCCCGAGCCAGGATGGGATCGCCGCTCAGGACGTTGATGCTGCTGATGCTTCCGTTCTTGCTGATGACCGCCTGCAGCTGCACCGCCCCTTGGATATGCATCTGCATAGCTTGATGTGGATAATTCGGCTGAACTCGTTTCAGCAGGAGTCCCTGCGTGACGCCTTGCGAGACCTTCAGCATCTGTGCCGGCGCGACCCTGGGGACCGATGCCGGGGTTGCCGCCTGAACAATATTGGAAATGGCACTCTGGTCCGTGCTGCTCATGTTGCCTAGCGCAGGGGGTGCCGGGACCTCTGAACTCGATGTCTCTTCCGACTCCTGAGAAGCGGCTCGCCTCGCAACATCAGTCTTGACGACCATGGTCTTCGCCGCCGGATGCGTAACTACAACCTCCGGGGTGTCGGATCCCTCTTCGCCCTCCTCGCCATTGCTTTTAGGCGCGGCGCTCTTCGTGGAGGCCGAAGCATGCGTTGCCGGAGCTGATTCCATCTTCATCTGCTGGGGAGCTTGCGTCAAAGGCGCCGGTTCTGCCAAGGGGCTCTCCGTACCAGGCGCGGGTGAAATGGCCGGTGCCGCGTTCTGTGGCTGAACCTGTGTCGCCGGTTGCGGAACGGTTTTGTGGAACTTCGTGTAGCCGAAGTATCCCACCACCACTAGCAGGATCAGCCCTATTCCCACCAGGAATCTCTTTTTGCTGCCGCCTTCGGACTCAGCGTCTTCGCCGTCGAGACCGGCGAACGTGGGAACTGGCAACGTCGCGGACGTCGGAAAAGCGCTTGCGGTAGCCGCCACTGCAGCCTTGGTGAGGGGCTTGGGCGTGTTTTCAAAGGCGGGAGCCGGGAAGCCCTTTTCTATCGCCGAAGGAGATGATGCCTGGGAGTGCTTGGCTGGCGCGGGAGCAGCGGCTGCGCCTCCTTGCACTCGAGTGAAGAGGGACCGGCTGTCGGTAACCGGAGCCGGAATCTGTGCCGAACTCTTGGAAACTTGCAGTTTCGAGATCTGCTTGTTCGCTGCTTCCGCCGCGCTGGGCAGGGAGGATGGCCTGCTCGTTCGGGGCGCTGTCATAGCCGGCGAATTTTCCTCCATGGACTCCAACAAAATTTCCTCTGCCGGCTCAGGAGCGGGACTGGGGTCTTGCTCCACATCGAAAATGCTGCCTGCATCCACGCTAGTCTTGGCAACGGCGGCGGTCGGCTGCACCTTCGGGCCCTGGAGGCCCGTAAACGCAGGTTTCGGCGCGGATGGCGGTGCGGCAACCGGCCGCGTCACGACAGGGGGTATCGCGGGGCGCGCACCCGGAACTGCTGCCGCAGGCGCGCCTGCGGGTTTCGCGCCGTCTGTTCCTTTTCGTAAGAGCCCGCGCGCCACGCGCAGGGTGCTCTTAGCTTGTTCTACGTTGATTGGCTTGGTAAGGACCAGATTGGCCCCGATGCGGAAAGCACTCGCTACGCCTGCTTGACCTTCCACTAGCGCCACCGCCAAGGCTGCCTGGTTCGAGCTTGAATTGCGCGCACTTTTGAACAGTAAGCTGGCATTTTGCTCGTTTTCAGAGTCCACCACGATGGCGTCGAAGTGCTGCCCCATCAGCTTTTTGACCGCGGCGAAGGGCTCGGTGCACGGCTCGACGCTAAATTCGAGTTCAGTAAGGACTTGGGTGGTAACCCGAGCAGTTTTTTCGTCCGGGCAGAAGAGTAGTGCTTGGAAGGTCATAACAAGGTAATCGTAGGTACACTCGGGTGACCCATCAAGTTACGCAGGTAATACGCGGCGAAGAAGCAGATTCAAGACGCAAGCCCCTCGGCACTACATCACCGGGCTCTGCCAATTCCACTTCGGGCGAGTAGAATTCCGGCCATGCGCCTGCCCCTCTGGATAAAGATCGCCTGGACTGTCTGGGTCATCGTGTGGGTGCCGGTTTATTGGAAGCAATATGGCGCGCAGAACTTCCTGTTCTTCTGTGACCTTGGAAACTTCCTGGTTGGCGTCGCGCTCTGGACCGAGAGCGCTCTCATCTTCTCCTGGCAGGCAACGGGACTCTTGCTGTTGCAAACCCTCTACACCGTTGACCTTGTTATTGCGCTCTTGTTCAACAAGCATTTAATTGGCGGCACTGAGTACATGTTCGATCCCGGGATCCCGCTTTTTGTACGCTTGCTAAGCCTGTTTCACGTGGTCATGCCGCCGTTGTTGTTATGGGCCATCTGGCGCCTCGGTTACGATCCACGCGGCTGGAAGTACCAGACGCTCACTGCTTGGATCGTAGTTCCAATCAACTATTTCTGGCGACCGGAACATAACGTCAACTGGGCACGCGGGCTTTTTTTTCGCGAGCAACATCTGGTACCTGGCCTCATCTATTTGTTGGGATACCTGATCGTTGCGCCTCTGCTGGTGTATTTCCCCACCCACCTGCTGCTTCAGTGGTGGGAAGGCAAGCGCTCGGCAGCAAGGCTGCGGTCTGGTGTGCTCACCTGTCGTTCATAATCGCCAGCGCTTGCACCCTCTCATTGCCCAGCCACTTGTCCCAAAGCTTTCTTCGCTGCGGCCAACAGGGCTTCGGGTCCCACCGGTTTTCCCGTGGCATTTACCATCCACAAATCGGGTGTGACGTCGCCCATCTTCGCCATGCGCTCGAACTCCGGTCCAATGCTGCCGGCTTTCTTCATTTGCTCTTCAATCTGATGAGCGATCATGTGGCCGACCGGATAGTCAGGAAGGTAGAGAAACGAATCGATCATGTGCGAGTAAACTCCGAGCAGCACGACATCCTTCTTCCCGAACACCGGAGCGTAGTATCGGTTCCAAATATCTCTGGAAATTTCGAGAGTCGCCTCTTTCAACTGCACAGGAGTGGCGCTCGGGTGATCGTACAGCCAGTGCCAGACCGCCATGTCCACCAGGGCCACGCCGGAGATTTCATAAGTCGCCCAGAAATCATTGAGGCTCTTGAGAGCCTCGGCCCTGGCATCGGGCGCCGCCAGACCTAAGAGTTCCAGATCGTGTCCCTGAAAAACAAAGGCAAGCGCCTCGGTGAACGCGGTGTTCGGGACACCTTGCAAAAGCGTGTGGTCAACTTCGTCCAGCGAGAAGGTCTGCTCGACGTTGTGTCCCATTTCGTGCACCGCGATGTTGAAGCCTTTGTAATTCATGCCGTTTTTTTCGACCCGAGTGCGAAGGTGGGCCTTCTCTGACCGCATGCTCGCGCCCATAGCGTGGCCCGAACCACGCGCGGGGTCCACAATGATGTGATCCGCAACGTACTCCGCCTTTTCGGGTGCGAAACCCAGCTTCATGAGCAGGTTGGGGATATCCTTCTGATAGGCCTCCGGGGTTGGATACTTCTTGGAGACGATCGCATCCAGTTCTGCTTCGGTGTGCGAGCCGCGTGGACGGAAGCCGTCGTACCAGATATCGAAAGGTTCGAGAGGCCGGCCGAGGCGCGACTGTATCAATTGCGCGACTTTGGGAACCAGGGGCGAGGAAACGACCTGCTCGAGCATGGCTCGCACCCGATCCTCAGGAATTTCGCGGTCTTCGTCGAAGCGCCGGGCAATCAGTGTCGGAGCCGTGGGCGAATAGGGATCGGCTTTCTTTGCAGCCAGGAAGGTTTTGAGCAGCATCGCGTAGCGCGTGTCCGGCTCAGGAGATTTAGATATGCCCGCAGAATTTTTTCCACTATCAGAGGCTTGTACCTCATTCGTGTAGGGGTTCCATAATGTCGCCGGATTGTTGATCACGCTCTGCGGAATCGTCTGTGTGACAATACGCTCCATCACCTGCTGGATCATGCGTTGGCGGGCGAGCCCGTTTTGGGCGTCCGCATAGTCCGCCTTGATTTGATCACGCAAGTTCCAGTGACTCAAGAGACGCATGTCCGCCGGGAAAAGCTGTTTCCCGTCGTTGCTGAGAAGACGTCCCATCCAGATGTTGTATTGCGCGATGTACTGGTCCGAATCGGACGCCGCTTGGGCAATGGCCAAATTCACCTCTGCTGGAATGCGCTTGGAGAAGCGTTGCGCCAGGCGCGCTTCGGCCCATTGCCGCCGCGTCCAGCTTGGTCCTTCCGTGAGACGCTGGTGAAGAGTGGTCAGCGGGAAATTCAGCAACACGGTGAAAGCCAGCTTGTTGTCGAAGAAATCGTCCAGCACGTGCGCAGAAGGATCGTAGCCAGCGAAGGCCTGATCGAAAGGCAGCACAGGGCCGAGGCCGAGGTCGGCCTGCTGTCGAAACTCGCGAGTAATTTCGTGCATGTGCCCATCGATCTGCTCCAGCAGGCGCTCATAGCGATTGAACATGCTGTCCAAGGTCGGCTGGTCGCCCGCAAAGTTAGTACGAACAAATTGTTCAAAGGCGCCGGCATCACCGTCCTGTAGTCGCCAGTACTCCATGACCTGGTGCAGGCCGCGATCAATCTGTGCTTTCCGTGATTCGCCGTATTTGGCCGTGAGCTCTCGCTCCAGCCGGATCATGGATTCTTTCATCCAGGGAGGAGTCTGTTGCTCAGCGGCAGCCATGGGAGTCTCCTGGGAGAATGCGGGTGCGATCAGTAGGCACGCGGATAATGAAAAAACCACAAGGGAGCACAAGAGAGATGCCCCTCCTTAAGAGAGTCTCGCCAGTAAGGACACAGTATAGTGCCAGAGTTCGTTTGGATCGCCTGGAAGGACCAGACCCCCTGAAATTGCGCCCAAAGCTGATATCTGTTTGCCCTAGAGTGACATCGGACTCGGCGCCTCTGTCCAAAAAGTTGGCATCCGTTTCTTTTAACTCTTCAACCTAGACAAACAGGGTAGGCGGCGCACGCATCTAAGCCCCTTCGTCGAACCCCACTCTCGAATTTTCTAGATCTATACGATCTGGCGCAGACGCAGTACTGCGCGAGGTGGGGAGCATGGCGCCACAAGAGGACGCGCGATGCCATTGTTTATTGGGAAGCGAGTACTGCTGTCTGCGCTTGTCTGCCTTGTGCTAATCATTTCCGGCTGCGGAGGCCGTCCATCCGCCCCTTCCGATCCGTCAACTCCTCCACCGCCGGCCCCAAGTCCTTCTCCGCCGTCCAGCCTGTTTGGGCACGTTTTTTTAGTGGTCGAGGAAAATCGTAGTTACTCGGAAGTCATTGGAAATGTGTCCATGCCTTACTTTAACAGTTTGGCATCGTCGTATGGCTTGGCCACACAATATTACGCCAATACCCATCCTTCCATTGGGAACTATCTCATGCTGGTTACCGGCCAGATCATTACTAATAACGAGGCAACCCCGCCCCCCACCATCACAGACGACAGCATCGTTCGCGAGTTGCTCCTTGCCGATAAGACCTGGAAAAGCTACGCAGAAGCGCTGCCCTCGATAGGATACACAGGGCCCGATGTTTATCCCTACGCACAGCACCATAATCCATTTGTCTTCCTCTCCGACGTGCTCACCAGCAGTCAGGTAAACAATCTGGTGCCATTTTCGCAGTTTGCGATCGATCTGGCGGCCAACCAGCTTCCCAATTTCTCTTACATTCTGCCCGACCAACTGGACAACGCACATGACGGAACCCTCGCTCAGGCCGACACCTGGTTGCAGCAGAACATCGCACCTTTGATCTCCAGTGCTGTTTTTCAGAAAGACGGGCTGTTGATAATTGTTTTCGACGAATCGGAATTTACTGATTTGACCAATGGCGGGGGGCACGTGGCGACCCTTGTAATAAGTCCGCACAGCAAGACGGGATATCAGTCAGTGACTTTGTACCAGCATCCCAGCACCCTGCGTCTTATCCTGCACTCGCTGGGAGTGACAACTTTTCCTGGTGCGGCAGCCACCGCGCCTGACATGAGCGACTTTTTCTAGTGAGGATCGCAGACTATAGTGACGTTTCGGGCAACCAGGCCCTGAGACGTAACGAATGACTTGTCATTCCGAGCGCCGTGTGGCGCGAGGAATCTGCTGTTTTGTGCGAGTGGGGAAAAAACGGATCCCTCCCTCGCTGGGGATGACAATATTGAAAACGTCACCATATTTTGTGAGCCTCAAACAGCCCGAGACAGCTTGGTTTACACTTGCCTGCAGAGAAAAATTCGCATCATGAGGAAAAAGAAGCGGTCCTACATTCCCGCTCTCGCGGCCGGCATGGGAGTAGTCGCCGGATTGCGATCGATGACCGCTCCTGCGGCGATCGCCTGGGCTGCCAAACGTGGGGCAATCCACCTTGGCAGTTCGCCGCTGGTAGAAATTATTTCCGGCAAGGTCTCGGATAAGGCCATCAAGCTTGCCCTCACCGAACTAATCGCCGACAAACTGCCCTTTACGCGCGACCGAATTGAACCGGGTCCACTCGCGACGCGGATTTTGTCAGGCGCCGCTTGTGGCGCTGTTCTGTCCACAGCGGGGGATAGGCCTCTCACCGAAGGCGCGATCCTCGGCGGTTTGGGCGCCCTTCTCGGAACTTTCGCCAGCTATCACTTGCGAAAAAAATTGAGCCACAAAATGCCGGAATTGACAGCGGCGCTGCTGGAAGACGGGTTGGCGATTGCCGCCGCCGCAGCCATCGTTGGTTACGTATCTGAATCTATCTGAGGGGTCGGCTCTCGGGACAACTGTGGAAAGTGAACCGTTTAAATCCTGGAGGCGCGGGTCGGAATCGAACCGACGTATAAAGGTTTTGCAGACCTCTCCCTTACCACTTGGGTACCGCGCCCTCTTTGTGAGCAAAAACTTTCAATGCTACCTCATTGTATCGGCTGGGGGTTAGCCGCTTCAACCCGAGACGATTTAGGCAAAGTTGGACAAAGAATCTTGCCAATTTCGTCTGCAACTCTTCGATCATCTTCACCGATTGCATGAGTATACCCGAGGGTAGTCTCGGCTTTCTCATGACCGAGGGGGTCTTGACGCACACGCATCGGGGCGTTCAGTCCGTCCATGATCGTCGCATTGCCATGTCGGAATGCATGCAAGCCCGCACGAGGTATCCCGAGACGCTCAAGGATCGGGTGTAGAACCTGATCCACGATGTCCCGGTTGTCATACGGCGTTCCTTCGCGTGTGCAGAACAGCAGCTTCTCAGGGTTGTCTCTCCAGTGGTCAAGCAAATAAGTTTTCAGATGTTCGCAAAGCTGCGATGAGATCGCGAATGTCCGAACCCCTTTCTTCGACTTTGTGGTCTGCAACTCGCCTTTCCACACTGAGCGCCTGATTTTGAGCACCCGCTGATCGAGATTCAAATCTTCGAGCTTCAAGGCACACAATTCCCCGCCACGACTGCCCGTCTCAGCACAAATCCAAAACATCGATTTGTACGATTCATTTTCAGCCTCCATCCCATTTGGAGTTCCGACGAATAGACCGTAAGTGTACTCTTGTCCCCAGTGTCCCCGTGCCTTTGCGCCGTCAGCCAGCGCTTTGACGAGGCGCAGCGCATACCGGGATTGTTGCTAGACTGGCTCGGCTACGCTGGCGCGAAACAGGAGGCGCCCCCGATGGTCAAGATTAGCGTGTTGTACCCGAACCGCGAAGATACAAGATTCGACATGGAGTATTACCTCAATCGACACATTCCCATGGTGCGGCAACTGCTGGGATCGGCGCTAAGGGGAGTTTCTGTCGAGCAAGGAATTTCAGGCGAAGAGCCCGGATCGCCCACTCGTTACGTTGCGATGGGGCACCTTCTGTTTGATTCACTGGAGGCTTTTCAAACGAATTTCGGCCCGCACGCAGATGCAATCATGCAGGACATTCCGAACTACACGAACTCAGAGCCGATAGTTCAGATTGGCGAAGTGAAGCTGTAGCGGCAGGGGGGTCACCCGGCCTCGCAGGTAATGAAAGGGCGTGAACGATCTTGAAGGTACCGAAGATCCTCTTTCTAATTCTGGCGGCAAGTAGTGCTGTCGCGCAGGCCCCTGCGACAGAATGGAATCTTCCGAA
The DNA here is from genome assembly GCA_035631655.1 of Terriglobales bacterium. Taxonomy (GTDB): domain Bacteria; phylum Acidobacteriota; class Terriglobia; order Terriglobales; family Acidobacteriaceae; genus Gp1-AA122. The sequence goes on from DASQIH010000047.1 coordinate 56,756, forward strand.
ACCGGGAGTGAAGGAGGTTCAGGTTCCATTTGCTTCGTTGAAACGCACCGCCACGTTCAAAATCGGTGGCACCGCAGATTGGGTGCTTGTGACAGAGGATGCTGTCTGGGTGGCAAGCACGAAACCGTACTCGGTGCAGCGAATTGATCCCGCAACTAACAAGGTTGTCGCCAAAGTGGGTGTGTCCGGAGAAGCCTGCTCAGGTCTAGCCTCCGGGTTCGGGAGCATCTGGGTTCCGCTCTGCGGGAAACAACCTGCGCTCGTTCGGGTTGATGCTCTCACGAACAAAGTCACTGCCACGCTGCCAATCGCCCCAGCAGACCCAGAAGGGGGGATCACAGCCAGTGGCGACAGTATTTGGATCGTGACCGACAAGAACGGTACGCTCAGCCGGATCAATCCGGTCACGGACACTGTGCGCCAGAAAATTTCGATCCCACCCGGCTCCTATAACCCGATTTTCAGCAACGGCATCATCTGGATTACTGGGGTCGAGACCAGCGTACTGACCGCCGTGGATGCGGCTAGTGGCAAAGTACTGGAGTCGGTCCCTGTCGGGCCAAAGCCCCGGTTCCTCGCTGCTGGCGGCGGTTCTGTTTGGACTCTCAACCAAGGGGATGGAACGGTCAGCCGGGTCGATGAGAAACGCAGGAACGTGATCGCGACGATTCAGGCGGGAATACCCGGCGCGGGCGGCGACATCGGCTACGGTGCCGATTCTGTGTGGCCAACGGTTTTCGGTGTGCCGCTCACTCGTATAAACACCATGACGAACAAGGTCGTAAAGCAGTGGGTCGGCAAGGGCGGGGACTCGCTCCGCTTCGGGCACGAGTCGATTTGGCTGACGGATTACAAACAGGGCTTGCTTTGGCGCATTCCCTCTGAAGAAGTCTTGAATCACTGAGCCCGGTCGTTCCCGATAGAGAGATGGAATTGATCCCAATCCCCGGAGCGGAAATCTACTATGACGACCGCTTCCTCCGGCCTGAGGAAGCAACTCAGTTGTTCAATACACTGCTGGGCAAGTGCGCGTGGGAACGGCACAGGGCTTCGTTTGGGCATACCGTCCCTCGGGACGAAGCGTACTATGGCGATCCCGGAACTCATTACACATATTCGCGGCGCGAGTACCAACCGCTGCCTTGGATACCAGAACTTCTCGTGCTGAAATCCCGCGTCGAAGAGGCCACACCCGTGTCGGCTTATACCAACTCGGGTCTGCCGAAGGTGGGCTACAACGCTGTGCTCTGCAATTTGTATCGGGATGGAAACGACAGCGTTGGGCTCCACGCCGATGCCGAGGTGGAGATGGGGCCTGTGATCGCTTCCGTCAGTCTGGGCGCGGAACGCTTGTTCCGGCTCAAGCGGAAGGATGGAGCCGTGGCATTTGCTAAGACATTGCCGCACGGCAGCCTGCTAATCATGGCGGGGAAAACGCAGGAGAAATTCAAGCACGAGGTGCCCAAGGAACCGGGTGTGACTCAGCCACGTATCAACCTGACGTTCCGGCGCATAGAGCACAAATAATCCTCAACAGATGCCCATTGCAGTCTTCCGGCTGCGTCAGGCGGTCTGCGTGACCGTTCGTGTCCGCATGTGGTCATCAATTCCTCTGACCGGATACAACACCATTCGCCCGACTCGGGTGTACGGAGGGCCGTTCTTCGATCGTTTGGTTCTCCAACTACGCAGGGCTGAAACGCTGACACCCATATACTGGGCGGCTTCTTTTTCCCTGAGATACTGTTTGCGTTCGTTATTGGCAACCTTCGGTGTTGTCGCCAGCCGGGAGAACACACCCTCAACGATTCGTGCAACCAGCGTGTCCTCGTGCGATGCAGGGGGTTGAGCGTTCTGTCGAAGTAGTTCCATTTCGGCGGCTCGAATTGATTCCCGCAAAGCTTCGACCCGCTTTTCGATCTGGAGAAGATCGCTGCGGAGTTCGGACAACCTCCTAGACATCTCGCAAACCCCGAAATGTTCTGGCCGGATTGGATCGGCAAAGACCCTACAAAGGACGATGCCGTTGCGATGCAGTACCTTTCCCACGACTGCGACCCCGAAACGGCGGCATGGGCGCTGACCACCCGGAGGCTGATGCATGCCCGTCGTGCCTTGACCGAAACTTGCCACTTGAGAAGCTGGCCCGACGTGCCAGCGTCCTACATCTTGTGCCGCGAAGACCGGACACTCCGCCCAGACTTCTGGCGCGAACAGGTGCGGAAGCAATTGGGGATTGATCCGGTTGAGCTTGCGGGCGGGCACTGCCCGCACGTCTCGCGTCCCGGAGAATTGGCGGATGTGCTCTCCGGGCTGCCCCGCCGCTGAGCGCACCAGCCCAACATCCGCCTATAAGCGATTTGCTACGCTGGAGGTTGCAAGCAGTACCACCGCCTTCTTCGCTCCCTTGGGTACCGTGACGTAGGCGGAGTCGATGTTGATGCCTTTCTTCGCCAGCTTCCCGGCCAGTTCCGCCAGTGCGCCGGGCTTGTTCGCCAGTTCAACCTGCTCCAGCGTGCCCTCGGTGTAGGAGAGGCCCGCCCCATCCAAAGCCTTTTTGGCTTTGTTCGTATTGTCCACCACCACCTGCACGGAGCCTTGCGCTCCCGCCGTACCGTTCAGTAGGGCGGCGATATTCACCTTGGCATCAGCGAGGGTCTTGGCGACTTGGGCCAAGGTGCCGGGCCGATTCTCCACCGCGATGGTGAGTTGCTTCACTTTGGCCATGGGATGCCTCCCCTTCGCCGCTTGTCATTTCCAGTTGAAAGATTGCTGCTACGCTGCAGTGATGTACTCTTCCGGATCACTTTCAAACTCCTCTTTGCAGGACTCCGAGCCGAAGTAGTAGGTCTTGCCGTCATATTCCGTCGTGAATTCTGCATCGGTTTCATCGACCTGCATGTTGCAAACTGGATCGATAGCCATCTCTCTGCCTCCTTTTCCTCTGCTGTGCGTTTGAGCAGGCGACCCATGGAAATGTCATGCTGCCCGGTCGAGCAGCAATGCGCTGATGGCATCCACCAACTCGTCCAAGGTCATCCCTGAGTCGAGGAGCCTAGTTGACTTTACCGCAAAAACGGACTCACGTGACCCTACTTGTATGGGGATTTCACAACAGCCCTCGATGTACAGAACTGCGACGTAGGTTCAGTTTCGAAGGAATTGCCCACCCCGATCATCTGCCTGAGCTAGCCCGTTGTGGCCAGCTAGCCGAAGGTACGATCCCGTTCATCCGCAGACTCGACCATTTGGCGTAGTGGTCGTAGGCATGCGAGCAGGCATGGGTTGCGAGCGCGAGTCGTGTGTAGGGAGGGCTGATCTCGACGGGCGTCCCATGACTCAATTGAGTCTGGGGCGCTTTCGTTTTTCACCCGACCCTGAGATTGGCTGCCTAGTGGCACGTTCGCCAAAATCTCGGGTGCGGGTGTCGCCTCGATGCCCGTATGGCTGGTATGCAATCCTTTGTCGTCCAGTGGATTACCAGAGTAGGGGTAGACAATCAATCCCCACGGACAGTAAGCACAGGCAACTTGCTGTTCCTCACGACGTACTCTGCAACGCTGCCCAAAAGCAGATGCGCCAGTCCCGAGCGGCCGTGGGTTCCCATTACGATCATTTGGCACTTCAGTTCCAGCGCCGCGTCCACAACCACGGGACGTGGTGAAGCTTCACGAACGACAGTCTCAGCATCGGGTATCAGCGCCTTCAACTCGCCCATACATTTGTAAGCCTGCTCGCGGATTAGATGAAGCGGATCACTGCCAGCCATGACGGCACCTGTCTCTGCCAAGCTAAAGATGTCGATGACATGCAGCAGGACCAGCTTCGCCCCGAAGGCCCTAGCGAGCGACCGCGCCCATTGCAAAGCATTGCTCGCTTGAGCTGAAAAATCTGTGGCCACGAGGATTCGTGAAATCCGAGGCACGCTGCCAGCCGTGTGATTTGTCGTTTCTGTCACGTGAGAAGCCACTGCTAAACTCCTTCGTTGCAGTCAGAAAATTGGACGCATGGCATTCGAAAACTGAAAGCAGGAGATTTCTATGCTAATCCTCGTTCTACCCGGATGCCAAAGCTGTGGAGTGCCGGACCGTGTTGAGTGGTTCCGACGCCAGCACTAACTGAGGTGATAGATTTGTTCGTTCAGCACAAGGACGGTCTCCATGCCGATTCCACTCTCCGAGGAAATCAAAGCTTTGTTCGACGCACCCAACTTCGCCCACCTCGCCACCCTGATGCCGGACGGCTCGCCGCAGAGTGTCCCCATCTGGGTGGGTCGTGAAGGTGATCGCATACTGATCTGCACGGGAGAAGGCTCACTTAAGGCGAAGAACACGCGCCGTGACCCGCGTGTCGCGCTCTCCATTGTTGATTTTCATGATCCCTACAAGGAGGCCCAGCTTCGAGGCCGCGTGGTTGAGCGCCGTCCTGATGGCGACTTCAAATACATGGATGCTATCTCGTTCAAGTACATAGGCAAACCATTCCCGTTTCGCAGCCCCGAGGGGAGAGTGGCGCTCGTGATCTCGATCGAGAAGGCGCGATACACCAAGCTCCCTTTTGAACATACACCGCCGAAGCTGTGATGCGGGGACGGTGACTGTTCGAATGAACCGTAGCGCGATTCTGAGAACGGAGCGCCTGATTCTGCGCCACTGGCGCGAGTCCGACCGGGAACCATTCGCTCGCCTGAACGCCGATCCCCGCGTGATGGAATTCATGCCTCACATCCTTTCGGCACAGGAAAGTAACTCGCTTGCGGATCGAATCGAGGCACATTTCCGAAAGCATGGCTTCGGTTTGTACGCCGTGGAACTTCGACGCGATGGCAGCTTCATTGGCTTCATCGGGCTGAATGTGCCGTCGTTCCATGCCGCGTTCATGCCGTGCGTAGAGGTTGGATGGAGACTTGCGGCACATTGCTGGCGGCAAGGTCTCGCGACAGAAGGGGCGCGGGAAATCGTCCGCTACGGCTTCACGATACTTGGCCTTGAAGCCTTGGTGTCCTTCACGGTGCCAGCGAACGCTAGATCGCGACGTGTGATGGAGAAACTCGGCATGACCCACAACCCGGCAGATGATTTCGACCATCCCCGGCTGCCCCAAGACCACCCATTGTGCTGTCATGTCTTGTATCGCCTGCATCGCTCAGCGTGGGATGGCGGAACACCATTGTGAAGGAAGGGATACATGCCAGCGCCGACCTGAAAGGATGCCTATCACGCTACCGCCAGATCAAGATCAGCGTGGCTCGAAGGAAAACGGGCGGACAATATCGATTCCGGTCTGGTTCGTGCTGGAACGCCCCGCCATGGATTTTGAGACCTGCTACAATCATGTGCCTTGCCGTAGCTGGCCACGCTCAGAAAGAGATCACATGCCCAAGTTCAACCGAATCCTCACCCAGTTGCAGTCGGAACGGAATCGCGCACAAGAGGAAATGCAAAGGCTGGACAAAGCTATCCGCGTCATGCAACAGCTAGATGGAGGTCGCAGCGGTATGCGCGGTGCCGGACGGAAACCGAGGCGCAGAATATCCGCTGCTGCAAGGGCGAGAATGGCAGCCGGCCAGCGTGCCCGGTGGGCGAGGGCTAAGGCAGCAAAAGCGCCCAAGTCACGGACAACGAGCCAGCGGCACGTCGAAAGATCGCGGCCGCACAGCGGGCTCGGTGGGCTAGGCACAAGGCGCAGCAGAAGAAAGCGGCATAGTCCCATTGAGGATTGACTCTACAGCGCAGTGATGCGCTCCCAATCGCCGGGGTACGCAGTCACCAAACCAAGATCATCGACGCCGATCTCAGCCGAAAACCCAGTCTCGCTTTCATAACGATACGTGTTTTTGCAAGCCGCGTGTGGCGTTGCGACAGCGGCTGAACGGCAAGCTCCGGGAACTTCACCCAAGCAGCAATGACCGACTCGCTCTTCCCGATAGGGAGGTCGAGACGCCTGATCGGGAGAGTGTTGGTCGCCGGCGTCACTGAGAGATCAACATCGTTACAGCCATGAACGCCGCGCAACTCCTGATCCGAAGTGCGCCATACCCCACGACTCTCTACGCTCAGGCTGAGGGTGTTAACATCGCTTCCGATTGCGCGTTCTATGTTGACTCGATGGGTCAGCCAGTTCTGATCACAATAGATTTCGTAACTCGCGAGCATCGGTCGCTGATCCTTGAGGGCTCCGACGACCGTGCCCTTCAGCAGCCATCCTTCGGCGGTGTGCCAGAGAGCACAGTAATCCCGGCCATCGAGAAGCAGGTTTTTCCAAACAACAGCACGCTTGAGATCGTCTGCCATTGTGCAGCTTCCGTTGGCTAAGACAATTTCTTTCTGGCAAACGGGACTGCGTAGGCGGCAGGGGGATTGTGCAAACTTGCCGTGGACGCCTTGCGGTAGTACTCCATGGCCTTGTCCTTCTCCCCAAGCTTTTCGTAGGTCTGACCCATCATGCACTGGATGAACGGGTCGTTCTGATTCGCTTTGTTTAGCTCTTCCAGTGCTGCTTTGTAGTCTCCTGCATAGAATGCGACGTAGCCTTTCAGGTAGGGGAAGAACTGTGCTTGCTCAGGAATAGTACCCTTGTCGAGGATCGTCTTAGCCGCAGCAACGTGCTTCTGCGCTTCTGCTTGGTCGCTTCGCCGGGCGGCGATGCGAGCCTTCGCGTGCTCCCACCGGAAATTCCATAGGTCTTGGCGGGCAGTTTTGATGTCCGGTTCCTTCAAGCCCATGTCGTGCCCGATCTTGTACCATTTCTGGGCGATGCCCAAATCCCCAGAATCAAGGCAAACGCGAGCGGCTTCATCAGCAACCTCCCCCTGCTGAAAGAAATTCTTCACGCCGCCATAGAAATCGAAGACTTGTTGTTCGTACTCGACTGCCTTGTTGCAATTCCCCTCGAATGCATACGAGATAGCCATTGCCCTTTGGGCTGCTGCTTTGTGCTCCGGCGTGTCTGCCAGTTCGATTGCTTTCGAGAAGTATTTCCTTGCCTCCTCGCCTTTCCCCATCAAGTCGAGTACGCTTCCAGCGGCGACGTTAGCTGGAATCGAATCTGGCGACGTCTGGAGCGTGCGTTGATATAGCTCTAGTGCCTCTTGGGGCTTCCCTTCGCGAATCAACTGCTGCCCCTGTTTGACATACTCAGGTTGTTGCTGCTGTCCGGACGCTTGTGCGAAGGAAGCCAAAGAACTAAAAAGCAGGAATAAGACGGAAACAATCGCGCCTATTGTGGCTTTCATAAGCAACGATTATAAATCGGGGTCCGCTGAGCGTTGATGGAAGCCATTGGCCTTTGCACGCTGTGCCCGGTTCAGGATGTGGTGCTCTGACTGAGATTGCGCGGCAATCTTACAGGGGGCGGCAGCAGACCACGTCCGGTAGGGGAAAAGCGAAAATAGGGTCTAAACTTTAAAATGTCCGGGGAGAGAAAATTTTTCCCCGGCATACCCACCCCCGAAAACTTCGATCCCAGATTCGGAATAGACCTGTTTTCGTTCCGGGGTCCCACGGAAATCACGCCGTTCTTATGAAAATTAGAAGGTAGAGGAATAGCAAGAGCGCCAGAGCACTGAGGGCGCTTCTTACCGCGTGTAACGCGCCCCAGCGTGCGAGTAGCCGCTTTGTTTGTGCTGCCCGCCTGTCTAGTGTTGGGTTCAGCAATTGCTTATTGGTTGGCAGGATGATGACCAGAGTAAACGGAATGACAGCACCCAGCACAATCCCGCCGATGAGCCACCAGAATCTCGCCCCGGCGAGCCACGCTGCAATGGAGGAGATCAATCCCACCGCTGCTAAAGTCGCCTGCATGATGGTGGCGCGGCGGTAGCTCGGAGGAAATTCAGTTGCAGCTAGTTCCACTCCACATTCCATTCTGGCAGGATGTTCAACGAGGCTGATATAGACAGCAGCACCTGTGAACAAGCCGCAGGCGAAAACAGCCACGAATTCAGCGATCTGGCGCAACATTTGATCCTTGCGTTCTCTCGGTGCATTCGAACGCCAGAGTCAAGACAGGCGCAGACTCTTCAGCGAAGCGCGAGCCGCTCCGCCGCTGTTATTAGGCACAATGATCAATTCAAGTAGGGTGACATCCGAGAGTTCAACTTGATATTCCTCGACCTCGCGTACCGTGTCAGGTGGGCTGAAATTCCACTGCTGGCGTACAATTTCT
>DASQIH010000048.1:0-73136 GCA_035631655.1 Terriglobales bacterium
CCACCAACAGGTTATCTCTCTTTGAGCGCCCCTGCTCTTCCCCTTTATAATAGAAAGACTCCGCAGTGCTCCTGGCGATATCAGTAGGAACGAGCCCGAGTCTGCTGTTCCCTGTCTTCCTCCGGCGGCTGCGGTGACCCCTAAGATGTCCACGGAATCCATTGTTGTTCGCGGCGCGCGCGTCCACAACCTGAAGAACATCGATTTCGAGATTCCTCATAACACGTTGACGGTTGTGACCGGAGTGTCGGGATCGGGCAAATCGTCGCTCGCCTTTGACACCATCTACGCCGAAGGGCAACGCCGCTATGTGGAGTCGCTGTCGGCCTACGCGCGGCAGTTTCTGGAGCGGATTGAGAAGCCCGACGCCGATGTCATCGATGGCATCGCTCCCGCGGTCGCAATCCGGCAGAAGAATACGACCCGCAACCCGCGCTCGACGGTGGCGACCGCGACGGAAATCTATGATTACCTGCGGTTGCTTTTTGCGCGAGTGGGGCGGACTTACTGCGTCAACTGCGGGAAAGAAGTCAAGAAAGATACGGTGGACGAAGTTGCCGATGCCGTGCTCGCCATGGGAGAAGGCACACGGCTAAATGTGCTGTTCCCGCTGCACTCAGGCACGCGGAATGTTTCTGAGAGCTCTAGCAGCGGACGCGCCAAGAAGAATGCTTTGGGGCGGAAGGGGCCACGTCTGCGGGCGGGACGCCCCCAGGACAGCCGGCAGGATGCCGGCGGTACGGTTTCTGACTTCTTCAAGAATCGGCTGTTTGATCTGCGCAAGCGCGGCTTCAACCGGCTCTACCAGAATGGCCGGATTTTCGAGTTCTCGACACCCGAGTCGTTGCTGGACATCAATTTCTCGGAGCCCGTGTTCCTGCTGGCCGATCGCCTGGTGGTCTCAGCCGATGCTCGTTCTCGCATCGTGGACGCCATCGAAAGCTGCTACCGGGAAGCCGGCGAGGTGATCTTCGAGACCGCGCCAGGGGACGACCAGCCGCCGCAACCGATCCGTTTCGCTAATCGTTTTGAGTGCAAGCACTGCAGTAACCGCTACGAAGAGCCTGAGCCGCGGCTGTTTTCGTTCAACAATCCCTATGGCGCCTGCCCCCGCTGCCAGGGCTTCGGCAACACCATTGATTTCGATCTCGACCTGGTCATTCCCGATAAGACGAAGACTCTAGCTGAGGGCGCGATTGAGCCCTGGACTAAGCCGAAGTACCGGCCTCTCTATACCGAACTGAAGCGCTTTGCGAAGCAGGTGGAAATTCCGCTCGACGTGCCCTGGATGGAACTCGATGAGGAACACCAGCGGATGATCATCAGCGGCGAAGGCCGGTTTCCCGGCGTGCGCGGCTTTTTCAATCACCTGGAACGCAAGAAGTACAAGCTCCATGTGCGCGTGTTCCTGAGCCGCTACCGGGGATACTCCGTTTGTTCTACGTGTGGAGGAGCGCGGCTGCGGGTGGAAGCTCGCCAGGTGAAGATCAACGGCAAGAATATCTGCGAGATTTGCAGCATGACGGTGGAGCAGGCCTCGCAGTTTTTCTCCGAAGTGAAACTGACGGCGCAGGAAGCCGGCATCGCCGAGAAACTGCTGGAAGAAATTCAGGAGCGCCTGCAGTTTTTGAATGAAGTCGGATTGGAATACCTGACGCTCGATCGTTTGTCTTCGACCCTGTCCGGTGGAGAAGCGCAGAGAATCCAGTTAGCAACTTCTTTGGGATCGCGGCTCGTGGGAACGCTGTACGTGCTGGACGAACCTTCCATCGGGCTGCACAGCCGCGACACGCACCGCCTGATCAAAATCCTTCACGACCTGCGCGATCTGGGCAACACGATCCTGGTGGTGGAGCACGATCCCGACATCATGAAGGCTTCCGACAGCATCCTGGATCTGGGACCGGGCGCGGGCGAGAGTGGCGGTAAAGTGATTGCCGCGGGCACCTACGAGCAGATCGCCAAGAATCCTGCGTCGCTAACCGGACGCTACTTGTCGCAGGATTTGCGGATCCAGTTGCCGAATGCCCGTCGCAAGCCGGGGTCGCAGCAAATTCGGATTAAGGGAGCGCGCGAACATAATCTCAAGAACATCGATTTGACGATCCCGCTGAACATGATCGTGGCCATTACCGGCGTGTCGGGATCGGGCAAGTCCACCTTGCTGCACGATGTTCTTTATCAGGCGCTGGCCGCCGCCAAGAAACAGCCGAATGGCGCGCCCGCAGCGGCAGTGAATTGGGAGAAGCTCGAAGGCGCTGAGTTCATCGACGAAGTGGTCCTGGTCGACCAGTCGCCGATTGGGCGCACGCCGCGCTCCAACCCTGTAACCTACATCAAGGCATTCGACGGCATCCGGGATTTATTCGCTTCCCTGCCCGAGGCCCAGAAACGTGGTTTCGCGGCCGGGCATTTCTCCTTCAATATTCCAGGCGGACGTTGCGAGACCTGCCAGGGGGATGGCACGGTCACGGTCGAGATGCAGTTCCTGGCGGACGTGGAACTGATCTGCGAGGAATGCAAGGGCACGCGCTATAAGCCGCAGGTGCTCGAAGTACGCTATCGCGGTAAGAACATTCACGAAGTGCTGAACCTTACCGTCAAAGAGGCGCTTCAGTTTTTTGCCAATGCACCCAAGGTTACGGAGAAGCTGCGGGTCCTGGAGGAAGTCGGGCTGGGATACCTGCGGCTGGGGCAATCGGCTACCACGCTGTCTGGTGGCGAGGCGCAACGCATGAAGCTGGCAGCGCACTTGCCGGGCTCGCGCGAGATGATGCGGCCTCGGGACGGGCACGATGGGAAGCATCATCATCGCATCCTGTACATCTTCGACGAACCCACGACCGGCCTGCACTTTGACGATGTCAGCAAACTGCTGGCGGCGTTCCGGCGTCTCATTGACGCGGGCGGATCGATCCTGGTGATCGAGCACAATCTGGAAGTCATTAAGACGGCTGACTGGGTGATCGATCTCGGGCCGGAAGGCGGCGAACGCGGCGGCTACGTCGTGGGCGCGGGCTCGCCGGAAGCAATTGCCAAGATTCCCGCATCGTACACCGGAAAATACCTGGCGCGCATCTTAAATGGTAACGGCTCGCGCTCGAATGGCAGGAAATAGTCCAATCTTGGTGGGGCTGATAGCCGGGCTGCTGCTCCTGAATGCAGCCGGGGCGCAGACTACACACACCACCATACGGCACCGCAAGGTTCCAACTGAAGACCCTTCGTACCCGCCTGAACTGCAGCAAGCCGAAGCCGCTATTCAGAACAAGGACTATGCGACCGCAGAACCCTTGCTGAAGAAGGTCGCGGAGCGCGACCCGGCCAACTATCAGGCCTGGTTTGACCTCGGCTTTGTTTACAACGCCAAGGACCAGGTTGAGGAATCCATCGCGGCGTATCGCAAATCGGTGGCAGCCAAGCCCGACGTTTTCGAGTCAAACCTGAATCTTGGCCTGATGCTGGCCAAGACCGACCAACCCGGTTCCGCGCAGTTTCTGCGCGCCGCCACCGCTCTCAAGCCTACCGCTCACGTGGAAGAGGGACAGGCACGCGCCTGGCTCTCTCTGGGACATGTTTTGGAAGCAAGCAAGCCGGGCGAGGCCCTAGTCGCGTATCACCACGCTGCTGAACTTCAGCCCAAGGATCCCGAGCCTCATCTTTCTGCCGGTTCCCTGCTGGAACGACAAAACCAGTTTGCCGAAGCGGAACAGGAATATCGGCAGGTCTTGACAATTGATCCGAAGTCGGCCGACGCCCTGATCGGAATCTCCAATATTTACACGCGTGGCACTCGCTTCATCGAAGCCGCCAATACGTTGCGGCAACTGGTGACGGTGCGCCCAGACTATGCGCCAGGTCATTTCCAGTTGGGCCGAGTGCTGGCTGCGGACCAGAAGTACGATGACGCAGCCGCCGAGTTCCAGGCTGGACTCAAGCTTGCCCCCGATGACAAGGCGGCGCAGAAAGATCTGGCTGATGTTTACGCGGCGGCGGGAAAATACGATCAGGCAGTGCCTTTGTATCAGGCTCTTATAGCTGGCGCACCCAACGATCCGGTGCTGCACCAGAGTTTGGGTCAGCTTTACATGAAAAAACGCGATTTTCCGGCGGCGGAACCGGAGTTTCTGGCGGCTGTAAAACTGAAGCCCGATTTCGGAAACGCGTATTGGGACCTGGCCAATGCGGCGAATGAGAACAAGAATTACCCACGGGCTATCCAGGCACTGGATTGGCGGGCGAAATTTCTGCCCGAGAATCCGGGAAGCTATTTTCTGCGCGCCACTGCCTACGATCACTTGCGGGCGTACAAAGAGGCGGCCTTGAATTATCATCGCTTCCTGGAGGTCGCCAATGGTCAGTTTCCCGACCAGGAATGGCAAGCGCGGCACCGTCTGATCGCAATCGAACCGAAAAAATAACCCATGCGAACCTGGATCCTGCTTTCGTTACTCGTTCTCGCTTCTTCCCTGCTGGTATTTGGCAGGAAGGAAGAGACGGTCGAAGAATTGAAGGCGCGATTGGATTCGGCCAAAGGGGGAGAACGGGTCGAGCTCTGCCTGAAAATCGCGGAGCGGCAATTGGATGCGGCGGATAAGCTTTACAGCGACGGCAAGGTCGATGAGGCCAAAACGGATGTTCAGGACGTTGTGACTTACTCGGAGCAGGCCCGCGATGCAGCCACCGGTTCCGGGAAGAAACTCAAGAATGCCGAGATTTCTGTTCGCAAGATGGCCAACAAGTTGCGCGATATGAAACGCACTTTGAATTTTGAGGATCAGGAACCGGTGCAAGAGGCTGTCGACCACTTGGAGCGCGTGCGCACCGACTTGCTGGCCAAAATGTTTGGGAGCAAATAATGCGTTTTTATTCGCTCATCCTGGTCTTATCGTGCTTGCTGGCTTCCTTTGCCTTGGCGCAGCGGCATGCCGAACTCACACAGGCCGAAGTTGACCAGCTGCGCGATACGGCCATGGAGCCCGATCAGCGGCTGAAACTTTTCGTCAAGTTTGCCCGCGAGCGCTTGGATCTGCTGCAACAGGTCCGGACCGATCCCAAGATAGCGGCCGCTGATCGCCCGGCGGAAACACACAAGCGGCTGCAGGATTTCGTGGATCTCTATGATGAGCAGGATGACAACATTGATACGTATATGGATCGGAAGGATGATATCCGCAAGGCCTTGAAGTCCATCATCGAGGCCGATACCGAGTTCCAGGGGAAATTGAAGGCATTCCGCGAGGGCCTGACCGCGAGCAAAGAAGACACTAAATCGTATGAGTTCCTTCTGAGCAACGCCATCGACGCGGTCACCAGCGGGGCCACCGACCACCGCAAGCTGCTCGATGAGCAGGAAGAGATGGCCAAGCACCGGAAGAAACGAAAAACCGATTAACCGCCGAGCACGCCGAGGACGCAGAGAGCTTTTTCTCGGCGCTCTCGGCGGTGAAATTTCTTACTTACGTGCTAACCTAAGCTCACGGTGAGAGACGGGTTAGTTCCTATTTTCCAGGAAAGCTATCGGGAGTTGCGGCCGCGGGCACCTGTGCCCGAGTTTACTACCGAGTTCTTCGCCTTCGCGAACGTCAACAGCACCATCCGGCTGCGCGACGGGCGGCTGCTGGTGCGGCTTTCCGACATTCTCGAAGGCGCTCCCGAAAGCGTACTGCGCGCCATCGCCCATATTCTGCTGGCCAAGATGTACCGCAAGCCGATCGAGCGGGCGTATGCGAGCCGTTATCGGAAGTACATTTCTAGCCGTGAAATTGCCGACAAGACCCACCTGGTCCGGCAAATCCGTGGACGCAAGAGGATCGAATCGGCACGCGGTCGCGCCTACGACCTGGATAAGATCTTCGAGGAATTAAACAGCCGTTTCTTTCATGGCCTGCTGGCGCGGCCGCAGATGACGTGGAGTCAGAATCACGCCCGCAACAGCCTTGGCCATTACGATCCTGCGCACAATGCGATCGTAGTCAGTCGCGTGTTTGATCATCCGCGAGTTCCCCGCTATGCGGTGGAATACATCGTGTATCACGAGATGCTGCACCTGAAGCATCCGGTCAAGCTGCGGGGCACCCGGCGCTGCGTGCACTCGCTGGAGTTCCAGGCCGAGGAGAAGCTCTTCCCTCATCTGGCGGAGGCCAAGCAGTTCCTGAAAAGTCTTTGAGGTTCCGAGGTCTTACCCCGCCACGTGACCAATATCACACGGCAGCGTGATTTGGTGCGTTGACCGTGGGCGCAGCAGAAGGCTATCCTATTTAGTTGAAATTGAAATTCATTTTCAAAATCACAGTCCGGGACCAGTCACATCATGCTTGAGGCCTTTATTATCACTCTCCGCGAAGGGGTGGAAGCCGCCCTGATCGTCGGCATTACCCTGGCTTATCTAGCCAAGATCGGACGGCCCGAGCTGCGCAAGTCGGTGTACGCCGCTCTGGGCGCGGCTTTCGTGGGCAGCATTGGGGTTGCCGTCCTGCTGGCCCGCACTAACTTCAACCAGGATATCTTCGAAGGCTGGGTCATGCTGGCGGCAGCCTTTTTCGTCGTCACTATGGTCATCTTCATGATGCGGACCGGCCGCAAACTTAAGGGAGAAATCGAAGGCAAAGTCGGGTTACTGGCCGGGGAAGGCTCCTGGTTCGGGCTGTTTGCTTTTGTTTTCCTGATGGTGCTGCGCGAAGGCGTAGAGACGGTACTCATCCTCGGCGCCGTGTCGCTCAATACTAACGAGCTACTCAATTTCATTGGCACGCTGCTGGGGGTGGCTGCAGCGGTGCTGTTTGGAGTGATGTTTGTCAAGGGTAGCGTGCGGATCAATCTGCAGAAATTCTTCCGGGTGACCACGGTCATCCTGTTTTTTGTCGCGGCTCAGCTCATCATCTCTGGATTACATGAGCTTTCCGAGAACGGCGTGCTTCCCTCCTCCAAGCGCGAGATGGCGATCATCGGGCCGATCGTGCGCAACGACCTGTTTTTCTTTATTACGATCCTGGCCTTAGCGGCTTTGATGGTGCTATTTGAGGTCAAGCGCCGCGAGTCGGTGCCTGTCCCGACGTCTCCAGCGGAGCGCCGCAAGGCTGCCTGGAGCGCCCGGCGGGAACGGCTGTGGATGGCATCGGTCTATGCGAGTGCGTTTCTCTTTATCACTCTGGTTACAGCCGAGTTCATTTATGCGAAGAGCGTCAACACGCTCTCGCCGGCCACCGAGGTTACTTTTGTCGATGGAAAAGCCAGCATCCCTTTGAAGTTGGTATACGACGGTGATTTGCACCGGTTCTCGGCCAAGGAAAACGGGACCGAGATTCGCTTCTGGCTCTATCAAAAGCCGGACGGCAAGATTGCCACCGTGTACGACGCCTGCGAGATTTGCGGGCCGGTAGGCTTTTTCAAGAGCTCGACTGGTGTCGTGTGCAAGAACTGCGCTGCGCCCATCAATCCGCAGTCGGTGGGCATGGCCGGAGGCTGCAATCCTATTCCTCTGAAGGCCACGGTGACTTCCGACGCGGTCATTATTACGGAGGCGGACGTGGCAGCCGGTGCACGCTACTTCCAACAGCCATAGCTCATGTTCCTGTGCCTGGTCTATGAATCATTTCGGCGGCAAAAGCGGCGCAAGGTGCTGGCGGGCATCGCCATAACCCTGGGCGTGGCTGTGGCCACCGCCATGATCGCCGTCGCCACCGACATCGGCGACAAAATCAATCGCGAGTTGCGCAGCTACGGGGCCAACCTGGTCGTAACCCCTCAGGAAGATACGTTGGATGTCGAAATTGGGGGCGTCAATCTGAAGCCTCCCAGTGATGGTACCTTTCTCAACGAAGCCGACCTGCCAAAAATCCGCGGCACATTCTGGGCGCACAATATTACCGGCTTCGCGCCCATGCTGCCGGTCACGACCACGGTAAGAACTACGGGAAGCTCACGCGATGTCACTCTGCTCGGCACCTATTTTTCGAAGGAATTGAAGTTCGGCAAGCAGGATTTTGTCACCGGCGTGCGTACGACTAATCCTTGGTGGAAGGTTCAGGGTGAATGGCCAGGCGACACTAGCTCCGACGTGCTGGTCGGAGAACATCTCGCTAATAGCCTCCAGATTAAGCCGGGAGATGAGATCCAGGTTGCCGGTCAGAATCACCGGATTAGCGGAATTCTTTTGACGGGCAGCACCGAAGATGAGCAGATCGTCGCTCCTCTTGCTGTAGCTCAGCAGATCCTGGGCAAGCCGGGGGCGGTCCGGCGTATCTACGTCAGCGCGCTCACCAAGCCGGAAGACGCCTTGGCGCGACGCGATCCCAAGACCATGAATCCGGAGATGTACGATCGCTGGTACTGCTCGCCTTACGTGCAGTCCATCGCCTACCAGTTACAGGAAGCCATTCCACATTCTCATTCCGAGCAGATTCGGCAAGTTGCGCAGAACGAAGGTACAGTGCTCTCGCGCATCAAAGGACTGATGCTGCTGGTGACCCTGGCCGCGTTGTTCGCTTCGGCTCTTGCCGTCTCGGCAGCGATGGCGACGGCAATTTTCGAACGCCGTGGCGAAGTTGGACTGATGAAGGCCTTGGGCGGCGGCAATGCTTCGATCGCCGCTCTGTTCTTCACGGAAGCGGTTTTTCTGGCAGTACTGGGGGGAACTGCCGGCTACTTCGTCGGGATTGCGTTGGCACATCAGATCGGCCAGACCATCTTCAATTCCCAGATAACGATTCAGCCCGTGCTTTTCCCTATCATCCTCGCCATTGCGGTAGCGGTGACATTTGCGGGAAGTGCGGCGGCGATTCGGCGTGCCGTGCTGTTCGACCCGGTATTTGCGCTGCGAGGTGAGGCATGAGTTCCCTGCCCTACCAGCCTGCCGACGTGGCCAGCCGGCGCTCTGGGCGCCCTCATACCTCGATGTTCCTGCGCATGCTGATGCGGGCTGCAGTGCTGCGGCGCGGACGTGCGGCATCGGCGTTGCTCGCCATGGTGGTTGCCGCAGCGGTCGCGACCGCGATGTTAAATCTCTATGCCGACGTGCAGGCCAAGTTGCGCAAGGAATTCCGCAGCTATGGCGCCAATGTGCTTGTAGTGGGAAGAGATGGCACGGCCCTTCCTCCGGACGCTTTACCGAAAGTCGAATCCGCACTAGGCGGGCATGGCATCGCTGTGCCGTTCGCTTATATCGTGGCGCGCACCAGCGACGGGCAATCGGTGGTGGTTGCCGGCACGGATCTTGATCGTGTGCGTAAGTTGAACCGTTGGTGGTCGGTGACGGCATGGCCGGCAACAAAGGACGACGCGCTAGTCGGGATGCGGGCCGCCGCCGTCGTAAGCCCGGGTGGCAAGCCATTCGATCTGAGCTTCCAGGGACACACGGTCCATCTGAATTCAGCGGGAATTTTGCAGACCGGCGGCACGGAGGATAGCCGCATCTATCTTGACTTGCCTGAGTTCGAGGGGTGGACCGGAGTGCAGCCTTCGACCATTGAAATCGGCGCCACCGGATCTACGGAAGAAGTGAACGCGACCATACAGCGGCTAGCCCAGCAGCTTCCGACCGCTGAGGTTCGCCCGGTTCGCCAGATCGTGGAGGCCGAGGCTCGCGTGCTAGGTAAGACACGCGCTGCCCTACTGGCAGCGGCAAGTCTGATCATTCTCACGGCCGCTCTGTGCGTGCTGGCCACGCTCATGGGTTGGGTGTTCGACCGGCGACGCGATTTCGCGATAATGAAAGCGCTCGGCGCCTCTGAAGGTCTGCTCAACGGATTTTTTGCAGCCGAGGCCGCGGCCCTGGGGCTTGTGGGTGCGCTGCTAGGATTTGTGATTGGTATCGGAATCGCCGCCTGGATTGGGCGAGTCAATTTCCATGCCGCAGTAGTTCCGCGCGTTAGCGTGTTGCCCGTCGTGTTGGCCGGAAGCGTGGCCGTGGCGTTGCTGTCGGCGGCTTTGCCGATTGGGCTTTTGCGCCGCGTGCAGCCTGCTATCATTCTGAGGGGTGAGTGAGATGATTCGGATCAAGAATGTCACCAAGTCGTATCCGGCGAAGGCCGAAGAGAACGGCGGTGTCATTCGTGCGCTCGACAACGTCTCGCTCCAGGTGGATCCCGGCGAATGGCTAGCCGTCATGGGCCCTTCGGGCTCGGGCAAATCCACGCTGGTGAACCTGATTGGCTGCCTGGACCGGCCAACTTGCGGAGACATTCTGCTGGATGGAGAGAACGTCGCGGGCATGTCGGCGGCGGAGCTTACTCGCGTGCGCGCCGAGAAGATTGGCTTTGTGTTCCAGCAGTTTCACCTGGTTCCGTATCTCACGGCTCTGGAGAACGTCATGCTCGCGCAGTATTTCCATAGCATGACGGACGAGCACGAAGCGCTGGAAGCGCTGGAGCGCGTCGGACTGAAAGAGCGAGCGCAGCATGTGCCGGCTCATCTTTCCGGCGGCGAGCAGCAGCGGGTATGCATCGCGCGGGCGCTGATCAATGATCCAAGAATCATCCTGGCAGACGAACCTACCGGCAATCTGGACGCGCAGAATGAAGAAATTGTTTTGCGGTTGCTGCGCGAGTTACACCAGCAGGGACGGACCATTGTAATGGTCACGCATGACCCGGTGGTGGCCCGCTTGGCCGACCGGCGAATTGAATTACATCACGGCCACATCGCCGCGCAGGAAGTTTTCTCCATGGCGGACGAAGAGCAATTCGACGAGGTGCTCGAAGAGCTTTGGGTTGTCGCCGAGCACGGGGAGATTGCCGAAGTTGGGCGGATGGAAGTCCACGGCGCCCTCCCGGTAAGCATTGCGATCGAGAAGATGATGGAGCTGGGATTAGTGATGGCCAGTCCGCATCCGCCTGAGGCGCACCAGCACAAGCCGTTTATCAACCCGTGTCACGATGCGCTGAAACCGGCAGGGGTATCGACTGGCGACGGCAACATGGTCGTTGAACTCACCGAGCGGGGGCGAAAGAAAGCGGCCGACATTATTCGCCGCCACCGGCTGGCCGAGCGATTGTTCACCGACAGCCTGGCTTTGGAGAGCGAAACCGAAATCGAGCAGCAAGCTTGCAAGTTCGAGCACATCCTGTCCCCGGAAGCGACGGAGAAAATCTGCAGCTTCCTGGGCCATCCCCGCACTTGCCCGCATGGAGCACCAATCCCACCCGGGGCCTGCTGTGAGAAGCATGGGCAGATCGCCGCCGTCGAAGTCAGACGAGTCGATGTAACCCGCCGCTGATTGTCATCCATATTGGCCACATAATGGCGCTCCGCAAGCCTTGCCTGTTCTACTTTCCCGAGTCAAGGCGGGCGATTTCACGGACGAAGAGCGGATTTTCCGGGAAATCTTTGCGCAGTGAGACCAACATTTCACGCGCGCGTGGTTTGTCTTTTTCACGCACATAGGCAATGGCCAGCAGAATCCGAGCGAACGGGGCCAGATAATGGCCGCGTTCGGCGGTGAGTTGCAGTTCGGCGATTCCAGCCTGCTTGTCTCCCTTCACCCCGCGGAGTCCTAGAAACCAGCGCACGGGCGCCACCATGCTGCCGATCAGGTATCGGCTGATTCCGCCGGCCAGGTGAGCGTCGTAACAATCGGGGTGAACGGCCAAGAGTTGGTCGGCCCAGGCGGTGGCTTCCCGCGAGCGATGGAGGGATTCCATGTTGCGCTTCTCAATCAGCGCGGCGTAGTCGGCCTTCAAACCTGACGACAGAGTCAATGCAAACAGCCCGTCCAGATCCTTAGGATCTTTGGCCATGCGCGCGCGGGCAAGGCTCTCGGCACGTTGCAAGGCAGCGTCAAATCGGGCACGAGCAACCGGGTCGGCAGATAATTTCTTGCGACCCTGGAAC
Source organism: Terriglobales bacterium (assembly GCA_035631655.1). Taxonomy (GTDB): domain Bacteria; phylum Acidobacteriota; class Terriglobia; order Terriglobales; family Acidobacteriaceae; genus Gp1-AA122. Next base: position 11,830 of record DASQIH010000048.1, read on the forward strand.
GCCGAATCATTCTCGTAGAACTGTGCCTCCAGGACGCCCAGCCGTTGAAACTCGGAGAACAGGATTCCCGCGGCTTCCGACGCCGGACCCAAAGGATCGTCGCCATGCTGCTGCTCCCAAGAAGAAAACTCCCGCTCAGCATGGCTGAAATCGAGGTTGTAGAGAAGGCGGTAGCCGCTATCCAACTGCGGATCAACATCCATGGCGGCAGCAGGCATGAGGAGACTCAGGATTACTAGCGCGCTCGAAATTGCCGACACTTTGCTTGCACGCTTCAGGACCATAACGGTTAACTTCTGGTATTCTGCCGTTCCCCGACTAACAGAATGAGAAAAGGCGCTGCTAGCTTCAAAGTTAGATGCAAAGGTCGAGACCGTTTGCAAAACTTGTGTCAAAGAATTGTAAAGAACTGTCAGGCGAGGTCCGCTTCCTGTGAGTGATCCCGACATTCGTTTTGCTCCTGGCTGGCCAGGCATCGAGCCGCGTTGGACCTCCAGCGCCAAATCCGGGGTTGGGACGGCGCTCAACCTCCACAGCCGAGTTTGGTTCACGCTTAGCCACGGCATTCTCAACGAAATTTACTTTCCACGAGTGGACCAGGCGTGCACTCGTGACCAGGGCTTACTGGTCACTGACGGACGCAGCTTCTTCTCGGAGGAAAAGCGGCATGCATCCTTCCGCGTCAGCCCCTTGTCGAAGGGTGTTCCAGCGTATCGCCTATTGAACACCGACAACCAGGGACGGTATCGCATCGAGAAGGAAGTGCTGTCTGATCCGTACCGCAATGTGGTTTTGCAAAAGATTCACTTCGAACCTCTGCAAGGCATGCTGAGCGACTATCACCTCTACGCGCTACTCTCGCCACATCTGGCCAATTTCGGAAACGGCAATACCGGATGGGTGGGCGATTACAAGGGATTCTCCATGCTTTTCGCGGAGCGCGGCGGGCACGCACTGGCCTTTGCGTGCTCAGTTCCGTGGCGGAAGATGTCTGTGGGATTCGTGGGTTTCTCAGACGGATGGCAGGACATCTCCCAGAACCTTCAGATGACCTGGAACTACACACGCGCGGAGAACGGCAACATCGCACTCACGGGGGAAATCGATTTATCAGAAGGCCAGGGCGATTTCCTGCTCGCCATCGGGTTCGGGGGCATCTGGTCGGAAGCGGGCCAGCAGGCGCTTTCCAGCATTCTCGATGGATTCGATTCCGCCCGCACAGAATATCTGCGCCATTGGGAGAACTGGCAGGGCCGGCTGGAGCCTCTTGATGAAAAGCCCAGAGACCGGTGTCTTTATCGCACTAGTACGGCAGTGCTGCGAACTCATGAATCGAAATCGCTGCTCGGCGGGATCATTGCAAGCTTGTCCATACCGTGGGGTTTTAACAAAGGCGATGAAGACCTCGGGGGATATCACCTGGTATGGCCGCGCGATCTGGTAGAGACCGCAGGCGGCTTGCTGGCGGCAGGCGCGGTTGATGATGCCATGCGGGTGCTGCGCTACCTCGAGGTCACGCAGGAGGCAGATGGGAACTGGGCACAAAATTTGTGGATGGACGGGCGGCCGTACTGGAATGGAGTACAGATGGATGAGACCGCTCTTCCGATTCTGCTCGTCGATCTACTGCGGCGGGAGGCGGGATCCGCATTGGGTGACATCGCGCGCTGGTGGCCCATGGTGCGGCGCGCAGCGGGCTTCCTGTTGCGCAACGGGCCGGTCACGCTGCAGGACCGTTGGGAGGAAGATGCCGGATTCTCTCCGTTCACTTTGGCGGCGGAAATAGCAGCCCTGCTGGCGGCTGCCGACATCGCTGATCTGGTCGGGCAGCGCTCGATGGCAACCTACCTCCGCGAGACGGCAGATTCCTGGAATGACAACGTCGAGCGCTGGACGTATGCTACGGGAAACGATGTTTGCAAGCAGTTGAACATTGATGGCTATTACGTTCGAATTGCGCCACCCGAGACCGAGTGTGCTCCCTCGCCCCTGCTGGGGTTTGTGCCCATCAAAAATCGCCCGCCGGGTATGAGCCAGGAAGCCACATCGCATTTGATCAGCCCGGATTCTCTGGCATTGGTGCGTTTCGGGCTGCGCGCTCCAGATGACCCACGGATTCTGAATACGATTGAGGTGATCGACACGCTTTTACGCGTGAGGCTACCCCAGGGTCCGTACTGGTATCGGTACAACGGGGATGGATACGGGGAGCATGCCGACGGATCTCCCTTTGACGGCACCGGTATCGGACGTCCCTGGCCACTATTAGCAGGTGAGCGCGGGCACTACGAATTGGCAGCAGGCGCCAAGGATAGGGCCGAACTCCTGCTGCGCGTGATGGAGAATTCGACGGACGAAAGCGGACTGATCCCGGAGCAAGTGTGGGATGCCGATGATACCCCCGAACTCGAGTTGTTCCGGGGGAAGTCGACCGGGTCGGCGCGGCCCTTGGTGTGGGCACACGCGGAGTACATCAAGCTGCACCGCTCGCTGCGCGACGGCAGGATCTTTGACCAGCCGCCCCAGCCGGTGCAGCGCTACATCATCGAGAAGACACCTGCGGAATATTTTGGCTGGCGGTTCAACAACAAATGCCGCACGATTCCTTGCGGGAAGAAGCTGCGCATCATCCTGCTGAGTCCCGGAATGGTGCACTGGAGCGACGACGGATGGCAGACGACACACGATTCCTACAGTCGGGACAGCGGCCTGGGGGTTTTCGCAGTCGATTTGCCCACCGAGAAACTCGCCGTGAGACACGAGGTGGTGTTCACGTTCTACTGGCCGAGCGAGCGGAGGTGGGAAGGAACCGACTACACGGTGACAGTGGAATAGACGTACCGGGTACGGAGAGCTTCGTCACGAATAAGGCGCTGGAAGATGTTTCTCGCGCCTATGTCGGCGCATTTCGTTCTGTTGGTGGGTCAGGATCCGTAGGGGCGAGCGCGGCTTGCCCGTGCAGAGCAGGACAAATCCGGCTTCACGGTCTTGCGGGTAGTAACTGACAGAATCTGATTGGTCGACTTCTCCGCCGTTTAACAAACGACCTGCGCAGGTGAGACAGCGTCCCTGGTGGCAGAGAGCGGGTAAGCGAATCCCGGCAGCCTGCGCGGCATCCCAGATGTGCCCGTTCGAACCCACCTGGATGGTGTGTTCGCCTCCCGGCGTTACAAGCGTTACCTCGAACGTCGTAGGATCGCCGCTCACGATTTCTATTCTATGGAAGCGTTGAGAATCCTGCCTGGCGCAAGAGCCAGGCAGGATGAGAATCGGACTATGGATTGTAGAACTTGGCGTTCTTGCTGTAAGGCGCGTGTCCGGGCTCGCCGCGGCGGAAATGTCCGGAGGGGATAACCTTGCCGTCTCGTTCTCTGGCCAGCAACTCGATGAACCAGGCTTCGTGCTCGATTTCTTCGTTGAGAATTCGGGACGCCATGTCGTAGGTGCGTGGGTCCTTCCCGAAGGTCATATCGCAAATGGCGCTCCAGCTGCGAATGGCGCAGCGTTCGGATTCCATCAAAAGGGTGAGGATATTGACCACCGTAGGTGGATCGGGGAGCTTGGCGGCCGCGCAGCCCGCCTGGTCGTGGAAGGCCTTCAAGTCGTTGGGCAACTCACCACCTAGCTCATAAATGCGCGGAACAATCAGTTCCCAGTGGGCGCGGTCTTCCAGGCGCGCGTCTTCGCAAATCTCTTTGTAGTCTTCGTAACCTGCCAGGTGCATGCGCAGGATGGTGTAGTAATAGTAGGTGCTGGCGAATTCGGCGGCGGCGTTGGCGATGAGCATCTTGATAAGTTTGTCGACGTCGACGCCACGGGCGCGAATCACTTCCACGCCCACTCGCTTGCTGACGTCTCCGTATTTGACAACTTCCTCTTTCGGCATACGACCTCCTTATGGCAGCCAGTCTAGCCCGCCCATGACTCATAGGTCTAAGATATAGTCTCTATCGTTGGTATAGGTTATGCCTCTGGCAAGTTCCCTGACTTTTTGGCAACACAATGCAAATTCATCAATTGCGATATTTCTGTGCCGTCGCCAATGCCGGCAGCTTTACCCGCGCAGCGGAGCACGAGCACGTCGCTCAGCCTTCCCTCTCGCAGCAGGTCCGCAAGCTGGAAGATGAGCTGGGCGCACGCTTATTTGACCGCCTGGGGCGAAAAGTACAACTGACATCTTTTGGGCAGACGTTTCTGTTGCGCGCCGAAGCCATTCTGCGAGAGGTGAGCAACGCGAAGCGTGAGATCGAAGAAATGTCGACGATGGAGCGCGGGCGGATCGTGGTGGGAGCGATTCCCACCATCGCCCCCTACTTTCTTCCTAAACGGCTGGCCAGCTTCGGCCAGCAATTTCCCAGTGTTCAGGTAAGCGTGGTGGAAGACATCACGCCAGAGCTGCTGGAACGCCTGCAGGAGGCAACCATCGACATGGCATTAATGGCACTACCGGCGCCGAAAGAACACTTTGTGTGCCAGGAACTATTGCGCGAGCCGCTTTATCTCGTGGTTCCGCAGGGCCATCGGTTGGCGGGCAGCTCGAGAGTCCACCTGAGGCAAGTCGAGGGCGATTCATTCTTGCTGCTCAAGGAGGGACATTGCTTTCGTGAGAACACGTTGTCCGCCTGTAGTCGCGCCAAGGTTCAGCCGAACGTGGTTTTTGAGAGCGGACAATTTGCCACAATTCTGGCGATGGTCGCGGCCAACACCGGGGTCTCGGTCGTGCCGCAGATGGCACTGGAAAAGCGTGAAGGCTGTTGCTTTATTCCGATCGCCGACGACGGCGCGTATCGGCGGGTGGGTGTGGTTCAGCTTAAGCAGCACTTCCGCAGCCGTTCACAACGTGCCTTTATGAGGCATTTACAGGAGACTGCGAACGACACAAGTCGGCCCATTGCGGTGCGGGCTGGGGCAGGTGGCTCCAGGCGTCGTCGCTTTAATGTCGCGTAAACAATGGAAAGTGTTGACCGCGTTTCGGGCAGTTCGAATTTCTTGGATGCAGCGGCTGAAGCCGCACATGTTTTGAAGGTTTTAGGGCACGGCTGAAGGCGTGCTCTGATACGAATCTGAGCGTTTTTCCGGCAAGCCGCGAATCCGACAGACGTGGCGCCACATCTCTACGGGTTTGGGTACTATCCGGTGTACACGAGTTCTACTACCGTGCAGTCGTCGGTGAGAGGGGTTCCGCCGCAAAAGTTGGCAACGGAATTGAGGATGTCCTCCAGCGAGGAACTCTTGCTGGCGACGTTTTCGAGTCTTTCGTTTTCGTAGAAATCGCCGCGCGCATTTTCTGCCTCGGTCACCCCATCGGTCACGATTAGCAGCCGGTCGCCCGCTTGAAGGCGGCAACTTCCGCTCTCGTAGGTGGCTTCCGCAAGCAGACCCACCGGCAAATTGCTCTTCTCCGGCCGCGTCACCTGGTGGTTGGAAATCAGCAGGGGCGGCACGTGTCCGCAATTAACGTACTCCAGTTCCCCCTCACGGCTGATTCGCGCAATGACCACCGTCGCGTACTTTTCACCCAGGTGTTTTTGGGTGAAGAAACGGTTCACTGCGGCTACGATTTCCGCCAGCGGCATGCGCGCCACCAGGTGGGAATAGATCATTCCCTGGAGCGTATTGGCGAGGAGAGCTGCGGAGACTCCTTTCCCGCAGACATCGGCCACCGCGACGGCAAAGTGGTCTTCGGTGGTGACGGCGTCGAAAAAATCCCCCCCAATTTCTTTGCAAGGCAAATTGCGGCCGCCCATGCGAGCGAAGGGCACCTCGGGAATGTGTACCTCCATGAGACGTTGCTGGATGGAAGAGGCGATCGCCAGCTCTTGTTGATAACGGCGAGCAGCTTCTTCGGCCTGCACCAGGCGGGCATTTTCGACCAGCGAAGCAGCTTCCGTAGCGACCGCACGCAGGATGTCATGGCTGACGCTGGAGATGTCACGTGAAGCGAAGCGGGAGTCTACATAGAGGGCGCCCATAATCTCGCCCCCCGTCGACGGGGCAGTATCGATCAAGACCACTTCCCGACGAGTCTGGATTTGAGGCTTGCGCAGCGGAATGCAGATAACGGTTCGCAGGTCGTAGGCCACGATGCTCTTCCGTCCGGCAAGATCCAGAGACTGGCTGGTGTCGGTGACCAGGTACTCGGAGGCGGAATTAACAGCCTCCTCAAGGATGGAGTGAGAAATCGTCTTGTCATCAAGGAGGGGCTCACCCTTGGAGTTACGCCCGGCCGCCAGGCGCAGGCTTCCGTCTTCCGACTTCAGGAACACATAGCCGCGTTCCGCGCGCGTGAGCTTCAGCGTGGTCTCGACCAGGGTGACCAGGATTTCATCGAGCACGCCCACTGTGTTCAGCTTGCGGGCGGCTTCCAGAAACATGGTCAACTTTTCCAGATCCGTGGTGTCGGTTGAGATCTGCAGCCCCGAGATCTGGCTCAGGAATTCGCGGGCGGTGTTGGAGGACGTATGCAGCGGGTGGAAAACGACGTAGGCTCCATCGCGCACGCCGAATTCCAGCCGGTCATTGCGTTGCAGCTTTTGCCGCTCCACCCGCTGGCCATTGACGAACGTGCCGTGTTTGCTGCCCTCGTCGACGACGAAGAAGACGCCATCTTCCGACACGATTCTGGCGTGGTCGCGTGAGACCCGAGGATCGGCGATCACCAAGTCTTTGTCTACCTTGCGCCCAACGGTGAAAGGGCTATGTTTGAGCACAATGGGGCGCTGCTCGTCTCCCTGCACCAGAACGAGGTTGGGAAATACGCCCGAGCCCGACTCGGAGCTGGGGTTCGTGGTGGACGCGAAGGCCATGCGGAACCAGTACTACTCCCTGCAGCAAAATAATGACAGGAGCGGAGGGCGGGGGGAAGTCCGTTATGAAGGTCCGCCCGGTCGCGCGCCGTTGACCGGCGTTGCCCAGGTCAATGGAAAGCGGCGCGTGCCTTTTGTTCGTTGTCGTAGACCTCGAACACGGTTACGAGTTTCGTAATTTGCAAGACGTCGCGCACGCGCTGGCCCAGGCCGGCAAGCTTGATATCGGCTCCTGTGCTACGCGCTGAAGAGTATACGCCAACCAGGGTACCCAAACCGCCACTATCGATGTAGCTCACTTCAGAAAGGTCGAGGACGATTTTCTTGCTGGTATTCAGGATTTTCTTCAACTCCGCACGAAGCGCAGAAGCTTCGTCTCCGAAGACAATCCGGCCGGCACAGGAGACCACGGTAATGGCCTCGGTTGTTTTGGTATCTATCTTTAGATTCATGTCGTCCTCCGCGAAACGGGGTGGAGAAGAGTAACCTGCGACCTTACAGGATTGCAATGATAGTTCAGGTTGATAGTTCAGGTTGACGCTGAAGTAGTCCTTGGGCGCTTCGCTACCATCGTGGTGGCGGAGACAGCCAGCACCCCTAGCACGGCCACAGGAATAGCCAAACTGGGATACAGCGGCACGGCCCACGTCCTTAGGACGAACTCGCGCGGAAACAAAAGCAGTGCAAAGTCGGCTAAAGCGGCCGTCACCCAGGACCATAAGACAGCCACGCCCGTGAGCAAAAGAAAGAGACGAGCCATTCCTCCCTTCCCCCACAGTTCCGGCAGGAAGCGCACAGCCAGCATGAATGCGGGCAGCAGGAGCAGTTGGTTGTAGGGCGCGAAGGTGGGAATCACGACGATCGTGACAGCCAGCACAAACGATAACGCCCAGCCAAAAGCCGGGCCGTCCGCCGGTTCTCGGCGCATTCGCCAACCCAGAATCGCAAGCGTGAACCACAACAGGATGGCTATGGGTTTACCGAAAGCGGTGCCCAAGGTGACATCGAGTGTGGATTTGCCGCCTCCGGTGTACTGCCAGTAGTCCGCGGCGGCGGCGCGAAAGCGACTTATCCATCCGGGAAGTAGTACTTCAGAACCAATCAGCAGCGCCACCATGGTAAGAGCAAAGCTCAAAGCCAAGCACTTGCGGGAACGCCAGCCGGCAAGGGCCCAGAGCAGCAGCCAGGCCGCAACGATTGCGGTCAATTGGGGCTTGATGGTCGCCAAGGCCAGAAGAATGCCTGCCAAAATCAGGGCGCCGTTCACCACCGCCACTACGCACGCGGCTAACAGTGCGCAAACCAGCAGGCTCAATTGCTGGAGTTTGAGACCTTGAATGGCAGGAAAACTACCCAGCGTGATGACCATCCAGGTCACCATTGCGGTTGGGGAAACTCGCCATCGCAGCGCGCGCAGCCATAAGGGAACAGACGCGAGCGTCAGGAGAACGAGCAGCCAGCGAAAGCCGACCTGGACCTGGGCAAAAGGCAGGTGCACCGTAGGAGCGAGCAGGAACACCACATAGAGGGGGTAAGCGAAGGCTTGCTGATCCTTGGGATCATTGGGGCGAGTCGGATCGAGTGGCCTCCCGTAATAGCCGGTCTGGATCTCGAGGGTGATTTGCGGCGTATAAGGATCGCGCCCGTGGAGGAGCAACTCGCGCGCGCCCAGCCAACGCGGGTAAAGGTCAGAAAGATTGCCGCGGGGAATGTCATCCCTGGCGGCTTGGCTTTTTTCATGCGCGATCAGAATGAAATCGGCGTAGCACCACGCGCTGGCTGCGGCCAGGAGCGCGAGAAGCAGAGCGAGTTGAGGCTTGCCGGGCAAATAACGGGGGCGCAAATCCGCAATGATCTCGTCAGAACTCCGCTGCCGCAGTGACCGACTACGCGCTAACACCGACTCATGTTACAACTTAGGCGGCAACCCTGGTTCTCAAATGCGACCGCGCACTGCTGTTTCCCTTGCCATCAGCACAGTCAGCGGCGTCTTCTGCTGGTACCTGTTGCACAGGTTTCATCAGGGCGCGGCCGACTTCCAGTGGGCGATTCGCGGGGCGCAGCATTTGCTGAAGCACAGCAATCCTTACGACACCCCGCTCGAACAGTATCCGATGACCGCGGCCCTTTTCGGAGTTCCTTTCGTGCGGTTGGCGGGAGATGTTGCCGCCGGAATTTTCTTCGGCATCAGCTCGGGCCTGTTGGCCTTCGGCTTGACGCGCGACGGGTACACCCGCTTGCTGGTTTTTCTCGCCTTTCCATACTGGGCGGCGATGCTGACCGCACAGTGGTCGCCGCTCATCATGGCCAGCGCCTTTTTTCCCCTACTGCTGCCCGTGACCCTGGCAAAACCGCAAGTCGGGCTTCCGGTTGCAGTCACCCACCTCACCCGCAAGGGGGTTGTGGCCTGCGCGATCTGGTGCGCGCTCAGTCTGGTGCTGATGCCAAAATGGCCGTTACTCTGGTGGAAGCAGCTGGGAAATTACCAGCATTTCATTCCTTTGCTGGTGCGGCCCGGGCCGCTGCTGCTGCTTGCGCTGCTGCGCTATCGCACCCGGGACGCCTGGTTGCTAGTGGTGAGCGCGATGATGCCGCAGCGCTATTTCTTTGATTCGCTCATCCTGTGGCTGATTCCGAAGTCCCGGCGGGAACTGCTGGGCACGGTGGCGCTCAGTTGGGGCGCGGGTATATGGCGCTGGTATCACATGCCCACCAGCTTCCACCAACTGGGAAGATGGACCGTATTGTTCATCTATCTACCGATGCTAGTCGTGGTGTTGTGGCCAGAGATAGGGTCGCGCTGGCGAGCACCAGGAAAAACAGTAGAAGGACTAGGGTTATAAGTTGCAGCTGGCTGAAGCGTAGTAAGAGTACGAGATAGACGGGACTGAAGGACAATATGGCAACGGAAGCCCAGAGAGCCAGTTTTTGCCATGGTCGCAAGAGAGCAGTCGTCAGGAGAGCGTCAGCGGCGCATAGAATTGGAAGGAACAACAGACTTAGGTCGTGCACGAACGTGTGATACCCCAGCAGCAGGGTGGCCACCAGATTCAACGCAAACGCCAACTGGCGCGCCTTCGAACCCGCCGACCAAGCCAAGCGCCAGATGTAGGCGGCGACTCCGATCACCACAATAGAGATGGCGAGGATTGCTACGCGGGCGGCCTTCGACCCCGGCGGCCATACATCCAGGACCAGAGCCCGGACATTGGGGTTGATTCGATGAGTGAGGTTCCACTTGTATTGTGAGGTATGTTCCGCGCGCCAAACATACCCAGGATAGCTCGCCAAGCCGTGCCATCCCACGGCCGCAACGCCGACCAGTGTCAAAGCGGCCCCGACAAGCAGAAAGCCTGCGATCAGCTTCATTCTTTTCTGCACCAACGGAGCGAACAGGAAGGGCAGAACCAGGTGGAACTTGCACAATCCCAGGCCCAGCCAACTTCCGGCCTCAAACTCCGAGTCCCGCCGCAGAGCGACAAAGGCGAGGCAATAGCACAGCAGCACCAGAATCGAATCCTGTCCCTGCAGCAAGGCTACAAAAATCGGAAAAAAGCCGATGCCGGCCAGCAACCAAAGCCAAACGGGTAAAACGCCTAATCGGGGTAAATGCTTTCGCAGAACCAGGGCTACGATGACCAGCATCCCCAAATTGATGCCCGACCACAGGAAATAGGCAGTTAGGTAAGAAAAAGCCGCTATTGGTCGGAAGAACACGGCTTCGAAAGGGGGATGAACGAAAGGCACGATGGAACCACGTGGCCCGACGGCCGGGGCGAAGGAACTGTGGACAGTCTGCTGAAGCTCATCGTTATAAAGTTCAGCCCCCCTGCCCTGGCGCAGTATAGTGCCTGCCGTGTAGAAGATGCCGAAATCCGGGAATCCTGTTGGAATCAATGGCCATTCTTGCCATAGGACGACGACATGGAGAATGACCATAGTGGCCAGATAAAGTGCCAGCCTGGTCTGGATTGACCGGAAAGGCATTGGGAAGGACGCAATTATACGCCAGCATAGGTGGCACCTGGAGGCCGTGACGGGTGAGATTCTCGGGGCAGTATTTCCAGAATCGGTGGCCTATTCGCCGCAGATAAGGTTTAATATCAGGGAGGGCAATCAGGTGTCGCTTCGCCTATCCTGTACAACTCATTGGATTGTGACCAAAGTGGCCGGGAACAACCGCGAAGGGGATGAGCAGCGGTAGTCCGGGTGTCGCGTTGTCCTCAGGAGGTTAGGAATGAGAGCCTTAATGAATGGGCTTTGGAGAGACGAACAGGGCCAGGACATTGCGGAGTATGCAGTAATGCTGGCCGTCATCCTCGTCATAGTCGTCGGCACCATTCGATTGATTGGTACCAAATCGAATACTGTGTTCTCCAACGTGGCCAGTTCTATCCAGTAGTTTGACCCTAAGGCGAGGGGGTTCTGATATAGTCACGTCCCTAATCCAGAAAGACTGGATCAATCGAATAATGACCTCGTTTCGGCTGAGGAAGAGCCTTGGTGTGACTGGCAACCTCCTGCCGGTTCGCTTATCGACTATTCGGTTTTGCAATTTCCTAACGAGGAGCCGCAATGAATCGCACTAGACTTCTGCTGATCGGCATTGTAGCGGTGGCGTTGGGAGGGCTGTTGAGCTTCAGCGTCTATCGCACTCTGCAGGCGAGGACTGCGGCCCCCAAGCAGATCGGTGTGGACGTCGTCATAGCCGCCAATGATATTCAGGTCGGCGCCAAAATCGAGGATCACGATGTAAGAATTGTCAAGTTCCCCCCGGAGGACTTGCCGGCCAATGTCTTTCGCGGGAAGACGCACGTGGTGGGACGCGGCGTTGTGCTGCCCCTCGCCAAGGGTGAGTTCATTTTGCCCAACAAGTTGGCGGCGGAAAATGCCGGCGCCGGTATGCCGGCGCTTATTCCACCGGGGATGCGAGCCGTTTCCGTGCGCGTGAATGAGGTGGTCTCGGTGGCCGGCTTTGTGATGCCCGGCACGCGTGTCGATGTGCTCCTTACCGGTAACCCCCTGGGAAGTTCCGAATCCCAGACGACGACCGTACTGGAGAACATCGCCGTGCTGGCCGCAGGTCAGAAACTGGAGCGTAACTCAGCCGGCGAGCCCCAAACTGTGCCGGTCATTACCTTGCTGGTCTCGCCGGAAGATGCCCAGAAGTTGACGCTGGCCAGCCAGGAGGGAAAAATCCAGCTGGCTCTGCGCAACCCGCTCGATACCAACCAACAAAAACTTCCTTCGGTGCGCAACACCAATCTCTACACGGGCGCCGCTCCCACTCCAACCCCCGTCGTCAAGGCTACGAAGATAAAGCGTGCCCCTGTCAGCCAGCCGCCTCCGGCGCCGGCCGTTTATACCGTCGAGGTGATTCGCGGGAACAAGAAGGATAATGTCAAATTCGACCATTAACCAGTGTGCCGTGCACCAGGAACGGAGAGGAATTGTGCGGAGAAAGATGAGAATGATAGTTAGCGGAAAGCTCCTTACGGCAGGGGCGTTCCTCCTCGCGACGACTGGAATGGCGTTGAACCAGGGCAACCCGCCACGGGATGTTTCGCCTCCCGCCCAGCAAGGTGCTGAGCCGGCTAACAATCCGCCCACTGCGGCCGCTCCCCAGGCGGAGACAGCGCCTTCCGCTGCCGCGGTGACACCACAGCAGAAGGAGCCTACCGGTGCCGCGCCATTGCGCGTCATGGTTGGCAAGTCGCTCTTGATTAACACTACTGAGCGGCTGAAGCGCGTGTCGGTCACCGACGAGACTGTCGCCGACGCCATGGTGGTCACCCCCACGCAGATCCTGGTGCATGGCCGTTCACCAGGCGAGGTTTCGCTTCTGATCTGGGATGAACTGGAGCGTTCGCGGAGCTTTGACCTGCGCGTGGACGTGGATGTTACTGCCGCCACCGAGGAAGAACATCAAGTTTTTCCGGATGAACAGATCAACGTCACGCCATCGCGCAATGCCATCGTACTTTCCGGACACGTTTCCACCGAAGACGTAGCCAAGCGTGCAGGAATGATTGCGGAGGCTTACTCCAAGAACGTAGTTAACGTATTGACTTTTGGTCCCGTGGGCGCCCAAGAAGTGCTGCTGGAGGTCAAGTTTGCAGAGGTTGACCGTTCGGCTCTGACACAACTGGGAATCAACCCGTTCAGCACAGGAGCGGCTAATACCGTCGGCAGCATCACGACCGGCCAATTTTCAGCCCCCCAAGTTCAGAGAAGTATCAGCGACCAGATTCCCTCCGCCGGACCTTCCGCTTCCGCGCCGTTCCCCACCACTGCCACGATCAACGATGCGCTGAATGTCTTTCTCTTTCGTCCCGACATTCACGTGGGGGCGGTGATTAAGGCGCTGCAAACCAAGAACTTACTGCAAATTCTGGCGGAGCCGAACCTGATTGCCGTCAACGGAAAGGAAGCCAGCTTCCTGGCGGGTGGTGAGTTTCCCTTTCCGATTGTGCAACCAGGTCAGGGTTTTACCGCAGTGACCATCTCGTTCAAGGAATTCGGGGTCAAGCTGAGGTTCACTCCGGTTATCACTCCCAATGGGAACATTCATTTGCGGGTGGTGCCGGAGGTAAGCACGCTGGATTTCGCCAACGCGCTTACCATCTCGGGCTTCACCATACCGGCTTTGAGCACGCGGCGGGCAGATACGGAATTCGAGTTGCAGGATGGTCAAAGCTTCGTGATCGCGGGCTTGATGGATAACCGAGTGACCAACATCGTAAACAAGGTTCCAGGGTTAGGCGATATTCCGATCTTGGGTAACTTCTTCAAGAGCACGAGTAAGCAGAAGAGCAATGCGGAATTGATGGTATTGTGCACGGCGCGCCGGGTTTCGCCCACTACCACGCCTCCTGCGGGCCCACAGAACCCGCAGCCGTTTTTGGAAAAAGATAAGTTTGATGGAAAGAAGCCTTCGAGTGGCGGAAAGTAGAGCAGTAATCCAGGCTGGGCGGACCTGCGAAAATCTGGGTTAGCCCTTGCCAAAGTGGGTTATCTTAGGATCTTGGGAATTGTAGTCCAGTCATGCCCGAACTCTCGGTAGTCATCGTCGCGCCGGACAGCGAACAACGAGCCGTCCTGCAGGTGCTGGTGGACGGGACTAGCGTGGCGCGTACAGTGCACACCTGCGCCAGTTTCCCGATGGCCGCCGCGGACCCGGTGGTGCGCCGTGTGCAGTCGGCGAATGCCGACGTCTTGCTGGTCGATATTGCTTCCGATAATTCTGCTCTGGCGCTGCAGGCGATCGAACTGCTGCACCAGGAGATGCCCGACTCCGCCGTGTTCGCCATCGGCAGCATGCAAGAGCCGCAAGTGATCGTCAGCGCCATGCGGGCGGGGGCTCGCGAATTCATCGAACGCCCGACGACTACCACGGATCTGTTAGAAGCCTTTGTGCGCTTAACCACGGCACAACGCAAAAGTCACCGGGAAAGCTCGCGTGGCAAAGTGTTTACCGTCGTCAATGCCAAGGGGGGCAGCGGGGCTACCACCGTCGCCGTTAACTTGGCCCTGGCGCTGCAGGCGGAGCATGGCAATGTGGCCCTGATCGATCTGGCGCCACTGGGTCATGCCGCCCTTCACCTTAACTTGAAACCTCTGTTCACGGTGGCGGATGCGATCCGTAACTTGCATCGCCTGGACAGTTCCCTGCTGGAAAGCTTCATGACCCGGCAGACGGGCGGCTTGCAGTTGCTGGCGGGAACGAACATCCCTGCCGCCATAGAGCCGTCTACGGCGGAGTTTGCGCGGCTTTTCGACATGTTGGTCAACCACTATCGCTATGCCGTGGTGGACACCTCGAGCCGCCTGGACGGGGCGACCCGTCTGGTGTGCAATCTGTCGGAAACCGTGTTGCTGGTGGGCCATGCCGACGTGGCGTCTCTCTGGAGCGCGGCCCGGGTCTTGCAGTACCTGGGGGAGACTGGGGGCCGCGAGCGGGTGCGCCTGGTGCTGAATCGCTTTCGCAAGATTCCCGGGTTCACAGAGGCCGATGCCGAAGCGGCGGCGGGCGCAAAACTGTTGTGGAAGATTCCTAATCAGTACTTTGCCGTCTCGACCGCAATTGATCGAGGTGTACCGTTGATGTCGCAGAATCACACCGAGATTGCACGTTCTTTCACGGCGCTGGCCGGCCTGCTGACTCAGCACGACGAGGACGTAAAACGCGCGACTTGGTCCCTATTTAAGACAGTCTAAAGACAATCATGGCGAATTTGCAGACCTTCGAGCGGAGCGAGTACCAGCAGGTTAAATCCGATCTGCATCGCAAGATTCTCGACCGCCTGAACCTGGAAAAACTCGGCAAGACGCCGGGCGACGCGGCTCGCGAAGAGGTCCTGGTCGTCATCCGCAACTCGGTGAACAGCGAGGCGGTGCCGCTGAGCTTTGCCGAGCGGGAACGGCTGTCCCGCGAAATTCTCGACGAGATTTTCGGGCTGGGGCCCCTGGAGCCGCTGCTCAAAGATCCGACCATCTCCGATATCCTGGTAAACCGCTGCAATCGTGTCTACATCGAGCGCAACGGCAAGCTGGAACTCACCGGGCTAAGTTTCAAGGATGATTCTCACCTGATGCAGATTATTGATCGCATCGTTTCCAAGGTGGGAAGGCGAGTCGATGAATCTTCGCCCATGGTAGATGCCCGTCTGGCAGACGGTTCTCGCGTAAATGCCATCATTCCGCCGCTCGCGATTGATGGGCCGTGCCTCTCCATCCGCCGGTTTGGGCGGGATCCGCTCACCGCGCGCAACATGATCGAGAACAAGACGCTCACTGAGCCCATGCTGGAGTTGCTCTCCTCCATGGTGAAAGGCAAGCTGAATATCCTGATTTCGGGCGGCACCGGCGCCGGCAAGACGACCTTGCTGAACGTGCTGTCCGGTTATATTCCCGCCACCGAGCGCATCGTCACCATTGAAGACGCAGCCGAATTGCAGATGAAACAGGAGCACGTAGTTCGCCTGGAAACGCGGGCACCTAACATCGAGGGCAAAGGCGCGGTTCGGCAACGGCAGCTGGTGATCAACAGCTTGCGTATGCGGCCCGACCGCATCGTGGTGGGCGAGGTGCGTGGCGAAGAGGCCTTCGATATGTTGCAAGCCATGAACACAGGCCATGAAGGTTCCCTGACCACGGTGCACGCGAACTCACAGCGCGACGCTCTCGCCCGTATCGAAAACATGTGCTTGATGGCGAATTTGAATATCCCGGAACGAGCCATACGCCAGCAGATCTGCTCTGCCATCCATGCGGTGGTACAGGTGGCGCGCATGTCGGATGGCACGCGGAAAGTTATTACCGTCTCGGAGATTACCGGCATGGAAGGCGAAGTTATCTCGATGCAGGACATTTTCCTTTTCGAAAGGCGCGGCATCGACGAGACCGGAAAGGTCCGGGGCGCGTTCCGGGCCAGCGGCATCCGCCCGCGCTTCGCCGATCGGCTGGCCACCTCCGGATGTCGGCTGCGAGCTGCCATGTTTGACTCACGGATGGAGGTTTAGGACAAAGGATGTTAACCGGCATTGCCATCATGGTCTTTGTGGTGGTCGGGTTGGCGGTGTTTGCTGGCGGTTATCTGCTTGACGAGCGCCGTTCGCGTGCACGGCTACTGCGCGATCGCCTGGCCACGGTGCAGAAGGCGGCCGAGCGCCAGCCCACCGAAGAGTTGGCGATTCTGCGCGATGAATTGCTGAGCGAGATTCCTGCGCTTGATACCCTGCTACGTAAGTCCGCTCGGGTTTCTGCCCTGCAGAACTTACTTTCGCAGGCCGACATCCAGATCCGTGCCGGCAATTTCTTGTTGCTGTGCGCTTTGAGTGGAGCTGTCCTGGGTGTTGTGGTAATTCTCTGGAGCAAGATGCTGATCCTGGGCTGGGCTGGCGTTTTGCTTGGTGCTTTTCTGCCCTACGCCTACGCGACTCATGCGCGCAGCAAGCGCTTCAGCAAATTCGAAGAACTCTTTCCCCAGGCCATCGACACGCTGGCCCGCGCGGTCCGCGCCGGTCACGCCTTTACCACCGCGCTGGAATTGATCGCCAGCGAAGTTGCGGAACCGGTTGCGGGGGAGTTCCGAAAGCTCTTTGAAGAACAGAAGTTCGGGCTGCCGGTGCGGGATGCTCTGGTTAACCTGACGGAACGGATTCCGCTGGTGGACGTGAAGTTTTTCATTACCGCGGTAATGTTGCAACGCGAGACCGGCGGCAATCTGGCCGAAATTCTCGATAACCTATCCTATGTGATTCGTGAGCGCTTCAAGATCCTGCGCCAAGTCCGGGTATACACAGCGCAGGGACGGCTGACGATGTTGCTGTTGATGGGCCTTCCCCCGGGGGTCGTGCTCATCATGCGGGTCATGAATCCGAATTTTGTTGAGCCGTTATTCTCCGACCCAATCGGGCACGCGTTGCTGGTGATTGGTATAACCCTGCAGACGGTCGGCTATTTCGTCATCCGCAGGATCATTCAGATTCAGGTGTAGATCATGGTACTTGGGCTCGCCATTGTCGTGTTTCTGACCGTCGCGGTCGCCGTGTTTGCTTTTGCCTCGGCATTGGCAACTCCAACGTCGACGCTAGGCGCGCGGCTTCGTTCGCTAGGCTGGCAGCGACAGCCGGAACCGGAGAAACCCGCAATCAAACAACGCATCCAGCAGGCGCTGGTCGATCCGCTGAGCAAAGCACTGCCGCTGTCTCCCTCGGAAGCTTCCAAGACGCGTGTGTTGCTGATGCAGGCCGGCTATCGGGAACCCCGTCATATAACTTTTTATTTCGGGCTGCGTGTTTTCGGTGCTCTGCTGGGCCTTGCGCTGGCGGCGATCTTCTTTTCCAATAGCGATTCATTCTTGCTTTTCCTGGTTGGCGGTGTGGGCCTGGGGTTCCTGCTTCCCCAGTTCTTCCTCAAGCGGCGAATCAAGGCTCGGCAGCACCGCATTCGCCTCGGTTTGGCCGACGCCCTGGACTTAACCGTGATTTGCGTGGAAGCCGGGTTGTCGCTGGACCAGGCCTTGTCGCGCGTCGGCGAGGATTTGCAGCGCGCCCACCCTGACCTGAGCGATGAGTTTCACTTGGTCAACCTGGAAATGCGCGCCGGCAAGCCGCGTCCGGAAGCTTTGCGAAATTTGGCCGAACGTACCGGGGTCGATGACATTAAAGCCCTGGTGGGAGTGCTGATCCAGACTGATCGGTTTGGCACCAGCATCACGCAGGCGTTGCGCGTGCACTCCGATTCTCTGCGCACCGAGCGGCGTCAACGGGCAGAGGAGCAAGCGGCCAAAACTACGATTAAAATGGTTCCTGCACTGGTTGTATTCGTCCTCCCCTCGCTGTTCTTCGTAACCCTGGGGCCGGCGGTGATCCTGTTACTTCATACTCTGCGCTCGGGCCAGTGACGCGGGTGTGCTGCAGTTATCAAACTCAGGAGTTGGAATGCCCGCGTCAGCTTCGAAAGCCTGTGCCTACAATCAGACTCGCCAAGCCTATCTGGCCACCGATCTGGCGGTCGCGGACACGCACTGGTCGCGGCTGCGAGGATTAATGGGCACCGGTGCCGCGAATTTTCCTGCGGGCAAAGGGCTCTGGATTGTGCCCTGCCATGGCGTGCACACGCTGGGTATGCGCTTCCCGATTGATGTGGTTTACTTAAATGGGGACAAGGTTATAGTGCACCTGGAAGAAAACCTTCGGCCATGGCGAGTGGCGGCGGTTCGCCTCAACGCGGTCACCGTGCTCGAATTGCCGCCCAGCACAGTGCGGCAGACGCAGACGACGGTGGGAGACCAGATCGCCATCGAGTTCGGGAAGGGTGAAGTAAAGGCATGAAGGAAGCCGCCCAACAGGTCGTCATGCCCGAACCCCCGCGGCTGCTGATCGAGTGGTCATCCCCGTGGCAGGAGTTTGTTACCGCCATCCTGCCGGCGCTACACCGCTCTCCCAAGCGGCTGGCCGGAGAAGCCCGCACTGGCATCTTCCCTTTTTCTGGCATGCTGGCCACGTGGATCCTGGAGGCTGTATCTCTCTTGGCGGTGATTATCCTCCCGGGCAAGTTGTCGCGCCTGCAGCCCTATACTCCGCTGCCACAGCCCAAGTACGACGTGATCTACTTTTCCGGCGAGGAGTTACCACAGACCGCAGACGTTGGCGGGGCAAAAAGCGGGAAATCCGGCCGGGCCGGCGGTCATGAAGGTTACCATCGCACCCAGACGATCCGGGTCGCCCGCGGAGACTCGCCGGCTGAAAAAGTTGTAGACGTACCTAAGCTCAATCTGCCTAAATCGGATTTCCCGGTGGCCAACCTGCTGGCAATTAACCGCATTCCGGGACCGCCGCCGGCTTCCGGCCTGCGTTCTTCGCTGCCGGCCCTGCCTTCGGCGGCGCCCGTGCCGCCGCCACCGGATATCGCTCGTGACAAGATACAGGCCGCCCCGGGGCTGAACAGCTCGATCGTTGCGCCTCCGCCCAAGGTCTCTCGGGACAAGATGCAGGCTGCGGCGATGCTCAACAGCTCGATCGTTGCGCCACCTCCCGATGTCGCGCGGGAGAAGATGCAGGCATTAGCGGGGGTCAATACCGGTGTCGTGGCGCCTCCGCCTACGGTGCATGACATTGCCGGAGCGCGTGTCGCCCAAGGCCCGGTGACAAATGTCGTGCCACCTCCGGTGTCCGCTCCGGTGAACACGACCTCGGTCGCATCGCGCCTGTCGTTGCCCCAGCCCAGCGTGATTGCTCCGCCGCCCAGCCGTGTGACACGAGAGAATGGTTCCATCTTGGGCACTCAGGTGACGGACATCCAAAAGCAAGTGGTTCCCCCACCCGTGCAGCTGGGAGGGGCTGGCGGTGTTACGGGCCGACAAATGGGTGGCGGTGGCGGTGTAGCCGAGGCCAATAACATAGTTCCACCTCCCCCCAGCCTAGGCAGGGGAAGTTCCTTGGCGGGAGGGGGTGGGCGAAGAACGGCAGGTGAACCGGTCGGCGCCGCGGGCGTAGTTCCACCTCCGCCCAGTGTGAGCGGCGGTAGCTCCCTCACCGGAAGGGGTCGCGGGAATGCGGGGACAGGCTTAGGTGGGGCACTCGACGCCGGATCGGTGCTCGCGCCGCCCAAGGGTGGCGGTGGCACAGGTAGCGATAAGGCCGGGGTAGTGATCTCCAGCCAACCGGGATCGCGCTTTGGCGTCCCGGGAAGCGGTGGCAGTGGCTCGTTGGCCATGTCGCCCGCTGGCGGAGCTAAGCCGGGACTAGGCGGCTCTGGAGGCGGCAACGGCATTGGACGCGGCACGGGTCCGGGAAGCGGTTTGGAGGGCGAGGGTTCCGGTGCAGGAAAAGCCGGCACCGGACGCGGCTCCGATCCGAATGCGAAAGGTGGGATCTCGCCTTATCCCGGTCCAGGCGGCGCGGGCAAAGGCACTAATGGATCACCGGCAGCCCCGGGCATCTCAGTCGCCGGTGGTGCCACCACCATCACGCTGCCCAGCTTTGGCAGCCCTGCCGATCCTCCTGATTTACCCGCACATTCGGGCGCGGGGGCCCATCGCGGACCCGGCATTACGATTGTCGCGACCTCCCGCTCGGGGGGTGCGTTTAACTTTTACGGAGCATTGCCGGGCGACAACTACACCATTTACATTGAAACGACTTTGGGCCCGGCTGTGCTGCAGTATGCCGACCCGACTTCGGCCAAGCGCGCTTACTCCGAGGAACTGACACCTCCCGAACCGATGCGCACCAGCCTCCCTGCCGGGTTGAGTCATTCGCGCATGATCGTGGCCTGCGTGCTGGATCGCTCCGGTCTGCTGCGCAATTTGCACACTCTGGAAGCCGGCCCGGCGGAGATGAATTCCAAAGTTCTGGCCGCCCTGCACAATTGGAAGTTCCGCGCCGCCATGCGCGGTAACGAACCGGTTGAGGTGAACGCGATCCTGGGATTCAACATCGATACCCGCTAATAAAGCCAGCACACTGTCATCCTGAGCGAAGCTTGAGGCTCACGGCAGCGAGCTTCAAGCAGAGTCGAAGGACCCCTTTTTATTAATAAGCGCAACCACAAAAGCTGTTAAGGCATTCAGTTCGCAGTCGGGTGAGAATATCTCGCAACGCCATAGGTGGCGGCACAGGCAGTCAAGGGGTTCTTCGACTCGGGCTGAAGCCCTCGCTCAGGATGACAGCGGATGGGATAGTTGGAGAGCCTTGCCAAGAGTCTCCGCAGTTTCAATCGAGCCTGCTGCGGACTCGCTCGAACACCTTAGCGACCTCATCGTGGTAAGTTGCTTTCCACCCCGGATCGTGCTGAAGAGCATCCCCCAGCTTCGATTTAGCCGGCACCACGATGACGTTCACCCCTAACTTGTCGAGGACCTGGTTCCAGCCAGGCTCAACATGCAAAATCTTCAAGTAATCCTTTAAGTAAGGGTCGCCATAAAAATCGTGGCGGTCGTCAATGAAGACTTTGGTTTCCGGATATAAGCGGTAAATCAGGTATCCACCCCAGGAGTCGAGGCTGAAGATCGGCGCCCGTTCGCCGCGCTGCTGCAACGCTTCCACTGCCTGCACAGGAAAGCGTGTAGCGTCGAAATGCGCGTCCATCACCTGCTTGCCCAAGAATCTGCCCTGGTGGAGGCAGATCCAGGTGCTGAGCAATAGCAGTAGGACGGGCCATAGGTGCCCACGCAGTCCCATCTCCATCCGGTCCATTCGGCTGGCAAACCCGCGCAGGCCGGGCAATAACGTCCGCTGGGTTGCCTCTCCGCGCGAGAAGAGTGGAGGCGCAATCATGGTGAGCAGCATAGCGGCGACGGGAATGTTGCGCGCAGCGTAGAGTCCGGAAGCCGCGCTGAGGAGAATCAGCAACCACTCGGTCCAGCGCAGCCGCGCACGGGCGGCGGCGATTCCGACGATCGTGAGGAGCAACAGTAGCAAGAAAAATTGCGGCGGCAGGCCGTGGAAGTTGGGCCTGCGGAATTCGTCAATGTGCTGCATCAGAAACCGGTCGGTAAGGTAGTGGAAAACGTGCACGTGCAGCTTGTACCCATAGGGATTCATGAGGCTGGCCAGAGCCGACACGCCAAAGATTAAGCCCAGATGTCCCGCATGCCGTGAAGCCGTCTTCCGCTCTTCGGCATCCCGACACCTACGTAACTTCAGGAGATCCGCCAGCAAGAAAATTCCGATCAAGACGAAACCCATCACAAAACCACCATGCAGGTTGACCCAGAGCGGCATCAAGAGCGGCAACCCCCAGAGCCGATGGTTCTGAGACCGTCCGTTCCTATAGCTGGAGTCCAGCACCCAGAACCACACGACAGTGATAAGCCAGCCAACCACGTGCGGGCGAGCTAGGAAATGAATGGAAGAAGCCACAGTGCACATCAGAAAAAACACCACAGTGACTGGCACACTACCACCGCGTAGCAGGGCGAAGTGGAAGACCAGAGCCAGCGTAAGGGCTATCACCACCGCGCTGAAAAAAACCACTCCGTTGAGGCCGAGGTGGTTGTAGATAAACCCAATGCCCAGGTCGTACAGCCATTCCCACGCGTACCAGGGACGGCCACTCATGGTGGCGGAAAAGCTATCGGTGCGTGGAATAGCGTGGGTAGTGAGAATGTTCTGGCCATCGCGAATATGCCAACCGATGTCGGCATCCCACAGCAGATGCGGCGCAAGCGCGCCATAAGTGAATGCCATTAGAAGCAGGATGAAAATGAGATCTGTGATCGAGGGGAGGAGAAACCAAGTGGGTTTTGAAGCAGCGGCTTGAGTCGGGGCTTGGACTGGACTTTCCAACTCTGAAAGCGTAACAGAACGTCTTACCTGATACCGGGCAGCAGGCCGAGATGAACGACCTCTTCCCTGCCCACGTCCGACCCGCTGGGAATTTGAGGATAGCGATTCTCAGGAGTGATTTGGGCCACTAGATCGGAGAGCCTTGGGATTCTCTCCACGCGACGTAGTTCGATCTTCCCTTTCACAACCCGGATTTCCAGCGAGTCTCCTTCGCGAAGTTGTGCTTCCGCGAGCAGCGGCTTGGGAATGCCTACCGCGAGGGTGTTGCCCTATTTTACCAGCATGGCCTTCATGACTACTCCCCTCAGGTGTTTATATCAAAGACAAATGCGCGGGCAAGAGTGCCGCGCCACACGACTTTCTTAGTCGGCGGATTTCCCGACCAGTTCCGGCCGGGCCACGCCTTCTTCAGCGGCCACTGGCTTGCGCTTGCGCAGGGACTTCAGCCAGCCTTGGAATGATTCCATATAAATATAGAAAACAGGGGTGATATAGAGGGTCAGCAACTGGGAGAAGACCAGCCCGCCGACCACCGCTAACCCCAGGGGACGCCGGGATTCTGCCCCGGCTCCAAAGCCCAGCGCGATCGGCAAAGTGCCCATCAAGGCCGCCATCGTGGTCATCATGATGGGGCGGAAGCGGAGCAAGGCGCCCTGGTAGATTGCTTCGTGCGCGCTCTCGCCCGAGGTGCGCTGTTTTACCAGGGCCACGTCAATCATCATGATGGCGTTCTTCTTCACGATACCCACCAACATGATGATGCCGACGAAGGCGTAGAGGCTGAGGTCCACACGGAACAGTAGCAGGGTGAGGAGCGCTCCGAAACCCGCCGAGGGCAAGCCGGAGAGAATCGTGATCGGGTGGATGAAGCTCTCGTACAGGATGCCCAGCACAATGTAAATCACCAGGATTGCCATGAACAGCAGCAGGCCCAGTCCGGTCACCGAGGATTGGAACGCCTGGGCGGTGCCCTGAAAGCTGGTGCTGATGGTGGCGGGCAGCATTTGTTGCGCCTCACGCGTCACCGCATTCACCGCATCGCCTAGCGAGACGCCGGGCCGCAGGTTGAAGGAAATAGTCACGGCGGGCAACTGACCCAGATGGTTGATGCTCAACGGCCCTACGTTGTAGGTGAGCTTGGCAACGGTGTTCAGTGGCACCAATTGCCCCGTAGAGGAATGCACATACAGCAAAGACAGCAACGACGGCTCCAGCTGGTATTGGTCCTCGGTCTCGGTTATGACGCGATAGGCATTGTTGGGGGCATAGATCGTCGATACCTGGCGCTGGCTGTAAGCCGTGTTGAGCGCATCCTCAATCTGGCTAGCGGTAATTCCCAGAGCCGACGCTTTGTCGCGATCAATCTCCACGTTCACTTGTGGATTCTTGATCTGCAGATCGCTGGTCACATCCTGGAGCAGCTTGCGGAACCGCGGATCGTTGCGCAGCTTGGTTTCAAATTTGGGAGTGTACTGATACAACTCGTCGGTATCAGGGTCCTGGAGGGTGAATTGATACTGGCTCTTGGTGAGGTTGCCGCCGATGCGTATGGGTGGCAGAACCTGCGGATAGGCAGTGATGCCGGGCACCTGCGAGACGATGGGGCGCAGCTCCTGTACCAGTTCCATCGCCGGCTTCCGCGTCTTGCGCGGGGTCAGCCGCATAAACATGCGTCCCGCATTCCCGCCGGCTGCCGTGGACATGAAAGAGTCAACCCAGGGCTGCTTCATGACGAGCTGGTTAAGCGCCTTTTGATGCTGGACCATGCTGTCGAAGGAAATTCCCTGGACGCCTTCGGTGAACATGAAGATCTGCCCGGTATCCTCATCAGGCAGAAAGCCCTTAGGCGTGATCATGAACAGGTAAACGGTGGCGACCAAGACCACGGCCGAGACCAGCATGGTGGTCGCGCGGTACTTGAGCGTGACCTGCAGCGTCCGGTCGTAGACGCGCAGCATGCCATCGAAGAAGCGCTCGGAAACGGCGTAGAGATGGCCGTGATGTTCCTCACGCGCGGGACGCAGGAACCGGCTGCACAGCATAGGGGTCAAGCTTAGCGAGACCAGGCCGGACACCAGGATGGCCGCAGTGATGGTCACGGCGAATTCGTGCAGCAAGCGGCCCAGAATCCCGCCCATGAACAGGACGGGGATGAAGACCGCGGCCAGCGACAAGGTCATCGAGATGATGGTAAAGCCAATTTCTTTTGCGCCGCGGAACGCCGCTTCCATTGGGCGTTCCCCCATTTCCATGTGGCGCACAATGTTTTCCAGCATGACGATGGCGTCATCAACGACGAAACCCACCGAAAGCGTCAGGGCCATCAGCGACAAGTTGTCAAGCGAGTACCCCAGCAGGTACATCAGGGCAAATGTGCCCACAATCGACATAGGCAGGGCCAGGCTGGGAATGGCGGTCGCAGAAAGATTACGCAAAAAAAGGAAGATCACCAGGATGACCAGCACCAGCGCGAGGAAGAGCGTGAACTTTACATCGTTCACGGAGTCGCGGATCGACACGGACCGGTCATACAGAATGTTCATATCCACCGAGGGTGGCATCTGCTGGCGGAAGGTGGGCAACAGCTTCTTGATCGCGTCCACTACTTCCACGGTGTTGGTGCCGGGTTGGCGTTGGATCGCCAGTACGATCGCCCGCCGCACACCGCCTTGCTTGTCGTAATACCAGCTGGCGGTCTTGTCGACCTCGACGCCGTCGACGACTTGGCCAAGGTCTTTCAGGCGAACGGGAGCGCCGTTGCGATACGCGACGACCAGCGGCGCGTAGTCTGCTGCTTTCTCCAACTGCCCGTTGGCCTGTACCACGAAGGCCTGGTTCTTTCCGTAGAGCGTTCCTGTGGGCTGGTTGACGTTTCCATTCGCAATGGCGTTGGCCACGTCATCGGTGCCAATCTGGTGGCTGGCCAGCGCCTTGGGATCCAGCTTCACGTGTACCGCATATTTCTGCGCCCCATAGACGCTCACCTGGGCAACGCCATTGATCATGGAGACCCGCTGTGCAATCAGGGTTTCCGCATATTCATCCACGTCGGAAAGGCGCAGAGTCGGTGAGCTGAGCGAGAGATAGAGAATGGGCTGATCCGCTGGATTCACCTTCTGGTAAGAAGGGGGATAGGGCATGTTCTGAGGCAGGTCGCGCCCAGCCTTGGTGATCATGGCCTGCACGTCCTGGGCGGCCGCATCCAGGCTCCGGCTCAGGTTGAACTGCAAAGTGATCTGGGTGGAACCCTGGCTGCTGGTGGAGGTCATCGAATCGATGCCCGCGATGGTCGAGAACTGTTTCTCTAGCGGCATGGCCACGGCCGAGGCCATCGTGTCCGGGTTTGCTCCGGGCAGGCTGCAGGACACCAGGATGGTCGGGAAATCCACGTTGGGCAGGTCGCTCACCGGTAACATCCGGTAGCCCATCACGCCGAATAGCAGAATGGCGATCATGACCAGGGTAGTCATGACAGGCCGTCTAATGAAAAGCTCTGCAACGCTCATGAGCGCGCTTCCCCAGTTGAAGTTGCCGGCCCACGACCGATTCCTTGCGCGGAAGGCGCATTCTTATTCTCGCCATTAGCCGGCCCGGACTGCGGCGCCACCGCTTCTTTGATTTGAACCTTGGATCCCGGCACCAAGCGCAGCTGCCCGTCGGTGACGACACGCTCACCCGGCGTCACTCCCTTGTCAATGACGGACTGCCCCTTCGCTGTGCGATTCACAGCTACGGGGCGGGCTTCCACGGTCATGTCCGGCTTGATGACGAAGATGTACTGACCCTGCTGCCCTGTATTGACGGCCTGGGAGGGCACAACCACCGCATTGGGTTGCTGGTGGAGCGTCAGCACGACATCCACAAACTGTCCCGGCCACAGCCGCCGGTCGGTGTTAGCGAATTCGCCCTTGAGCTTGATCGTGCCGGTGGCCGGATCGACCGTGTTGTCGATGAAACTGAGCTTCCCGACCGCCGGCTTAGGATCGTTGGGAATGGAAACTTGCACGGGCAACTTGCCGGTACCCGCAAATTTCTTGATCTCGGCCAGGTACTGCTCGGGAACCGTGAAAGCAACGCGAATGGGTTCGATCTGGTTGATGTTCACCAGGGGAACGTCATTCGCTTTGATCATATTTCCCTGGTGAATCAGCAGGCTGCCAACTTTCCCATAGATGGGCGAATAGATGGAACAGTAAATCAGCTGCACGCGCGCATTTTCAACGGCCGCCTTATCGGCTTCGACAGCGGCATCGAGCGCGTCGGCGCTGGACTGCATCTGGTCGTACTGTTCCTTGGCGACGACGCCGTCCTTCATAAGCGCCGCGTAACGCTTGGCCTGCACGTGAGCCAGTTCCGCCTGAGCCTGGTCCTTGGCTAGCGTGCTCTGCGCCTGTTTCAGCGCCGCTTCAAAAGGACGCTTGTCGAGCGTGAAAATCAGGTCGCCCTTCTTGACGTCCTGGCCTTCGCGGAAGAAAACCCCGGTCAATTCTCCGGTGATCTGAGTTTTCACTGCCACCGTGGAGTAAGCCTCGACCGAGCCGATTGCCTGAACCTGGACTGGTACATCTTTTTGCTCGACCGTCGCCGCCAATACTGGAACCACGGGAGCAGTCGGCGCGGCCGCCTTGGTACGGGAGCAGGCCGTCAGCAGGAAACCGGAGGCCAAAGCGATACACAAGCTCAGCACCTCAATGATTCGCCGGAATGAAAGTTTATGAGTTCTGAGTGACACTGCCATGCTCCTGAGTCGCGCGATGATTGCCATTATTAGACCTGCGATGCCTTACCCCTGCCGTTGCCTTGGACGGCTGCAACATCCCCTGCAGCCAGATATCCACCAGGGTTTTACTTACTTGTTGGACGGAAAATTTCTGGAAACGTTTGCCACCGAACAACTCCTGCACCCAGGAGTGATAGATCACCATTCCCAGGAAGCCGCGGGCTGCTAATAGGGGATCAACCGCCCGAAAAGCGCCTTCACCAACTCGCCGACGGATGTACTCGGCCAGAACATCGTAATAACCGGAAATATGATTGCGAAAGAAGCGGTGGGAGAGGCGATGGTTCTCCAGGGCGCTGTAGAGCAAGAGCCGGGACAGGGTTTGATCCTTGGAGCGGCGTTCCAGGATCTCGGCGGCCAGGCCGGCCAGAACCTCAGCATCGGTGCCCCCCGCGTTGAGCCTCTCGCGCATTCGGTCTCTGGGAGAAGCTCCCCTGATCTTAGCTTGGATAACCGCCCAGTAGAGGCTTTCCTTCGACGGAAAATGCCGGAAAATCAGGGCCTCAGTAACCCCGGCATGCTCCGCAATCTGCTTGGTGGTTGTCCCTTGGAAGCCCTGTCGGGCAAACAGGCGGGTGGCGACCGTCAGGATCTGCTCCCGTCGGCCGGCGGCGGTGAATCTCAGTTGGGCAGTGGCCATGCCGGTAAGGAAATACTAAGTAAGTAAACACTTACTTGTACTCTTTTGTCAACCGGTGCTTGCGCGGCAAGTCACCTGCGGTTTTGTAGTGTGGGGTCGTTCTTCGACCCGACCAGGGCGGGTCGGAGACCCGCCTCCACACGGTGCGGCTGCGCATTAATGATTCAGCGGCGGACTGGCAAACGTGACGCCGAGCTGGTCGAACAGGAATGCCCAATTGAAAGTTTCCATGGCAATCTGCTGGTCCTCGCCGGCGCCGATGCCGCCGTGTCCGGCGTCCGAAAAACTGAGGAGCAGGACCGGTTTACCCGAAGCGGTCGCCGCCTGCAATCGGGCGGCGAACTTCCGCGAATGCCAGGGATCGACACGCAGGTCGTTTTCCCCTACGGTTAACAAAACGGCCGGATATTTTGTGCCGTCCTTAACATGCTGATAGGGCGAGTAGGCATAGAGCGCCCGGAACTGCTCGGGGTCGCGCACCGAGCCGTACTCGGTAACATTGAACTGCCCATTCTGGGTGGTCTCAAAGCGCAGCATGTCGTAGAGGCCGGCGACCGAGACCACGGCCCGAAACAAATCCGGCCGCTGCGTGAGCACCGCGCCCATCAGCAAGCCGCCGTTGCTGCCGCCCTCTATTCCTAGTTTCTGGGGATTTGTGTACTTCGCCTGGATCAGGTGCTCAGCGGAAGCAATGAAATCGTCGAAAACATGTTGCTTGTTGGTCAGCATTCCCGCCTTATGCCATTCCTCGCCGAACTCGGCGCCGCCCCGCAGGTTGGCAATCGCGTATACGCCGCCTGCATCCAGCCACATGCGTAGTGACGGATCGAAACCGGGAGTCATGCTTATGCCGAATCCGCCATAGCCGGTGAGCAGGGTCGGATGGCTTCCATCTAACGGGATGCCTTTCTTGCGAATGATATTGATGGGAACTTTGGTTCCATCCTGGGAGACCGCGAACTCGCGCACCACTTCGACATCGCTGAAGTCCACGGGCGAGCTTGAACGCAGGGCAGTGACCGTGGTCTTGTTCTGCTGCGGATCGACGACGTACCAGGCTCCGGGCTTGATGTAACTGCTATTGCGAAAGAGCAGTTCCCCATTCTCGAGTCGCAGCAGTTGGGAAACCGCCGAGACCGGTTCAATGGGCACTAGTCCCAGCGGCTTGCCTGCATGGTCGAATAAGCGAATTTGAGTCGGGCCACCAATAACATCCACTAGGTACAGGCGATCGCGGGTCGCCGCGAAATTGGCAGGAAAGCCGGATAGCGCGAACCCAAACCCCTGAATAACCGCTTCACTCTCGGGGACAATCACGGTTGCCTTTTTCAGGTCCGGCGTCGTCAGGGAAAGACGCAGCATTTTCCCCCGCGGCGCGCCATCGCGCGAGACCAGGTAAAGAACATCGTCGGCGCCGAAAGCCGCCGCGCTGATCTGATCGGCGAACTGAGTCAGTTGCTTCCACTTCCCTTCCGGGCCGAGCAGGAAATGTTCGTACTCCCCGCCGTCGCCGTTGGCCACGATGGCGAGCAGGTACTTGCCATCGTCGCTGGTTGATAGGGAGATCTCCGCGATGCGCGGGAAATTCTTCCCGAGAACGTAGCTGTCGTGATCGGAGGGCGTCCCCAGTTTGTGAAAATAAATCTGCTGGTAGAAGTTGATGTCCTGGGGCGGACGCTCACCCTGGTGGGGATAGCGCGTGTAGTAGAAGCCGGAAGCATCTGCATTCCAGGCCACGCTGCCCCCGGCGGTAGGGAAATTCACTCGCGGTACAACGTCGGGTTGAGCCTTACCGGTAGCTACGTCGTAAACGTGTACATTGCCGGCTTCGCTGCCACCTTCGGCAAGGCACACGGCGATCTGCTTACCGTCCAGGGAAGGAGCGTAAAACTGAATTGCGGTATGGCCGCTGGGGTCGATGCTGGTGGGATCTAAGACCACGTGCTCAGATGCCGGGTCATCGGGAGACTTCAACGTAACCAGCATGGCTTGCTGCTTGCCGGGTTGCCACTTCAAAGCGAACAGCAGGCCGCCCGCCGCCTGCAATCCGTAGTGCGTTGCGGATTGCCGTTTTTCGAGTTGTTCCAGCCAGTCGTAGATTTTCGTGCGATCCGGAAGCGAATCCAAGTAAGCCTGGGTGCGGGTGTTCTGGGCCTCGACCCAGGTGCGTACCTCTGGATCGTTGTTGTTCTCCAGCCAGCGGTAGTCGTCGACCACCTTAACGTCTTGATACTCGTCCCTGACCGGCCTCTTGGCTGTTGACGGCGCAGCCGCAATCACCGAAATCCGCGGCTCGGCCGCCGATTGTGCGGGGGGCGCTACTGGCTGTTGGGCACGGCTGGAAATCGAGAAAACAACAAAAAGAAAAAGGGCGAGACGTTTCATCGGCTTAATCCCTGGCAAATGAGAAGTCCTTTCCACCTGCTTCGTAAGATGCGAATCGATGCAGCGCTCGATCCTACGCTGGTTGGCCGGTCCGGGCAAACTGCTGTCGCAGCGTATGTTCCGTGCATTACGAAAGGTCTATACCATGCCGCATCTGGGCATGACGGACTGGCCTCGATAGACTAGGTGAATCAGAGCCTCTCCCCGTGGCTCTGCTGCGCGATCCGAGGTCTTACTTTCCTATGCACCTACACTGGCTTTATCAGCTTTATCAGTACAGCGTCCCGTTTTCTGCACTCTTGGCGTACATCCCGTTAGTCGCAACCGTGGTCACCTGCATCCTCAGCCTGGTGCTGGCGCGCGCCACTTTGCGGTACGCAGAGGCTACCGATAAGAGTCTGGCGCTGGCGCACGAAGAATATGAGCGCGAATGGTCGCCCGAGTTACATATCAAGTTGGAAAGGGTTTCCGCCAGCGAAGCGAAAATCGTAATCACGAATCTGGCCAAGATTTCCGTTCTGCTCCAATTGGTGCAGCTGCGCAGACCGTCGCAGGGCGTGCCCTTTGGGAGATATTTTCTCAACGATCCACTGGTGGGCGGCATGACCTGGACCGACAAGATCGGACAACGGCTCATCGCCGGTATGGGAGACGATTTCGAAGGCCAAATCGCTGCCTCGGTGACCTTCTATGCCTCGGGGCGCCTGTTCCGCACTGACTGGTTCCGCTTTCAAATCAAGATCAGTAACGGCAATATCTTCCAACTTGAGCCGGTTAACATCGCCGCGCGCCGCGTGCAGGTACTCGAGAAGAAAGACACGCCGGAAGAGTTCCGACGCGAATTGGTAAGAGATGTGACCGGAGAACTGGTCGAGAGCAGCACCAACGGGAAGTCTTAACTCGACTGATTCACTCTTACTATGAGTGCAGATATCCGATTCCCACTCGCATGTGCCGCAGCAGCACGACTGAGAGCGCTTCAGCGACGGCAAAGCCCAGCAAGGCATGCGCGGCGCCCAGCGGGTACAGGTTGCGATATCGCCGAAACAGTTCACAGAAAAACAATCCACCAAACAGCGTTGCCGGAACCAGCCAGGGATTAGGGATATGGGCAGCTGAGAACAACAGTGCTGTAGCCAGCACCGCAAGCCGGCTGTTCCCGAGTGCAACCTCAAGGCGTTTGTAGAAGAAGATCTGCAACAGAAACTGCTGGACCAGCGCCCACGCGGCGTACAGATCAGGATTCTGCAGTGGCGGCCACGTGGGATGCCGCGGGTCCCAGGTGCCGGCCATCCAACCTGCCAAGAGAATGCCGCTGGCCAGGATGGCCGCCAAAGTCAGCGTCCACAAGCTGCCCTTTAGGGGCGGAACGTCCAGGCCGAGTTCATTGAGCGACGGTTTTCTTCGGAAAACGAAAATCAGAGCACATGCGGTGGCGAGTACCGTCCAAAGAAGCTTCGTGATGTCCTCTGTCCAGATAGCAGCTTCAATCAGACCGTAAACGATCGCCACTTCCGTCCAGGCAGTCTTGGCCAGGAGCGGAGTGGCTTCTGTGATTGGCGGCTTCCCTGTTTCTTCAAGAGAGGGCCCTGGCTCGATTAACTGGGTGTGGGGAAAACTTTTCGACTCCGAGGACATTCCTTGAATCTTATAAAGTGTTCTCATGAACGGCAAGAGCACACCCCACGTGGTGATTATCGGAGGCGGCTTTGGAGGACTCACTGCAGCCCGTTCCCTGGCCCGTCAGCCGGTGCGCATCACGCTCATCGATCGCAAGAACCATCACACGTTTCAGCCCCTGCTCTATCAGGTAGCCACCGCGGGCTTGTCGCCGGGAGAAATTGCCGCACCGATTCGTTGGATCTTGCGCGGACATGCCAATGTGCAGGTCCTTCTGGGAGAGGTCACAGACTTTGACTTGGCAGCGCGCATCGTCAAGCTGGCGGATATGCAGATGGCCTACGACTACCTGATCGTGGCCGCCGGGGCAACGCACTCCTATTTTGGACACGACGAATGGGAACCGCTGGCGCCCGGTCTGAAGACCATCGAAGACGCCATCGAGATCCGCCGGCGCGTGTTGCTAGCCTTCGAGTTGGCGGAGCGGCAGGCTGCCCAAGGCGGCGAGCAGATGCCCCTGAACTTCGTGGTGATCGGTGCCGGCCCCACCGGAGTGGAACTGGCCGGCACGCTGGCCGAGATCTCACGCCGTGCGCTGGCCAACGAATTTCGGTCCATTGATCCCAAGAGCACGCGAATTTTGCTCTTAGAAGGCGGACCGCGAATTCTGCCTGCCTATCCCGAGGATCTTTCCCGCAGCGCTGAAGAACAATTACGCCGCCTGGGAGTGGACGTGCAGGATTCGACGATGGTGACGGCTGTCGAGCCTGATGCCGTTCACGTTGGCGACAAACGATTGCCTGCCGCAGTCATTCTGTGGGCCGCCGGAGTAGCCGCCTCACCTTTGGGAAAGAAACTGGGCGCGTCAGTCGATCGCGCTGGACGCGTGCTCGTGCAGCCCGACTTGAGTATTCCTGGTCATCCGGAGGTGTTTGTCATTGGCGATCTTGCCGCCCTGAAAGATGCGGCGGGCAAGCCGCTTCCGGGACTTGCCCCCGTAGCCATGCAGCAGGGACACGCTGTGGCGGCGAACGTCGCGCGAGATTTTATGGGCGAGCCGCGGGAAGCTTTCCACTATCGGGACCGAGGGAGCCTGGCGACCATCGGACGCGCGGCGGCCGTCGCGCAGTTCGGAAAAGTACATTTATCCGGATACCTGGCCTGGCTTTCATGGCTTTTCATTCACATCTTGTTCCTCATCGGTTTTCGCAACCGGCTGATTGTGATGATTCAGTGGGCCTGGTCGTATCTGACTTACGAACGCGGCGCGCGGCTGATTACAGGCGATGCACGGCTGCCCAGTTGGACGAAGACCCACCCGGAAGCACCAGTTACTGGCGAAAAGACTGGCTCCTCGGAAGCGTCGAAAACGGCGGCTGACTGATCAGAATTCTCCCAGACCTCAAGCTTGCCTATGGCGGCGCTGGCATGCCTTTCATGGGAGCTCTTTTTATGCTGGCGCAGTCGATTTGAGAGACAATAAAAGTGACAGGGCTGTCGAGAGTGTGGACGGACTCTGCAACTGGAGCCCTCCAACCGCTCGGCGCGTCCTCTGAAGCTCACCATCGCAGCCAAGCTCGCGGAGAAAGCGCAGCCACTGCCTAACCGATGAAACCGCTGCTGTCCCGATGCATTCTGCAGGTCATAACGACGCTCCTGCTGTCTCTCGCTGCAATTCCCGCTCCGGCTGAAGTTCTCAAGATTGTGGTCAACGACACCATTCAACCCATCACTGACGAATACATCGGCCGTGCTTTCGCCGACGCGAAACAGAAGGGAGACCAGGCGGTGCTCATTGAACTCAGCACGCCGGGAGGGCTGGTGGAATCCACTCGGGACATCATCAACAAGATTCTGGAGTCGCCGGTTCCGGTCATTATTTACGTGACCCCGGCTGGCAGCCGGGCGGCCTCAGCGGGATTCTTCATCCTCGAATCAGCCGACGTGGCAGCGATGGCGCCGGGAACCAATACCGGCGCAGCCCATCCCGTCACCATTGGCGCTGGCAAGTTGGATGAGGTCATGAAGCAGAAACTCGAGAACGACTCGGCTGCGTTGATGCGTTCGGTGGCCGCCAAACGCGGGCGCAACGTTGAGATTGCAGAGAGTGCTGTCCGCGAGTCGAAATCGTTCACCGAGGAAGAGGCGCTCAAGGACAAGCTGATCGACATCGTCGCCTCCAATGAAGAGGATCTGTTCAGGCAGTTACAGGGACGGACCATTAAGCGTTTTAACGGGCAAGAAGTGAAGCTGAACCTGGTTGGGCAGGTGATCCGGCCTTACGAAATGACGCTTAAGGAACGGATCCTGGGTTTCATCATGGACCCCAACATCGCGTTCATTTTGCTGGCCATCGGAGCGCTGGCACTGTATGCCGAGTTCAACCACCCCGGGGCGGTGTTGCCGGGAACGGTGGGCGTCATCTTTATCCTCCTGGCGGCCTTTGCTCTGAATCTGCTGCCGGTGCGCCATGCGGCGCTTGCGATGATACTTGGAGCCTTCATTCTCTTCGCACTGGAGGCCAAGTTTGCCACCCACGGGGTGCTTGGGTTAGGCGGCGTCGCGTTGCTTACCTTGGGCGCGCTGCTGCTGGTGGACGCTCCCATCCCCGAAATGCGCGTGAAACTGGTCACCGCGCTGGCGGTAAGCATTCCGGTCGGGTTAATCACGGTTTTTCTGATGAGCATCGCTCTCAAGGCGCGACGCAACAAAATCGTGACCGGCGTGCAAGGTCTGGTGGGCGAGGTTGGCGTGGCTCAGACCGCACTCTCGCCCCGTGGCAAGGTGTTTGTGCATGGCGAGATTTGGGATGCAGTCTCTGCGGTGACGGTCAGCGCTGGGGAGTCGGTCGTGGTACGCAGCGTGGATGGGTTGCAGTTAGCGGTAGAGCCGGTGCTGGCAACACAGCGGACGCCGATCTCGGCGCCGGTTTAGTGGATTATTTCTGTTAAGGCATCTCCGTCCATGTCGTCATTCTGAGCGGACGTTAGTCCGCGAAGAATCTCGCGTGCAGCGCTCGACAGCCAGTGGTGCCACAAGGTCTCCCCAGACTGACCCTCGCCCACCCGGAAGCGCATCTCCTCAGGTAACCGCTGGGCATCGGAAATGCCGCAATCAGCGCGTTGATTTGGGATACAATCCGCCCCAGGAGCACTCCTGACAAGTCAGGCTTGGAGGCAGGATGCCGATACCCTTGTCCTTCGTCGTCATCATCATTGTCGCCCTTTATTTGTTGAGTTCTATCAAGATCCTTGCTGAGTACGAGCGCGGCGTTATCTTCCGGCTGGGGCGTTTGCTGGACCGCGAGAAGGGACCAGGCATCATCCTGGTGTTTGCGCCCGTGGATCGCATGGTGCGCATCTCGTTGCGGCAGGAAGCCCTGGAGGTGCCGCCGCAGGACATCATCACCCGCGACAACGTTACCCTGAAGGTCAACGCTGTGATCTTCCTGCGGGTCATTGATCCCCGCAAGGCGGTGGTGGAAGTTTCTAATTACGTTTACCAGACCTCCCAGTTTGCGCAGACGACGCTGCGGTCGGTTCTGGGGGAATTGGAACTGGACGAACTGCTGGCACATCGCGACAAAATCAACCTCCGGCTGCAGAGCATTCTCGATACTCACACCGCGCCATGGGGCGTCAAGGTGGTAAATGTCGAGGTCAAACAAGTCGATATGCCCGAAACTATGCTGCGGGCTATGGCCAAGCAGGCCGAGGCGGAACGGGAGAAGCGATCGAAGATCATCCATGCGGAGGGCGAGTTCTCGGCGGCGCAGCGACTGGTGGATGCCGCGCATCTGCTCGCGACCGAGCCGGTCAGTGTGCAGTTGCGCTACCTGCAGACCCTGACTGAAATCGGGGTGGAGAAGAACACGACCGTGGTCTTCCCCGTTCCCGTGGACGTCTTCGTTGGGATTCAGAAGCTGGTGTCGCAAGCAACAGAGGCCGGCAAGAAAACGGGATAGCAGAAAGACAGCCACGGATTCGCACAGATCAGGCGATTTCGGGTGGATGGCTGAGCAGGAGTAAACGATGACGGGTGATCAGGACACTGAAATTACGTTGGGTACGGGCAAGATGCTGGCCCTGTTCTTCGGGCTGGTGGCGCTATGCGCCGTGTTCTTCGGGATGGGCTACGCGCTCGGCCGCAGTTCCAACCGGCCAGTGCTGGCCGCGGATGCCGGCTCTCCGGCCGCAGGCGTCGTACGTTCTACCGGCACGAAACCGACCACCCCGGATAATGCCGTCAAGCCCTCTGATTTGACCTTCTACAAATCAGTCGAGCAGAAAGACGCCAATCCACAGCTCGCACCCGCCGATGCCAGCACCCCACCCTCTCCTGCTCCCGCACAAAACGCAAATGCCACCGGCCAACCTGCGCCTCCCGATCCGGCGACCATCGGCAATACCAGTTCTTACTATGTGCAAGTGGCAGCGGTCACGAAGCAGGAGGATGCAGAAGCCCTGGTGGATGCGCTGAAGAAAAAACAGTATCCGGCGTTTACCAATAATTCCACGACCGACAAGCTGTTTCACGTGCAGATCGGCCCTTACGGGGATATCAAAGATGCGGAGGCTATCCGCGCCAAGCTGATCGGCGACGGCTACAACCCCATCCTGAAAAAGTAGTTCATTCCCGGCTGAAGCGCTGTTCCTTCCACGGGTCCCCGTACATGTGATACCCGTTCTGTTCCCAAAAGCCGGGGACATCGTGAGCAAGAAATTCAATGCCCCGCACCCACTTCACCGATTTCCACGCATACAGGTGGGGAACAATCAGACGCAACGGATAACCATGCTCAGGAGACAAAGGCTGGCCATCATGGTGGGTGGCAAACAGGACTTCCTCCCGGTCGAGATCAGCCAAGGGAACGTTAGCGGTGAATCCCTGCTCGGCGTGCACCAGAACGTAGGCGGCCCCTGGCTTGAGTTTCACCCGTCGCAGTACCTCGCGAAAAACAACCCCTTCCCATTGGTTGTCGAAGCGACTCCAGCGGGTGACGCAGTGGAAGTCGCTGGTGCGCCGGACTCTGGGGAGTTGACTGAATTCCTCCCAAGTCCACCGCAGCGGCTCTTCGATTTGCCCGTAGACGCGGAAATCCCAGGTTGTGGGATCGAAGCGCGGAACGGAACCGTAATGGAGCACAGGCCATTTCAAGGTTAGGGACTGGCCCGGCGGGAGGAGGCCTTGGGATTTTTTCAGCTTTTCCCGTTCGCGGCGTTCGTTCCCTTCAAAAAGCATGGTTGTTATCAGGAAATCCGGATTCCTCGCGCCTAAAGCCGCTCGGAATGACCATACATGAGAAGAGCTTGGTATGCAGCGCTTAAAGCGCTGCTCCATCCAAAACTATGCTGTTCGATCCCATAACCAGATGGAACATCAATCCAACATTGACATGCGTCAATGAATCGGGTATTTCTTCGTGCGGTGATGGACAACGCGGAGGAAAAGATCGATCGCATGCTGCGCGCCGTCGCGGACCGCACTCGCCGCCGTATTCTACTGGCCCTTAAAGCAAAAGGGGCGTGCTCAATTGGCAAGGAGGTCGGGCTCTGCGCTTGCGATATCGAGCAGCGCGTGCGCCTGTCACAGCCTACGATTTCTCATCACATGACCATTTTAAAGAAGGCTGGTTTAGTGGAGGCGCAGAAGCAAGGGCAGTGGATGTGGTATCGGCGCAACGAGACGGCTCTGCGTGAACTGGCGCGCAACCTGCGGGATGAACTGTGAATTTGTCTGGGGAGCTTAAGTTCTGCACGCGAGACCTGTCGCCGGGCTACGCCCGGCTCAGGGTGACGGCATAAATTGAGCAGAGGAACTAGTTTCCGGAAGCTGCGGCAGCCTGGGTTTTCTGCAGTAACTTCCGCGCGGCGGTGATCAAGTCCGCAACCTCGAAGGGTTTGACCAGGAATGGGAGGTTATTCGATTGCAGGAAACCGCGCATCTCAAGATCCATCGCCGTCGAGAAGGTGAATAGCACGCGGTTTTCCATGTCGGGGCACTTTTCTTTCAACCATTGATACATCTCGCGCGCGCCCCAGTTCGCCTGCGTGCCGTTGGTGACCAGGGCATCGAATCGCTCCGCCAGCAGGCGTTCTTTCATGGTGTCGCCGCTGGTGACTGTGGCGACCTTGGCTCCGGCGCCGACCAGGACATCGCGTTCAAACTCCAACACGGCTTCTTCCTCTTCCACAACCAGGACATAGCCTTCAATCACCAGTTCCCGCTTGGGGGCTGGGACTTCCCTGTCCGCGGCGCCGGCGCTGTGGCCACAGATGGGAATGCGTACTTCCAACACCGCGCCTCCTTCAGGCCGGTTATGCGCGACGATGTCGCCGCCATGTTCTTTCACGATCCCATAGCAGATGCTAAGACCCAGACCGGTTCCCTTCCCGATGCTCTTGGTGGTGTAGAAAGGATCAAAAATGCGCTTCGGATCCTGGATGCCGGGGCCGCTGTCTTGAAACTCGACGCATACGAACTTATCCTTGGGGTAGAGCTTCACTTTCAGAGTGCCGCGCGGGCTATTTTCCAGCATGGCATCAAGCGCGTTGTTGATGATGTTCAGGAAGACCTGCTCCAGTTGGTGCGGATCCGCATCCGCGTTGGGAGTGTTGGGATCGATTTCGCGTTCCACGGCGATGTTGTTGACCTTCAGATCGTAGTCGCGAAGAATGAGCGTTTCATCGAGTACCTTGCGGAGATCAACTTCCTGTTTCTGCGACTTGCGCTGGCGGGCAAACGACAAAAGGTTCTGCACCACGCGGTGAGTCCGCTGTGCCTGCTTAAACATCTTGCGAACATAGTCCTGGGCACGCTCTTGCAGGCCTTCGCTCTCCAGCAGTTGTGCGTAACCCAGAATGGCCGTTAATGGATTGTTTAATTCATGCGCTACGCCGGCAATCAGTTGCCCGACTGCCGACATCTTCTCGCTCTGCAGCAGTTGCTCCTGGGTCTTGCGTAGATCGTCGTAAGCGCGGCAGGTTTCCTCGTACAAGCGGACTTTTTCGATGGTCGTGGCCAGCTGCCGACCGATGGCAACCAGCAGGTTCTCGTCATTGCTGCAGAAAGTACGCGTTTCCCGGCAGCTGATGCCCAGAACCCCGATGGGAAGATCCTTACTCCATAGCAGAACCCAAATCCAGGATGGCAGGCCGTCCGCCTGGACAAATTCCGCGACCAACGGCGGGAGGTGGGGCAGGAATTCGTGTGTGATGACTTCGGTACGGGAGCGCATCACGAGCTCGCCGAACCCTCCAGGTAATGCGACTTCCGAAAACTTCTGGCGGTCACCGCTGCGCTGGCCCCAACCCGCCCGGCGCCGCAAAGTCGTATTGTCGGCGTCGGAGAGGTATACCGAGCCCGTTTCCGCGCCAAACAAAGTGACCACCTGGCGCAGGGTGA
This sequence comes from Terriglobales bacterium, assembly GCA_035631655.1. Classification (GTDB taxonomy): domain Bacteria; phylum Acidobacteriota; class Terriglobia; order Terriglobales; family Acidobacteriaceae; genus Gp1-AA122. Next base: position 51,259 of record DASQIH010000048.1, read on the forward strand.
GATTCAGGATTTCATCCAAGTCGAAGGACTGGGTCGCGATCACCGCCATCGCGTTAAGCGCGTTCAACTCGCGGTTGCGCCGCCGAATTTCTTCCTCGGCACGCTTCTTCTCCGTCATATCGAGGAGAAAGCCCTGGTAACGATCGATCCTGCCGGCGGCATTCCGGCTGGCAAAACTGCTTTCAACGGCATTCAGCAGCGTGCCATCCTTCCGGCGCATGGTGACTTCAAAATTTCGTACGTAGTTGTGCTTTTCCATCTCCCGACGGAAGAGCTCGCGCTGCTCTGGCGAGGCATAAAGCTCGTTCTCCAAATTGAGGACCATCAACTCTTCGCGGCCCTTATAACCGAGCATCTGGACGAACGCGTCGTTGCAGTCCACTAGCCGGCCCTCGGGAGTGGCAACGAAAACGCCCTCTTGTACCTGCTCAAACAGCAGCCGATATTTTTCTTCCGCAGCTCGCCGCTCCGTGGTGTCACGAATGACGTGGATCGTGCCTTTCTGCTTGCTGTTCTGGTCGGTATAGGAAGAAGTGGAAACCAGAGAATAGCCACCAAAGCAGGGATCGGAGCCTTCCACGAAATCCACATCCCCGCGCGAGCAGTACGGGCAACCCTTCCATTGCTCATAGGTTTTGGAGAGGATGGTCTCGCACGGATTGCCTACTACCGCCGCCGGAGCAAGGTTGAGGCGCCCCACCAGCGCCTGATTCACTTTCATGATCTTGAACTCGGCGTCGTGGACCAGGATGAGGTCCTGGATGGAATCAAAGGTGTTGACCCACTGCCGCTGCGAACGCAGCACCTGCTCCATCAGGCGGACGTTCTCCACCGCAATGCCCAGCTGGTTGGCGCTAGTTTCCAGAAATTCCAGATCTTCCGGGGTGTAAGAGCGCCAGTGACGGCTGCCCAGGGCGAGGACTCCGATTACTGATTTTTTGCCGCGCACCGGGACCATCAGCACATGATGAAATTTTTCCTTCTTCAGCGCATTTTGTAGATCCGGGTCGGCAGTCTTAGTTTTGATGACAGCCGGTTTGCCGTTAAGGATCAGGTTGCGCATCGTCTCGTCGGTCGCAATCGAGCCCCGCGCCATCATGAATTCCGGCGAGAGGCCGATTTGTTGCACGACCACCAACTTCTCGTCCTCCTGTTGCAACCGGAACCAGGCCGCCCGAGCTTTCATCAGCTTCTTGAGTTCTTCCAGAGCCGTCAGCAGCATGGGGCCCGACTGCGTGGAACGGGCGATGCTGGTGGTGAGCGCATTCACGACGGCCAGCCGACGAGTGCGGGCCCGCGAATCATCGAAGACCACCAGCAGCATGCTCAAACCGAGCAGCAGACCCGGGATCAGGTCCACGCCGGCGGGCAAATGCAAATTGACGGCAGCCCAATCGAGGTTCACTGAGAGCAGGCTGAGGCTCAATAGCCAAGGGCCAATTTCCCACCGACCCCAGCGGACCTTTATCAGCTGCACAACTGCGGTGATCGCCACAACCCGGTAGGCCACTTCCAGGGCTAGGCGCAGAGTAATGGAATCCGGCCAAAGAAACGGGCGCACCACCGCATAACCGACTACGACAATAGAGGCAAAGAGCAGGGGCAGAAACAATTTCCGGGCACGAGTGTAGGAAAATACGGCGGCAGCAAATACACAGACCGCCAGCACAAACGTGCCTTCTGCGATGGCCAGTCCGTATTGCGGCTCCCATGCTGCCAAAGGCAGGCGAGAGACTAGGTAGACAATCCAGCCCAGAATCCAGATCAGCAGATAGCGTTCGCGGAAAGTACGGAATACGACCAGACTGGCCGCCAGCATAATGAAAGCGGCCGATTCCTGCGGCGTCAGCTTGAGGATGGCCGCTCCGGCCAAGGTCCACAGGCTGAGTAGAAGGTTCATGGTAGCTGTCGACACGAAGGTACCGGCTTTCTAAATATCATGCTTCCCGTGCCTAGCGATGACTTTTCGACTGGCCGATGGTTACCGTGGTTACCTCCAGGAAAAGGGCAGAAAAAGGGGGAACTTGGGGTAAACTGAGCCTACTGCCATGCCAGCCGACCGAATCCTAGTGGTGGATGACGAAGAAGCCATCCGCGAAATCATTACTGCTCAACTCCTCTCCGCCAATTACCAGTGCCGGCAAGCGGCCTCCGGACTAGAGGCTCTGGCGCTACTGAACTCAGGGGAAGAATTCGAATTGATGCTCTCCGACTTGATGATGGCTGAGCTGGACGGAATCGGCCTGCTGGAGCGCACCAAGGAAAAATATCCCGACATGCCGGTGGTCATGGTGACCGCCGTGCACGACATTTCTGTTGCCCTGGCGGCCATCCGCAACGGCGCGTATGACTACCTGCTCAAGCCGTTTGAGCGGGAACAGTTGTTGGCAACCGCGCGTCGGGCGCTGGAGAACCGGCGACTCAAAATGGAGAACCGCGCCTACCAAACTAACCTGGAATCGCTGGTCGCCAACCGCACGGATCAATTACGGAAGGCGATGGCCACCCTGGAGAAGTCTTACGATACGACCTTAGAGGTGCTCGGCGAGGCCCTCGACATGAGAGATGAGGAGACGGAAGGCCACTCTCGGCGCGTAACAGCATTTACCATCGCCGTCGCACGTGCCATGGGATTGCCGGCCGACCAGATTCGAGTGATCGCTCGTGGCGCCTTTCTGCATGACATCGGAAAGATGGCTATTGAGGATAAAATCCTGCGGAAACCAGGTAAGCTCGATCCCGAAGAAGTCGAACAAATGCGTGAGCACTGCTACAAAGGCTATCAACTGCTTAAGAGGGTTCCCTTCCTCGGGGAGGCGTGCGAAATCGTTTATTCACACCAGGAACACTTTGATGGGAGCGGCTATCCACGCAACCTGAAGGGTGAGGAAATACCCCTGGGGGCTAGAATTTTTGCGATTGCAGACACGTTGGATGCTATTACTTCGGATCGGCCCTACCGAAAGAGACAGACCTTCTCCGCTGCTCGGCAAGAGATCTACCGCTGCACAGGAACCCAGTTTGATCCGGGGGTGGTTCGCGTCTTCCGCACCATGCCCGACAGCATCTTTGAGGATCTGAAGAAAGAAATTGACTCCCAGACCCAGCGGTTCACCTTCTCGGCGGTAGCTAAAGGTTCATAGAGCAACTCCACGGCCAGCGCTCAGGATCTATCCTCCTGAAATTCAAACGTAATTAGCAGGCAGCCATTTCTCCACACCGAAACATCCAACCTAGGGCAAGTGATTCCTTCAGCATGAGGACCTGGTTATGACGAGGCTTCGTTCTCGCGTCTGGTGGTGTGTAGGCCCACTGTTGTTAGCAGGCATGTCCCTCGCAGCCGAGGAGCGTGCGGTTGCGCCTCCTCCGATGCCCAACGCAATCCCGGAAGGCCAGACCTTTCTCATCCGCCTTAATGACAAGCTGGATACCAGCAACGTCAAACAGGGCCACCATTTCACAGCCAAGCTGGCCGAGGACCTGGTAGCTCCTAATGGTGCGACTATTCCCCGCGGCAAGAAAATTTGGGGGCACGTTTCGTCGGTTGAACAGGGACTGCACGCGCGCATGCTCCTGAGCTTCGATCAGATTGATACCGGCCATGGAAAGATGCCGCTGGTCGCCACCGTGACCGGCGTGCCAGGTGAACATGCCGCCAAGCAGCCTGACGCCGAAGGCGAAATTGAGCGCAAGGGCATGGACAAGCGCCGCATGATCGAGACCGCCGCAGTGGGTGCGGGATTAGGCGCTGCCGCCGGGGCAGCTGCTGGTGGCGGTAAAGGTGCGGGCATTGGCGCTGGCGCAGGCGCTGGGTTAGGTGCCCTGACGGGCGTATTGTCGCAGCGCAACCTGCGCCTCGACAAGAACGCCACTCTGGAGGTCCGCCTCGACCATCCTCTCCAGATTCCTCGTTAGATTCGTGTGGAGGCGGGTCTGTGACCCGCCGGACGGGTCAGAGACCCGCCCACACTTTTTGCGCAGACCGGATCCCTCGTCGCAGGATCCAGTCTTTCGACGATGATGAAGGCACGGGGTAAGACCCGTGCCTTTGTCTTGGTGAACGAACTAGACACCTGGGTGCCCCATGTCTCGCCTCTTTTGCGAGACATGGGAGACGCAAGTCCTTCGTTCTCCCTCATTCTTTTAGTAGTGGGAAGCAAGTGTATAAACTCGAACGGGAGCCTCCAATGACCAAGGCTGCTTTTATTGTCCTGTTTGCGGCAACCCTCTACTCACCCGCGCAGGAACATCCTACGATCACCGCGCAGCCCAACACGGTATTCGTCGGCGCCGACGGCAAGTTCGAGGCGGCACCGGATACGGCACGCGTGCAATTCAACATCTCCGCCCAGGAGGACACAGCCAGGGCCGCTTACGACCGGGCCTCGAAAGACGCAGAGCAAATCCGCCAGATTCTGCGCTCCAACGGCATTGATCCTAAAACTGCCGAGATCGGCTTCTTTTCCCTGCAACCCGTGTACGACTGGAGAACGGCCAAGAGAAAGCTGGTGGGCTATCGGGTGAATTCTGCCGTTTCTTTGAAGCTCAAGGATTTTTCCAAGATCGCTCCTATCGTGCAGCAGCTTGCCGACACGGATGTCACCGAGAACCAGTCCATCAATTACTCGCTGGAAAATATCGATGCCGCCAAGGTCAAGGCGGTAGAAGATGCGTATCGCCACGCCCGGGAAAATGCCGAGGCCGTCGCCCGGGCGGGCGGGCGGGTGTTAGGAGACCTGTCTTATGCGTCGGTAGATACTTTTGAGCAGGTGCGCATCATGTCTCCCCTGGCGGCACAACCAATGGCGGGGATGCGGGCTCAAGCAGAGGCACCGGCACCCACGGCGGAATTCAGCCCGCAGAACGTGCTGGTAACGGCGCATGTGAATGCCATGTTCGCGCTGAAATAATCTTTACGTCTATGCGGGGGCGCGGACAAGAGTGTCTGCGCCCCACGGCCAATTACCTCACCCGGGCTGCGTCCAAGGGAATCGGCCGCTGAATCACCATCTCCAACGTGGTACCGGCATCCAGGCGGACATCCGTATTGCGCGTTAACAACGCAATGGCAGTCCCGGCAGCTCCTCCGACGCCCGCACCAATCAGCGCGCCCTTGCCGCCCTGGCTCAGTCCTCCAACGACGGCGCCGGTCGCCCCGGTGCTGGCTATCGTGCCGACTTTCTTGCCAGTATCGCTGTCCTGTCGAATCGTGCCTTCTTTATCCTTGATCGAGGTCTTCTCTGCCCCGGGGACGTTCTCGACCGCGCCCGGCAGCATGACGGTGTATCCGTTGGGGTAAATAAGCGTGGTGAAGTGGATGAGCACTTCGGCCCTGCCCTTGACCCGTCCCGCTTTCTGTACGTGACTGATCCGCCCCTGCACGTACGTTCCCGCCGGAACTAACACTCTCTCGTTCAAGACGAATGGGAAGGTTGTGGCGGCATAGACCGCATCGCCTTCGCGTGCGCTTTTCGTAGAGATGGCGTGCTTCAGCGCAACCGGGATCTTACTTCCTGCGGGGATGGTCAGCGTGTTCTCGTTGCTGTCTTTGGATTCGGTGGGCCGGGCAGGTTCTGACGAAGCCGGCTTGGCTTGAGAAAACGCCAGGCTGGATAACAATAAGAACGTGAGCAGAGAGCGCATAGAACCCTCCGACTATTGCGGCAAAGCTACGACGACAGTATAGACTGCGAAAGTGAGTAGGATGCGGCGTGAGCTTAAATTGGTTTCATGCAGGCAACTACGTTGAGGACGAGAAGCCATTCAGGTCAGCAAATCGGCTGTCGAGCAGTGTGTTAAGGCGAGGTTTTCGCCAACACCACCGTAGTTGCACGTCCACAATCATCAGAACCTACGTTATGCCACTTTCAACCAAATCCCGCTTCCACATTGCCATGCATGCGATTTAACGCTAATTTATGTCGGCCATGCTTGCGCCTGACGCATACACCATCACGGCCACTCTGTGCGTCTGTGCGTACTATGCTGCGGCGTGGGCAGTTATAGTTCGCGACGTGAAAAAGGGTACGGTCGTTCCGCTCTACGCGCCTCCAGCGCACCTATCGCCTGCGGCGATTCGCTACGCCTGGAAAAGAACATTCGATGACCGCACGTTCTGGGCAGCAGTGCTCAGCATCGTTTCCAAAGGGCTGGCAACCATGAAATCGGAAGATGGGATTTCAGTGCTTCGCCTAACTCCGGCCGCGAATATGAAAGTTCTTTTGCCCCAGGAAGAAAGGTTGTTAGTACATGAAATGCTCGCTCATCGCAAGCGTAAGGGCATGCGGATCGGCATGCTCGACGGGCGGACGGAGGTAATCGTAAGTCAAATGGCTGACCTGTTGCGGCGAGAGGCATTGGGAGTCTGGTTTGAGGAAAACCGTGCGTTCCTGATAATCGGAACGGTGCTATCGGGTATCGCGGTTTTCGTCGCCGCCCGACCCCATGGGGCAGATGAGTGGTTCGCATTGGGAATATCGTTGGCTGTTATGGCGCCGTCTGTGTATTACTTGACCTTTCTGTTGCTGAGAACGCAAGACCTGTACCGAACCGCCCACAACAAACTCGATGCCCAAGTTATCAGCAGGGCAGCCGTCCTATTCGCATGGATCGTTCCTTGCATCGCAGGAATCACCTTGGGCTTTGTGGTACTTGGTGGCACGTTTGGATGGCCCGTCCTCGCTGTGACCGTGGTCGTGACAGCATTGGATGTCCACTTTTTGCATTTCATGAGGATACCCACTCAGGAAGGTCGAAAGCTGCTCGATGAAGTCGAGGGATTCCGGCGATTCCTGAAAGAAGTGGATCAGTTTCCGATGGACACCTCCGAAGCTCCGCACGAACACCCAGGAATTTACGAGAAATTCCTGCCCTACGCCGTCGCATTGGAAGTAGAACAGGCTTGGAGTGATCGATTCATTGCAATGGCTTCGACCTTCCATCAAGCCGAAACTGTGCCCAATATGCAGTCGTTTTATCTTGGAATGTGGGACGGCAAACCCGTCGAGATTGTGTATCGGCCCGAGCCATTTCGCCGTGCTTAGTGGCGCGTCTTCAATGAGATTGGGTTGGCGCAGCTATACCTGGCGAAATCAGGGTGGGCCTGCTCGCTTCACCTGGTTATCTCGTACATTGCCCATGAACTGAGACTGCAACTTCTGCGCGCACCGTTCGCCACAGACGTGCAGCGTGCCTTCTGCCTGGGCGAGTTCTTCGTTCCAGGGTGCGAGATAAAGCACAGGAGCTTTGAACTGCTCGATGGACGTCCACATCAGCCACCAGCGATCAGTCGCAGCTTTCACCACTCCGCAGTTAGGGCCGGCGCAACGGTACAGCGGGTTCGATCCCACAGAATTGGCACTCATCACATCAGCTCCGGGGTTGGAGCGGCTATTTTATCGAAAGCCGTGGACTCTGCGAGGGTTGGATAGCGGTCAAAAGGATGTCTTGTCATTCCGAGGCGGCCTCCGCCGCGAGGAATCTGCTTTTCGCTCGTCGCACGTTTTTCCGGGTCGAACGTGGGCCGAAGGAGCAGATTCCTCGGCGCTAAAGCGCCTCGCAATGACAAGAGCTGACTGGGCCGGTCCTTGAATTCTGCTCTATTTATAAGTCAGATATTTCTCACGAACCGCCATGAATTGCTGCAGGCGCTCCTGCCAGTCCTGCGCGATGCGGCGCGGATCCTGATCGTGGCCAATCGAATCGAAGACCGACTGGTTGGCCAGGATCTCGATCATCCTCGTCATCTGCCATTGTTGCGGATAGACCTTGTGCAGCGCGGACGCCAGTTCCACCCCTAGTTGCGGAGCGTCCAGAACATTGCGGTTAAGAAGAACAATGTTTACCCCCTCGCACTTCTCTCCGGCAAAGTTGCTGGACAATGGCGTGAAGCTCACGGGAACAAAACGCACTCCGGCGATTTCTCGCGCATTGAGGTAAGTTGCCAATTCCTTTCCCTTGATCCAAGGAGCGCCGAGCAGTTCGAAGGGAGTATCGGTTCCCCGCCCGACCGAAACGTTCGTCCCTTCGACCAAGGCCACACCCGGATACAGCGCCGCTTCGGTCACGCTGCGCAGGTTGGGCGACGGATTGATCCAGGCGAGGCCGGTAGAGTCGTACCAGTCGCCGCGCAGCCACCCCTCCATGGCGACTACCTGCAGCTTGGCATGGATGTCCCGCTCGCTGTTGAACATGGTCGCCAGTTCGCCGATCGTCATGCCGTGGCGCACGGGGATGGGATGGTAGTTGACGAAATTCTCTCGTCCTATATCCGATACGGGGCCCTGCACAAATGAACCTGTTACCGGATTGGGACGATCGAGCACGGTGATCTCGATCCCGACCTTGGCGGCGGCTTCCAGGAAATAGCCAACCGTGGTTTCGTAGGTGTAGCAACGCGCTCCCGCATCCTGAATATCAATGACCACAGCATCGAGTGTCTTCAAGAGGTCGATCGAGGGCCGCCGCGCCGCATCAGTTGCGCCGTAGACGCTGTAGACAGGCACGCCAGTAGCCGCGTCCTTGGAGTTGCCGATATCGGTAGTATCCAGCGCGCCCGTAACACCATGCTCGGGGCTGAAGATTGCTTCCAGCGAAACTCCCGGCGCCTGGGCCAATACATCAATCGTGCGGCGGCCTTCGGAATCCACTCCGGTTTGGTTGGTCAGAATGCCGATCTTTTTCTTTCCCGTCGCCGCCCGTAGAGCATCGAAATTGTGCTCTTCCAGAACATCAATTCCGGTCTTGACCGAGCCATTGCGGGCAGCGAGCCGGCGGCCGCCTGCCATGGCTTCGTTGTAGCCGGTGATGCTCTCCCAGCGCAGCTTCTCCTTCTCGCTGGCCGTAAGCGGCAGCGCAGCAGCGACCGCCGTAGCCAGCTTGGTTCGCAACGACACCGCAGTTCCCCGTCCGCGCGGGTGAACGGAGTTGGTCAGCAGGATGATGTAGGTTTTCGTTACCGGATCGATCCACAAGGATGTCCCGGTGAATCCAGTGTGGCCGAAAGAGCCTACCGGCAAAAGGTCGCCGCGATTCGTCGAGAAAGGCGAATCAATGTCCCAGCCAAAGCCCCGCAGACAAGTTGCGTTGGGCGGTTGCTGGGGAGTGGACATCTTCTCGACGGCAAGCGGGGAAAGCACCTTGCTGCCACTGAGCAATGCCTGCGCGAATTTCGCGAGATCGTCTGCCGTCGAGAATACGCCGGCGTGCCCGGCCACTCCGCCCATGCGGCGGGCACTCGGGTCGTGGACTACGCCGCGCAGCATCACGCCATCATCGTCATATTGCGTGGGGGCAATCTTCGGCCTCCATGATGCCGGTGGGAGATAGCGCGTGTGCGTCATCTTCAGGGGAACGAAAATTTTGCTTTGGGCGTAATTGTCGAGGGTCATCTTCGAGACTTGCTCGACCAGCGCGCCCAGCGTGATGAAATTAATATCGCTGTAGACGAATTGCGAACCCGGCGGATTTTCCGGTTTTTCGGCAAACGCCATCCCGTACGCGGTGGCTCTCCCTTGCCAGGGAGTTTTTAGGTCGAGGTCGGGCTCCAGGCCGGAAAAATGTGTCAGCAGTTCCCGCACCGTGATGTCTTCCTTGCCGTTCTGAGCGAATTCCGGCAGGTACTTCGCAACCGGATCATTGGGACGCACTTCGCCCTGCTCGATGAGTTGCATCACCGCGGTGGTTGTGGCCACTACTTTGGTCAGTGAAGCCAAGTCAAAAATTGTGTCCAAGGTCATCCGCTCACGCCGCGGTTCGAGGGCCCGATAACCAAATGCCTTGCGATAAACAACCTGGCCGTTGTGGCCGATCAACACGACGGCGCCGGGGATCTGGCCGGCATCGATGGCCTGCTTGATGACACTGTCAATGACATCGAGGCGAGCGTAGGGGCCCGCCTTGGTCGCCTTCGCCGCCGCGGCCGGTAGGACGAGCAGGGTGAGAAGCAACAGAGCGCCTAGCGCGCGGGCATGCAACCAGCGCGCATGTCTATTCACCTTCATATTGACGAAGAAAAGTATGTTCTGACTTTACACAAGCAGAGCGGGATTTCTCAACAAACGGAAGTGCTAAGGGTGCCCTTTGTGCCACAGGTAGAGACCCACCCCTATGAGCGCACCTGAGGGCAAGGCAAGAACGAAAAACCACCTGACTTGCGGCAGCGCCACAAAGAAAATTGCCATAGTCCCAATCGTGAATACCAGACCCATAGCTCCCTTCACCGGAATCTTCGCAATCTGTATCGCGGGCCGTTGCTCGTCGTCTTGCTGACCAGGTGAGGATTGCGACGAATGAAGAACTGCCGCCACCAGAATACCTAGCAGCAAAGTAGGAAAGATGAACCAGGCCAGCACAGGCTCAGCGGCTAAGAGCACGATCATCCCAGCAAGGTGACCACGATACCGACTGGCCTCTTAACGCGTGCAGACACGACAAAATTCTAGTACACAGGGATGCACATCTTTACCCTCTCCTTCGAACTCTGCTAATGTTGGACCTTAGCCTTTATCCGAGGTCTTTCGCGTTCTGACCAGCGTCCCAAAAACCTCCGTGCAGTTTCCGATCCCCGCGTTTGAAGAGCAGAACGCTATCTTCCAGCGTGCGTTTGCCATCCTGAATGAGGCTATTGCTGCACGCGCATTTCCGGGAGCATCGGTCGCCGTCACATCTCAGGACAAGCTAGTCGCGCTGAAAGCTTTCGGGCGATTTACTTACGATGCCAACTCTCCCGAAGTCACGGCCAGCACCATGTTCGACCTGGCATCGCTTTCGAAAATAGCTGCGACCACCAGCATGGCTATGGTGCTCTACGAAGGTGGCTTCCTGGATCTGGACATGCCGGTCGTCGCCGCCGTCCCGGAGTTTCGCGGAGAAGATCCGCGTCGGCGCGAAGTCACGATTCGTATGTTGCTGGCCCACTCGTCGGGCCTGCCCGCCTACGAGAAACTCTTCCTACGGGCGCACACTCCAGAGGAACTCCTGGCCGCTGCGTTTGCCGTTCCGCTTGTTGCCGATCCCGGAACCGTCGCAGAGTACAGCGATATCGGCTTTATCATTCTCGGAGTAGCGCTGGCGCGGCTTGCGGATGAGCGGCTGGACGAGTTTTGTCACCGCCACCTGCCGATGCTGGGCATGCCCGACACCCTGTTCAATCCGCCCGCGCGATGCCGTGCTGCTATTTCCCCCACGCAGGATGACCGAACTTTCCGCAATCGGATTATCCAGGGAGAGGTGCAGGACGAAAACGCCAGCGTTCTGGGAGGAGTAGCGGGACATGCTGGACTCTTCGGCCCGGCACGCGATCTGGCCAATTTCGCTCACGCCATGCTGTTGGGCGGTCGGCCCCTGATCCGCCCGGAAACGCTTGCCCTGTTCACTCGCCCTGAATCCGTTCCCGACGGAACGTCTCGCGCGATTGGCTGGGATACTCCATCGCAACCCTCTCAATCGGGGAAGTATTTTTCACCGCGTTCTTTCGGGCACCTCGGGTACACAGGAACATCGCTGTGGATCGATCCCGACCGGCAGCTTTCCGTGACTCTGTTAACCAATCGCACCTGGCCCGACTGCCGGAACCAGGCTATTAAGCAAGTCCGGCCAAGATTTCATGATGCAATAGTGGAAGCGTTGCAGCATGAAAAGTAACACTACCCTTCGCAAACTACGATCGGAACAGCCCAATCCCCTGTCGGCTGGGCTGGACTACAAGTCGTCACTCGAAATCGCCCACATCATGAATGCCGAAGACGCAAAGGTGGCAGCAGCGGTGAAGCGGGCTCTGCCGCAGATTGCGCGCGCCATCGACTACATTGAGCAGGCGCTGCACAGCGGTGGGCGACTAATTTATGTCGGTGCCGGCACGAGTGGGAGGATTGCCGCCCTGGACGCCGCCGAGTCGCCGCCTACGTTCGATACTGATCCGAGAACGGTTCAGTTCGTGATCGCGGGCGGACCAAAAGCGCTGGCAGCAGCGACTGAGGTGAGCGAGGACTCACGGGAGTTGGGCCGTCACGAGATCGATAAGCGCAAGCCCGGCAAGCACGATGTGGTGGTCGGCATCGCTGCCAGTGGACGCACTCCGTTCACCGTAGCGGCCATCCAGGAAGCCCGCCGCAAAGGCGCAAGGACCATCGCTGTCACCTGCAACCGGAACTCTCCCCTGGAAAAAGCCGCGCATCTAGCCATTGTGACCGAGGTCGGGCCAGAGGTCCTGGCGGGCTCTTCGCGCTTGAAGGCGGGCACCGCTCAGAAACTGGTGCTGAACATGCTCTCGACCGGCGCCATGACTCGCCTCGGCTATGTCTATGGCAACCTGATGGTGAACCTGCGCTTGAAAAACGAAAAACAGAAGGAGCGCGGGATCCGCATTGTCGAACAGGTCGCCGGAGTGTCGCGGGAGGCAGCGCGGAAGGCGCTCCATGCGGGCGGCAGTGTGGCTATCACCCTGGTGATGCTGAAGGCCGGTGTGAGCCGCGTGGCGGCGGAGCGTGCCCTGAAGTCCTCCCATGGGAATGTCCGAGAGGCCATCGCGGGGGCTGCTCGGGGCCTACACTAAAGTGCATCGTTCCCACATTTCCGTTCCTGCGATCCACAGGACAACTAGCTACAATAGTTCAGAGCCGGATTGAAAGTATCATCGGCTTATTTACGGGATTACCTCGACATGGATAAGTTTGTAATCCGCGGCGGCAATCCGCTGCTGGGCACGGTTCGCGTCAGCGGAGCTAAGAACGCGGCTCTGCCCGCGATGGCTGCCGCTCTGCTCACGGAAGAGCCCGTCATTCTGGAGAACGTTCCCCAGGTGCGCGACATCGAGACCACGCGCAAGCTGCTGTCCGCCATGGGCGCCGAAGTCGAGCTAGGTTACGGCCGAGCGCAGCACCGGACTACGATTTCCTGCCGCAACCTGGCAACGCCGGCGGCTTCTTACGAGCTGGTAAAAACCATGAGGGCCTCCACGCTGGTTCTCGGCCCGCTGGTTGCTCGTTGCGGGCATGCTCGCGTTTCCCTGCCTGGCGGATGCGCGATTGGCGCTCGTCCTATCGATCTGCACATCAAAGGGCTCGAACGGCTGGGCGTTCACATCACCCAGGAGCACGGCTACGTGGAAGCGACCGCCAAGCGACTGCGAGGCGCCGAGGTCGTCTTCGACAAGATCACCGTGACCGGCACCGAGGATGTGTTGATGGCCGCTATCCTCGCCGAGGGCGAAACCATCATGCAGAATTGCGCCCGCGAACCGGAGGTTGCGGATTTGGCTGATCTGCTCAACAAGATGGGCGCACAGATTGAAGACGCGGGAACATCTACGATCCGGGTGAAAGGGGTCAGCAAGCTGCGCGGCGCGCGCCACCGTATCATCCCTGACCGGATTGAGGCTGGCACCTTCATCATTGCTGCTGCCCTTACCGGCGGCGACCTGAATGTTTCCGGCTGTGACCCGCATCATCTCGACGCTCTGCTGCAGAAGCTCACAGAAGTAGGGGTGAAGACCGCGCATAACGGTGATTCCGTCCGCGTGCTGGGCAACGGCGACCTGAAAGCTGCCGACATGATCACGGAAGAGTACCCCGGGTTCCCCACCGACATGCAGGCGCAGTATATGGCGCTGACGACGCAGGCGGACGGCACATCCATCATCACGGAAAACATCTTTGAGAACCGCTTCATGCATGCGCTGGAACTGGTGCGCATGGGAGCCAACATCAAGATGGAAGGTAGCCGGGCGATTGTGCGTGGGAAGACTCCCTTGAGCGCCGCCGCTGTGCTGGCGTCCGACCTGCGCGCTTCAGCCTCGCTCGTGCTGGCTGCCTTGGTCGCCGACGGCGAAACGATCATCGATCGCGTTTATCACATTGACCGCGGGTATGAGCATATTGAAGAGAAATTACGCGGCGTGGGAGCGCAGATCCGGCGCATTGGCGAGATGCTGCCGAAGAAGGTAGCGGCCCCGCTGGTGAGGGCGTAGAAGCCAGCTTGCGCCCACGCACACCGATGTCGAGAATCCAGGTGCCTTCCCTACTTCTCCTCAGTTCCCAATGTTAGATGGTCATTCGGGGGGATGATAGTAGTATACTAGTGGTATGAAAGAGAAGACTTCAATCACACTATCCGATGACCTGCTAGCCGATATCGACCGCTTGGCGGGATCGCGATCTCGCTCCGCCTTCATAGAGCGGGTATTGCGCCGATATTTAAAACAGCGAGCTCGTGCAGCCATGGACGCTAAGGAACTGGAAAAGATCAATGAAGCCGCCGAGTCCCTCAATAACGAAGTTACCGATATTCTGCAGTACCAGATCGCGGAAGAGTAAAAGCGGCAGAACAGCATGAAGAGAGGCGAACTTTATCGGGTTTACAAACCGGGCGGCGAGATTAAACAGTACCGGACTTTCGTGGTGGTAAGCCGCCAAGTGCTGATCGATTCGAAATTCTCTACAGTCATTTGTGCGCCAGTATTCTCCAGCGGCCAAGGGTTGTCGACGCAGGTCGCGGTCGGGCCAGAAGAGGGCCTAAAGCACTCCAGCTGGATCATGTGCGACAACCTTGTGAGTCTTCGCAAGGCTGATCTGACGCAGTATGCAGGTTCGCTTCAGGAACGCAGGCTTGGCGAACTGAACCGGTCGCTTGCTGTTGCGCTCGGTCTCGCCTGAGGGCTTCTGAGTACCCTCGTGAAGGAGTAAAGGCCGCGATTGCATCGCGGCCTTAGTCATTTCTTGCTTGTGTGGGGACGGGTCTCTGACCCGTCTGGCCGAGCGTAGCTCGGATTTCTAGTGCCTGGGCCCGCCGTGGCCGCCGCCATGTCCACCGCGACCGCCTCGGCCGTTATGCCCACGACCGCCCCGTCCACCACGACCACCACCTCGGCCGCCACGATCATGAGGACGTCCACCTCCGGAACCCGTGCGACGAGGCTCGTCACGATTGAAGTTAGGTTCGCCGCCTTCGGGTTCCTCAGGGAACTCTCCGCCGCCTTCGATGGTCATGGCAGGTGCGCCACCTTCTGCGGGCGCTTCTCCCCCGCCCATCTTCGCGCGCTGCTCTTTTAGGATCGCTTTGCGCGACAAGCGAATGCGATTGCCTTCCACCGCCAGCACCTTCACCAGAACCTGATCGCCTTCCTTCAGTTCGTCACGAATGTCTTTAATGCGGTGCTCGGCGACTTCGCTGATGTGCAGCAGACCGTCGGTGCCCGGGAGAATTTCGACAAAGGCTCCGAAATCCGCCAGCCGCGAGACCTTGCCGAGGTAGGTCTTCCCCACTTCGGCGGTGGCCGTCAGGTCGCCGATAATCTGCAGCGCCTTAGCCGCAGAGGCTTCATCGTTGGAAGCCACGTTGACCTTGCCGGAATCTTCGACGTCAATCTTCACTCCGGTCTGCTCGATGATGCTGCGAATCATCTTGCCACCGGGCCCAATCACGTCGCGGATCTTATCTACCGGAATTTGCAAGGTGTAGATGCGCGGCGCATAGGCTGAGACTTTCTCGCGTGGAGTGGAGATGGCTTCCTGCATCTTGTCGAGAATGAACAGGCGTCCGCGTTGCGCCTGAGCAAGAGCCTCGCGCATGATCTGCGGCGTGATGCCCATCACCTTGATATCCATCTGCAGAGCAGTAATGCCGTCTCGGGTCCCAGCAACTTTAAAGTCCATGTCGCCGTAGTGATCTTCGGCGCCGGCGATGTCGGTCAGTACGGCATATTTGTCGCCTTCCTTCACCAGGCCCATGGCCACACCGGCAACCGGGGCGGCGATTGGAACTCCGGCATCCATCAGCGAGAGCGATGCGCCGCAAACCGTGGCCATCGAGGAAGAACCATTGGACTCCAGGATGTCGGAAACCACGCGCATGGCGTAGGGCCACTTATCTTCGCTGGGCAGGACTGCGGAGAGGGCTCGCTCGGCCAGCGCGCCGTGCCCGATTTCCCGGCGGCCTGCGCCGCGCAGAAAGGCTACTTCGCCAACCGAAAAGGGCGGAAAGTTATAGTGCAACATGAAGCGTTTCTTGGCCTCACCTTCGAAGACCTCGAGGCGCTGCATGTCGTCGCTGGTGCCCAGGGTAGTCGTGACCAGTGCCTGAGTTTCACCGCGGGTGAAAATGGCTGATCCGTGGGTGCGGGGTAGCACGCCCACTTCAATCCAAATGGGACGGATCTCGTCGAAGGCGCGCGCATCGGGGCGCCGCTTCTGCTCGATCACCTGCTCGCGGAAAATGCGTTCCCGCAGGATTTCGTAGTAGTGCTCCAGTTTCTCGCGCCCTTCTTCGTCCTCTTCGGGAAGAGCTTCCAGCAACTCATTCTTAAGAGACTTGACCAGGTTATAGCTCTCCAACTTGGGATGCTTTTGCGTGTCCAGAGCATCGCTCAGCCGAGCACTGACTTTATTCTTGAGGTCGTTGAAGTAGTTTTCGTCGAATTCGGGTGCTACGACTTCCCGCTTGGGCTTGCCAACTCGGCTACGCAAGTCCTCGATGCTGGCGCAGATCTTCTTGATTTCGCCGTGCGCGAACTCGATGGCATCCACCACCGTCTCTTCTTTTACCTGCTTGGCCCCGGACTCGATCATCACGATACCGTCCTTGGTACCCACCACCATGATGTTCAGCAGGCTGTCGCGCATCTCGGAATAAGTCGGATTGATGATGAACTGACCATTGACCAAGCCGACTCGCACCGCGCCTATCGGGCCTTGGAAAGGAATATCGGAAAGGGTCAGGGCACAAGACGCTGCGTTAATCGCCACCACGTCGGGATCGTTTTCCGTATCCGCCGAAAGAACGAAAGCAATCACCTGGGTTTCGCAGCGGAAGCCTTCTGGGAAAAGCGGGCGGATGGGGCGGTCGATTTGGCGACTGGTGAGAATTTCGCGCTCACTGGGGCGTCCTTCCCGCTTGATAAAGCCGCCGGGAATGCGGCCGCCGGCATAGGTGTATTCGCGGTAGTCGACCGTCAGGGGAAAGAAATCGATTCCCTCGCGCGGTTCGGGATTGGCCACCGCAGTGGCCAGGATGACGTTGTCGCCGAGGCGGACTACAGCGCTTCCGTGCGCCTGCTTTGCCAGCTTTCCTGTTTCGAATGTGATTTGTTTTCCACCGGAAAGTTCAGCGGTAGTAACTTGAGGTTCAGGCTTCATGATTCATTCCTTCTTTGATCAGGAGAGTATCCGCCCAAGAGCGGATGCAGGGTGGATGACAGTGCCAGTAGCGAAAATTGCAAGGGGCCGGAAATATTTCTTCCGAGATTGGGGACCTTCAAGCTCTGCCGCCCACACGTCGACGGAGCCATCCGCCATGCACTCCGGCACACACGTGCCGGGAACCCGACCGCAAATTACTTGCGCAGGCCGAGTTTCTGAACCACCGTTTTGTAGCGCTCGGAATCGTATTTCTTGAGGTAGTCGAGCAAGCGACGCCGCTTGCTGACCAGCATGAGAAGACCGCGGCGTGACCCGTGATCCTTCTGGTGCGTTTTGAAGTGCTCCGTCAACTGGCCAATGCGCTCGCTTAACAAAGCAATCTGGACTTCCGGGCTGCCCGTGTCTGTGGGATGCGTGCGGTACTGGTCAATGAGGGACTGCTTCTGCTCTCTGGCTAGCACTAACCTGGTGCACTCCTGTCTGTTTTCGATTGTCTTTGTAACGTAATTGACTGTAACACGTTGAAGGGAAAACTGTAAAGATAACGGCTACTCAGCAAACCGCTGGCGTGCTTCTCTCCTCTAAAATATCCTATGAGAGTAGGAGGCTTAGTGCTCTGCCCTAAATGCAGGAATGATAACCCGGCGGATTACCGTTTCTGCGGCATGTGCGGCACCCCGCTGGAAAAGCCGGCCACCGCTCCCGATTCTGGCGGATCGTCGCGACCGGCCGAGTTGTCCGGGCCCCGCGAGCGCCCTTCCAGCGCTCAGCCCCCGCTCAGCGGACCGTCGTTCCTTGGTTTAGGCGATGAATCCTCGCGCAGCGGATACGGAAGCTCTTCGCGCGACGTAACTTACCTGTTTGAGGACGAGCAACCGAGGCGCACCTACTGGCGCTTTACCCTGGTGCTGCTCATCCTTATCGCCTTCGCGGGACTGGGATGGCTGGAATACACCCGCTCCGGCAAATCGTGGACCGCACCCTGGTCGAAAGGTCCGGCGCAGACTCCGATCCAGGCCAGCCAACCGGCACCGCCGGAGCAAAATCAGGCGCCACCCGCGCCGAGTCAGCCACCAGTTGATAATTCTGCAACTGCGAAGCCGGAGAATGCTCCCGCCGCCACGACGCCAGCCCCGGCCCAACCGGCGCCTCCTGAAAACCAACCGGCAACGAAAGCCGCTAGCGGAAATCAGGCGCAGAGTGAAGCGCCGGAGACCAAGGGAGCAAGCAAGTCGGAGCCGACCGAAGCCGCGTCCGCCGAGAAGCCATCTTCCGAAAACGACAGTACCGAAGAAGCAGACACAGCAGAGCCAGCTAAACCTGCCAAGCCACTGAAGGCAGCCAAGCCGAAGCCCAGACCCGCGGTGCCGGCATCGTCCCCGGACGATGCCCTGGTCGCCAATGCGGAGAAGTATCTCTACGGTCGCGGTGTGCCCCAGAATTGCGATCGCGCATTAAGCTCATTGCGGGCCGCCGCCGCCCGCGACAATTTTCGCGCGCGCAGCCTGCTGGGAACCATGTATGCCACCGGCCACTGTGTGCCACGCGATCTTCCCAATGCTTACCGCTGGTTTGCGCTAGCTTCCCGCGAGAATGCGGACAACATGTGGGTGCAACGGAATCTGGAGATGATCTGGCGGGAAATGACGCCGCAAGAGCGGCAGCTGGCGACACAGAGAAGCCAGTAAAAGCGAACCACTAGTAGCGCTTTTTTTGTTCTTCTGTTCGCGAACTCCCGCTTAAGTACCCGCTCGGCCTACTTCTTGAAATACATCCACGCGGTAAGCGCCAACAAGACAACTGTAACGATCCAGAGAACTGAATCGCTCATTCCTGTTTTCTTCGCCATGGGCTACATTCTAAGCCATTGTGAAACAGGAAAATAGGGAATGGAATTCCCGAAGTAAACAAGCGGGGCTCAAAGTCACCTGCCCGAATCCCTCTATCTTTTCTACGGCAGGCTGTCCAGGTAGCAGGGATCGCCCGTTTCCTGGGCGGGAACTGACCCAGGCGGGGTCGCCCAGGGCACGTTGGCGAAATCGAAGAATTCGGTCATGTCCATGGATGCCGCATCGCGTTTGGTGAGATGCGGAAGGTTGAACCGTTTTTCGATCAGCGTCAGGATCGCCGTATAGTCGGTCGAGGTGTGCGACACATAGTTCTTTTTCGCAAATGGCGATACTACGATCAGCGGCACGCGATAGCCGGTATACACAAAGTCGCAGTTCGGCCCCGACTGCAGAACGCAGATGTCGGGCGGATTCTGGAAAAGGTCGGACGGGGGCATGCCGTCCGGGTTCGGAACCGGCGTGAAGGGCGCAACGTGGTCGTACAATCCGCCGCCCTCGTCGAAGGTCAGAATGAACGCCGAATCCTTCCACGATGGGCTGTTCATCAACGAGTTGATTAGGTTTGAAACATACTGCGCCCCAAGCTGAATCCTGGTCGGGACGGCAGGAGGCGTAACATTAACCGTTGGGTGTTCATCTAAACCTGCGCCATAGGCCGGCTCAATCAATGCGACATTCGGCAGTGTCCCGTTCTTCACATCCTGCAGGTACTGGTTGATCGATTGTACGTGCGCAAGCAGCGCGGAATTGCCCTTCATCGTCTGACCAAACGTGAACCATCCGATCTCGCTGTAATTGATCAAGCAAGCAGAGTCGCTATCGGCGCACGGACTGCTGTTAGCTGTGCTCTGGGATGGCACATAAATCTTCCAACTCAGGCCCGCGCTCTCCAGTTCCTCGAAGATAGTCTTGGCAGTCACAAAAGTCCCGGCGGGCGGCGGGTATACGTGCCCTTGTGAAGTGCCAGCAATCAGGTACATCCGGTTCGGCTGGGTGCGCGACATGACGGGCGAGAACCACCGGTCCGAGGTGGCGAAACTCGACGCCATGAAGTAGTAGTAATTCAGGTCGGTGCTGTCGTAATAGCCCATAGCGCGAATGCCGTTGACATCCATATAGCCGGTATTTCTGCGCGAGTCGTCAGCGGCGGTACTCACGAAACCATCCAGCGTGGCATCCTTCGCAACGGGATTGCCCAGGTTCCAGTCCACGTGACTTTCGTTCCACGACGGACTTGGGTTCTCGATGCATTGAGTCAGCAGATGAAACGAGGAGATGGGATTACTGTCGTTGGGAGTCGCGCCACAGTTCCCGGGAGGCGGCGAGTTGGGATCGCAGCCAGGATTCGTAGGAACCGGCCCCGCTGGATTATTGAACTGCGGCAAGCCATCAAATTGCTGATCGTGAAACTGTCCCTGGCTCTGGGCCCAGTATTCGCGCAGAGCGCCGAAGTAGTGATCGAAGGAGCGGTTCTCCTGGGCCAAGAAAATGATGTGGTTCAGTGACTGGAGAGTGCCGACGAACTTGGCGGTCACGGAAGTCGCTGCGTTAAGAGTAATGCTGCACGTAGTTGTTGTGCCGGAGCAAGCCCCCGACCAACCGCCAAAACCAAATCCATTAGAGGACGTGGCTGTCAGGGTCACTGCCGTGCCCTGCGCGAAATTCGCCGTGCAGGTTTGGCCACAATTGATGCCGGCTGGATTGCTAGTCACCGTCCCTGAACCACTCACCGTAACCGCCAGCTGGACTTGGGATGGGGATGGAGTCGGAGGAGGGAGCGGCGGCGGGCCGCCACCGGGTCCTGCATTGTGCAGTGACTGACAAGCCGTGATACCAACAGTAAGAAGAAGAACAATGAGGAATGTGAGTCTCGAATTCGAGGCGGGGGCCATTGATCCTGATCCTTCCTGTGCTCTGGCTTCGATGGCCTGGGCGAGTAGCCGGTTGTTTGTGCCTGCGTAGCACTTCTTTTCTCGTCTTTTGAGAAAGTTATGACGGTATTCAGAGATCCTGGTTCGTCGTAAGGTGGTTTACCGTCGGTTTCTACAGGATGATCCGCACTCGATTGGTGAGAACTTGGAAGACACTTCGAGCCGGCTCAAGCAGGAATATGCGAGAGACAGTTCTGCGCTCCTTGTTAAAGAGCCCATTGGCAGAACATCACATTACTTTCTTGCAAAAAGAAAAGGCACTCCGAATGACACAGTTCAGGCCCTTCGGAGTGCGTTCTGACGATTTTCGGGCAGAAAAAATGTCCTAGAGAGCTTACTTCGCGCCTTCGTCGGCAACCATGCTGACGTTGTCTACCGTCAGAGTGTTGTTATCTAACGAACCCTCGACTTTTACGTGATGACCGGCGTGATCCTTCAGCGCTTCCTGATTGGCCACGGGTAAAACGCTCTTGTCGGCATCGTTGACAAACACGAGCGGCTGGCCGGCGTCGGCACACTTCTTGGCGCACTCGGCATTCACCTTAGCCCCACACTTGGCATCACTCACATAGCCGGTCCAAGAACCCTTGCTGCCTCCTGCCAGAGCGGCGGTGGCCATCAGGGCCAGCAGAACTGCTGTTGCGAAAATCTTCTTCATTAGCATTTCCTCCTCAATTTTTTAGGTAAGACATTGTTCGGCGGCGCTTGCTTGGATCAGGTGGATTGCCGCTATGGTGGCGCAGCCCGCGCCCTCGTGTCAAACCCTGTAGTTCATGCCTGCAGATAAGGCTTAGTATGAGAGATAACAAAAACAGTTGCAGATTGATAGGGAGGTTTCAAGACTACAAAGCGGTGTCGCTTTCCTTGAAACCTTGAAACCTCTGAAACTTTGAACCTTTGAACCTTTTCTCTCACCCCTCCATCGTGGAAACGTCCCCCGCATCGGTCCCAGTCTCCTTGGCCTT
>DASQIH010000049.1:0-4667 GCA_035631655.1 Terriglobales bacterium
GTAGTGCCGACCTTTTTGCTCGGTTTGTTGAAAACCAAGGATTTAGGTTGGCTGCTTCCTCCTTATTGCGAAAGACAGGCTAACGGGACGGTCCACCGCACGCCCGACCTCCAAATTATGAGTTCGGGCTTTTTTGTTCCAGAGCACTTAGCACTTAGCCCTGACTTGCGAGTGCAAACAGGAAATGGGAGCGGCGAAGAGCGACCTCCGCTGCCGGTGCGCCTTTGTTAACATTCCTTCCAGATGCTAGAGCCCACCACCTCCGTCCAATACGTCAAGGGCACTGGCCCGCGTCTAGCTGAGGTGCTGGCTGGCAAAGGCATTCAGACCGTCGATGACCTGTTGCATTATCTGCCCTTCCGTTACGAGGACCGTCTGAACCCGCGCGGCATAGCTGAACTGTGTCCCGGGGAAATGGCTACAGTAATCGCGGAAGTCCGTAACTCAGGCCTGTTCCGCACCCGCCGCATGCCGATTTTTCAGATGACCGCCGGGCAAGGAAGGGCGCGTCTGAAATGCCTCTGGTTTCACGGCACTTACCTGAGAGACAGGTTCAAGCCAGGGCAGATGGTAGCGCTCTACGGCAAGGTGGAAGCCGACGACCGCACCGGCGAGCTGCAGATTATCCAGCCGCAATTCGAGATCCTCGGCGATGCCACGGAAGACGGAGCCACGGACAGCACCGAGCAGAAGCTGGCATCCTCGCTGGAAGTTGGGCGCATCGTTCCGATTTACGAGTCTGCCGGCCAAGGACGCCTGACCTCCCGCTGGTTCCGCCGCATTATCCACACGGCATTAGAGAACCTGACTCCGGAACTCCCCGACCCGATTCCGGCTGTGGTTCGCCAGCACCTTGGGCTTATCGCACCACGCGAAGCTTTGTGGCGCGTTCACTGGCCGGAAGCTGGCGAAAGCCTCGCGGACTTGCAAGCCTCGCGCACCCCGGCTCACGTTCGCCTCATTTTTGAGGAATTGTTCTTTATAGAACTGGGTCTTGAACTCAAGCGCCGCCAGCAAAAGGCACAAACCGGAATCGCCTTCAGCTTGGACGAGCGCGTCCGAGAGGCCATCAAGAAAATCTTGCCTTTCCATCCGACGGCCGCCCAAAAGCGTGCGCTGAAGGAGATCGC
The DNA here is from genome assembly GCA_035631655.1 of Terriglobales bacterium. Lineage (GTDB taxonomy): Bacteria > Acidobacteriota > Terriglobia > Terriglobales > Acidobacteriaceae > Gp1-AA122. Next base: position 1,131 of record DASQIH010000049.1, read on the forward strand.
CTCCGACATGGAGAAGCCATCCCCCATGCGGCGGTTGCTGCAGGGTGACGTAGGTTCAGGGAAAACGATCGTTGCCTTTGAAGCGGCGATTATCGCCATCGAGAACGGTTATCAGGTCGCACTGATGGCGCCTACGGAAATTCTGGCCACCCAGCATTACCTCTCCGCCCGCCGCATCCTGGAAAATGCCGGCTACCGGATTGTTCTTCTAACCGGCTCGCTGGAAGAGGATCGCAAGCGAGAAATCCGCCGCCACGTAGCACAAGGTAATGCACAACTGATCATCGGTACCCACGCGCTGCTGGAAGAAAAAGTGGAGTTCGAAAAGCCCGGCTTGGTGATCGTAGACGAGCAACACCGCTTCGGGGTTCTGCAGCGTTTAAAGCTGATGAAGAAAGACCGTGCAGGAAGCGGTCTCCGAACCGCTCAAGCCGAGCCCGATGTTCTGGTGATGACCGCCACGCCCATTCCGCGCACGCTGGCTCTAACGCTCTATGGCGACCTGGACATTTCGGTTCTCGACGAAATGCCTCCCGGCCGCACCCCCGTCGTCACCCGCCGTGTCTCCGATGAACGTTCCCCGGAAGTTTGGGATTTTGTGCGCAAGCAGGTCGCCGCGGGACACCAGGCTTACGTCGTTTACCCGGTCATCGAGGAAAACGAAGAAACCGAGTTGAAAGCCGCCAAGAAGATGTACAAGGAACTCGAGAGTCGCACCTTTTCCGACCTCAAAGTTGCACTGCTCCATGGCCGCCTGGACACCGATTTGAAGGACCAGGTGATGCGCCTGTTCCAGCAGGGGGAGATCCAAGTTCTGGTCTCCACCACGGTCATTGAAGTGGGAGTTGACGTGCCCAACGCCACGGTCATGGTCATTGAGCATGCCGAGCGCTTTGGCCTGGCCCAGTTACATCAGCTACGCGGACGTATCGGTCGGGGTGCCGCCAAGTCCTATTGCATTCTCATGACTTCCGGAAAAATTACCGAGGAGGGCGACCGCCGTCTCGATGCCATGGTCCGCACCAACGACGGCTTTCAAATCGCCGAACTCGACCTCGAACTGCGCGGTCCCGGCGAATTCTTCGGCACCCGCCAGGCCGGCATGCCCGGCTTCCGCGTCGCCAATCTCATTCGCGACCGCCAACTGCTGGAAGCTGCGAAGCGAGAAGCGGCGGCGGTTCTCGCCGGGCCCAACTCCGGCATAACCCAGGCGGAAATCGACCGCGCCATTTGGCACATGCGCACTCGCTGGCAGCACAGCTACGGACTGGTGGAAGTAGGGTAGCCCGTCTCCGCGAAGTCATTCTTCTGATGCTCGTGCGAAAGGGTTTCCCCTGTCAGGCTTGCGAATTGTCTTCCTTGACCGCTGACTTAAGGCCGCGGACGCCTTCGCCCAAGGCTCTGCCGCGTTCGCGTATCTTCCTGGGCCAAAGATCAGAACGGCGACGGCCACAACGACGAGAGGTCAGGGACTCCGAATCTGGCCAACATGATTGCTCCTGCCAAGGAGTACTTCTGGAGGGGCAAGCCGCCGGTTCACGGCTTGCCCCTCCAGCAAGTACGCTGGTTAGAGGACGACCAGCGGTCTCATCATGTCGTGCTCTTCGTGCTCCAGGATGTGGCAGTGCCACACGTATTCATGCCCTCCCGTTCTGGGGCTCACGGCATTGCGCATGGCATCCGTGGGCAATTTCGGTAGGTCAAACTTCATGATTACCGTGGTCGCCTCGCCCGGGTTCATCCGGACCGTCTCCTTCCAGCCGATCTCGTTCGCATCAGGCGGAGTCGGAGGACCGGTGAACTTCAGTTTCTTACCGGGCAGCCCCTTAAATGGCTGCCGCTGGATTAACTGAACGTTGACCAGGTGGAAGTGGATAGGATGGGTGTCGCCGGTCAGATTGAAGATCTGCCAGACCTCGGTAGAACCGGCGCTGGGCGTCTCCGTGGTGGCCGAGAGGTATGGCAGCCCCCACGTCGGCAATCCCTGGTTATTTAGACCATTCTGGTCGAAAGTTCCCGGCGTCTGGATCAAACGACCGAAGTCGTCAAAGTCTTCGTTAAGGGTCAGCATCCGATTTACCACGCCATTGAACGGGAATGCCGGTACCGATGGGTCGCCGTTGTTAAACAGCAGCCCAGGCTGGTTCCCGGAAAGAAAATTGTTCTTCAGCTGGGTGTTCAGGGAGTCGAGCCAAGTTGAAGTACGGACGCTATCCCCGGAGCCGGGGGTAACGATGATCTTCAAGAGGGTCCGCGTATTCGGCCCATGGCCCGCCAACGTCGTGGGCGCTCCGCCAAAGGCCGTCTGGTCGGGGTCGCCAGTGAAATAGTCGTTGCGAGAATCCCCGCCGGGGAAGGGCGCTGGCGCATCCGCGAACAGGATGAAGGTTGAGTTGGCCCGCACGCCGTTAAAGTCAATGATGACGTCGGCGCGCTCCGCTGGGGCCACCAGCAGGTTGAACGGGCCGTCCGGATTGGCAGTGTTTCCCGTGGGATCTGCCTTGAGATCCAGTGGACAAGGAATGCCCCTCCGTAGCCCAGCTCTTGGTGGAAAGTTGGTCTTGTGGAAGCGGGTGTCTTGCCTCCATGTTTGCGAAGCTCTCGAATTTAGAAACCACATGTATCTGGAAATTGGGCCACCGGCAGGAGACGAGACTTTGACGAAGTGGCGCGGCCCGTACGGTTGGCGAGGGAAGCGTTCCCACTGGCAGACGGCACCCGTCGATTATTCCGGCGGATGCACCTTGCCCAATCCTTTCTCGTCGATCACCGCGTTCGCCCGAAAGCAACTCCGCTCTTCGGCCCGTGGGAACTACTCAACCACCGCGCTGCACCGAAAATCTTTGCTGCGCAACAAAATGTGACGCCGGTCACCAACATGTGTGATTAAAGAACATTCTTGTCACAAAATTTAGTCGGTGCGGGTTACACATGAAAGAATGAACGATGCGAGGCATCACCTTTTGGAGGATAGTCAGCCGTCCCGTTGATAGCACCGGGGAATCATTCGACCGGCCGCGGTTCTCGACGGGCCCAACTCAGAGATGACGCAGGCTGAAATCGAGCGCGCATCTGGCACATGCGCACTCGCGGGCAAAATAGCTACGGGCTAGTGGAAGCAGGATAGGTAGCTTCAAGAAATCCGACACTTTCCTTCCCTCCGCATTGACAAGCGCAGCCGTTTGGGAACAGAATTCCATCCCATATTTGTGTGGTAGCGTGTGTTCTTCTTTGACCGGGCCACAAGCGCGGTACCTATTTCGATCTCAGCGTCTAACAATTTTAGGCGGTGCCGTGTGCGTCATTTAGGGTGTAGGTCTTTCCGTCATCGAGGAGGTGCGCCATGTTGAGACTGACAAAGCGAGCGGGCTACTTGTTGGCAACCGTGGTCATCATGCTGCTCTCCTGTTTGCAGAGCGCTCGCGCCCAGGTGGGCGTTACAACTTTCACGGGAACTTTCGCGGACGGAGCAAGCTACCTGATCGAGGTTCCGGCGAATTGGAATGGAACGTTGCTTTTGTACAGCCACGGGTACGT
>DASQIH010000050.1:0-6102 GCA_035631655.1 Terriglobales bacterium
AAGCGCGGGGTATAGGCGTTCGCTGATCCGCATGCCATACATGGCATACTGGAACTCCGCTTCTTCCTGATCGTTCAAAGCGCGAAGGTCGCCATTTTCGACAGCGATCACGTAGCTACCAGCCAGAACGCAGCACGCGACCGCGGAAATCACAGTCTCATGATGATGGTCACATCCAAGGAGGCAATTGGAGTCAGTCCAAGCGGCGAAGTAGTAGATCATCGGACGCCCCTGTCTCAACGGCCAGTTTTTGTCGGAAAGGCCCCCGACCGCGAGCGCGATTCATTCGCTTTTGCCGACACAACGAGGGAATAACCGATATAACGAGAGCAGCTGGTTCAAAAACTTCATATCAGGCCGACCAGATTCTTTTAGACCAGGTAGCCTGTGGCTCGAAGACGTTTTATGGCTCCCAAACCCTGAACAACACCAGCAGGGTACAGTGAAATAGTGGGCGCAACAGTAGACCAAGAAAAGTGCGCTGGATGTGGAGCGGTTCTGCCGCGACCAGCAGAGCCGGAAGCCCGTGTGCCGTGCCCGGCTTGCGGCTCGATGGCGCGAGTCATTGAAGTCTCGGTTTCCAGTAGGTTGGAGTTCCACGACTCGCTTGGATTCAAGCACAAACGGGTTGGTCAGAAGAAACCACTAGCCGAAGGCGTCTCAGGTGACGCCTTCTTCCACATGGAATCGAAGTGGGTGAAGAAGGAAAGGTTTATTGACCGGGAAGGTAACCGCTACCGGGAGCAGGTCACCGACCCGACCACGGGCGAAGTCATCCATCATTGCGATGAGCCGCTAAGCCAGCACACTGGCACGGCAGCGCGAAGCCGAAGGGAGCTGTTTAAACGACTCGTTCCGGCTCTCGGACCCAGCTGCTAAACCGTTGCAGGGACAAGCGAAGCTGTGCCAGTCGGTTCAAAAAATGTACGGGCGGTACGCCATTTCAAATCAAGCAGTTGCAGCCTCACCCGATTCTTGGCAGGCACGGGTTGAGGCACGGGTCACGAGGCGAATCACTCCGCTGTGTGCTTCCCGCTTCTCATCAGATACCGCTGAATCATAAATGTTCGCTGTGATTTGATACGAGGCATGCCTGAGCAGGTCGGTGATCTGGGTGATGGTGACCGTTATGTTGTGGTTTGCCCGCCGACGCGACCAAACTGGTAATTCCCCTAATACCCTGGACTTCAAGCTAAAATAGGCCAACCACTTCTCTGCAGAGTTCCCCATCCTGTCGCCGTTTTCTGTATTCCTGCCTATGAGCGAAGCCGCACGGGAGGTTCTGTCCGATGTCTGCCCAGCCAGCCAGTTTCATCAGATCGTTTATCGAACGTCGCCTGGTCCTTTGCTAAAAACGTCAATTCGATGTTGCACGAGAACGTGAAATAGCAAGAGAGAGAGTCTGCTCGCGGTTGTGCAGGATTCCTTTAACAAGCCATCGCGCTATTAAAGGATAAGGCGTTATGTCTTAATAATGCAGGACGTACGTTTTCAACCCTCGGCATGCTGCCCACGATCTGGATTTTAACCACCCGCCCGTCGAGACCGCCGTTCGCAACACCAATTCATCTAGCACGTAGAAGCTCTCCTACAAACTGCTCAACGTTGAGCGCCTCAACTCCTTTAGCAATCGCCGCTGTAGGCACTTGTAGCCGCGATTTTCGATGGACGACGATCAATCTTTCTGCTCGTTTTTGCAGCGCGCGCTGAAGAGAGGTCAACGGCGACGCCATGGGGGGCCGAACAGTCTTCGCGGATTTCGCTTCCACAAGCCACAGCTTAACGTTAGGGCGTGGAACAAGGAAGTCTACCTCTAGGCCCTGCTGATCGCGAAAATAGTAGAGTTCCTTGCGCATGCCACGGTCGGCCTGACTCTTGAGTATTTCCGCCGCGACGAAGCCTTCAAACAGAGCCCCAAGGAATGGCGAGCGCTCAAGCTCAGCCACAGATGTCAAACCGAGCAGGTAGCAGGCGAGACCGGAGTCACCCAAGTAGACTTTCGGCGACTTAATCAGTCGCTTTCCGAGGTTCTCGAAATATGGTGGCACGAGAATGATCTGGCCAGTCACCTCAAGAATGTGCAGCCAGTCGCCAATCGTGGGCACAGTGACGCCGAGCGGCGCAGCCAGGTCGGTCTTATTCAGAATCTGGCCGTGACGGCTGGCCAAAAGTGCCAGAAAACGACGAAACGTCGCCAAGTCTCGCACGTTCGTGATCGCTCGAACGTCTCTCTCCAGATACGTTTGCAGGTAGGACGCAAACCAAAGGCTACGAGCCTTCGGCCGAGCGAGCACCTCTGGAAAACCTCCGTGCAGCAGATTCACCTTCTTCGTTTCCGAAAGGCTGAACGGCAAAAGTTGAAGGATGGCCGCTCGTCCCGCCATGGATTCGCTAATGCCTTGCATGAGCGGCGCCTCCTGGGATCCCGTGAACAGCCATTGCCCCATCCGCCGCGGGCCCGTGTCGATAACGTTACGAACATACGCAAGTAATTCGGGCGTGTTCTGAATCTCGTCGAAGACGACTGGAGGACGCAGCGCGTCAAGGAACGCGCGGGGATCGTTGCGTACGCGTGCCTGAATGTCGGGGTCTTCGAGCAGTACGTATCGGGCCTTCGGGAACAGCCTGCGGAGAAGGGTGGTTTTGCCAGCACGGCGAGGCCCTGTTACAACAACCGCAGGAAAGTGCCGAGCAGCGTCCAGCAGCACAGTTGCCAGTCTTCTTTGGATGTATTGCACATGAGAAATATAAACTAGTACTTTAGATTACTCAATACTAGAAATTGGTGTGTGTCGAGAGACAGATGCCAAAGATGTTCCAACAGATCAAGGAGCGGTTTTCATTAGTGCGACCAAAGCTGTATCTCCCTTACTCGGAGTTGCAAGCTATCGCCGTGCTGTGAAGCACCTTCTGACGAGCGTAGTGCGGGAAATCTGCACGCTACGTTCTGTGGGAGCCGAGGAGCGGGCAACCGCCCTCGGCCACCTAGTGAGCACCGGGCAGACTGGTGTCCCTACCGCGATCGCCAACTACGAAAGCGAAGACTGGATCTTGACACAACGCTTGGACACTCCTCTTCTCACGACTCGCTCGCGGAAGGGGAGTAGTTTTTCAGCAGGCTCTCAGGCGCTGATCTCGCCAGGGATTTCCGGCTTGACCGCATCTTCGCAAGGACGTTCGCGTTTGGAAGTCATGAGTCGGGCTCTGCGGCCGAAGATGGCTTCCTTCACCAGTTTGAAGATCGTTTGGCGGTTTTCCGCAATCACTTTCAGCCATGCCAGGCGACCCATCATGGGGAAATAGATGCCGCGGAAACAAAGGCGCGCGAGGAAGATGTTAATGCGATACCCGAGTGGCTGGTCATCGAGCGCTTCTACGGCTTGGGCCAGGGCTTCTGGGCTGTAGGCATGGGACCAACCGTATTTCACTTCGGCATGAGCTTCTTCGCTGGTCATCTTCAGCGGGGTGTGGGCCATGGTAAAAGGGATGAACTCCTGCCAATGCTTACGGCGGGTTAGGCGACCGGTGGTCTCCAGGCGCTTGTAGAGCGGGGTTGCAGGCAACGGAGTCAGTAGGCCGAAAATCGGCAGACCCGGCGGCCAAGTGCGGACTTGTTGGAGCGTGCGCTCGGCCACGCCGGGCGTGTCATTGTCCATGCCGAAAATAAACGACGTGATCGCATAGACGTTGCGTTTGGCGAGCCGTTCCAGCACGGCGGCATACTCGCCGGGCTTGTTGAATCCCTTGTTCACGTCTTTGAGATTGGCGGGGTCGATGGACTCCATACCGATGAAGACCCACTTACCTCCTGAGGCGGCAATAAGGTCGACCAGTTCCTCGTCCCGCAGCAAGTTGGCGCTGATCTGAGCCACCCAGTGGACCTGGGCGCCCGCGGCAACGATATCGCGAAGCAACGACTTGGTGCGTTTGATGTTGATGGCGAAATTGTCATCGATGAAGAAGACCGCCATCTGGCCTTTTTCGCTGCGGGCGCGCTTCTTCAACCGGAGCAGTTCACTGACCACGCTCTCATTAGTACGGAAGCGAATAGAGTCTCCGAAAAATCCGGTCACCGTGCAGAACTCGCAACCGTAGGGACAGCCTCGTCCGGACTCGACGGGAATGATGCGAAAGGTCCCCCAGCCTTCTCCTACTTTCTGGAGCATGGCGGTCGCGGCTTTGGGCACCAGATTGAACTGGTCAAGATCGATCGACTGCCACGGAATGGCGGGGTAGTCCTTAAGAGATGGCTTGCGTTCTTTGCCGGTGGCATCGATTGGGGCGTAGATGTCTTTGAGTTCACCGCAGACGGCATCGTTCACAATCAGCGGCCAGGTTTCATCGGCTTCGCCGAGAGCCACGGCGTCGGCGTGACGCGTGCCGCCGTCGCGGCCGAGGGCCTCATCCGGCAGTTCGGTGACGTGAGGTCCACCCATGACTACCGGCACTCCTGTGGTGCGGATGGCGTCGGCCATGCTGTAGGCCCTGGCGATCATTCGGGTCATCGCACCGATGCCGACCAGCCCAATCTCCTGGTCGCGCACGTATTGCGCGATTTGAGACTCGTCCATGGGCTGAGCGTTGCCATCGATTAGCAGCACCTCATGCTCGAGCGGAGTCAGCGCTTGCAGGAGAAACATCCAGAGGTGTGGCATGAAATTTCTGGTTACACCGTTGTCGGGGTTGTAGAGCAGAATTCTCATATGGGTCAACTCGTTTAAGACTTACGTGCTTTGATCGTACTGGTCTGTCAGGAGCGATGGCCAGAAGCCGACAACTTTGCCAGAATTTTTTAGGTGCCCACATTCAAGGTTTCAAGTTGACGGAATTCTACACCTTAGCGGCAGATTGCAGTGTCTGAGTCCCTTGGAAGAGCTTGCGGGGTGGGTAGGTTCAAACGGACGCCAAGAATTGGTGGGAGCCCCACTTGGTGGTTGAAGGCAATCCGGCACTACGACGCACAGTTGACGAAATCAGGCGTGGCTGTTGAAAAACTTTCGGTTGGCGGCAGACAGCCACCAACCGGGCTCTGCTTTTTGAAGTGTGCCGTAAAATGCGCCGTGGCCCCATTCGGCTGCGCATTTGTCGGTATCGCCTGGTTCGTGCCGAACAGAACTCGGCAAGAAATTCGCAAAGAAATACTACTCCACCCAACAACTGCGGGACTCGTATTCGGTTTTTCGCAACGCGCGCAAACTCGGGTTCTCGTTTGAAGTGCACTGGTCAAAATTGACCATCTTGCTGCTGAGTAAACACGCATTATGTAGCTATGAGAGTCACCGAGAAACAAGCACTGGCGGTGCGGTGCCCCACTTGTGGCGCTAAGCCGGGAGAGAAATGTGAGCTTAGTACCGGGCAGCCGCGCACTGACTCCCATCGAGATCGGCGCCTGGCGGCTTCAGACAAGTAACTCTCCGCGCAACCACGGAATTAGCTCAGCTCAGTGCGTGCAGGCTAAACCTCGCTGTGATGCTTCGCGCATCATCTGTTTGCGCAATGGATCCCGCAGCACCGCACTTTGGGACTACAATTGAAGATGATGAGTTCTGTTGCGGCGTCCAAAAAGAACCGCAAGTTTAACCCTAGCACCTTCCTCGCGACTATTGGCCAGGGCAGGAAGAGCCTGACCGTTGCCAAGAAGGAAACGATCTTCGCACAAGGGGATGCGGCGGACGCTGTCTTCTATATCCAAAAAGGCAAAGTGCGACTCACTGTAGTATCCAAGACCGGCAAGGAAGCCACGATCGGCATATTGAGCGAGGCGAATTTTTTTGGTGAAGGCTCGTTGGCCGGTCAGGCTCTCCGTATGGGATCCGCAGCTGCCATGACAGACTGCGATCTTCTGCGGATCGAGAAGAAGGCGATGATGGAAGCGCTTCATCGGGAACACGCTTTTTCCGATATGTTCGTGGCGTATTTGCTGGCCCGCAATATCCGATATGAAGAGGACCTGGTCGACCAACTGTTCAATTCCAGCGAGAAGAGACTGGCCCGTGTCCTTCTTATGCTAGCTCATTTTGGTAAGGACGGAGTGCCCGAGACGGTGGTTCCGAAGATCAGTCAGGAGACCCTGGCAGAAATGGTCGGCACCACTCGTTCCCG
>DASQIH010000051.1:0-8927 GCA_035631655.1 Terriglobales bacterium
ACCAGCGACGCCGACACCGCCGGTTGGGTAGATGCGGCCGCGCTGCTCATCTGGGCCAGATCGGCGTCCGAGACCACTCCTTTTTCCTTCAAAATGTTCAGCAGTCGCGGCACGCCGCTGGAAGCCGGCACGTTGCTCAGGGTGTTGGCTTCGGCCGACGTCAGGACGCCCTTCATGACCAATAGTCCCAGTAATGCGGGACTGAGCGCCGCGTCGCCGTCAGCTTTGCTGGTAACACTAGTTAAAGACGCGCTACTACTGGGGGTTGCCGCACTACCCTCGGAAGGGTTTCCCTCACGCGCCCACAGGGGAACACAGATGACAACCGTCAGTAAAGCCAAGAACAGCCGCTTAAACGAATCCTGCATAGATCCTCCATAGTTAGGCATGAGCGCAAAATGTGGATAAGCGCTCCGAAGAGCCTGGGCCGAACGGATAGGCGAAGCGCTGGAAACGTTAGGCTCGCTGCACACTGCCGCGCTGTGACCGCTGTCACACCGTAGTGTGCGGAAACCGCCGCGCGAGCAGAAAGCAAAGATCGATTCACTACTGCAGCCCAATGGGCGTGGGTCAGCCAGCAAGCCCGGTGAGACAATTTGCCGACGCTGCCCAAGCACCCATTTTGCATGCATGTTGCTCGAACGGCGAAGCGGAGATCCGCCCCCTACACGTTTCACAGATTGAAAAAGAGGGCCAGAGCTTACAACGTGACTCGTGGTATTTCAAGCATATTGTCATCTTGTCAAACAGGCGTAACTGGGTCGCCAACTCCACTTCTGCAACGCTCGCGCTGCCATGCGCAGTCGGATACAGCGGAAATCCTGGCCCCAGCGGGGGCTGTAGCTCTGCGGCCCGCGGAAGCGGACCGGCGTCATTTTTTTCTGGCTCCTTCGCTCGTATCACGATACAATTCCTCCCCGGTCGCCCAAGTTTGGACTTGGTGTTGTCGTCGGCAACACTTCGATCGCGCAACTAAACTTCCGCTTGCGCGAATCGAACACTTAGCAGAGCCGCAGAGCCGGGTGCATTCTAACCACGGGATTCCATCAGGGTGAGCAATCCACTTGCAGAGAGTTGTCCATACATCTTTCAACTGTTTGGCGACCACATGAGTAGTAGCTGAACACGTTACTGAAAGGAGAAGAAAATGGCGTCTTTGTCAGGCCCAGATCTACAAAAATACGAGTTGACGGGCGCAGGTATCTACAAAGAATGGTGGGCGAACCCGGCCGTAGTCGGGTTGATGGGTTTCGCCACGACGACAATGGCAACAGGCCTGCACAACGTGGGCTACTGGGGGGCTGGACCGACTTTGGCGCTGGCCATCGCCTTCGGCGGTACCGCACAATTCATTGCGGGCATTGTGGACCTTCGAAAGGGGAGCATTTTCGGGGGATCCGCCTTCATGTCCTACGGAGCTTTCTGGTGGTCGCTCTTCATGCTCCTCTACGTCCAACCCAAGACGGGTGTGGCAGCGGGTCATCCGGAGGAACTGGGGTTCTTCCTGATGTGGACGCTGTTCACCCTCGCCTTCTGCATCGCGGTCTTCAAAGTTGGGAAGTACCTGGCGGTCTTGTTCTGGTTGCTGTTGCTGGCTTTTGTGCTGCTGGACCTGGTGGTGATAGGCAAGTGCCCAGCACCGGTGGCAGGCTGGGAGATTTTCATCACCGGGCTGGTCGCTTTCTACATTGCCATGGCGACGCTGGTGAACACAGTGCACGGCAAGAAAGTACTGCCGCTGTCCTAGGAACCGGGAAGCAGTTTCCAGGAATCGAGACCTCGGGAACGGCTGTGTCGGATGCCGGCACATGATTTTTCTGCAAGTGGCGGGCAACATACATCATCATAGGAGACCTCAAAAGGGCGTGAGGAATCTCTTGTTGTCGACACCTAAGGGGTCTCCAAGAATCCAGTGAGGGATGGTTGCCGCGAAAACAGGGCAGCGGCGTTGGGGAATCTCTGCACCAAAATTAGAAATAAGGGGTAAGGACATGGCTACTAAAACTCGTGAACCACAAACCGTAGTGACTGAAAGCAGTGAGGCGCAGATTGCCGTCCACTGGCGAGAAGAAGAGTACTACTACCCATCGGCAAAATTTATCGGCCAGGCCAACCTGACCGATCCCAGCATCATGGAGCGCTCCAGCGAAAAGAATTTCCCCGAGTGCTTCCGCGAATACGCCGACATGCTGAGCTGGGACCAGTATTGGCATACTACCCTCGACACCAGCGACCCACCGTTCTGGAAGTGGTTCGTTGGGGGCAAGCTTAACGTCTGTTACAACTGCGTCGACCGGCACCTGGACAAATACAAAAACAAAGCCGCAATCCTCTTTGTTCCTGAACCAGAAGAAGAGGCGCCGGTGGCGGTGACCTATCGCGAACTGTACGTGCGGGTAAATGAAATGGCGGCGCTGCTCCGCGATTTCGCCGGCTTGAAGACAGGAGACCGGGTCACTATTCACATGCCGATGGTCCCGGAGTTGCCGATTACCATGCTGGCGTGCGCCCGCCTGGGAATCATTCACTCCGTTGTGTTCGGTGGCTTTAGCGGAGAGGCTTGCGGCCGCCGCGCCGCTGATTCCGGCAGCCGCGTTCTTATTACCATGGACGGTTACTTCCGCAACGGCAAGCTGATTGACCACAAGGCCAGCGCCGAAATTGCCCTGGATGTCGCCAGCCAGGAAGGCCAGACTGTGGATAAGGTTCTGGTCTGGAGACGGCATGCCGGCCAGTACGCTTCCGCGTCGCCCATGGTGAAAGGCCGGGATTACTTCGTTGACGAGGTCCTGCAAAATTATTCAGGCGAACTTGTTGATCCTGTGTCCATGGATGCCGAAGCCCCGCTCTTCTTGATGTACACGAGTGGCACCACCGGCAAACCCAAAGGATGCCAGCACCGCACCGGCGGCTACCTCGCGTACGTCACCGGTACATCCAAGTACATTCAGGACATCCATCCAACAGATGTTTACTGGTGCATGGCGGACATCGGCTGGATCACCGGCCACTCCTATATTGTTTACGGGCCGCTCGCCCTGGCCGCCACTAGCGTGATTTACGAAGGCGTTCCCACTTATCCCGATGCAGGGAGACCGTGGCGAATCGCCGAGCGCCTGGACGTCAACATATTCCACACCTCTCCCACCGCGATACGCATGCTGCGCAAAGCGGGAGCAGAGGAGCCGAAGAAATATCATTACCACTTTAAGCACATGACCACGGTCGGAGAGCCAATCGAGCCGGAGGTCTGGCGCTGGTATTACGAGACGGTCGGAAAGCGCGAGGCGGTGATTGTCGACACCTGGTGGCAGACCGAAAACGGTGGCTTCCTGTGCAGCACCAAGCCGGCGCTCGATCCTATGAAGCCGGGTAGCGCAGGGCCGGGCATGCCGGGAATCTATCCCTACATTCTGGATGAGGAAGGGCACGAAGTCAGCGCCGGTTCGGGAAAAGCTGGCAACATCTGCATTCGGAATCCCTGGCCCGGGATCATCCAGACCGTGTGGGGAGATCGCGAGCGCTTCGTCAACCAGTATTACCGGAAGTATTGCAAGAACCCCAACAGCAAGGATTGGCGTGACTGGCCATACTTTGCCGCCGACGGCGCGGTGCTGGCCCTCGATGGCTATTTCCGCATTCTGGGCAGAGTGGATGACGTCATTAACGTGGCGGGGCATCGCCTGGGCACCAAGGAGATCGAATCTGCCTGCCTGACCGTGCCGGAAGTTGCCGAAGCAGCGGTGGTTCCGGTGGTGGACGAAGTCAAGGGGCGTGTCCCGGAGGTCTATGTCTCGCTGCAGCCGGGTCTACAGGCCACGCAGGAGATTCATGACAAAGTCGTCAAGGCTATTGAGACGATCATTGGCAAGATCGCGCGACCTAAAAAGGTGCATATTGTCCCCGACATGCCCAAGACTCGTTCCGGCAAGCTCATGCGCCGAGTTCTGGCGGCCATTTCGAATAACCTGAACACGGGAGACATCTCGACCCTGGCCAATCCCGACGTGGTGGAAAAAGTACGGGAAATGGTGCAGGGCAAAGAGCCGGTTGCCGTGAAAGAGGGACCGGAAGATGTCAAGCGGTTCGGCACGGTAGACTAGTAAGAACGTCGGGTGCCCCAGGTCTCGCGTTTTTTTGCGAGACCTGGGATACCGTGTCGCGCCTACGGCGCTCGTACATTTTTTCCACTCTACCCAGTGCTGACGCACTGGGCTAACGAATTCTCCGCTCCGCGGTTGCATCTTCGGCGCTCTTGGGCCACTGCGGCTTGACCTAACTCAGTCTCACCCATGATGTGAACGCCGCGCTCTAACCCCCCTATTGCTCATTCCTGAAATCAAGGGACATCAGTAACAAGAAAATATCAGGCGGCAAATGAGAAGCTCAGATGCGGGTTCGACGTTGGCAGGGATTGACACACGTTTTGGTCCTGTACGCGGGAGCAGTTATACCCAGGTTAGCGCCCAAAACCGGGGCGCGAACCTGGGGCACCCCGCTTTCCCTCTTGTGCCCCACATCACAGACAGGTTTGCAGCTCAGCAGTACAATTCGCGGCTATCCACGGGTTAAGACCCCAGCAGGTGAGGATTCTATGGCCAACCATATAGCAACAGGCACTACCAGCATTGATTCCATACGTAAGGAAGATCGTAAGTTTGAGTGTCCGCCGGAATTCGCCCAGCAGGCCCACATCAAGAGCCTGGAAGAGTACGAGCGAATCTATAAAGAGTCGGTCGAGCAGCCAGAGAAGTTCTGGGGCCGCGTAGCGCGCGAATTGTACTGGTTCAGGCCGTGGGACCGCGTGCTCGAATGGAATCCTCCTTCGGCGAAGTGGTTCGTAGGCGGGCAGATCAACATTTCTTACAACTGTCTTGACCGGCATGTGCAGACCTGGCGGAAAAACAAAGCGGCCCTGATCTGGGAGGGCGAGCCCGGCGAAATTCGTACTTTCAGCTATCAGCAGTTGCATCATACGGTGCAGCGGTTTGCCAACCTGCTGAAGTCGCTGGGAGTCAAGAAGGGCGACCGCGTGGCGATCTACATGGGCATGACGCCGGAACTGCCCATCGCCATGCTGGCTTGCGCGCGCATTGGCGCGGTGCACACGGTCGTGTTCGGTGGTTTTTCTGCTAACGCGCTCGTCGATCGCATCCGCGATTCGCAAGCCTCCGTGCTGGTGACCCAAGATGGGACGTACCGGCACGGGTCGGAGGTGGAGCTGTTTTCCGCCGCCCAGGAAGCGCTGAAGTCCTGCCCCTCGGTGAAGCACGTGATCGTCTACCAAAGAACCGGCAGCTCAATTCGCATGCAGGCCGGCCGCGACCACTGGTGGGACGAGTTAATGGCGAAAGCCCAGGATGACTGTCCGCCGGAGCCGTTGGATGCCGAAGATCCGCTTTACATCCTGTACACCTCGGGAACAACGGGCAAACCGAAAGGCGTCGTTCACACCACCGGCGGCTATTCGGTTGGTACTTACCTCACAAGCAAGTGGGTCTTTGATCTTCGGGACGAAGACACATTCTGGTGCACCGCCGATATCAGCTGGGTTACGGGACACAGCTACGTGGTATACGGGCCGCTGCAGAATGGCGCGACCAGCTTCCTCTACGAAGGCGCGCCTAACTTTCCCGAGGCGGATCGCTTCTGGGACATCATTGATCGCCACCAGGTGACGATCTTCTACACGGCTCCCACCGCGATCCGCACGTTCATCAAGTGGGGAGACGAGTGGCCCCGGAAACATAAACTCAGCAGCTTGCGGCTGCTGGGCACTGTAGGCGAGCCCATCAGTCCGGAAGCGTGGATGTGGTACCGCGATGTGATTGGGCAGAAGCGTTGTCCCATCGTGGATACGTGGTGGCAAACCGAAACCGGGCAGATCATGATCACACCGATCCCGGGCGCGATCGCGACCAAGCCGGGTTCGGCGACGCGCCCGTTTCCCGGCGTGATTCCCGAAGTCGTGAGCATGGACGGAAAACCGGTGCCGGAGGGCTCGAATGGGTTCCTGGTCATCAAGAAGCCGTGGCCTGCCATGCTGCACACCATCCATGGCGATCCCGACCGCTATGCACGGCAATACTGGGCGCAGGTTCCGGGGGCGTACTTCACCGGCGACAGCGCCCGCAAAGATAAGGACGGCTATTTCTGGATGACCGGCCGAGTCGATGATGTAATCAGCGTCTCGGGCCATCGGCTGAGTACAACGGAAGTGGAGTCGGCGCTGGCTGCCCACGACAAGGTGGCAGAGGCCGCAGTAGTCGGTCGGCCTGATGAGTTGAAAGGCCAGGCCATTGCTGCCTTCGTCACTCTCGAGCCAGGCTGCAAGCCCACGCCCGAATTAAAAGAAGAATTACGCGCGTGGGTTGCGCAGGAAATTGGTGAGCTGGCCAAACCGGATGACATCCGTTTTACCGACGTTCTGCCGAAAACCCGGAGCGGCAAGATCATGCGACAGTTGCTACGCGAACTGGCCAGCGGCGGAGAGGTGAAGGGTGACGTCAGTGCGCTCGAGGATCCGGGGGTCATCGCCAGGTTGAAGGAAGAAGAGTAGACGCGCCGAATATAACCGGCCTGTTAGTGACCATCACGTCCTTTCGTGACTGCGGTCACTGCTTGCGCAGGCCTGAGAGACGAACATAAAGCCTGCGTTGTTGCGAACGGCTTTTGCCGGCAGGATCCGGCGTGCAGTAGAGTTAAAAAAACCCACAGGAAACCGATAACCAACGACGGATTTTCTGGCGGCGAGGCGGTTTCGAATGACGCCCGAGGGTGTATAGAAATTGGCCGGTCCCCAGGTCCGGCCCTTTTTGTTTATGGCTCACAGTTGTTTGTGACATAGGTCACTGAGGCGATAGTCACTGCCGCCGACAATCGCAGCTCAACTGGTGGCCTTTCGGTCCCCTGCTTCATCTCACGGAGGCTTCATGAGCAGTCCCGTCCAGGAATCGGCGCGCAATATTTCCAACCTGCTGGCGATTGAGCAGGAGTATGCGTCCCCAGCCATCGTAGCCCAAAGCTGCCGGCAGAAGAATTGGGCCGAGGAACATCGCCGCTCCATAGAGAATCCCGAAGCCTTCTGGGGCGACTACGCCAGGAAATTCTCGTGGTCGCGTCCGTGGGAAAAAGTTCTTGACTGGGATGGAGTGCATCACCAGTGGTTCGTGGGCGCCAAGACCAATATCACCATCAATGCCTTGGACCGTCATGCCAACTCGGAACGGCGCAACCGGGCGGCTTATATCTGGCTGGGAGAGGATGGGAGCGAACGCATTATCACCTACGGGCAACTGCACCGGATGGTCTGTCGTTTCGCGAATGGGCTGAAATCGCTGGGCGTGAAGAAGGGCGACCGGGTCATCATTTATATGCCACTGACCGTCGAAGGCGTGGTGGCGATGCTGGCCTGCGCGCGTATCGGCGCCATTCATTCGGTGGTCTACGCCGGACTTGGGCATACGGCTCTGCGGGACCGGATTGAAGATGCTCAGGCCAAGGTGGTGATTGCCGGCGACGTCGGTTTCCGGCGCGGCAAAACCGTCGCGCTGAAAGCAATCGTCGATGAGGCGCTGGACGGAGTGGAATCCGTGCAGAAGGTCGTGGTGTTTTCGCGGCGCTCCGCCGAGATCAGCGCGCGTGAAGTCGACTTTAACGACCTGATGAAGTTTCCCGCGGAATGTCCTGCGGAAGAGATGGACGCCGAGGGTCCACTGTTCCTGCTCTACACCTCGGGATCGACGGGAAAGCCCAAAGGCGTGGTGCACGTACACGGCGGCTACATGGTGGGCACGACCTACTACCTCGAGAACTACTATGACGTCGGTGAGCAGGATATTTTCTGGTGCACTTCGGATATTGGCTGGATCGTGGGCCACTCCTACATCGTTTATGCGCCTTTGTGCGCCGGTGCGACCACGCTGTTCCGCGAAGGCGCCATTGACTTTCCGAACCCCGGTATCGCCTGGGAAATCGTCGAGCGCTACGGCGTGAGCAAGATGTTTACGGCGCCCACGGCGCTGCGCATGTTCATGCGCTATGGCGAGAAAATTCCTGCGCAGTACAACATCACCAGCCTGCGCTTCATTGCCTGCGCCGGAGAGCCGCTCAACCCGGAGGCCTGGCGCTGGGCGCAAACCCATCTCGCCGGCGACGGCAAATGGGGCTACGTGGCCGACAATTGGTGGCAGACAGAACTGGGCGGGCCCGCGATCGGAACGCCTGCCTCCATGGCAATGCGTCCGGGCAAGGCGGGCGTGTCGTTGCCGGGAACGATTGCCGACGTGGTCGATGACAAAGGAAAGCCGGTGGC
The DNA here is from genome assembly GCA_035631655.1 of Terriglobales bacterium. Classification (GTDB taxonomy): domain Bacteria; phylum Acidobacteriota; class Terriglobia; order Terriglobales; family Acidobacteriaceae; genus Gp1-AA122. Next base: position 8,315 of record DASQIH010000051.1, read on the forward strand.
GCCGGGCGCGGGCGGCCGGCTGGTGTTGAAGCATCCTTATCCCTGCATGTTGCGCACAGTCTGGCGCAATCCGGCCCGTTACGAACGCGACTGGCAGCAGATTCCCGGTTGCTACGTCACCGGAGATGTCGCGTTGAAAGACCAGGACGGCTACATCACCGTGCTCGGCCGCGCTGACGATGTGCTGAACGTCGCCGGCCACCGCATCGGGACTGCCGAGGTGGAGAGCGCACTGGTGTCTCATCCGGCGGTTGCCGAGGCCGCAGCCATCGGTATCCCTGATCCGCTGAAGGGGGAAACCATCAAAGTGTTCGTGCAAACCCGCGTCGAGTACGCGCCCTCGGATTCGCTTTCCGCAGCGCTTATTGAACATGTGAGAAGGGAACTGGGCCCCATCGCGACCCCATCCGCGCTGGAGTTTGTGGCTGCTTTGCCCAAGACGCGTTCCGGAAAAATTCTGCGCCGCTTCCTGAAGGCCAAGGAGACTGGGACCGATGCGGGGGACGTTTCCACGATGGAGGGGTGAGAGAAAAGGTTCAAAGGTTCAAAGTTTCAGAGGTTTCAAGGTTTCAAGGAAAGCGACACCGCTTTGTAGTCTTGAAACCTCCCTATC
>DASQIH010000052.1:0-7364 GCA_035631655.1 Terriglobales bacterium
TGTCTGCCGCTCTGGGGAGCGAACAGGAGTGCGACCAGGGCGCCAGCGCCCAGGCCGATTAGCAGGAATGTAACGGCAGTTCCCGCGGTGCTCTTGTCGGAAGACTCATATTTTCCAAAGCGCATATAGCCACCTCATGTATCCTTACAAGATGCTAATTCGCCGGACCGGGTTGAGATCAATTTTAGTCCTGACGAAGGTAATGTGTCGTTCGTTTCTGGGAAGCGGAACTACGCATGTTGATCCAGAGGTTAGGTTGTGCGCGCAAGATCCTTCGTCGGCCTGGCGGCCTCCTCAGAATGACGACATACGCGAGATTAGGCCTACCCGCTGCCTTAGTTCCCAATCCATGCAACTGTGTATAAAATAATAATTTGGACCTCGTAAGTGGCGGCAGTGTAGCTGCTCCGCCGACCTACCAAGTAAGTTTCAAGGAGACATTACGCAGCAATGGCTATTCCTGCAACACAACTTCGCCCTGGCATGATTATCAAGCACAACAACGATTTGCATTCGGTGTTCAGCGTGGAACACCGCACGCCCGGGAACCTGCGCGCCTTTATTCAGGCCAAGCTGCGCAACCTGCGTACCGGAGCCATGTTTGAGCACCGCTTCCGCTCTGCCGATGCTATCGATAAGATCAACGTCGACGAAGTCTCGATGGAGTATCTCTACAACGACGGCGACGACTACTACTTCATGAACACCGAGAACTACGAGCAGACCCATCTGAACAAGGACACTCTGGGCGACGCCGTGGATTACCTCATCCCCAATCTGCAGATCAAGGTGGAGTTCTTCGATGGCAAGGCGGTCGGCATCGAACTGCCGCAGACGGTTGAGTTAACTGTGGTTGAGACTGAGCCGGGACTAAAGAGCGCGACAGCTTCCAGTGTCACCAAGCCGGCCAAGACCGAGACCGGACTCGTGGTGCAGGTGCCGCCGTTTATCAATGAAGGCGAAAAGATTCGGGTGGATACGTCGGAAGGCGCCTATTTGTCGCGAGCGTAATGAGCGTGTGGGTGCGGGTCTCGGACCCGCCTTAAGCCCTCAGTTTCGTATCAGGGCACAGCTCGGCCGCAACTGCCCTTCTTTGCTTCTTGTCATTCTGAGCGGCTTCCGCCGCGAGGAATCTGCTGTTCGCGACCCATTGCTCGATTGTTTACATGGTGACTGCTGAGAAACGACCGGTTGAGGCTCGACGTTTCGTCGTCCGCGGACGAGTGCAGGGCGTGGGCTTTCGCTGGTTCGTGGAGCGCGAAGCCCATATCCTGGGCGTCGCTGGATGGGTTCGCAACAATGCCGATGGCAGTGTCGAAGTCCTCGCCATGGGTACCCGGGAGCAGTTAATGGGTTTGCGCTCCCGGTTGCGGGAAGGTCCGCGGGCTGCACGCGTGGATGATGTCGAAGAAGCTGAAGCCCGGCCGGTGGCCGGCTTGAATACATTCCGCATTGAAGGAGCCTGGTAGATGGCAATTAAAGCGGCCGTAGATTGCGAACCGCTGAAGAAATTAATCCGCGAAGTTCCCGACTTCCCCAAGAAGGGCATCCTCTTCTACGACATCACTACTTTGCTCAAAGACAAGCTGGGCTTTGCAACCTTAGTCGATGCGCTGTCGGAACACTATCTGGCGAAAGATATTGACCTGGTGTTGGGGATGGAAGCACGGGGCTTCATCTTCGGGCCGGCGGTCGCCTACCGCCTGAATGCCGGCTTCGTACCGGTGCGCAAGCCGGGCAAGCTGCCGGCGGCCACGCAAAGAGTAGAGTACGATTTGGAATACGGCAGCAACATCTTAGAGATGCACAAAGACGCGATCCACAAGGGACAGCGCGTCATTATTGTGGACGATCTTCTGGCGACGGGGGGTACAGCTGCGGCAACCGTGCAGCTGGCTAAATCACTGGGAGCAGTAATTTCCGGCCTGGGCTTCGTGGTTGAGCTGGATTTTCTTAAGGGCCGCGACAAGCTTAAGGGCTGCGATGTGTTCTCGCTGCTGCATTATGCGAAGTAGCTGCTAGCTTCAAGCTATTAGCGAACTTCTTCGACCTTCAGAGCAGCATTTTTTTTCAAATAACTCTTGCGCCGGAACCAGTCCTCCATAGAACTCTTCAGTGCCGGCAACGGCACTCTGCTGCCGATTTCCATGAGTCCATCTGCAAGCGGAATCGTGTCGTCAAAGACAGGCGCATTGGTGAAGTTGCGCATGCTGAAGCTGTCGAGCCACTTCAAAGGGCAGGGGTGGCGCTGGGAGTTTTGCTCGTATTCGACTCGGATCTTGCGGGAGAACATGGAAAGATTAAAACACAGTGGCCAGTCGGCAGTGGTCAGTCGGAACCGGATACAACGGATCACACGTCCGCTTGAACCCCCAACTCGTCAATGTGGCACATCAGTTCGGCGGGATCTTCATAGACGCGATAAGCGCCTGCCTGCACGAGTTCGTCTTGCCCATACCCTCCGCACAGCAGGCCGACTCCCAACGCATGCGCTCGGCGCGAGGCAAGCAGGTCCCAGATGCTATCGCCCACGACAATGCAGTCGTTGATATCAACTCCCAGCCGCCTGGCACCGGCGAGAAATAAGTCGGGAAACGGCTTGCCGTGGGCAACGTCGTCACGGGTTATGAGTTCCACGTTCGACCCGACTTCAAGGACCTTTATGGCTTCGCGGGCGCGTTCGGCCACGCCGCTGGTGGCAATGGCCCAAGGCACGGATAAGCGTGAAAGAGTGTTGAGAAGTTCACGCGCGCCGGGCAGCGGGCGAACCTGGGCAACGCGTTTCAAGAAGGCTTCGGTGTGCAGTCGCCGGAGGCGCTCCGTCTCCTCCTTGGTCAGCTTGCGGCCGGTTTCCCGCTGCAGTGCGGTGAGGATCAGGCCATCGCTCATGCCCACTCGGCGATGGATGCGCCAGGTGGAAAGCTCGATTTTCATCTCGTGAAGAGCCTCGCGCCAGGCGAGAACGTGCTCGTAGACGCTGTCAATCAGGGTGCCGTCGAGATCGAACAGGAAGGCTGGCTTGGCGGTCGGTGGCATACATTTGTGAGATGTGTCTCGCGCCGATAGGGTTCGCACAATTAGTGAGTTGTGTGGTCCCCACGGTGTCGGTGTCGTGCGATGACGGCCAGCGGACGATGACGATGGAATGACAAGGGACAAAGTGCCCGGGATCACAAGGCGGAAGTGCTGGTGTTGACGGTTAAGCGGCACCGGCCTGTGCTCGATCGCGTGCTTTATCGGGCTCGGCTATCCCAGACGGCGTTAATCCCTTTAATAGAAGCCAAAAACTCAGTGCTATATCGAAAATAGCCATCGGCGTATCGAACCACCACAGGTTAACGATTTTGTCGAAGTTGGGGAAAATGTAGAAAACGAATGTACACGCCACGCAAAATGCGGACGAGATCACGCCGAAAGCAGCCAGTGCTCGAGGGATATAACGGGACTTGAACCACAGGTAGCCGCAGACTGTGGATGCCAATGCACCAAACAGCAAGCCAACGTAATAGTAGTCAAAGCTCGTGCCGAGATAGAGCCTCGCCAAGGCCTGCAATCGCTCCGCTTCAAATGCTCGCAGGTAATCAGCGCCACTGAGGAGCCGCAGAGCGTCAAAGAGGTTAAGCGTCATAACCAGCCACATCAAGACCCATAGGAGTCTCCAGAATGCCGCAAGCAAGGCAAGGCCCGAATTGACCGGCTTGAGAATCACGTAAAGCGCTGTGAGAAGCACGACAACGCCTGCGCAGAAAATGAGATCGCCAGTGATGCCGATACGAAAGAGTCGTTCGTGCGCCAAGATATTCCGAGTGGTTTCGGCGGCATTACCCGCGACAATCAGGCGGTCGTGGATACCAAAATTGACATAGACCACGATCGCCATCGTGAATAGGTAAGCAAATCCCGCGACTCTTGCAGCGGTGCGTTGTGCCTCGTCGATGGTGTAGATCACGATCTTTATTCCGCCTCAGCGGCATTATGCCCCAACCACCGAGCAGTTCGCGCACAGAGTGTTCAATGCACGGACCAAGCGCAACGCACTCCTTTCTCGCCTCGCTCTCCCAGGTAGAACGATTGCCGGATATGATGCGTACCGTCGAACCTGACGCATCAACCGTCCAGGTGCCGCATGGAGACACCTAGGATGAGCCCATCAGCGAGCTTGTTCAGGCGCCGTCGTTGCTGCTCCCGAAGCCCGGTAAACCTGCCAGACAAACGCACCCAGACCCAAGCAAATCACAGCCAAACGGATCAGACCTCCCAGATACGGGATGAACCCAACAATGGTGAGGATCAACAGGCCAACCAGTAGCCCCAGCAGCCAGTCGCGCTTCGTCGCCCCAGCTGGCTTGAGAAGCACCCGCCCAAGGAAGGCTCCGACCCAAATCTTCGCCAGGTAGAGAGCAGCCAGATACACCGCGAACAACATGAGCGAGACCGGGAGGCCAACCAGCGTGATCGCTACCACGATTACGGCCACCGGCACCCCCACCAGGACTCCAAACCCCAGCCCGAGGCTGCGCCAGCCCGAGCCCACCGCCTGAGTGCAGGCCTCGAAGAAGCCAGGAAACACAACCAGTCCCAGCCATCCCACCAGCATGGCCGCGGCAAGCCAGATAGCTTGGTGGAAGTAGAATCTCGGTCGCGTGAACTGGCTCTGCCTGACACGCACCTGGATGTCACGCTTACCCGCGATGATAGCCCCGTCGGCGATGTGCACGTCTTTAAGCTGGCGCACGCGAGCGGTCAGGCTGCCGCCCACCCGGGCCGTGTTAGTCAGCGTAAGGCTACCTCCGGCCATGGTCAGCTCGCGGCCGATGCTGCCGCTCACGTCGGCATTGCTAGCGAAGATGGTCACGCTGCGCTTCACCTCGCCCTCGAGGGTGACGTCGCCGGCTCCAACCACAATACCGTCACCCACGTGGCCCCGGTTACTCACGCTCAAGGATTGCACCCAGCCGTAGAGGCTCTGGCCCAATTGCCCGTCCAGGTCGAGCGCCTGCGAACAGTTGAAGATGTGTCCTTCCACCTTGCCGGTCACCACAATTCTCTTAGCAAAACTCACCAGGTCGCCCTTGACAGTGCCACGCACTTCCACAGTGCGGCCAAAGGCCAGCAAGTCCCCATTGACTACGCCTTCCACGCGCACAGTGTTGCCGGCGGCCAAAAGGGTGTCGTCCACTGTCTCGTTGGCCGCTACGGTGATGAACTCACCGTGACGCCGCTCCAGGCCAAAGCCCGGCAACGACCACATAAGCAGCACGATCAGCAGGCCCAAGCCAGGCTTGGGTAGCCGCCATCGGCGTCCCAGCAGCAGTGCGCTGCCGCCCAACAGCAATAGCAAAAAGACGCCTCCAACGGCAGCAGCATATTCAGTCAGCATGGCCGTACCTCCGTGTGTAAAGTAGTAGGAAAGGTTGAGCATCAGGTTCGTGAGGCCGCTTAAGCTGAAGGGATTGAGCCATTCCATCGCTTCCGGAATTCTCAGCTTGTCGATCCAAGCGGAAAAGATCGACCCTAAGGCCAGCACCGCGGCGAGCGCCGCCAGATCACCCCACACCCAAGACCAGTGCAAACGGGGGAAGCTCGCGAGGCTGCCTGCTTCCTCCGGCAGCTCGTGCAGGCTTTCGCCCAGAATGCGGTTTTCAGCGCGCAATGCGTCCACCAATTTCCGACAGCGCTGGCACGTGGCCAGGTGGTCTCGCAGCCGCCGCGCCTCGTCAACCCCCAGTTCACCGTCCGCGAAGATGGCGCAGGTCTGTTCCGAGTAACATTCCATGACTACTTGCCTCCGTGAGTCAGTTTCCGACGCAGCTCCTGCTTGGCGCGAAATATCAGCGCGGCCACGTAGTTCCTCTGCAAGTCCAACTGCTGTGCGATTTCGTCATAGCTCAGCTCGCTGTAATAGCGCAGGACCAGTGGCACGCGATAGTTCACCGGCAGGCGTGCGATGGCGTCCCGCACCTGCGTCCTCTCCTCCGTCCTGATAACAGCACCCAGCGGCGACAGCTCCGAGCTGGGTGCCTCGATGACCGTGGCATCTTCGACTTCCACAATCACTTTGCGTCCACGCTGTCGGCGCCGCAAAGCGTCAATGCATTGGTTGCCCGCCACCCGCAGCAGCCACCTCGGAAACGGTATCGAACCGTCGTAACTCTCGATTGAGCGCTGCAGCTTGAGGAAGACTTCGCTGGTGGCATCTTCTGCGCCCTCCCGTGAGTTCAGCATGTAACGGCACAAGCCGAATACGCGCGGGACGTAGCGGCGATAGATCTCCCCGAGGGCCTCGGCATCGTGGCCCCGTGCGCGCTCTATTACGCTCTCCAGATCCAGCCCCTCCATCTGCTTGGCTGTGCCCTCGCGTGGCCGTGGTCCTTTCGCCTTGTTGTTCTCGGCGTCCATAAAGCAGTACGCTGTAGATTGAAGAAAGTTACACACATCTCAGGGGACGAGGAACTCCGGCCTGGACGCCTACCTGCTCGGACAATGCGTCCCCAATGGGCGGCAAGCGGCGGTCGATCTTCCGAATCGTCACACCCTAGCAGTTTCGGATATGGATCAAACAACCCACAACCGTTGTTTTCTGGTACGGCAACCGGGTATACAATGCCGGCTGCTTGGGGCCCAAAGAAAGAAAACCAGCTAAGGGGAATTCGTGGGTCTCTTCCGCCGACTTGCGGCCTACGTCAGCGGCAAGCACCCCAAATGGGTGCAGCCCGACGTTGGCGACCTGCTGGAATCGGCGCCCGACGGCATGGTGATCGTCAACGCCGAGGGAAAGATCGTCGTTGTCAATTCGCAAACTGAGATCCTTTTCGGCTACAGCCGTCAGGAGTTAGTCGGCCAACCGGTCGAAATCCTCATGCCAGCGCGCTTTGACCGCCTGCACGTAAAACATCGCGCGTCGTTTCTCGCCGAGCCGCAAGTTCGTCCGATGGGCAGTGGCCTGCGGCTCTTTGGCAAACGTAAGAATGGGACGGAGTTTCCCGTGGAAATCAGTCTCAGCCCTTTGCGAACCCCAGGAGGACTCTTCGTCATCAGCGTTGTCCGCGACATCACGGAGCGCAAGCACTGGGAGGAGCAGATCAAGAAACTCAATGCGGAGCTCGGGGCAGCGCTTCGCCGGGCCGAACACCTGGGAGCGACTGGCGAACTGGCGGCCAATATGGCCCGCGAGATCGAAGACAGGCTGGACAGGTTGGTAAGGTTGCTCTTGCAGCTTGAGCGACACCCCGCCGCCGACTCCGCCATCAAGGAATTGGTTGGCCAGGTGCGGGAGGAAATCTCCCACATTACCCACATCACGGGCAAAGCCATCGCCCTGCAGCAGCAACACGAAACTTGGAAAAAGGGATGATGGCCTTGCT
>DASQIH010000053.1:0-21243 GCA_035631655.1 Terriglobales bacterium
CCCGGCGACACTCGCTTTCAAGTGTGGCTCCCGCTGGCAGCACCTTCGACCTAAGATTGTTGTCGCGTACGCGGTAAGAGCTCACGCACGTCCAGATTTCAGACCCGCAGCGGAAGACCATCGACTTTAATAAACATAAAAGAAGGGACAATCTCAATGAGCGAGTGCACACATCTCGACCAAGTGCAGAACGTCAAACCGCATACCCGAGGTTGTGAAGAGTGTCTGAAGATGGGCGACCGGTGGGTGCACCTTCGCTTGTGCCTGAGCTGCGGGCACGTTGGCTGTTGCGACTCCTCCAAGAACAAGCACGCCACGAAGCACTTCCATGCGACGAAGCACCCCATTATGCGATCAATCGAGCCTGGAGAAAATTGGGGCTGGTGTTACCTCGACGAGATCGAATTGGACTTTGCCTGAGTCTGGATGAAGCCGCCATGCGATGAGGCCGTAATCCGGCCGGGGACGGCGGGGATTCCGTGTGGAGCGGAAGCGGGACCTTGGGTCCTTGCCGCAGCCATTCTCGGCTCCAGCCTGGCATTTATCGATAGTACGGTTGTGAATGTTGCGCTGCCCGCGCTTCAAGCAAGCTTACATGCCACGATTGTCGGTGTGCAGTGGGTCGTCGAGTCCTACGGATTATTCCTGGGTGCCTTGATCCTGGTCGGAGGCTCATTCGGTGATCTGTTTGGCCGCCGGCTGATGTTCGTGTTGGGCGTGGCGATTTTTGCAATAGCCTCGGCGATTTGTGGCATCACTTCGGGCATTCCCCAGCTGATCATTGCCCGCGGTATTCAAGGCCTGGGAGCTGCATTTCTGGTGCCTAGCAGTCTGGCGATCATCAGCGCTTCATTTGACGAGAAGACCCGTGGTCAGGCCATTGGTACCTGGTCCGGTTTCACGGCGATCACGACTGCAATCGGACCTGTGGTTGGCGGCTGGCTGGTCGAACACGCTTCGTGGCGCTGGGTATTCTTCATCAATCTTCCGCTTGCGGCGACGGTCATCAGTCTTTCATTTTGGCATATTCCCGAAAGTCGCAGCGTCAGTGCTCGTCGAATTGACTGGCTGGGCGCGCTGGTAGGCACTCTCGGCTTAGGCGGATTAGTTGTTGGATTCATAGAATCGACTAACCTGGGTTGGAGCAACCCGCTGGTTTTCGGAAGTTTGACTGTTGGCGTCGCTGGTCTTGTCGTCTTCGTATTTGTCGAGTCCACAGTAGTTTCACGTATGGTCCCGCTGACGCTGTTTCGATCCCGCAGCTTCAGCGGCGCCAACCTGCTTACGTTGTTCCTCTATGCGGCCATTGGAATTTTCTTCTTTCTGTTCCCCTTGAACCTGATCCAGGTGCAGGGATACTCCGCTACCGAGACCGGCGCAGCCGTGCTTCCACTCATTTTGCTGATGTTCGCCCTTTCCCGTTGGTCTGGAGGTCTGGTCGCACGCTACGGTGCCCGAGGCCCGCTCATCATCGGGCCGCTCATTGTAGCAGTGGGGTTCGCTCTGTTCGCCATTCCCTCTGCTGGAGCCAGCTACTGGAAAGCGTTTTTCCCCGCTATGGTCGTGCTCGGCTTTGGTATGGCGGTCACAGTGGCTCCTCTCACCACGGTAGTTATGGGTTCAGTCGACCAGGATCACGCCGGGACCGCCTCTGGCATCAACAATGCGGTGGCGCGTGTGGCGGGAGTATTAGCGATTGCCGTCCTCGGAGTTGTAATGGCGCACGCCTTCAGCTCCAGGCTTAATTATAAAATCGAGAAGCTCGCGCTCCCACCCGGAATTCTTAAAGAAATTCAAGCAAACGAGACTAGGCTCGCAGGCATACAAGTGCCCGCCGACTTGAACTCAAGCACAGGAGCAGCGATCAGACAGTCAGTTGCAGAAGCGTTTGTGTTTAGCTTTAGAGTGGTGATGCTGATTTGTGCGGGTTTGTCGGCGGCGAGTGCCATTATCTCGTGGTTGTTGATTCCGAGGAACCTCGACGCTCAAAATTGAACGCGGAAGACGTCGGCACGGAAACAAAACAAAATGTATCGTCGTGCATGCGCGCAACGTAACCAAGGGTGTGACCAACCGCCGAGCCGCCCAGAGAAAAGTCAGCATAGCGGAAGTGGTCAGCTAACTCCGGGTGCTCGGAGTGAACTGCGGCGAGGTGCTGCTCGTACATACTTATCCCATCCACTGGTTCGTGATTCAATGCGGAGATTCGGAACTCACCGTGGGTCGATGGAATTCCGAAGCGGCAAGCGCGCCAGATCCCGGGCTGAGGCGTCGCAATTTTGCCGGCGAAGCTCGCCAGTTTACGCCGGGATACACCATTTCTGTTTTCGCTCGAGTAAACAGTTACATTCTCCCGCCAGGGATAGCGAGCCAAGCCTTTGGAATAAATAACTTCAGGTGCCGCCCACTGGTCGAAAGTTGGCGAACTAGAGGAGGGAGATCGACCAAGCCGTTGCAGGTTGCCCCTTTTGGCTGATACGTTTGCCACATGGATTCGCTTTCCCTTGCGCCGATCCTGACTCCGCACGGGCGTCTCGCGTTGGAGGAGGAGGATGGCGCGCCACTTCTTGATCCCGATCTTGCGGGACGCTTGCGAGACGCTTTCGCGCGTGGGCCGGGTCACGGTCTTCTGCAACTCGGTGCGGGTGAGGTCGGGACGGCGCTGCCTCCTGCTTTCTCCTATTGGTGCGAATTCGGGGCGCGATACGTGACGGCCCTTTGCACGCAGCCAGAAGCGGAGGCGTCTCCACAGGAGGCGCATGTGCCACCCCCGCCGGACCTAGAACTGGAGTGGTTAGCTCTGGGCGCGCCGACCATGACGGGGGCAGAATACCTGACGGCCGCAGTGCTCCACGCTCTCTGGCAAGAAACGGACGCGGCCTTCCGGCTGGAGCTGTCCGAGTCGAGATGCGTCGTTCAGGAGTTTCTCAAGAGCCGCAACCCGGCGTGGAACCTGGTCGGCCGGGTGCACTTCAACCTCGCCGAAAATCGTAAGGATGAGGAGGCACCGTTCGCATTTCTCGCGACCTACACGACGCGTCTTTCCGCCCACGCCAAGGCGCAGCATCTTCCGTTGGGCCAGGCGCTGCGCGAGTATGCGGGCGCGGCCAACAAAGGTCGTTTGTTGTCTCTGCTTCTTCCCGTGCAACGTGCGGCGGAGACCTGTCCCTGGCTGAAAGCCATAGTAGACGCGGGTGAAATCTTCCATCCATTGCGCTGGCAGCCCAATGAAGCTTTACAGCTCCTGAGGGATGTCCCGCAATTGGAGAGTGCGGGCGTGGTCGTGCGGATGCCAGCGAACTGGCGGGCGAACCGACCTCCGCGTCCGCAGGTGACGGCCAGAGTGGGCGGCAGCACGCCGTCAGGCTTGGGCAAAGACGCGCTCCTCGATTTCCGCATGGAAGTCACACTCGACGGCGAAACGTTGACGGCGGCGGAAATCAGAGAATTGTTGGCCAAGTCCGATGGCCTGGCGCTGGTGCGTGGACGCTGGGTCGAAGTTGACCGTGGACGACTGAGTCGTATGATCGAGCGCTTTGGCGCAGTTGAGCGCACGGCCGCCCAGAATGGCATCAGCTTCGGGGAGGCCATGCGCATGGTCGCAGGTGCCGCTGTTGGTGCCGATGGGGCGTCTGGCGGCACCGATCCTGACTGGGCGCAAGTGGTCGCAGGTCCCTGGTTGGCAGAAACGCTGAACGGGCTGCGCAGTCCTGAAGGCCTGGTCCGCATCGACCCCGGTGCGGCACTGCATGGGAACCTGCGGCCCTACCAGCAAGTGGGCGTGCGCTGGCTCTACCTCCTGACGAAGCTCGGGCTGGGCGCGTGCTTGGCTGACGACATGGGACTGGGCAAGACCGTTCAAGTGCTCTCGCTGCTGCTCGTGCTCAAGAACCAGGCGAATGGCCAGGGGCAACCAAACCTGCTGGTTGCGCCCGCCTCGCTGCTTGCCAACTGGGCGTCAGAACTGGAACGCTTTGCGCCTAGCTTGAGGGCCCTGATCGCCCATCCGTCGGCAATGAACGCGGCCGATCTGAAGACGCTTGCACCCGAGCGTCTGCGGGAAGTGGATCTGGTCATCTCCAGCTATGGATCATTGCTCCGCTTGCCGTGGATTGCCGAGGCCTCGTGGCGACTGGTCGTGCTCGACGAAGCGCAGGCCATCAAGAACCCGGACGCGAAGCAGACTCACGCTGCCAAGAAGCTCAAGGCACAATCGAGATTCGCGCTTACCGGCACGCCTATCGAAAACCGCCTGGGAGATTTGTGGTCCATTTTCGATTTTATTAACCCGGGGCTGCTCGGGTCGGCAAAGGAATTTACCCGTTTCACGAAACGTCTTGCGGACCGGCCCCACAATCCCTACGGGCCTTTGCGCGAATTGGTACGGCCGTACATACTGCGAAGGCTGAAGACTGACAAAACGGTGATTTCCGATCTGCCGGACAAGACGGAGGTCAAGGCGTTCTGCCAGCTCACGCGGAAACAAGTGGCGCTCTATCGGCAATCGGTCGAAGAACTGGCGAAGTTGCTCGATAACACTGAGGGTATCCAACGCAAGGGTCTGATCCTGTCGTTCCTGATGCGGTTCAAGCAGATTTGCAATCACCCGTCCCAGTGGCTGGGCGATGGGGCATGGAACGAGGTAGACAGCGGCAAGTGGGCGCGCTTGCGGGAGATCGCCGAAGTGATTGCCGCCAAACAAGACAAGGTACTGGTATTCACTCAGTTTCGCGAGGTAACGGCACCTCTGGCAGCGTTCCTCGGATCGGCTTTCGGTCGCCCGGGCCTGGTTCTCCACGGAGAAACCGAGGTCAAGAAACGCAAGGATCTGGTGCGGCGCTTCCAGGAAGATGAATCCGTCGGATTCTTCGTGCTTTCACTCAAAGCCGGGGGTGTAGGCCTCAATCTTACGGCGGCGTCTCACGTCGTGCATTTCGATCGATGGTGGAATCCGGCTGTGGAAAACCAGGCGACAGACCGGACTTTTCGTATTGGACAGAACAAGAACGTGCTGGTACACAAGTTCGTGTGTCGGGGAACGATCGAGGAAAAGATCGACCAGATGATCGAGGGGAAGCAGCAGCTTTCCAGGGACTTGCTCGAAGGCAGCGCGGACCTGCTCTTGACCGAACTGAAAGACGAGGAGTTGCTCAGGCTGGTTGCGCTGGATCTCAACCGCGCGCTCAAGGAGAACTGACCCGTGTACTACGAATGGGGATGGGGACGGTATGTGTCAGTGGTGGAGCGGCGGCGGCAAGCCGCCAACAAGATAGCTAAGCTTCGGAAGAAAGGGCAGACCGTTTCGCCGGTCCTCATCCAGGGACGGGCCATCGCCAGGACGTTCTGGGGCAAGGCCTGGTGCGACAACCTCGAGCGCTATAGTGATTTTGCTAACCGCCTGCCGCGCGGGCGGACCTATGTGCGCAACGGCTCGGTTATCGATCTGCAAATCTCCCCTGGCAAGATCGAAGCGCTGGTCAGCGGCTCGGACATTTATACTGTGGCTATAAGCGTCGCTCCGGTCACCAAAGCGCGCTGGAAATCTATCTGCAGGGACTGTGGCGGAGCGATTGATTCCCTCGTCGAACTTCTGCAGGGACGTTTCTCCAAGGGCGTCATGGAACGGATCTGCCGGCAAAGAACTGGCCTGTTCCCGTCGCCTAACGAGATCAAGCTCTGGTGCAGTTGCCCGGACTGGGCCGAGATGTGCAAGCACGTCGCGGCGGTCCTTTATGGCATCGGCGCACGGCTGGACCAGCAACCGGAACTTCTCTTTAGACTCAGCCAGGTGGACGAGAACGACCTGATTGCTAAAGCCGGCGACTCCCTCCCGCTCGCGAACAAAGGGCCTGCTGCGGCAAAGGTCCTCGGCAGCGGCGAAGACCTCGCCGAACTGTTTGGGTTGGATATACAACAGAGCAGGGCGGACAACAACAAGCTGTCCGATACCCTGACCGCAAGAAGATCGAAGGCTATCACTGCCAAGGCTGCAACGCCGCGGACAAGAGGAGGGCAGGCTGCAAAGAAGCGTCCGCTCGTGCACGGTGGAGAGTTCCGGGCCTGACGCCGCCAAAGGCGGTGCCCGGAACCATGCGGACAAAAGGCCCGATCAGGAACTTAGAAGATGGGTATGGCCCTCGATCTAGTTCAAATACGCGCGCCGGCCGAGAGAAAAGGGGATGAAAACGCCAGGTTTCGCCAGTTTCTCAAGACTCGGTGCAATCTGGAACCGGACCAGATCGACCAGCTCGTCTTTGAAACCACCAGGAGCGTGTGGGCCGACATCGACTGCACTACCTGTGCCAACTGCTGTCGGGAGATGAAGCCGACATTCAGTGAAGAAGAGGTCAACCGCGTGGCACGCCGCCTCGGAATGGAGCGTCGGCAATTCATCGAAAGATACCTGGAACGCTGCGAAGCGGGCAGCGAGAACCCTTGGCAAACGCGCGCAACCCCCTGCCCCTTCCTGAAGGATAACCTTTGCAGCGTTTATGAGGATCGTCCGGCCGATTGCAGCGGATATCCATATCTTTACCGACCGGATTTCGTGTTCCGCACAATAGGGATGATTGAGCGGACATTTACCTGTCCAATTGTCTATCAGGTCATGGAGGAACTGAAGAAATCTTTGGGTTTTCTTGGCCGACAGCCTCACAGCTCCCCACCGAGAGTGGAAAACGGAAATCTAGAGCGCCGTCGGCATGCCGAGCCCAAAACGGGAAGCGAACGAAACTCCGCTGAAGATCCAAATGTGAATCTTCTACGGGGGAGAAGTAGGAGCCAGTCGGGGGATGTTTGATTTCGTCGCCAACGTGCTACCACTACGGAGTTCCCGTAAAGTGTGTGGGTGCGGCTACTTCTCATAGCGTCGAAGAAACTCGGCGGGCGTTGTAATCAGCACTCTATGTTGACCGCGTCGCGGCTTGAAGTGCTTGATGTTTCCCGTAATCAACGCGTCCGCGCCGGCGCTGGTCGCGACCTCGAGGAACGGTAAATCGTTCGGGTCGGGCATTCACGCCCTCCCGAATTCGCATTGGAGAATTCAGTCCTCAGCGCGAAAAATTTTAAGATTGGATGGGATCGCCTGAGAGAAAGTTCGGTACAACTTCGGTACAACTGAGGGGAGAGAAAGACTGGCTTTCTGGCTCCTAAGCGACACCAGATGAAGCACTTAGATTTTGACCTTATCTTGGTTCGGGACCAGGGGGTCGGAGGTTCAAATCCTCTCTCCCCGACCAACATTTTTGTTGTTGCCGCTCAGGGGCTTACGAGCATACCGATATCTCGGTTTTGAACTCCCGCGGAGGCCTCGGAAGCTGCCTCACAAACAGATCAGAATTTCTCTGGGAATTCTCTCGAAGCCCGAAAGACGGTTGCCACTTCAATGGCTGCACCACGAAAGCGATACACAACGCGAAAGCGTCCAACGATGATTTCCCGAATTTCAGGATCATCCCTCTCCGGAACGATGCGGCCTGACTGCGGAAAATGGAAAAGTCGCTCGACAGCGGAGAAGATTCGCGCAATCGTCAGATGGGCGTACTGCTCAGAGTCTTTGGCGATGTAGTCGCGGATGGCGCGGAGGTCGCGCAGAGATTGTGGCGACCATACAATCTGCATCAGAGTCCAAAGCGGCTTCTGGCCTCATCATGGGGAAGCCCCTCGGACCCGTCCAGCTCGGCCAACCCGCTCTCGATTTTGGCTAAGAAGACGAGCCTCTCGATCGCGTCATCGACCGTGGCGTCTGCAGGCATGGCCTTCAGCACTGCGATAATACGATCTCGGGTGAATGGCTCTTGCATGACTTTATTGTAAAGCAGGTTATCGCACTCCGTCTGGGGCAGCAACCCAAGAGGTTTCCAGGTATCTGATCAGACCGCCTGCTGTACAAAAGTTCGAAAATCGTCTGCTAAAGCCGACCAACTTTTTCGCCGTTCCTGCTCAGTGGCTTACCAGTGCACCCATATATTCGCTTTTGAACTCCGCGCCCCTTGCGATAAGGGCCAACTCTACGACTTCACCACACACGATGCGTGTAGCGGGGGTTTGGGAACGCGGTAATCGATTACTGTTAGAGGAGCTGGCTGAGCAGAGTTCTGGCCGGAACGGCAACCGGGCGCGGGACGCGAAAGCAATCGGCTTCCTGATACGCCAGGTTCATCACCACCTGAAAAGCATGCGCCGCCCTCGTTTGTCCCTGAAAGTAGGCGAGCGAGGGCGAAAGGCTGGTTTCTTTAATCTTGACTTCCACCAGGAACCAGGGCTTGCGGTCACGAACCACCAGGAAGTCCACCTCCCGCTTTTGTTTGTCGCGCAGGTAACGCAACTCGAAATCGCCAAATCCCAGGTCCGTCCACCCTTCTACGGCCTTGAGCAGATGGCAGGCGACCATGGTCTCCGCCCGCGCGCCGTCGTCGGCCAGTCCGCTCCAGTCCCGCTGAAACCATTTGGGTTCCTTGCGCAGGGCTTTTGCGACATTAGTAAACCATGGCCGAACCATGAATCCGTAGTGCAGACGGGCCAGCAGATCGACCCACCGCTTGATTGTGTCCACCGAGACTTGAGTTTCTCGCCCTAGGCTGGAGTAGACCAATTGCTGTGCGCTCCGTTCAGCCAGCAATTGCATCAGCGTTTCCATCGTTCCCAGATCGTTTACGTGCGCGACCTCGCGCAGGTCTTCGCGTGATAACTGCTCCTGGCGCAAGGAGCGCCAGCGGCGCGTGAACCGGCTGTCGCGGCGGAGAAACGGTTCAGGGAACCCGCCGTGCTCCCACAGCGCGTCCCAGTCCGCAGATGCGATCTCCGCAGGCGGTCGAATTTCCTTTTCGGGCAGCTGTGTACGCATGCTTTCGCCGACGCTCCACGGATGCATGCGGTAGAGCAAATAGCGCCCCATCAAGCTGTCACCCCCACGACGGAAAACGTCGAGCCGGGAGCTCCCGGTTACGATCAAACGGACGCGCTCGCCGTAGGTGTCGAAAAAGCCCTTCAGCAGAGTCTTCCATTTGCTGTACTTGTGCAATTCGTCCAGCACGGCGACGGGAATCTGCGCTCGAAGGCGGTCCAGCTGCAGAGCTTCAGCCAGTGCGGCTGGACCGCGCAGCAGCTTCCTGCGATCATCGGCATTGTCCCAGTTGAGATAAGCATCGCTAATCGACCGGCACGTCGTAGTCTTGCCTACCTGTCGCGGTCCGGAGACCAACGCGATCTGGCGATGCCGGCGCAGATGGTCGGCCAGGATCTCAGTGTACAGGCGGGGTCGCTCCTGCATGTGGACCATTATCGCATACATCGTAAAATGGTACAGACTATTTTACGATGATCGTGAAAATAAGCTCGTGAGGATTGGCCACTTTATAGGGGAGCGGCGGTAAATGCCCCAAGCATTGGAACTCAGCGTGGTGCTGCTACCTGTACGTCCGGCCCAGCCGAAATCAGGAGGCTTGGTGCAGAAAAGTTCGAAAATCGTCTGCTAGGGCCGACCACCTCATTCCTCGCAGCATCAGGGCCCAACGCACAATGCTGTCGTTGTTAGTCTGGATTCAGATGAATTCCAGCGAGCACCTGAGTTGGTAGGCTCCGTAAACAATCTGCATCCATGGCCATACAGAGGTAAGGCGAGCGATGCAGATTCAACACGGCGGCTCTCTCCGAGTTCAGCCCCGGAGAGGCTGCCGTCAGCGGTTCAACTCCGTCCCTGGCCACCACGTTTCATACTCAAAACTTCATGCGCCGGAGTAATTCCCGAAAGCGTGAGTCTGAGCGGACGTTGTCAAAGCGGGGGTCCAAGTTCAGCCAAACCAACCAGTGGGACCTGTCTTCGTAGGCGTTCTGCAACCAGTTCATCGCCTGATCCTTGTCGTCCAGGCCGGCATATATTAGCGCTACCCCGTACGGTGTAACGTATTCTTCTTTCGTCAGTTCATTCATCCGCCGCATGGCTGCAGTTGCTTCTGATTTGTGACCCCATCTTCCATACGCATGCCCAGCAGCCGCAATGATCACAGGCCAATTCTGCAGAGCAGTTCCAGCCTGCTCGAATTCTGTGATTGCTTCCGGATACATCCCCTTCTGTTCGTACGCACGGCCCAGCCAAAGGTGTGCCAGGGGAAATTTCGGACTCGTCTGCAGGACGGAGCGTAACCGCGTAATAGCCTCGTCATAATGGCGCGCATAATAGAGTTCAAATCCCATGTCAGTACTGATCGGTACAGACAGAGGATCAAGTTCGTATGCACGGCGGATCTCGGAGAGGGCTTCCTCGTGCCGACCACGAGCGGTCAACAGCACACTGTACCAGTGGTGGGCGGTCGCGTAGTTTGGATTCATGGCTATAGCTCTTTGGAACTCCTCCTCCGCGCCCTTCCAGTCCCAGTCGTAGTACAGCCGGGCATAAGCCAAGGAGGAACGCGCCTCGGCTAGACTGGGGTCAATCTGCAAGGCCTTGTTCGCGAGTTCTCGGGCTTTCGGAAAAGAATCCTTCGGGGACCAGTAACTGGTATAGCCAAGCGCAGTATAAGTATCTGCCAAGCCCGAATACGCTTCGGCATAACCAGGATCCAGGTCGATCGCGTGCTGGAAATGTGCAACTGCCTGCTTTAGGCCCGCAGGCGTGCGTTGGTTCCAGAACGAGCGGCCACGAAGATAGCTGTCGTAGGCCGCGGGTTCAACAGCTTCCCGGCCGTTCCCTGTTAACGACTTTTCCGAGGAGATGCTAGCGCGAATCTGCTCAGAGATGTCGCGTGCAAGTTCGCTTTGTAGGCTAAGCACATCGCGCAGATCACGGTCATATTCTTCGGCCCACAGGTGGCGGTCGGCACGGGCATCAAGCAGCTGCACCGTGACTCGAACACGGTTACTGGAGCGCGATACGGAGCCCTCGACCACGGCGTCGACATTCAAGGTATCAGCGATTTCAGGCAACGGCTTGCGCGTGTTCTTGTATCGCATGATCGAAGTACGAGAGATAACACGCACTTCGTGAAGTTTTGCCAATTGTGTGATGAGGGCATCTGTGATCCCATCGGCGAAGTACTCTTGTGACGGGTCGCCCGACAAATTCTCGAGAGGAAGTACAGCGATCGAGCGGAAAGTGCTCGTGCGGCCTGCTCTTAGCACGCGATCTATCTTCGGCCACAACGTCCAAAAGACAGCCGCCGCAACTAAGAGCCCGGCTATGGTCCCGAACGACCAAAGCCGATGAGTGCGCCGAGCATTCTTGGATTCCGGCAGTACGCGGTTACCCGATCCCAACGATTCAGCGCTGCTCAGCTTTACATTACCAACAAAGCGGTAACCCTTTCCTACGACGGTCTCTAGGAATTGTGGCTTCTCGGGGTCGTCCTGCAGAACTTGGCGGACCTTCCGGATCGCGGTGTTGATGCCTTGCTCAGTATCGAGGAATACCTGTTTGCCCCAGAGCCTTTCGATGATTTGCTCTCTGGTGATCAGTTCCCCGTGGTGTTCAACGAGGAAGATCAACAGCTCCATCGGGATCTTCTCAAGCCGTAATGGCTGACCATCCCGTTTCAGTTCGTAGCTCCGCAAGTCAAGCTCGAACTGGCCGAACTGGTAGCTTGAAGCCGCTGCCATGTCCCGCTCCGCGATGCCGATGATACACCAAGAACGCGCATACGCCGCGTTTTCAGGTACTTGCCTGGCTTAACACGACCTTGAGCGAAACTTGAGCCAAGCTTGAGACGCAGTCCATTGTGGCATCGCCGACCGTGGGGTATGTATCCGCCCTCAGTGCGAAAGGAGATCGTAGTGAAAACAAGAATTAGGTTAACCGGATATTGTTTCGCGGCCATAGCTCTCGCGGCACTTTGTGCCAGTGCATTGGTTTGGGCAGACGACGTCAGCCCCTTCCACGGACAGATCCTGATGGAATACGTCGGGCAGGTCATCAACGCATCTCCTACTCCGGCTTCGTCAAATCAATTTGGGAATCTGCAAGCGGTGGCGGGGGTAGATCCGTCCCTGCAATTCACCTTCTATACGCAGGCCACGACCGTCAAAGTCGTCGCCAATGGAGCGCTGCGGATTGTAGACCGAACCGGTACGACCACGATTTACCTGGCTTCGGCATCCGGGGATTTTAGCAATCCCGATTCATTTCGCTCAGGTACACCTGTCCAGGTTTCGACTTTGCGGCAGCAGGTGATCGTCGACACCTTGAGCGGGGCTTTCACCGTAGTGAACATAAACACGATCACCGCGGTGGCACAGTTCTTGTCCGACAGCAAAGAGATCCAACTTGGGGAGGTTGGGAAGTCCTTTCAGACGAGGCTGAGCGGCCACTCGAACGCACCCGGAATGTCGCCAACGGGTTGGTTCGGTGGCTATGCAGTTGGGGAAAAGGATTAAGTCTGTCGGCAACACGAGTGAGCCGGCGGAACCCCCGGCATTTTTCACTCAAGTCGACCGCAATCAAACCACGATCGTCACTTTGGACTCAGCGCAAGAACTCAACGCTAAGCGCGAACAACTGTCCGAGGTAATTGAATCTGCCGTCGCCGGCTCTCGAGAGAAAGGCTCAACATGAGAAACGCAAGATTTTAAGCACCTGGACCGGTTTCGAGAATCCTCTGCTAGGGGGCTGACCATTTGATCTAATTCAGGCTTAACCCACTGAAAGCGCTAGTTCGAGACTATCGGCGCACAGCAGAAAAGTTCGAAAATCGTCTGCTAGGGCCGACCAACTAACTCAAAGCGTTTCACTGCACGAGCGAACTCTCCTTGTGGCGGGTCGGCCACCTTGAGTCCGGTGTGGGTCCAAAAAGCAGCTCAACTTTCTCCACGGTGCGTCGCTGATCCCCCGGAATCGAGAGCGGGTACACCTGTCGCGCGAGAAGGCGGCCATATGGTGGGGCACCAAGTCCAAAAAAAAGAGGCACACACGAAAACCGCGTGTGCCACGAGAGCGCAGAAGGCAAAAGTTCAGTGCACGTTCCCGACAACTGTGTCCTGGTTGGGGGTCGTCGTTCCGGGATTTCCGCGGAAGTCGGTCCAGACCGTATGTGCTCCGCCGGCGGGATCTACGGCAACGCCAGTGTAGTCGCCGATGAAACTGCCGGAGAACTCGATGTACGGATTGGACGACTGGGTTGAGACTCGGGTTTCACTTGTGTATGCGTCCGTCGAGCTACTGAACGCGTAGTCGAGGCACACCGGCACCGTGTCGATGTAGTGAGCTGCGGACGCCGGGTACCCGGGATCGTTGGTATCCAGGAACGCTCGCTGACAGGTATGGTCGGTCGAGGTTGGAACCGGCGAGTAATCGCGGGTGTAGTAGCCGACTACGACGCGGCCGGCGTTGGCTCCGGCCGCGGGGTAAGCCTTATCATTCGGGCCCGATGTAATGAACGACGGGGCCGTCCAGCTGGTTCCGTTGGTCGAGGTGATGAGCTTCACCTGGTTGTTCGTGGTTCCCGAGAATGAGGACGCCCCCGCCGCGCAGCCAGGATTCAACTGATCATCTGCCCAGGTGATCGCCAGGGCGCCAGTGGTCGGATCGATGGCAAGCGAGGGGAAGCTGCTGAGACGGAACTGCTCGAAGCTCAGCCGCGCCCGGCCCTGCGCCACGTTCAGCGGATAGCACCCGATGTCGTCGTAAACGCGTCCAAGTTCGGTATTGGTGAAGGTGCGTCCGCCGTCAGTCGAGCGCGCGAGCACAATCTGGTCCCGCGAAACATTGCTGGCCTGGTTGCCCTCGTAAGCGATGTAAATGGTTCCATCGGGCGAAACCGCCGGCGCCGAGCCCTGATCGAAGGGATGGGCGGCGTCGCTGACCTGGATCGGGTCAGACCAGGTGATGCCGTAATCATGCGACACGGCCATCACGATGTTCGAAGAAAGGTAGCCGCGCGGCTTGTTGAACTTGAACAGCGTCCAGGTAACGTACACGTTGCCGTTGGTTCCGGCCGCGACCCACTCCTTGTCATTGAAGAAGGTGTTGGCGTCTTCGTAGTGAACCATGACCGGCGCGCCCCAGGTAGAACCGCCGTCGTGGGAAACACTGACCGCAACGCCGCTGGGAGTGCGATTCAGGAAGCTGAAGTCGTAGACCAGCGCGGAGTAGTAAAGGGTGCCATCCGGAGCAAAGGCCAGAACCGGATCGCCGCCGGCACTCACATGCTTGAACAAGCCGCTGGCCTGGGCGGCGGGAGCATATCCGGGAAGGATTACATTGGTGAACGTCGCGCCACCATCATTGCTGACGTAAACCTGTGCGCTGAAGCCGGCACGGTAGTCGTTGGCGGAGGTCACGATGTTCTGGGTGTTGGTCGGGTTGATGACAATGTTCTGCTCATTCTGTGGCTGGTAACACTGGGTGAGGTCAACCAGCGTGAACAGTTCGTCGTTCACGATGGTGTCGGTATTGGCGGCTGTGAACGCTGAAAACAGCGATGTGGAGGTGAAAGGCGCACGCCGGCACAGCGAGAAAAACGTAAGAGCATTGGGATCCGGATGACTGGCAACGGCGGCCTCAAAATCGTTGGGGAAGAACAGAGAATCCTCTCTTCTCTGGGTCTTGTCGGGACCCAGAGCCTTGAAATGATCTCCTGGCTGCGCCGCTTGCGCGATCGGGGAGAAGGCCATGGCTACGAAAAGAACTGAGACGACAACCCACATGGATTTGCGCATAGTCACAATCCTCCTGGCACGGACACGCAGGCGTACGCAACCGACCGCCCGCGGTAGAAAGTGCAGATCCTGGCTTCGGCCGTGGATCACGCACAAAAAAAGCATCGATCCTGCTTCAGTTTGGCGAATGCAGTTCCCGCGCAACGGGAACTTCTGGGCCCAACCCTGAAAACCTGCCAATTCTACAACAACGGCGATGCTGAAAGGGGCGCTGGGCAAGGATTTTGACGCAATTCGATTCTGGGTGCCCCACCGTTCGCGGTTTTCAAACCGCGGGAATCGCGAATCTCAGAGCGAGAGCGGAGCTGGATCGGGCAGTCCGGGAACAGCCCACGTTCGAATCTCGTCTGCCACGGCCGACCACCACTCGATTACTTCCGTATAGCCCGTTAGAACGAAGCCACTCGCGCGGCGGACGCTGCCGCGCGGGTGAGGTCGGCAGCTGTGGTGTTCACCGTCAGATAAATTTTGGGTCACAAGGAGGTCCCTGTGACCCATCTACGAAAAATCATGCTGGAGGAACTGGGTCGGAAATTACTGTGCTTGCGCTTGGCTTAGAGGATTCGGTGGTTCGATGCGATAGCCGAGGCCCCGGAGCTGGCGAATCATCTTCCAAGTGCGTAGTTGCTTCGATCGTTTGGTAACCGCTGGGCCGCGTTCCTCGTAACGGACTCCTGGATGCAGGATCAGCCAGATCAGCCGACACTGTCGATGGGCAATAGCGCCTATGGCTTGATTGTGTCCCAAGCGCGGGACTGAGCGGCGATACACGATTTCGAAGATGCTTCGTTTGGCCCTGGCTGCAGCATTCGCAGCTTGATTGAGTATGCGTCGCATTTGACGGTTGCCCTTTGGAGAGCGGTGGCTGTAGTTTACGCCAGCAGTCTCATCGTCGCCCGGACAAGCACCGACCCAGGGGAGAGACATTTCTGGGAGGGAAAGGTTGCTGCGGTGGGGCCCACTTCTGCGATGATCTGCTGGGCTGAGTCCACTCCCAGACCGGGTACCTCTGCCAGTCGCTGAACGGCGTGTTGGTGCGCGCTGAGCAGATTGGCCAATCCCTGGTCAAGTCGGCCGATCTGCTCGTCGATCAATTTCAATTCCTGCAATGCCATCTTTAGCAGCCGCCGGTAGACAGCGTTCAACTCCGTACAGGCACCGAGCGCGTCGCACAGCTGTTCCGGGGTTGCGCTGGCGTCATGCTGGGGCACCCAGTCTGGGGGCACCCAATCCCTTCCAGCGCTTCTTCTTTCAAATCAACTAAGTATCTACATTAATTAAGGATGAGCCCTTGGCGTTGCACCAGGGGATCAACGTTAAGCGGAATTTGCCCTTGCAAAAGCACATCCCCAAAATCAAGACCTGGTTGTTTACACAAAAGTCTGGACACACCTCGACATCACCTGGAAACATCGAGCTAATCTGCGCAATGAGTCGATCACCTATCTCCCGCGCCTTCTGGCACCGGTCCACACTCTCGATCACGAATAGCCTGCAAGCTCAAACGCGTGCCTCAGAGTACCGAATTGCTTCACGCAAAAAATTGGTTCGCTCTCCAGAACATCGCTTGCATGTGATTTTACTCACATATTGTTGTGATCTTCAGCACAGCGTCTAGGCCACTGGCACGTTTCCAATAGATCCCAGAATGGGAGTGCTGCAAAAGTTCGCTAACCCAGGGTCGGATCTCGGGACCGAGATTGGGGCGTCTTCTTGCGTGTGTGATTTCACCAGCGCCGCTGTGGGAGAAGGCCCACTTCACTCCCAAAACGGGCGCGGGATGCCTCTGCAAGAATCACATTCCGGGTTCTTCAAGTCGGTCCGCTTCAAAGGCTTACACGAAACTATTGCGAAATTCAGCGGTGCACCAAGGGACGGTGACTTTCGTGCACAACGCACAGGCTAGAGGACGCATGACCGCCTCGACCCAACACGCGACAGCCGGAGGATCGGTGCCGCCAATCTCCAGGCACAACCTAACCTTGCGGCTAGGGGTCGCCTTACTACTGGTGGCGGCGGTCTCTCTACCCCACGCCTTCGCACGAGTACATCCCGTTCCTCTCGACAAGAACACGGATGGGGCTGCCTGCGTCCAGTGTCACGCCGACAAATCGAAGGGCAAGGCGGTCCACTCCGCGATGGCCACAGGTTGCCTCAGCTGTCACGAAATCCGAACCAGCAAAGATGTGACTCACGTCAAGCTGATCACGGCTACGCCTTACAAGCTTTGCCTCACCTGCCACACCGACAAGGATGCCAGCCAGATTAAAGGTCGAGTGCATGAGCCGGCGGTTCGCGATTGCCTAACTTGCCACGATCCCCACACATCGGACAACAAGAACCAGCTGCGGAAGGCCATCTCGGGCGCGACCAAAGATGACAATCTCTGCCTGTCCTGCCACACGAAAGGCACCCAACTACCGGACAAGGGCAGCCGTCATGCCGCGCTCGACATGGGATGCCAGACCTGCCACACCATGCATAAGACTGGCGATCCGGACAAGCGCGAGTTCGCTTATCACCTGACCAAGTCAACGCCGCAGCTGTGCGTCGACTGCCACGATCCCAAGAACGAGAATCTTCAGAAATCGCATCAGAAGCAACCTTTCGCCAACGCTGATTGCGTGCAGTGCCACGATCCCCACCAGTCCAATTCGCCGAAGCTGTTGCAGGCGTTCCTGCACAATCCCTTCGAAAACAAAATGTGCGACATCTGCCACCAGCCCGCAAAAGACGGGAAAGTGTTGCTGGTGAAGGCTGATGCTAAGGAACTGTGCGTCAGCTGTCATGAGGACAAGGCCAAGCAGATCGAGTCCGCCAAGGTCCAACATCCGGGAGCGCAGGGAGATTGCACCACCTGCCATAACCCACACGCCGGCAAAACGCCCGGGTTCTTACAGCCCAATCCTGTGAGCGCTTGCCTGAGCTGTCACACGGACCAAGCTGAACTGATGAAGAAGCCCGTGCACCATCAGCCGGCCTTCGAGGCAGGATGCGCTACCTGCCACGAGCCGCACGGGGGCGACAATCTGCATCTGTTGCGGGCCAGCACTCCCAATGCCCTTTGTCTCGAGTGTCATGGTCCGGACGCCAGGCCCGAAGAACTGAAGGACGCGCACCTGGTAACCATATTCGGCGACAAGGTGAAATTGCCGGAAGGCTACTTCCGCAAGGTCGTCCGCCTGCCCTTGAGGTATGGGATTGGACATCCCGTCGACCGACACCCAGTGACCAACTTTGGAGACAAGCAAATCAACTGTATGAGCTGTCATCAGCCGCATGCTTCAGCGCAGCCCAACCTGTTAGTGAAGGACCAGGCGGCCAACATGGCCTTTTGTACAACCTGTCACCAGAGTGTCGACAGGTAAAGATTGGAGTGGGAGAGGCAGAGATGTTCGTAGATCACCAAGACTCGATGAAGCGCCCAATGCGAATGGCAGCACTCCTGTTGCTACTGGCTACGCTTTTGGGACTGCCGGCCTCCTTGTACGCACGCGACAAAAAGAAGAAGGAGGCTGCTGCAGCGGAAAAGCCTCTCATCGAGAGGCTGGACTACTCCAAGATCGTTTGGCCGAATCCTCCGGCGATCACGCGCTTGAGGTACTTGGACTTCTTCGCGGCAGAGAAAGTGGCTACTGAGGGCGGCCAAAAAAAGAATAAGAAAGCTTGGATGGATCGCCTCGCGGGTGTGGCAACGGGAGAGACCAGGGCTGACAAGCCCCTGTTCCAGCTCGCGCAGCCTTATGGGCTCGCAATTGATTCCAAGAACCGCCTGTATGTTGCTGACACCAAGGTCAGAGCGATCTTCATCTTCGACACCGAAAAGAAGGACGTTGAGTTGATCAAGAATGGCGTCCACGCGCACTTCGTACTGATCACTGGCTTGGCGATCGATGACAGCGACCGCCTTTTTGTCTCCGATAGCGTGTTGCGTCACGTACTGGTATTCGATCCGCAGCACCGCGCTGAGGCCACCATCGTCGAGGGTATGTCGAGCCCGGCCGGGTTGGCGATCGACGACGAAAACCGGTTCCTCTATGTCGCAGATACTGATCTGGACCAGGTGCTGGTTTATGACGCGGATAACTTCAAACTCCTTCGCAAGATTGGGACGGCAGGCAAAGCACACAGACTGACCGAGGCGGGTCAATTCTCCCGACCCACGAATGTGGCGGTGGACGCGGATGGCAATCTTTACGTCTCCGATACCTTCAACGACCGGGTGGAGATCTTCGATGCCGATGGCAACTTCATCAGCACCTTCGGCAAGGCGGGCGACGGACCCGGATACTTCGCGAGACCCAAAGGGATAGCCATCGACCGGGATGGTCACGTCTGGGTCGCCGACACCGTGCAGGACAGGGTGCAGGTCTTTACTCGCGAGGGACGGTTGTTGCTTTGGCTGGGTGGCCACGGCGTCCTTCCCGGGCAGTTCAGCGCCGTGCAGGGTCTTGCCATCGACAAGAACAGTCGGGTCTTCACCTCTGAGCAGTATCCCGGCCGCGTGCAGATGTTCCGCTATGTGACCAACGACGAAGCTTTGCAGGAGAAGGCGCGCAGGGACGCGGCGATAGCAGCCGGAGGAAAGCCAGGCGAGCAATCGCCAGTCAACAAAGATGTTGCGGCGGAGAAACCCCAGCCTTCGGCGGTGCACTGAAGGCCGCAAACAGGTTTTGGTTGCACGTTCCAGAGCAACCGAAAACGGAGTCGAGGCAGAGATGCGATTCCGAAAAGAAGTAGCAGTGAATCATCAGGAGGACTCTTAGATCATGAAGAAAACATTGTTAATTCTGCTGCTCGTCATGGTGTTCGCATCGCTAGCCATGGCGCAGGTAACTTACACCAGGAGCACTGGCAACCCGATCGGCGCAACCAGCCCGGTCGATAAGCTCGGTGCTCACGAGAACGGCGGCCGCGGCTGCACGGGCTGCCATGCTCCGCACAGCGGCGCAGCTGGCAACGGCGGCAACGTCGGGACCGGCGCAATCGTAGACACCACCAACGCCGGGAACGACGCTCTTTGGGGCCAGGATCTTGGGCCACTCTATGGCTACGTTCTGAACATGGGCGACAACGGCCGATACGTGACAACCCTTCCCGCCTCTTCCGCATTCGCGGTCGCAGACGAGGAGATTCGCGGAATCATGATGTGCTTGAGTTGCCATGACGGCAACATCGCCAAGGGCGCCATGATGACCAACCAGTCCTGGGAACAAAGGATGAACCTTCTCCCGGCGACTTATGGCACCAAGCCGATTCCGACCCTGCTCGGGAATGACGGCACTACACTCGGCAACTACAACAACGACCACCCGATCGGCCCGCAGGCTACCCTGGGCAGAGTGGGTGTTGCCAGCCGCTTCACCGTGACTGGTGGCAAATACGCCACCACCAATGCTCAGTATCTTGAGTTCATTAGCAATTACGGAGCGCCGACCTTCTTCGGTCGCACGCCTCCGGTACTTCCGACGGGCTTTGTTGACGGCAGCGCCCCGACAAACGCTTATCTGGTTTGCACAACTTGCCACACTCCGCACAGCATGTACACCTCCAGCGCTTCTGCTTCCAACCCGATCGCTGGTTTGTCCTCGGGCGTCTTCCCGAGTTTCTTCTTCATCGCTGCGCCTTACAACCCGAGCGCTCTGCTCAGTGGCCCGGGACAAGCATCGTCGGCAACGCAGTTCTGCCGCCAGTGCCACTTCACGGGTGCAGGTGGATCGAACGAAGGCAGCAACATCCATGGAGTCACTACTGCCTTCTAATTTGCTAAATCCCGGGGGAAGGGATTCCCTTCCCCCTCTTTTTCAACCCGTTCCGAAGTGAGGAATTATGCGATTCCGACTACACACCGCCTCCGTCCTCCTGCTGATGATTTCGGCGTCGAGCGCGCAGGTGGCCTCGCACCCGCAGGCACTCAGGCCGGAGACAGGGGATAGGCTTCCGGCGGCACAGATGCAGGCGGCCGTGGTGAACGACAAGCCAGTGGTGCGCGTAAACGGAACCGTGTTGACGAACCGCGACCTGGTCAGGGAAATGTTTGCCATCTTCCCCTACGGGCAGCAGCACAATGGCTTCCCCAAGTCGATGGAACCCGAGATTCGCCGGGGCGCGCTGGAAATGATCATCTTCGAGGAATTGGTCTACCAGGAAGCGGAGCGCAGGAAGATGGAGATTTCAGCGGCTCGCCTGAACCAGGCGCAAGCGGATTTCAAGAAGAGCTTCCCCGGTTCGAAGCAGTATCAGGAATATCTGAAGCTGGAGTGCCAAGGTTCGACGCAGGCGTTGCGCCAGAAGATTCGCCGATCGCTGCTTATAGAAGAGTTGATGAAGACTGAAGTGGAGGCCAAGTCGGCCGTGTCCTTGGCGCAGGCCAAAGCCTACTACGACAAGAATCCCAAAGAGTACGTATACGGGGAGCGCCTTTCGATTCAGACGATCTCGATCATCCCTCCCGCCAACCCCAGCGCGGAGGTTCAGAAGGAAGCGCGCAAGAGAGCCGAAGACGCCTTGCGGCAGGCGAAGGGGACCAAGAGTTATCGCGAGTTCGGGCTGCTGGCGGAAAAGTTATCTGATGACGATTGGCACGTGAACATGGGC
>DASQIH010000054.1:0-20434 GCA_035631655.1 Terriglobales bacterium
GCGCTCCCCAGTTGTGCGGTAACCGCACCCGGTGTCAAACCGTAGGCGGCCAGGCGTTGGGTGTCGAGCACCACTCGCAACTGCCGCGGCTGCCCGCCGATGATCGTCGTCTCCGAGACGTTATCGAGCTGCTTCAGCGAATTCTCCAACTCGCCGGCAATTCGCCGCAGGCGGTAAGAGTCGTAATTCTTTCCCCACAACGTGAGCGCCAGGATGGGCACATCGTTAATCGAGCGGATCTTGATGATGGGCTGCGAAACTCCGGGAGGAATGCGGTCGAAGTTGGAGTAAAGCTTGTTGTAAGTCTGTACGATCGCATCTTCTTCTTTGGTGCCGACGTAAAAGCGCACAATCAGCATGCTCACGCCAGGGTGGCTGATGGAGTAGATGTACTCAACTCCCGGCACTTCGCGGAGCAATCTCTCCATTGGCAGGCTGACGCGCTGTGCAACTTCATCCGAGGAAGCGCCCGGCATCTGCACAAAGACGTCCAGCATGGGAACGATGATTTGCGGCTCTTCCTCGCGCGGAGTCTGGAGAATCGCGAAAGCGCCCAGCAGCAGTGCCGCCACTACTACCAGCGGCGTCAGCTTGGAATCAATAAAACCTCGAGCAATCCTTCCCGCGAGTCGCAAAGCATCCGGTTTGGAAGAGCTCTCTTTCATCACTCCGCCTCGATCCGCTTTCCGTTCAGTTCGAGTTCGCCGGGCTTGGACACCAGCTTCTCGCCGTCCTGCAAGCCTGCGAGGATTTCGACTTCCGGGCCAGACGCCTTGCCCAGCGTGACGTATCGCAGGCTGGCAATCTTGTTCTGATCCAGCACATAAACGCCCTGCAACTGGCCACGCTGGACCACAGCGGTTTGCGGGATGCGCAAGGCTGAACGCCGCCCCCGCGCAATCTGCACTCGCCCAAACAGACCTGAGCGCAACCGCGAATCACTCGGCAGGTCGATCTTCACCAGGAAGCTCCGGCTGGCAGGGTCAACAGCGGGAACGATCTGCACGACCTTACCTGGCAATTGGGCGTTGTCCAGCGCATCAATAATGACCGGCAACCCTTGTCTCAGGTGAACGTACTGGAGGTCACTTTCGTTTACGTCCACTTGGAGCCGATAGTGCCGCAAATCTTCTACGGTGAAGATGGGCATGCCGGGACTGGCCAATGCGCCCGAATCCATTTTTCGTTCAGTGATCACGCCTTCGAATGGAGCCCGAATGCGGGTATATTCCAGCGCAGTGCGTGCTTGCGCGACGGCCGCATCGCTCTGGGCTTTGCCCGCCTGCGCCATACCGCGGCGGGCGAGAGCGGCCTCATAGCGGGCTTTGGTCTCGTCAAACTCCTGGGGGCTTACCGACTTTCTTTCATAAAGCGTTTTGTAACGCTTGAAAGTCGCGTCCGCGAGCGCAAAATCCGAATCGGCGGCTGCAATCTCCTGCTGTGCTGCAGTGGCTGCGGCGGTAGCGTGGTCACTGGCCGCTCGCTGCTGGGCGTCGTCGATTACCGCCAGCACCTGGCCGCGTTGCACTCGGTCGCCCTCGTGGACGCGGATTTCCACGATGTTTCCCATGGTCTGGGCGGCCAGTTGGCTGGTCTGAGCAGCCCGCACCGTGCCGACAGCTTCCAGCAGATCGGGTGCATCTACCCGCTGAACCGTGAGCACAGGCGCGCGCACCGTCTCCGGCGCGGCGCTGACGGTGCGAGGTTCGCGGGAACAACCGGCCAGAGCAAGAGCGACGGCGAACAACAGAAATGTGCGAGGTGTGTAACTCATGGGGTCACCACTGGAGATTGTGGATTCAAAGTTCCGGCCGCCAGCTCAAGGTTGGCGTAACTGGTTTGGAGCCGATACATGGCTTGCCAGTAATCGGTCTGTGTGCGCTGGGCCGCGTCTTCCGTGCCCAGCAGGTCAGTGATGGTCGTCAGCCCGCCGTCGTACCGGTCCTGGTTCATGCGCAGGCTTTCCTGTGCTTGGGAAATCGCAGCGCGGGCAACCTCAAGCTGCTGGCGGTTTGCGTCGAAGTCATAATACGCCCGGCGTACTTCGAGGCGGACAGCATCCGTAGCCGCTTGCTTCATTGCGGCAACTTTGTCTTGCAGGGCGCGTTCTCGGGAGAGGTGTGCGCGCTTGGCGCCGCCTTGGAAAATGTCGAACTGCACTTCAATTCCGCCCACCCAATCGTTGCCGCCGCCGCCGGCGAACAGAGTCGGCTTGTGCAGGTCCCAGCCCGCGAAGGCGTTAACCCGCGGACCAAACGAAGACTTCGCAATCGAGACGCTTTGCTGCTGAGCCTGCTCTTCCAGTTCAACCCGCTTCAGATCAGGGCGATGAATGAGGGCCTGTTTTTCGAGGTCTTCCAAAATCGGCGTCGGCGGCGAGCGGTCGGACGCCGGCTCGGTTATTTTGAAACTCGAGTCGGCAGAGATGCCCATGGCCGTGTTGAGCTGGGTCTGCGCTAACGAAAAGTTATTCTTGGCGCGAATCAGGTGCTGCTGGCGTCCGGCCAGGCGGACCTTGGCGCTCAACAGGTCCGATTCCACAGCCACGCCGCTGTCAAACCGCGCCTGGCTGCGATCCATAATGGACTGTGTGGTTTTCAGGGCATGCTCGTCGACTTCGACTTGCTTGCCGGCGAGAAGCACGGCGTAGTACGCCTCCACCACTTGGTACACGATCTCCTGATCCGTACGATCTAACTGGCACGCCGTTGCTTGATTCGCGAGCTTCGCGCGTTTCACACCACGCCAGCTGACGAACGAGTCGAAAAGATTCCATCTGGCCCCAAGGCTGGTATCGAAATCGCCAAAAGGAGTTGGGGTATTCAGCTTGTTCAGAGAAAAGTCGGCGACCGTAAAGCGCTGCCGCCGCAGCTTGCTGCCAAACACATACACAGGATCATTGCCAAGCATTGCCGTCTCGGAAAAAGTAAGGTGCGGGAACAGAGACGAGCGCGCCTCCCGCACTCCGGCTGAGGCCGCTTCCGTATCCGCGATTGCTGCTTTGCGAAGAGGATTCTTTTCCAGGGCAATCGTGACCGCCTGTTGAAGACTGAGTGCGGTTGGCTCCTGTGCAAATAGCGGAGCTGTGCACGATGCAAGTCCCGCCGCTAAAACAGCTGCTTTCATCAGAAGCATAGGACATTGCCGCATCGGGAATCCTTACGCCTGCACAACCGCGGGCGAATGCATCCACTCCGTCTTGTCCTGCAGGATTTCAAAAGTCGTGTGAAAGCTCGCCGACTTCTGCAGCATGGCGCCCACCGAGCAGTACTTTTCTTCCGAAAGACGGATTGCTTCCTGAAGCGTAGCGGGATCGATCTCGACTCCGGTGACCACATGGTGAATCCGGATGGCGGTAAAGACCTGCGGCGGCCGCTCGGCCTGGTCAGCCTCGACGCGGACTTCGTAGCCGGTAACTTTCTGGTGGTATTTCTGCCGCAGAATCGTGATGACGTCGAACGCGGTACACCCGGCCAGCCCGGCGGCCACAAGCTCGATCGGCTTCGGTCCCGTGGCCCCGGCGGTGTCGTCCAACAGCATGTAATGCCCGCTGCCGGTCTGGGCCACGAATTGCCGCTGCTGGCGTAAAGGCTGGGTTAACTCGACCTTGGCGCTGATCATGGATACCTCCTGCATGATTCGAGTTCCTCGAATCACACGAATAAATGCGGGTGAGTGGGATTTGTTACAGGGAAAATTCGACAGGAAACCCGGGCTAAGCTCGCACTTTTAAAGCTCGTTCGTAACTCGACAACAAGTGCTGGCGCAGTTTCGCCGCCTTTTTCGGGTCCGGACACTCAGA
This sequence comes from Terriglobales bacterium, assembly GCA_035631655.1. Classification (GTDB taxonomy): domain Bacteria; phylum Acidobacteriota; class Terriglobia; order Terriglobales; family Acidobacteriaceae; genus Gp1-AA122. The sequence continues at coordinate 3,803 of DASQIH010000054.1, forward strand.
AGGCACCTTCCGGCACTGTTCGATTGTCACTTCCAGGCTGGAAAGGAATGCCTTGCAGGGCTCGCAGCCGTCCAGGTGCTTTTCCAGTTCTTCGCACAGAGAATCATCTAACTTTTCATCCAGGTAGTCGGAGAGCTCGGCAAACATAGCTTTACACCGGGCAGGACGCGGCTGCGCCGTGGCCTTGACCTCACGCACGGCTCGTCTCGGCTGTGCCAGCTTCATGAGCTCTTTACGCACAAAAAGTCTTGCCCGGTGCAGGCGAACCCGCACCGTGCCCGCGCGCAGACCGGTAATCTCGGCGACTTCCTGGTCGGTCAAGCCCTCCATGTCGCGAAGAACCAGAACAATGCGGTACTGGGGAGGCAGCTTCTGGATGGCAGCACGCAGGCTGCGTGCCTCCTCGCTGCGAATGGCGAACGATTCCGGATTGATGCGGTTTCCTTCGGCGAGTTGCTCCAGTTCCTGCCGGTCCGGCATCAACTCTTCGAGGGAGAGCTCGCGCTGGGGCGCGAATTTGCTCTTGCGCCGGCTCATCAGGCAACGGTTCTTCGCCACTTTGTAGAGCCAGACCACGAGCGCTTTGGGGCTTTCAAACCGGGGCAGGTAAGGCAGCGACTTGAACAGTACCTCTTGCGTGGTGTCTTCCGCGTCTTCGCGCTGGCCGCACACCCTCATGCTGAAGGAAAAAACTGTGCTTTGGAGTAGGGCCAGCGCCTCCTCCAGGGATTGGCTGTCCTCGCGCTGCAGCAGCGCTATGGCTTGCTCAATTTCCGGCCGCATCGGTTAAACCATAACATGAGCCCGCAGGCCCTCGCTCAATGCGAATCCAGGATTCCACTACAGAACTCTTTCCTGAGCGTACCCGGCGGCGCCGAGGGCGGAAAGCAGCTCCGCAATGTGATCTGGCCCCCTGGTTTCCATGGTGATGTCAATGGCCGTGTCCCCCAGGTTGACCCCGTAATAAGCCTTCTCGTAGGAAGTTTCCACAATGTTGGCGCGATGCTGAGCGAGAATCCCGGTCAGCCGGTGCAGGGCCCCAGGATAATCCGGCAGGTGGACGCGCAGCCGCACCAGGCGTCCGTCCTTTACCAAACCGCGCTCGATGATGCGCGAAAGCAGCGTCACATCAATATTGCCGCCACACACCAAGACTGCCACCTTCTTGCCTGTGAGCGGCGCCTTGTGGTTCAGAAGAGCGGCAATGGGCGCGGCGCCGGCCCCTTCCGCCAGAGTCTTTTCTCGTTCCAGCAGAAGCAGAATCGCGTTGGCGATTTCTTCCTCATCCACGGTTACGATATCGTCCACATACTTTTGCACCAGGGGCAAAGTGCGGTCCCCGGCCCGCCGGACGGCAATTCCGTCGGCAATCGTCGCGGCCGAACAAAGCGTAACCGGCTTGCCTTCGGCAACCGCGACTTTCATGGAAGGCAGACGGGCGGTCTGGACCCCAAATATCTGGACGTGCGGATTCGTTTCTTTCACCGCGCATGCAACGCCGCCGATGAGCCCTCCGCCTCCGATAGGAACAATGATCGCTTCGATCTCAGGATGCTGCTCGAGTAGCTCCAGTCCCAGACTCCCTTGACCGGCAATGATGGCGTCATCATCAAAGGCATGCACTAGCGTGAGACCGTCCTGCCGGCTGCGCTTCACCGCTTCCTCATAAGCTTCGTCGTAATTGGCGCCATGCAGAACCACCTCGGCTCCATACCCCCGCGTGGCCGAGACCTTGATCAACGGTGTAGTCAGCGGCATGCAAATCTGCGCGCGGATCCCGTGCCTTCCCGCGTGATAGGAGACTCCTTGGGCATGATTACCCGCGGAGGCCGCAATCACGCCTCGCTCGCGTTCCTCGCGGCTTAGCGTCAGCAGCTTGTTCAAGGCGCCGCGTTCCTTGAAAGCGCCCGTTCGTTGCAGATTGTCGAGCTTGAGGTAGACGGTATTCGCCGTCAGTTGGGAGAAAGTTTCTGAGCGCGTACACGGAGAAACATAAATCGCTTCGCGAATGCGGCCCAGGGCGGCTTTGATGTCCGAGAGCTTAACCATTTGGAGTCATTTAGAGGGGAGCCCATCATCTTACCTGAAGCCGGCTCGCTTCAGGCGCGGCTGGCACCGCACAAGCTAGATAACTCCTCCAGACGGCTGATTGGTAGGGTATTACAACTTGCGCGACTTGATTCTCTGCAGCGAACCCTGAATTTCTTGCGCGGCGTAAGCCCGCCCTTTTTCGCGGGCGATCAGGTCGAGGATCTCGTTCAGGGTGGCGCCCTCTCCCAGCTTGCTGGAGGCCCATGTGACGTCCGCGTCAATGATGTCAGTCCATTTGCTCATGATTATCCTCTCGCTCAGTCGGAGTGAGCTGAGCCAACCCGCGCGGCCTTCAGAAGCTCCATCAAGGTTTCCGTGCTCTGCTTGGCATCAGTCTCTTGCGACAAATCGACGCCCCAAAAATTGCTATGCGCATTCATGGACTCGACTCCTACATGGATCTCGTCTGCGTCCAGCTGGCGGACCCAGACCACGCGAAACTTGGCCCGTTGCGACCCTCGGTGCAAGCTGATGATCTTTCCTGGCTGGAGTTGCTGGCGCAAGCCACCAATCCGCGCTCCCGTGACACTGATGTCGACCGTGTGCGCCAACACATTGGCATGCTCGGGAAGCGTCACTTTTATGGGCAACACCATCTTGCTTCGCCGATGCGCACGTCTCTCTGCCACTTCAGCATTATCGTGCGCAAACCCGCCCCGCTGAAAGTTACGACAGTCATGTGGACGGCCATGCTCGATGCCACGAGCTGAACCACGGAAACCCCTCCCCTCCGGTTGCAGGATAGCTAGGCTGGAGCCATTGACTGGGTCCACAGTTTGACAACGCATTCTGCAGAAAAGAATGCATAATAGGGCCGGTCGAGATCTTCGGCCGGGGCGCAGCGTGCCTTCATCCCTGGTTTTGAGAGCTCGGAACGTGCACAGTTGGCTGTGTGTTGTATCACTGCAATGTCCGTGGAACTCTGGTAAGAGAGAACTGGAATAAGAGGGCCCGAAATTCGATCGCCTTAAGAGAAAGAACAATCCTATGAAAACCGTTGCGAGAGTGCGTGTCCGGCTCACCTCTTTTCGGTCACTTCACCTGCAGGATTGCTGCCGGCTAGCCAGTTTCGCCATCCTGCTTGGCCTGGTCCTCGTCAACCTGGGTATGGGACAGGACGCGCCTGCAGACCCAGAATCGGGCAACGCTTTCTGCACTTTTGGTGATGGCAAGCAGATAAGTGCTCGCTACAACCCCGTGGCTGCCGGGCGCAACGAGGGTCCGCCAGCGGGAAAAATTTGGCTGCCGGGCGGCTCCGCGATGACGTTGTTCACGGACACCGAAGTCACCATCAGCAACACGTTCATTCCGACTGGCGCTTACACCATGTACCTGATGCCCGGGAAAAAAACTTGGACGCTCATCGTAAGCAAGAACACCAAGGTTGATGGCAAGTACGATGAAAAAAACGACCTGGCCCGTGCCATCATGGAGACGGGGACCTTGGGCGATGCGGAGGAGCAACTCAAGATCTTTTTTGGGCACCTCGGGCCCAAACAGTGCGAGCTGAACGTCGACTATGGCAAGACCAGAGCCTGGGTTGAGTTCAAGGAAAAGTAGCCCCTCGGGCGGCGCGATGCGCCGTTCCCTGTATTCCTGTGGATCACTGCGCAACGTTCCCCAATCTAGGATAAGTCAGCAGCCATGGCCGATTTCGAGGAGATCGAGCACACCGCCGACTGGGCCTTTCGGGCGCGGGGCCAAGATCTAGCCCAGTTGCTGGAGAATGCCGCGCAAGCCATGAGTGCTTTCGGTCGCGCAAAAGCAAGGGCAGAGCCGTCCGTGGCCCGCGAGGTCGAAGTACGTGGAATCGATCGGGAAACCTTGCTCGTGAACTGGCTCAATGAGATCCTCTATCTGGAGCAGACGCGCGACGAAATTTACGATCGTTTCCAGGTCTCGGAGGCCAGCGACAGTCATCTCCGCGCCAAGCTGTACGGCCGACCCTCGGCGGGTACCGGCTCACACATCAAGGCTGCCACTTTCCACAACCTGCAGGTGAGACAGACTCCCGAGGGTTTCGAAGCCACCGTCGTGCTCGACGTCTGACGCTACTACAAAGAACATGCTCAGCAAACACAATCTCGTGCGGCTCACCGAGTACGTATGGGAGATTCCCCCGACCTTCCGCGAAGACATGCGGGTCCCAGCGCGCCTCTATGCCGACGAGGATTTGCTGGACGCCGCTCTCGGCGACAACTCCGTCGTGCAACTCGTGAACACGGCTACCTTGCCCGGTGTTATCCAGCACGCGATTGCCATGCCCGACATTCACCAGGGCTATGGTTTCCCGATCGGCGGAGTCCTGGCCACACGTTTGCCAGAAGGCGTGATTTCCCCGGGTGGCGTGGGCTATGACATTAACTGTGGCGTGCGGCTGCTGATGTCCCTGGTGCCGGTTGAGGAAATAAAGCCATCTCTCAAGGAAATCGCTTCTGCCCTCTACGCCAACTGCCCTAGCGGCGTGGGTTCGCATGGACCTCTGCGCCTGAGTAACAGCGAACTGGACAGAGTTCTGCACGAGGGCTCCCGCTGGATGTTGGACAAAGGTTATGCCTTGCGTGAGGACCTCGACCGCACCGAGGAGTTCGGCCGAATTCCGGGCGCCGAGGCCGCTTACGTTTCTGACCGGGCTAAGGAACGTGGACGGAACCAGCTGGGTACCTTGGGGGCAGGGAACCACTTCATCGAGGTGGACCAGGTCGCGGAAGTCTACGACCAGAGTACTGCCGCGCGCCTGGGCATTCATCCCGGCAATGTCGCGGTGCAGATTCACTGTGGCTCGCGTGGACTGGGTCACCAGGTCTGCGAAGACTACGTGAGCCGCTTTCAGAAAACAGTGAAAGATTATGGCATCGTGCTGCCGGACCGGGAATTGGTCTGCGCACCTTTCGAGTCCACCGAAGGCCAGGAATATTTTCACGCCATGGCCTGTGCCGCGAATTTTGCCTTCGCCAACCGTCAGTTGTTGGCCCACCTCATTCGCAGCAGCTTTGAGGAAGCGCTGGCAGGCCAGGTTAGCAACTTCCACCTGCACCAGGTCTACGACATCGCCCACAACATGGCCAAAATCGAAGAGCACAATGTCGCTGGTCACTCGATGCGGCTGTGCGTCCACCGCAAGGGCGCCACCCGGGCCTTCGGACCCGGCTCCGCCGTGCTCCCCGATGATCTGCGCGAAATCGGCCAGCCCGTGCTCATCCCCGGCTCCATGGGAACTGCTTCCTACGTGCTGGCTGGCACAGCGGGAGCCATGCAGGAGACCTTTGGTTCCACCTGCCATGGCGCGGGCCGGGTGATGAGCCGAGCCAAAGCGAAGAAAATGGTGAACGGCGCAGAGCTACGGCAGGAGTTGCAAAGCCGAGGTATTCTGGTTCGCGCCGGCTCTATGAGCGGTCTGGCCGAAGAAGCTCCAGCGGCTTACAAAGACGTCTCGCGGGTTGTGGATGTGGTGCACAAGGTCGGTATCGGCAAAAAAATAGCGAAACTCGAGCCTATCGCCGTCATCAAAGGCTAGTGACACCTGACAGCAAATGATCCATCCCCTTGTAACAACCCCATTTATCAGATAGAATGAAATAGTACTAATCTCGTCCTATATAGACAGGCGGGCTGGTGCGCCGCGGCCGGCCGAGGCGTTAGCGATGATTCGACTAGGCAAACTCACTGATTATGGGCTGGTCCTGATGACCTGCATTGCACGGACGCAAGGTCAGACCGCCAGTCTCCATACTGCCCGCGACCTGGCCCTGGTGTCCCGGTTGCCGCTGCCGACCGTCAGCAAGGTTTTAAAGGAGCTTCTGCAGAGCGGGCTGCTGGTTTCCCATCGTGGCATCAAGGGCGGGTACAGCCTGGCCCGGGACGCACACGAGATCTCACTGGCAGAAATCGTCAGCGCCCTGGAGGGTCCCATCGCCTTGACGGAGTGCAGTACGGATATTTCAGGCCTCTGCGACCTGGAGCGTTGCTGTCCCATCAAGAGCAACCAGCAAATTATCAGTCAGATCGTCAAAGGGGCGCTGGAGAAGGTCATGCTGTCCGACCTGGTCCAGCCTCTGCAGCTCACCGCTATTAAGGATGCCAATGGCAAGTTGGTGCCGACTATTGGTTACGTGTCCGGGAGAATGCAATGAGTACAAACGTTAATATGATTCGAGATTTGGCCGAGCGCGAGTACAAGTGGGGGTTCGTTACCGACATCGAGGAGGAGCGCGTCCCCAAGGGATTGAACGAAGACATCATTCGTCTGATCTCGGCCAAGAAGCACGAGCCGGAGTTCATGCTCGAGTGGCGGCTGAAGGCGTATCGCCACTGGGCGTCGCTGCAGAAGGCGCAGGCCGAGCCCAAGTGGGCGAACGTCAAGTTCGGACCGATTAATTACCAGGACATCACCTACTATTCCGCGCCTAAGCGGAAGCCGAGCCTCAAGAACCTGGACGAAGTGGATCCCGAAATCCTGCGGACGTACGAAAAGCTGGGCATCCCCCTGGCGGAGCAGCAGCTGCTCGCCGGGGTCGCGGTGGATGCGGTGTTCGACAGTGTGTCGGTAGCGACCACCTTCAAGGCCAAGCTCGCCGAAGCGGGCGTGATTTTCTGTTCGTTCTCAGAAGCGGTGCAGAATCATCCCGAGCTGGTACAGAAGTACCTGGGTTCGGTGGTGCCGTACACCGACAACTTTTTCGCCACGCTGAACGCAGCGGTGTTCACCGACGGTTCCTTTGTTTATGTCCCCAAGGGCGTGCGCTGCCCCATGGAGCTGTCCACCTACTTCCGCATCAACGCGGCTGAAACCGGTCAATTCGAGCGCACTTTGATCGTGGCCGACGAGGGCGCCTACGTCAGCTATCTCGAGGGCTGCACTGCCCCCATTCGCGACGAAAATCAGCTGCACGCCGCTGTGGTCGAGTTGATCGCGCTCGACAACGCGCAGATCAAGTACTCGACCGTGCAGAACTGGTATCCGGGCGATAAAGAAGGCAAGGGCGGCATCTACAACTTCGTGACCAAGCGCGGCAAGTGCGCTGGCGTGAACTCGAAAATTTCCTGGACCCAGGTGGAGACCGGTTCGGCCATCACCTGGAAGTATCCCAGCTGCATCTTGCAGGGGGACAACTCGGTCGGTGAGTTCTACTCCGTGGCCCTGACCAACAATTATCAGCAAGCCGACACCGGCACGAAGATGATCCACATCGGCAAGAACAGCCGCAGCACCGTGGTGTCGAAGGGCATCTCCGCTGGCCACGGTCAGAACACCTACCGCGGCCTGATAAAGATCATGAAAGGTGCAACGGGAGCCCGCAATTACACCCAGTGCGACTCGCTCCTGATTGGCGACAAGTGCGGCGCGCATACGTTCCCCTATATAGAGGTAAGGAACTCCACGGCGCGCATGGAGCACGAGGCGTCCACATCGAGAATCGGTGAGGACCAGCTGTTCTATCTGCGCCAGCGCGGCCTGAAAGCCGAAGACGCGGTTTCCATGATCGTGAATGGCTTCTGCAAACGCGTATTCCGTGAGTTGCCGATGGAGTTTGCCGTCGAAGCTCAGAAGCTTCTGAGTGTCAGTTTAGAAGGCAGTGTTGGGTAACAACGAGAGGAAAGGTGAATGAGTTTACTGGAAATCAAGAATCTGCACGCCAAGGTGGAGAATCACGAGATTCTCAAGGGCATTGATCTCACGGTGAATCCTGGGGAAGTGCACTCCATCATGGGTCCCAACGGTTCGGGCAAGAGCACGCTGGCCCAGGTGCTGGCCCGCCGCGAGAATTACGAAGTCACCGCCGGAGAAGTTCTCTACAACGGCAAGGATCTGCTCTCTCTGAAACCCGAGGAAGCTGCCGCGGAAGGCATCTTCATGGCCTTTCAGTACCCGGTCGAAATCCCCGGGATTAGCAATGTCTACTTCCTGCGCTCAGCTCTGAATGCGCTGCGCAAGTATCGTGGTTTGGAGGAGATGGATGCCATGGATTTCCTGCCCATGTTCCGGGAGAAGCTGAAGCTGCTGGAAATGGACGAGAAGCTCATGAACCGTTCGGTGAACGAAGGCTTCTCCGGCGGCGAGAAGAAGCGCAACGAGATTCTGCAGATGGCGGTGCTTGAACCGAAACTCGCTATCCTGGACGAGACCGACTCGGGCCTCGATATTGATGCCCTGAAGATCGTGGCTAAAGGCGTGAACTCCCTGCGCAGCCCCGACCGCGCCATGATTGTGGTTACCCACTATCAGCGCCTCTTGAACTACATCGTTCCCGACTTTGTTCACGTGCTTATGAATGGGCGCATCGTCCGCTCGGGCGGACCGGAGTTGGCGCTGGAACTGGAAGAGAAGGGCTACGTGGACGCTGAGCGGCAGGCTCAGCTGGCTTAAGGGAAGGGGCAAGTGAATACAGCGACGCAACAGTTGGAAAGCTACCTGGAGGCCTTCAGCGAACTAGAGAAGCTTGCCGCATGGCGTGACCTGCCGTGGTGGCGGAAGCTGCGCGAGGATGCCTTTGCGCGTTTTGCGGAAGTCGGTTTCCCCACGACCCACGACGAAGACTGGCGGTTCACCAATGTCTCGGCCATTGCCCAGACTCCTTTTCAACTGGCGACCAAGGAATCTAGCTCAGTCTCGCCCGAAGAGCTGGAGCCGTGGCGTGTGCCGGATATCCGATGTCAACTCGTATTCGTGAATGGACGCTTTGCACCTGAGCTTTCGCAAATCGGCAAGCTTCCCGCAGGCGTGACGGCAGGCAGTCTCGCGGACGAGTTCAGCAATCATGCCCAAGCCATAGAAGCCCATCTCGGCCGCTATCTTGACATTCGCCGCGACGCCTTCTCCGCCCTGAATACAGCTTTTGCGGAAGACGGAGCGTACGTCCACATCCGCAAGGGAGTGGTGGCGGAAGATCCGATCTATCTTCTCTTTGTGTCCACCGGAAACAAAGAGCCGCTCATGAGCCACCCGCGAAACTTGATCGTTGCGGAAGCAGAGAGCCAGGCATCCATCATTGAAGACTACGTCTCGCTCAACAGCGGCACAGCCTTCTGTAATACAGCCACAGAACTGGTTGCGGGAGACAGCGCCGTGGTCTCCCACTACATGGTCGAGCGCGAGCACCCGCAGGCATTCAACGTTTCCACTCTGCGCATCCAGCAGGGAAGAAGCGCCAATGTCGCCTCGCACTCCGTCCTTCTGGGCGGAGGGTTAGTACGCAATAACGTACACCCAGTTCTGGCCGGCGAAGGTGCCGAGTGCCTGATTAACGGACTGTTCATCGGCAGCGGTCGCCAGCATTTGGACAATTACATGCTGGTGGAACATGCCAGCCCGCATTGTGATAGCCGGCAGTTCTACAACGGCATTCTCGACGGCCATGCGCACGGCGTTTTTCATGGCCGCATCGTCGTCCACAAAGACGCACAGAAGACCGACGCCAAGCAGACTAACCGCAACCTGCTGCTTTCCGACGATGCGCAAATCGACACCAAGCCCCAGCTGGAAATTTACGCCGACGATGTGAAATGCACGCACGGCGCCACCATCGGTCAAATCGAGGAGAACGCGCTCTTCTACCTGCGCTCACGCGGTATCGACGAGGTGTCTGCCCGCAAACTCCTGCTGTTGGCCTTCGCCAATGAATGCCTCGATCGCATGAAGCAGGATTCGGTTCGGACACATTTAGAAACCCTGATCAATCGCCACCTGTTTCAGGTGGCCAACAGCGTGCCCGCCGCGAGAGTAGATCGTGGAGAGGAGCAGGCAAGAAAATGGGAGGAACTCGGATGACCACCGTCGCTAACAGGCTGCCGACGGAATTCCGTCCACCTGATGTACGCACCGGCTTCGACGTGGAGAAGGTCCGCCGCGATTTTCCGATCCTGGCGCAACGGGTGCGGGGTAAGAAGCTCGTCTACCTGGACAACGCAGCCACCTCGCAGAAACCGCAGGTCGTCATAGACGCGATCTCCCGTTATTACGAAGAAGGCAACGCCAATATCCATCGCGGCGTGCATTACCTCTCTGAGCATGCGACAGAAGAGCACGAAGCGGCACGTAAGACCGTGCAGAACTTCGTGAATGCCTCCAACGCCCACGAGATCATCTTTGTACGCGGCGCAACCGAAGGCATCAACCTGGTAACTCAGACTTACGGCCGCGCGAACGTAAACGCCGGTGATGAAGTCCTCATTACAGCGATGGAGCACCACTCCAACATCGTGCCCTGGCAGATTTTGTGCGAAGAAAAGGGCGCGCGGCTGCGGGTTGCCCCGATCAACGACCGTGGCGAGCTGTTGCTGGATGAATTCGAGAAGCTTCTAAATCCGCGCACCAGAATTGTGGCCGTAACCCACGTCTCCAACGCGCTGGGGACGGTTAATCCAATCCCGCAAATCGTCCAGATCGCCCATCAGCAGAATATTCCAGTCCTGGTAGATGGAGCCCAGGCAGTTCCCCACACCAAGGTGGACGTGCAGGCTCTCGGCGTCGATTTCTACGTTTTCTCCGGCCACAAGGTATATGCGCCAACCGGCATTGGCGTGCTTTATGGCAAGTCAGCCCTGCTCGAAGCCATGCCTCCGTACCAGGGTGGCGGGGACATGATTAGATCCGTCAGCTTCGAGAAAACGACCTACAACAAGCTGCCCTACAAGTTTGAAGCCGGCACTCCCCACGTGGCGGGAGCCATCGGTCTGGGTACCGCGATCGAATATCTGACCGGCTTGGGGATCGACAACGTAGCTAACTACGAACACGAGGTCTTGGAGTACGCGACGCAAGCAATTACCCAGATCCCCGGCATTCGACTGATCGGCACGGCCGCCAGGAAAGCCGGCGTGCTCTCGTTCACGCTCGAAGGTATACACCCGCACGATATCGGCACCATTCTGGATCAGGAGGGAATTGCGATTCGCACCGGGCATCATTGCGCTCAGCCGGTGATGCAGCGTTTTGGTGTGCCAGCCACGGCGCGCGCCTCCTTTGCTCTCTACAACACAAAAGAAGAAGCAGATGCCCTGGTTAACGGCATCCAAAAGGTACGGGAGGTGTTCGCCTAATGTCCGACTTGCGCGAACTCTACCAGGACGTGATCCTGGAGCACAGCAAGGCGCCTCGCAACTACCGCGAGTTGCCCCAGGCAAATCGAAGGGCAGAGGGTTATAACCCACTGTGCGGCGATCACTTCACTCTGTACGTCGATCTGGAAGGCGACAGAGTTCGGGATATCAGCTTTCAGGGCTCCGGATGCGCTATCTCCAAAGCCTCTGCCTCGATGTTGACACAGATGGTGAAGGGTAAGACCCGGGCCGAAGCACAAAAACTGTTCGACAAGTTTCTCCAGCTGGTGAAAGGAGAAGGCAACGGCAACCAGGCTGAACTTGGCAAGCTGGCGGTCTTTTCCGGTGTTTGTGAGTTTCCGGTGCGGGTCAAGTGCGCGACCCTGGTCTGGCACACGCTGCAGGCGGCGCTGGAAGGTAAACAGGAAGCCGTATCAACAGAATAGTTGAGTTCGATATGAACATTCACGAGCCGATTACGCTGACCCGCGCCTGTGAAGGAATCGAAATTCCCAGTGGTATTCGCAATACCATTCCCGCCGGAGCCACCGTCAGGATCATGCAGTCGCTGGGCACCAGCTACACGATCTCTACCGACCGCGGCTACATGCTCCGAATTGACGCGAAGGATGCAGATGCTCTCGGCCTCTCCCCATCCGCGCCGCCGCAACCATCGGCTGCTCAACCGAGAACCTTCAGCGAGCAACTGGTAAAGGACGAGTTGCGGACCGTCTTCGATCCCGAAATCCCCGTCAATGTGCTGGATTTGGGTTTGATCTACTCCTGTGTGATTACGCCCTTGGAGCAGGGCGGCAACAGAATAGACATAAAGATGTCCATGACCGCGCCCGGCTGTGGTATGGGCAACGTTCTTAAAGCTGACGTGGAGAACAAGCTTTCTCGTCTGCCCGACGTGAAGGAAGTGCACGTTGAAATCGTATTTACCCCGCCCTGGCACCCCAGTTTCATGTCCGAAGCCGCCAAACTCCAACTGGGATTCGACCTCGACATTGGCGAGAACCAGCCGGGACCGGCCGTCTTCCGATAACAACATTTGAAGATCTGAACTCGGTTAGCATCTGCAGACCGCCAGATTCTGCTTGGTTAAAACCAACCTGCCGTGTAGCAGTCCGATTTTGGAACCTTTTCCCGTATCCGGTTCCCCCCGGCACAAACAGCTCTGAACCTAAGTGCCGGGTCTCCTGACGCATTCTTCTCGACCAGAATGCCGATAGGAAGAAGAGCGCGGCACGGTTGTGTTTTCCGATTCGAGATGTGGAATCGCATTTGGCTGGCTCGCTTCACCTTTGCACCAGGTTTTGTGGGAGGGAATACCTGAGGAGGTAATCTCTCCGTGCGGGGTTTGATCACGGGTGGGGCCGGCTTTATCGGCTCGCATCTTTGCCAGGAGTTGCTGGCTCGCGGCCAGGAAGTGACGGTGCTCGACGACCTCTCTACCGGCTCGATGGCCAACATCAGCCGCCTCAAGAACAACACTCATTTTCACTACGTGATTGATTCAGTCATGAATCGCCCGTTGCTGGCCGAGCTGGTTGACGATTCTGATGTGGTCTTCCATCTGGCGGCTGCGGTGGGCGTGCGCCTGATTGTGGAGTCGCCGGTCCGACCTTGCACCCCAATGTTCGTGCCACCGAACTCGTGCTCGACGCCGCCACCAAGAAGAAGAAAAAAGTCGGCAATGGCGAGAAATTCGTCGAGCGCCTTGGAGCAAGCATAGCTCCAGCGCCCGCACAGCGGCGGGCCGATGACCAGATCGTCATCTTCGCGGAACGGGACCCGGTTGCGTTTGCCGTAAACTTCCGAGGTCGAAGTTATTACGTAGCGTGGCTCTATCGTTGCTGTGGATTGTCGGCATCACCATGCCTTCAACCTACTGGATAACATGGACGGCCTTTGCGCAGGAACGGCAGTCATCGCAGGGCTCTACTTGGCTATCTTGTATCTCGCAGATGGTGCTCGCGGTTGTGTAATCCTGATTTGCGCAGCGGCAGAAAGCATCGCGGGATTTCTGCTCTTCAATTTTCATCCCGCGCGCATTTTCATAGGTGACTCGGGCAGCCGGTTCATCGGCTTTCTATTGGCAACTAGCTCGCTTGTGCAGACTACCCGCGCATCCGGTATGCCTGCCTCCGTTTTCACTCCCGTAATCCTGCTGGCAGTTCCGATTCTTGACACCCTGTTAGTTGCCGTGAGTCGGCGCCTCCGCGCCCAGCCGATCTCGCGGGGAGGTACAGACCACACCTCTCATCGCTTGGTGCGTTTGGGGATGACAGAAGGGTTCGCCGTATTGCTGCTCTACACGATTACGGTTTTTTCAGGGACTCTAGCTCTGGCTGCTCGCCACCTAGCCTCTTCTAGAGCATTGGTTGTGATGACCTTGTGGCTTGCCCTTCTGCTCCTGCTCGGAGCTCAGCTCTTTAAGATGCGTAGCGGCGTAAGAGTAGAGTCCAGGGCGCAAGCCGTTTGACTAAGCCCGATAGTGAACCAGCCCCGTAGGGGCGGAAGATATTCAAGATCATCGGGCTTGCCGATTTAGGAGAGCATTCGCGGTAAATGACGCAAGATCGCTGAAAAGCCTTTCCAGCGTTGTTTCTCTCTCGATCTGCTCCAAGCCTAGCTGTCGTTCCACCCGCGCCTCCATCTCGCGCAGTTCCGAAGCACGCAGGTTGGCGGCGAGATACTTAAAGAGCAACCGATGCGCGCCCTTGTTCTGCATCACCTCCAGGCCATCGAGCATCTGGCGATGCGATGTCCCTTCCCAGATCGCCAGAATCATGGCCTCGCGCAGCCAGCGCTCGACGTGATATTCCTGCAATGTTCCCACCCCGCCATACACTTCCATCGCCCATTTTGCTGTCTGCACGGCAAATTCCGCGGTCCAGTACTTCGCCAGGTGAGCCACCAACCGGAACAGGTGGTAGCGATCCGAATAAGGCGGCTTTTCTTGCCAAACTTCGTCGAGCAGACGCACCGCTTCCCAAGCCAGCTTGGACGCCGCATGCAGCCCCTGCAGGCGATCTTCGAATTGCCGCCGCAGCAAGGGATGCTGGCCGACGGGCTTGCCGAAAGCCATGCGCTGTTCCGCGAAAGAATAGGCATCCGCGATGGCGCGTTGTGCGACTGCTACCGCACCCACGCTGTTGGCCACCCGGGAAAGGTTCAGCACTTCGAGAATCAAATAGATCCCATGTTCAGCTTTCCCCAGCAACCAAGCCTCACTACGACGAAGCTCGATTTCGCCGGTCGGCACCGCGCGTGTCGCAATCTTGTCCTTGAGACGGCGTATGAGATAGTTCAGCTGTCCGTCCTCACGCCGGCGCGGCACCAGAAACAGGCTGAGTCCGCGCACATTCTGGGGCGCGCCCTCGGGCCGGGCTGCGACCACCGCCAGCTCAGCCCCGGCATTACTCGCGAAGTATTTGTCGCCGGTTAGCCACCACTTGTCTCCCTCGCGTTGGGCCACAGTCTCTACCGCCGCGCCCAAATCGGAGCCGCCCTTGATCTCCGTCATCCAGGTCGCTCCCTGCCAGGCACTCTCGTCGCGCTGCAGCATGCGAGGCAAAAAGCGCGCCTTCACCTCGGCGTCGCCATATTTAGAGAGCGGCGAAACCGTGGACAGAGAAACGGTGTACGGACACGCCAATCCCGGGTCATGAAAACCGGTCACGTAGAGAAGAAGGTAGGCAGGCATCAGCGAGTTTTGCTCAAAGACTCGCCACAGTACACCGGACCGGTAGCCATGTTTCAGCATGCGCCAGTAGTCGGGCGGATAAAGAATCTCATCCACCCGTGCGCCCAGGCGATCGAACATGCGCAGCCAGGGGGTGCCGGCGCGGTCCACCGCGTCGGAAATAGCCTGTCCTTCGCTCTGAAACCACAGCTCGTATTCGCGAAGCCAATCTTGGTCTGCGGGGACTCCGACCTGCTGTAGAAACTGCACGGGGGATCGCAGAACATCGAAGTTCATGGCCCAAGTTCTCTCATCTGCTGGAAGATTTTGCAAGACGGGCGGAGCTGACGGGCAAAAACGGAGAGGAGTTCGGCGAGGCAGGTCTCCTGAACCTGCTGCGCGAAAATCGTGACCTCCCGCCTGCTTCGCTGCTGCAGGACATCGAGCAGGCGGTCTAACGGTTCAGTTCCGGCGAACCAGTGGATGATTTGACGCTGGTCGTTGCCCGGGCGCGGTAGCGATTAGGGCAACTTCTGGCACAATCAACAGCGCGCGTGAGAGCGGACAGATTGTCTCATTTCCAAACACTTTCATCTTCGGAATACGAAATGATGTAAAGGAATTGTAAGGTCCGCACCATCTCAGCATCTGCGGTCCAACAACATGACCAATGTTGTTGCGGGTTCACTTTTCATGACATTTCTCTTGCTGCGCTCTTTCAATTAGTAGTAGAAAGTTGGATACATCTGGGTCACGGAGGCTCACCATGGATCGACGGACCTCCGCTGACAATGCAGCAGCGCCACTTCCCCGCGCAGCCACAAAGTCAGTTGCTGAGACTCTTCTTTCGAACGACCTCCTTGAGGCTGTTCCTGATGCTGTTGTTGCCGTTGATGGCAGCGGGCAGATTCTGCAAGTCAATTCACAAGCCGAGCGGCTATTTGGTTACAGCAAAGGTGAACTGGTCGGCCAGAGTGTCGAGAGACTGGTGCCGGCTCGCCTTCGTCCTGCCCACCGCGATCACCGCGAAGGCTTTGCCAGACAAACCAGAAACCGGCCCATGGGAGCTGGTCTAGAGCTTTACGGCATGCGGCGGGATGGCTCGGAATTTCCCGTAGAGATCAGCCTCAGTCCCTTACCCATGGAAAATGGAAGGCTCATTTTGAGTGCGATCCGCGACATCAGCCCGCGCAAGAAAATTGAGGAGGAACTGCGCAAGGCAAATGAAGAGCTGGATCAGAGGGTGGCTGAGCGGACTTCCGAACTCGAGCAGACCGCTGCCGAGTTGCGGGCGCGAATCGTCCTCCACGAAGAGGCGGAATGCCAGTTGCGGCGTAGCGAGGAGCGCTTCCGTCTGCTGGTCGAGGGGGTCATCGACTATTGCATCGTCATGGTTGACCCCGAGGGCAAGGTCGTAAGCTGGAACAAGGGAGCAGAGCGCACCTATGGATTAGTAGCAGACGAGATCATCGGCAGAGATCTTTGTTGCTCCTACACTGCCGACGACGTAGAAGCGGGAGTACCAGCCCAGGAAATCAAGTTGGCTCAGACCGATGGCCGTCTGGAGAAGGAATGCTGGCGGGTCAAAAAGGGTGGGTCTCGTTTTTGGGCGAATGTCGTGATGACTGCGCTGCGCGACGAAACCGATCGACTGAATGGTTTTTCTCTCATCGTGCGGGACATGACCGATTGGTACAAGCTGCAAGAGCAGGTGCGCCAGGCTCAGAAACTGGATGCCATTGGACGTCTGGCCGGAGGCGTAGCCCATGATTTCAACACCTGCTTATGATCATTCGTAGCAGCGCAGATCT
>DASQIH010000055.1:0-2178 GCA_035631655.1 Terriglobales bacterium
AATCACCTGGCTGACCTGGTCCTCCATCCCGTTCGGAACCCCACGGAGCACTACGTTACCGGCGGCTAAGGGGGTTACATCTGGCGCCAACGATAATCCGCGCAACTCCTTTTCCAGTTTTGTCTTCCCGAGCAGGAAACCGAGGGGCGAGCGCAAGTCCTCGAGTTTGCGGAACGGTTCTTTGCGGGCTTGCTGTTCGCCGGGTACATAGAACCAGGCATCCTGCCCATCACTAACAAACAGCTTTTCTCTCGGAGAACGGTATTCCCAACGCATCTTGCGCGGTTTTTTCAACCAGAGCGTGCCCGACTCGGTGCGCTCCATTCCATTGCCGCGATAAACCTCGGTGAATTCCGCCTGCAGCGACCGCAGGTGGTTATAGTAGTTGTCGACAGCCTCGGCCACAGCGTGGACGTTAGGCTGGGCAGCAGCGATGGCGATGCCGGCTGCACAATATCCGACTAATAGAAGAGGAAGAAGGCGTAGGGAAATTTTCATGATTGTTTAATGATCTCACGTTGATGGATGCATGGGACACAGTCCGCGAAAGCTCCTCGGCATAATAAGTCGAACCAGCTTGACATATCCTGCCGTTTAGAACATCATCCGAATTCCAAAAACAGCCGACGCATCTCATTTTGGGATATCGCGAGATATTCACTAGCTCATCCCGGACTTTTAGATTCATCGAGTGTGCTGACTTCACGGGCCAGGAGGCGTTATGCGATTGCTGGTAACTTGCCTTGTGGTAGTAGTCCTTTGCCTGTCAGTATCCGCGCAACTTCCCACCTCCACAGTCAACGGTGTCGTTACCGATCCTCAGGGTGCTGCCGTCGTCGGGGCGAATGTGGTGGTCACCAGCACCGCAACTGGGCTGAGCCGCGAGACCACCACCGGGGCCGACGGCCGGTATACCGTCCCGAATTTGCTGCCCGGTGACTATACCGTTCGCGTAAGCGGGAAAGGTTTTGCCACCAGCGAATTCAAGAACGTTACCTTGGAAGTTGGACGGGCTTCGACGGTGGACGCGAGACTCGCCATCGCCAAAGGGGGCGAGGTGGTGACGGTACAAGCGGGAGAAGCGCAGCTGGATTTGACAGAGTCTGAGGTCCAAGGGGTGGTTACCTCCAGCACGATCGGAACTATTCCCCTGAATGGACGCAATTTTCTAGAACTGGCGTTTCTAGTCCCAGGCAACCGGCCCGCAACCAACTTCGATCCCACGAAGACCAACACCTTGGAGGTGTCATCTGCGGGCGCCTTCGGGCGCGGCGGCAACATCACTGTCGATGGCGGCGACAACAATGACGAGGTCGTGGGTGGGACCCTGATGAATTTCCCGCAAGACAGCGTCCAGGAGTTCCAGATCGCTACCAACAAGTTCACATCTGAAGTCGGCCGCTCGGGTTCCAGCATCATCAACATCATCACGAAATCGGGAACGAATTCCTATCACGGTTCAGGCTTCTTCTTCTTCCGGCATAAGGCGCTGCAGGCGCTGCCGGCGCTCAACAGAGACCAGCCCGCGCCACATTTTGCGCGCAAGCAGTTCGGTGGCTCTGTCGGCGGACCGATCAAGAAAGACCGCGCGTTCTGGTTTGTCTCCGCGGAAGATCGCGATCAGGGCCATGCCGTACCCGTAGGTGCCCGCGATTTCGCCACCAGTTCAATCGTCAGTACCTCAGCACCTGCGTTCGTGCACGACTTTTTGCTTACCGCGCGTACGGATTTCAAGTTGACTGAAAAGGACAGCTTGATGGTGAGATATTCCTTCAATCGGTCGAAGGATATTGACAATGGAAGTCTTCGCAAGCCACTGGGCACAGCGGCGAATCGGCAATCGTCCTTTAACCGCTTCAATTCACCATTGGCCAACTGGACACGCATCATTTCGCCCCGCCTGGTCAACAGTCTTATCTTCCACGGCGACTGGTTCCTGAATTCTATTCCCGCATTCAACCCGGACAATCCGGTGACCAATCCTGCAGGCCTGGCGGCCGGGAACGAAGTCCGCTTCGCCAGCCTGCAGGACGGCGCCAATTTCCGCATTCCGCAGAGTACTAAGTTCAATCGCTATCAGATCCGCGACACCCTTAGCTGGATACATGGAAGCCACACCTTGAGATTCGGCGGCGAGTGGCAGCACTTGAACACCTATGCCCTCTTCGATCTGTTCGG
>DASQIH010000056.1:0-2867 GCA_035631655.1 Terriglobales bacterium
TATGGCCCTCTTAGAACAGCCGTTCGCCGGCTTCCCAACCAATACGGCTCCGGATCTCTCCGACAGACACGTGCAGGAGCGATTAAGCCGTTCGGCAATTCCTGCGTTTTTCAAACTGATTAAGGCTTGGCAGGTGCGCGATGAGGCCGCCCGCCGGCTTTTGGGCGGCCTCTCAAATGGCGTGTACTATCAGTTGAAGCGCGACAAAACGAAGACTCTCGATCAGGATAAGCTGACCCGAATCTCTCTGCTTTTGGGCATTTTCAAGGCTTTGAATATCCTGTACAGCCGCAAGCTCGCGGATGCCTGGATCAATCTGCCAAACGCGAATCCCATGTTTGCGGGAGAGGCACCACTGGTTTACATGATCCGAGGCGGCGTGCCGGCACTGATGCGCGTCCGGCAACTGCTCGATGCTCGCCGGGGCGGTCGTTGATTCCGAAAGTCACTTCCGCCCGACAAGACGACACTCACCGCCTGATTCCATCGCGCTACAGTGACCAGAGTGTTCTGGCTCGCCTTGCCAACAGTGAGGAGCAGCTGCAGGATCTTTTCGCGCTGGATGGCGCCACGAACGAACGTCTGCTTGGCGAGGCAAACCTCCTCCCTGGCATCAGCGTCCACGAACTCCTGTTTGGCGTGGCATACGACCACATCGTGAATGCAGCATTCACTCACGCTCATCCGGCTGGCAGCCGCTTCAACGGCCCCGAGCGGGGTGCCTGGTACGCCGCCTTCGAATTGGCAACGGTTAAGGCGGAGATCGCGTTCCACAAAGCTCGGGAACTAGAAGAGATCAAGTGGAGCAAACCAGAGACGTTCACCTTCGATGACTACCTGGCGGATTTCCGCGCTGATTTTCACGACATCCGAGCCGATGCCGCATTCGGCGACTGCCTGAGTCCGACCAGCCACGTGAACTCGCAACGATTGGCTAGAGAATTGTTGGCCGAGGGCTCAGCGGGCATTGTCTATCCGAGCGTCCGCCACACCGGTGGAACTTGCATCGTTTGCTTTCGGCCGGCGCTCGTTACAAACGTGCGGCAGGATGGAATAGTGACTGTTGCATTCCAAGATCCGCGCGCGCCGCCGGTGATCAAAGGATAGAATCCATTGTCCACGCATCTCCTGTAGCTGTCACGAAAACGAACTTGCTCCACCATCAGAAAGCTGCCAAAACATACGTGATACCGTTATAACGAAGAAGCCGTTATTGTATTATGCTTACTTTAGAAGTCGCAAAACGCTTCCGCACGATTACCCAGTCAAACGGAGCGTGTATTCCACCGCCGATCTCGCCGTCTTGCTGAACCGGTCAGTACCGTCGCGGGTGACGGAAAGCATCCACGCACGGGTGTGAAACGGGTTACTGCTGAAAGTTCGGCGGGGACTCTACGTTGACCGGCTGAACGGCTATCGTCCCGAGATTGTCGGTCAGCGGTGGTTGGCTCCTTCCTACCTCTCGACGGAGGCCGCCCTCGACCGGCATGGGCTCTGCGCAACCGGCATCACCGTGCAGACCTACGTCACCATGAGGCTTGTTCCTCAGAAGGAACTGGCGCGACGAAGCCTGGAGGGACACCAGTTTCTTTATCGACATATAGCTCAGCACCTCGGCTTCTCTGTTTTTAAGCTTTCACGTAAGTAAGGAGAAGGAGGTTTCAACGGCTATCTCAGGCCCTCCGCCGCCTACAAATCGTCTACTTGACAATGCGTTTCGTATACGACTGACTTCCCGTCAGACAGGACCGCGCGAGAGCGATTGACGACGGGTCTCACTTGCACTGAGTTCGTGATGCGCTAGATTCGTGTTATGAAAAAACGCCTGCGGAACATCACTGTCACTCTTGAAGAGAGCGTTGCCACGAACTCAATCGTCGCGTTGGTCGAACTCCCACGGCGGCCAACCATGGGGCAACATGCCATAAATATTTCTGTACGCAAGCACGATCTCCGGCACGGGCTCCAGCTTGGAATCTTCGATGGCCTGGCGGTGTGCCTCTTTCAGCTCGGCTTTCATTTTTTCGAGTTGGTAACTCCGTTCACCGTTCGGTATATCGGAGGGAAATTCAATCAGGTGCAATTTGGGAAAACTATACCGCCAATCGAACAACCGTTCCTTGAGTCGGCGGAAGATCATCTCATAGACGGGCGTCAAATCCGCGCGCTGCGACACCCAAACGCTTCCCATGTAGAAATCCACATACTCGTACCGCGCCTCCCCTGTTTGCCGATTCAGCTGTTCGGCCAGAAATCCGGCGGCACCACGCCAGGAACCAATGTGCACAAGCCGGCCACCTCGATCTACGACGTCGTGTTCGTTCGAGAACACATCCCACAAGCACATGGCAACTAGTTCACGGACCTCTTGTTCGGTCTCCACAGGACGGTCCTCATAAGTTGCGCGAACGTCCTCAAGCGACGGTTCCGGCTCTTGCGCGCCATCCTTGCTGCGCCACGGCCATTGCCGCACGCTGCGATGAAGTTGGACGCGTTCCCAGTGAACCTGATCGAGAGTCGGGTGGAATACGAAGTGCAGCGTCGAATCCTTCCATCCTTCCGGCGCAATTTCCGCTAGAACATCTTCCCCGGCGAATCCGTTGGGAAAAAGACACGCAAACAAAGTCAGGCACTCCTCATCCGTATAACGGTCCTTAGGCTCTTTTCCACTCATCGCAATCCACAGCTCTTAGTTTGCGGCATTCTTTGCGCCTCGAGGTTCGATCTAGCCTTAGCCCCGCCCCTTGCACACATGGTGCTCTTTGAGGGAAGGTTTCCCGGGAAAAACAACCGCACGTGGCTACAACAGCAACGGGTACGGGCGTCGGGACATGCGCTTTTGGCCCAGCGGCCACACAATGCCCGTA
>DASQIH010000057.1:0-3927 GCA_035631655.1 Terriglobales bacterium
GGTAGACACCTTGCTTGATGAGGATGCCCATCAATGTGGGGGTCACGCTCTTACCCATCGACCAGCTTTCGAGCGGCGTGTGGGCAGTAATGCCCTTGCCGTACCGCTCGGCAACAAGGCGCCCTTTCCAGGTTACTACGAAGGCGGCAGTCATGGCGGCAGCCGGCTCGAAGGCCGCGTCGACTGCTTTTTGCACCTTGGCCACATCAAGCTCCGGCGGCAGCGGGTCCTTGGGCAGAACGTCACCCATAGGCCACGATTGTGTGGCGGGGTCGGGCAGACGGGTCTTGAGTTTGATGGGCGCGAAATTCACTGAGTTCTTGCCCACCGGGAGCGTTACGCACCCTTGGTCATCTAGGTACTTGGCGGTGCGCGTAACGCCGTTCGGAAGCGTGATGTGCACGGCCTTGTTAGCTCGATCGATCACGGGCTTCCCCACTTTTGCACGCTCGGCGTAGGGGCTGGTGAAGTATCCGACGTTTTCGGCGGCGAAATCTGGATCGAGGCCGGTGATGAACACCGCCGAGCACATGACCTTGGCGAAGCCAGACGTGTGATGTTCAAGAGGATCACCCGGTGGTGGCACGTACGGAGTGTTGAGCTCAAGCCCTTTAGCGCGCGCGACGAGGGCGTCGCGGCTTGAGACTGGCACCTGCGGCGGTACCGGGGTGCCCGCTTTCACCGTGTTGGTCTCGGCCTGGTATCCAACAGCGGCCGTGCAGGCGATCGCCAGCACAAATGTCGTAGCGATTGCGTGCATCCTCATGTCTTATCTCCTGAACGTGGCGAGCACCTTGTAAGCAACTCTGGGCGGGATCTGCTGCACTGCCGGATCGCACTGTCCGACAAGAAAACGCTGTTTTTGGCCAGCGGCACAGGCGCGAGGCATCGAGATCTCTTACCCGGAATTCGTTTTAGTTTTCGAAAACGGAGAGCATTGTACGCTCAATCGCCTGCTCCGATGCTGTTGAGGCAATTTCATCCGAGCGCCCCAACTATGTGAGATCCGCACTCGTTGGCAACTGCCAATACAATTCCGAGAGAGTTGTCGGCAAGGACGAAGCCGCTGGCGCGGCGGACGCTACGCGTGTCGCTGGCAAGAAGTTGGTCCTCGAATTAACTCTTGTCCCTCAACTCGAAGCGCCTTATGATCGACCTCTAGAAACGTGAGCTTTGGAGTGTTACTGGTTTGTGAACTCGGTTGGCTTCCTGTGCTCTCGGACATGGGAGTAGCTGACCGCCACTTCCGACCCTAGTTCGATCTTTCCCTCATACTCGTTCAGCGGTTCATTATCGGTTTTGAAAATTTTCTACTCTACTTTATTTTCCAACCGCTTATCAGCCGAACATCTTGATCGGTTATGACTGGATTTACTCGGTTTTGAGCATAGAACTACTACAGTTTTACTAGTTTTACTACAGCCCCACCGAGGCAACTTGGGGACTCGCTGACCGCTAACTTGACACGCCAGAGGTCACAACAACCCTGATGAACCATTTCTAGAGTTCTCCATAACTAGAGTTCTCCATAACCTTGACAAGCTGCACCTGTGGGCGCAGACTTTTTGCATCCCCTCGCTGATAGTTCCCGCCCGTTCCGGCGGGGTAAGGCTCCGGTTCCGATCCTAGAGGTTTCGAACCCGAACATAGGCACACAATGCTCGTCCCTTGAAAGTTGTTTTCAGCCGAAGGCTAGGAAAAGGAAGAGGGCGATGTTGTCGCGGGAAGCTGGAGAAATTGACCTAGACTCCGCCACCGCATCACTGTTGATGACTGATGTTCCTGTGATCGACAGACCCAACGACGTATTGATTTCGTAGGCTCCCAACCCCGCGCGTAACCTCGCGCTTAACTTGTATTCGGTAGTCGCACACGAGCGCCATGGCGTCTTCTTTGTCGCGACGAAGACGACTCGCCAGTGCGGCATCAAGTGGGCGGCACCTAATGCACTGGAGAAAAACTATGCGTAGTTACTTGAGAATTCTGGGTATTTCCGTTTTGTCTCTGATGCTCGTCGCATCACTGCGAGCGCAAGACGAGAACAGCGTACCGGCACCCAACGTACCGAAAGCGATACAAGTGCCGGGCAATCCGCAGGAAGCGGACTTTGTGGGTTATGCCACTGGAACACAAAACTACACATGTAACAGCACAGGTCACTGGCCGGCCTCAGGACATCCGGAGGCCACCCTGTCGGACGCAAACGGGGTGGTGTTCGCTCATCACTTCTTTACCAGTGGAATAGTTATGGGTCCGACTTGGCAGAGCCTGGCAGACGGAAGCTTCGTCATTGGGTCCAGAGTGGCGGGTGTTCCTGCGCCGAGTTGCCCGGCGACGGGGTTCTGCGCAACGATACCGTGGCTTTTGCTTTCGTCAATTTTCAACGCTGGACAAGGGGGAGGCAGCACTGACCAAGGAGGCCTCTTCAGCTCGGTGTCGTATATTCAGCGCGTGAATACTTCGGGCGGGTCCGCACCCAGCGGTTCTTGTAAGCCTCTACAGACCGTATCAGTGCCCTATACGGCTACCTACTACTTCTACAACAACCAGAACCAGTAGGATCATTTCGGAGAGGGGTGGGTCGGCGGTCCCGCGCCCCACCCCGCTATTGGAGCGTAAGCGTCACGGCAAACCCATGATTGTGGGAACACCAGAGAACCGCGAACCCGGCTGGATGTCTGACCTGCTAGGGCAGGTACACGACCTGGCATAGTAGCCCAGATCACATTCACGACAGAGTTCATTCCAATCTTCCAGCGGCTGCGACCGCCAGCCCTTGGGTATCCAGTTCGCGACAACCTGCATGAATCGAGGCGTAACGGGTTTTCCGGGAGCCGCTCTTTGGAGGAACAAAGATAATCACCGGCTTGGTTTGCACATCCGACGAAGGGTAGGGGCGGCCCAACAGCGAAGTGCTCTTATCACGTTTTTATCACGGATCCTGCCCAAGCCCCTTGTAATCTCAGATTGTGACAATTATCGGCAGAGCGTAACTCACTGAAAAATATTGGCGGAAGCGTGTGCGAGTCGAACGCACCGGCGACGGGCAAACCCGCCGCCCGCCGGTTTTGAAGACCGGGAGGATCACCGGACCCCATGCGCTTCCATATTGTGTTTTCATCTCGTTACGATACATCACCTATGGACCATTGCATAATGTCTTGCCGAACGCGAGGGCGTCTACGTGGTACCCGACGTAGGCGTTTGCAGGGGCTAAAGTCATCCCTGCCTGGTTGAATTGCAGATTACTGCTGTTGCAGATTACTGCAGATTACTGCTTGACGTCCGCGCCTTCCGGGAGCAGAATCCTCTCCCGAATTACCTTACCCAAGAGTGCTCTTCTTTCTCAGAGATCTGGCATGCCTCTGCATTCCGACCGCACGATGTTCGCTGGCAGGCAAGTGCTTCTCATCGACCGTCACCAGCCTACTCGCAAAGTGCGAGCCAGAGTGATGCGAAGTCGTGGGGTCGAGGTCCACACCGTCGAAGACCTCGCCGATGCACGCGTTGTGTGGGAGCCAAATTTTTACGACTTGGTACTACTGGATGTGAGGCGATATCTTGCGGGGGAGGCGCTAGAATTTTACGAACGGATTAAAGAAGCAAGTCCCCGAGAGCGTTTCGCATTCCTCGTTGGTCCTCCCGCTTACCTCTCCCTTAGTTGGCCTGCAGAAGTCAATGCTGGGGTTGCTTCATCTCGAGGGGGCGGGGACATAGCGAAGAGGTTTGTGGCCGTTACTTGAAGAGTTGCATCTGGCGTACAATCACGGCTGTGCTGGTGGACATCAGCGTAAACAATGAATCAGGGGAAGGAGCCAAGATTTGCGTCGCGAGGCTTCGGCCTCTCGATTCCAATTCATGGCGCCTGTATCCTTCCGTCCAAGATGCCCGGAAGGTGTTACTAGCATTCGGCATCGCTGAGAAACT
>DASQIH010000058.1:0-18339 GCA_035631655.1 Terriglobales bacterium
ATTTTTTCTCAGGTTTGACATCGTCCGTCGCTCCCCCTACCCTTGTCTGTTTAAATGTCCATGAAGATTCTCGTCATCGGCAGCGGGGGTCGCGAACACGCGCTGGTGTGGAAACTGGCGCAATCTCCACGCGTGTCCAAAGTTTACTGCGCTCCCGGCAACGGAGGTATTTGCCGGGAAGCGGAATGCGTTGCTGCGGATGTCAAGAGCCTCGATTCGCTGGTTTCCGTCGCTAATCAGATCAAGCCCGATCTCACGATCGTCGGTCCGGAACTCCCGCTGACCTTGGGCTTGGTCGATGAATTCACCAGCCGCGGCTGGCGCATTTTCGGACCTACGAAGGCGGCGGCTCGGCTGGAATCAAGCAAAAGCTTTGCCAAGGAATTTCTGCAGCGGCATCACATCCCCACAGCACATTACGCTATCTGCAATTCTGTGGACGATGTTATCGACGCGCTGCCCCACTTCCATGCCCCGGTCGTAGTCAAGGCCGACGGCCTGGCCGCCGGCAAGGGCGTCGTGATTGCCAAGAGCAAAGAGGAAGCGGCGTCCACAGCTGCCGAGATGCTGAGCGGGAGAATGCTGGGCGAGGCCGGATCGCGCGTAGTCCTGGAAGAATGCCTGGAAGGAGACGAGCTTTCCTTTCTCGTCTTCAGCGACGGAGAACGCGTGGCCCCCCTAGTGGCTGCGCAGGATCACAAGAGAGTCGGTGACGGTGACACCGGGCCCAACACTGGCGGCATGGGCGCCTATTCCGCGGCTAACATCATTGATGACAAGATGCGCGACTGGCTCGTGAATCATATTGCTCGGCCGGTTGTCGCCGGGATGAAAGACGAAGGCAGCGAGTTCAAAGGCGTTCTGTATTGCGGCCTAATGATGACGGCGCGTGGCCCCATGGTGTTGGAGTTCAATTGCCGCTTTGGGGATCCGGAAGCTCAACCCATCCTTGTGCGCCTGGAAAGTGATTTGGTCGAGGCTATTGAGGCTTCCATCGAGGGCCGCATCAGCGACGGCGATTTCCGCTGGTCTCCGGATGCTTCGGTCTGCGTAGTGATGGCTTCCGGCGGCTACCCGGGGACCTATGATTCGGGTAAGAAGATTCTGGGTTTGGAAGATGCAGCCAAGATGGAGGGAGTGAAGATCTTCCATGCCGGAACCACCGAGCGAGAGGGCGCGTCTTACACCTCGGGCGGCCGCGTGCTGGGTGTCACCGCCCGGGCAGCCGATTTGCCGACCGCGGTGAAACGAGCCTACCAGGCGGTTTCATCGATCGGATTTGAGGGTGCGCACTACCGCAAAGACATTGCCGCGCGAGCGCTGAGGAAGTAAGCCATACCTGTGTGGGGACGGGTCTCTGACCTGTCCGCCGGGTCGAGGACCCGCCTCCACACTCAGGATGACATTTCAAGAAAAGGGAAAGTCATGAGCAAACCACTCGTCTCCATCGTCATGGGCAGTGACTCGGATCTCGACATCATGCAGGAAGCGGCCAACGCCCTGGAGGAATTTGGGATCGGTTATGAAATCGACGTCATCTCGGCGCATCGTTCGCCGGATCGTACTGCCGAGTACGCCAAAACCGCTGCCGGGCGCGGCGTTCGCGTGATCATCGCGGGAGCGGGCGGCGCCGCCCATCTGGCCGGCGTGATTGCGGCACACACCAGTCTGCCGGTTATTGGCGTACCCATTCCTTCGACATCGCTCAACGGAGTTGATTCCCTGCTGGCTACTGTGCAGATGCCGGCCGGCATCCCTGTGGCCACGCTGGCGATTGGCAAGGCGGGAGCGACCAATGCCGGAATTCTCGCTGCCCAGATCCTGGCTCTATCCAGCGCCAGCCTGGGCAAGAAGATGCAGGCCCACAAAGAAAAACTGGCCAACAGCGTGGAAGAAAAATCCAGAAAGCTGAAAATCACCTTGGGAACATAATCAAGCAGTGTCATCCTGTGAGCGGAGCTTGCCCCTGGCACGGGGACAAGCGGAGTCGAAGGACCCCTTGCCAGCTTGGGTCAGGTAATGCCACAAACAGGCATTTCCACCCCAATGGCCTGCCGAGGAAGTGCCTGGCATCGCCCGTGATGATGCACGCATGCAAGGCTCCTTCGCTTCGCTCAGGAGGAGATTATGATTCTTCGCCCTATAGTTTGAGTTCTTTCAGATATTCTTGGAATTTCTCGCCCAAATCTGGCCTTTTCAACGCAAATTCCACGGTCGCTTTCAAGAAGCCCAGCTTGTCCCCGGTGTCATGGCGTCGCCCTTCGAAGACATAGGCATATATTTTCTCTTTTTTCAGCAACAATCGCATGCCGTCGGTTAGCTGTAATTCTCCGCCACTCCCACTCTGGGTCTGCGACAACGTTTCGAACACCGCCGGAGTCAGAATGTATCGTCCGATGATGGCCAGTTTGGAGGGAGCCTCTTCCACCTTGGGTTTCTCGACCATGTTGTTGATCTCGAACAGCCTTCCCCCAAAGCGACCATCCGCGGGCTTGACGTCGAGCGCGCCATAGGCGGAAATCGCCGGCCCTTCGACCACCTGCGTGGCGATTACCGAGCACTGCGTTTCATCGAAAACCTCCATCATTTGCTTCAGGCAGGGAACTTTCGCATCCACTACGTCATCGGCGAGCAACACCGCAAACGGTTCATTGCCCACCAACTCGCGGGCCATCAGGACGGCATGCCCGAGTCCCAGGGCCTCTTTCTGTCGCACATAGGCCACATGGATCATGTCAGAAATCTGGCGCACGATCTGCAGGAGATCGGTCTTGCCTTTCGCCTCCAGCAGTTTTTCCAGTTCATAGCTCTGGTCGAAATGGTCCTCGATCGCGGTCTTGCCTCGGCCGGTCACGATGATGATTTGGTCGCAACCCGCCGCCAGCGCTTCTTCCACCCCGTACTGGATAATGGGCTTGTCTACCAGGGGCAGCATTTCTTTCGGTTGGGCTTTGGTGGCGGGCAGAAAACGAGTGCCCAGACCTGCGGCGGGGAACACTGCCTTGCGAACTTTCATCTTCATAGTGGTCTGTGGCTAGTGGTCAGTGGTTAGGGAAAATCGAACCAGTGCGACCGATGATTCTACGCCGCAGACAGCTAGTCTGCACGGACCTCGTCGGCAGGAGCGCCTGTCAGTTGTTCCAGCAGGTTCCGAATTTGGGAAAGCACTTCTTCCGCGCGGTGAACTTTAAGATTGAATTTCAAGATTCCCGCCGGGGTGAACTGCGCACCCGACTGCGAGGAAACAAAACGTGCCAGCCGCTCGGGATCCACGTTTGCGTTCTCGCGGAAATGGATGCTGACCTGCTCCCGCTTGCGCTCGATCCCAGTCACGCCCAAGCGTACGCTGAGCAATTTGAGCATGGCATATTCCAAGAGATTGCGCACAGCTCCCGGCGGTTCGCCGTAGCGGTCCTCCAACTCGGCGCGGACGTCAGCCAGTTGCGCTTCGCTATCCACTCCGGCAATGCGCTTGTACATGCGCAGGCGCTGGTTCTCTTCTCCGATGTAATCGGCGGGAATTCGGATATTGAGGCCGAGGTTCAGCTGAATCCCTTCTTCCTCGGGCGCAGCCTCGCCCTTCAATTCCCGCACCGCGCGGTCCAGCATGCTGGTGTAAAGTTCGAAACCCACCGCATCAATGTGGCCGCTCTGCTCGCCGCCGAGCATATTTCCCGCGCCACGAAGTTCCAGGTCGAGGGCTGCGATTTTGAAACCGGCTCCCAAGTCAGAAAACTCCTTCAACGCAGCCAGCCGGCGTCTTGCAAGTGGGGTCAACTCGATCTCCGGCGGCAGTAGAAGGTAGGCATAAGCACGTCGATTCGATCGCCCCACCCGCCCGCGCAATTGATAGAGTTCCGACAGGCCAAAGCGATCCGCACGGTTGATAACAATCGTGTTGCACAACGGGATGTCGAGCCCGTTCTCGATGATGGTGGTGGATACGAGCACGTCCGCTTGGTGATGCATGAACTTCAGCATCATCTTTTCCAACTCGCCTTCTGTCATCTGCCCATGGCCCACGATGATGCGGGCGCCGGGCACCAGTTCCTGGATCTTGGCGGCAATTTCCCAGATTGTTTCCACCCGGTTGTGCACGAAGTAGACCTGGCCACCGCGCTCCAGTTCCTGCTCGATGGACGACTGGATCAGCTTCTCATCCCAGGCGGCCACCACGGTCTGAATCGCCATGCGGTCCTTGGGTGGCGTCTCGATGACGCTCATGTCGCGCAACCCAACCAGCGACATGTGCAGGGTGCGCGGAATCGGCGTCGCCGACATGGTCAGCACGTCCACTTGCTTCCGCATCTGCTTGATGCGTTCCTTGTGGCGTACCCCAAACCGCTGTTCCTCGTCCACCACGAGCAGGCCGAGATCGGAGAACTTCACGTCTTTCGACAGCAGGCGGTGCGTGCCGATCAGAATGTCAATTTTGCCGGCTTCCACCTTTTGCAGGATTTCTTTCTGCTCTTTCGCCGTGCGGAAGCGGCTAATCATCTCGATATTGACGGGAAACGCTGCGAACCGCTGCTTGAAAGTCTCATAGTGCTGGAAGGCGAGCACAGTGGTGGGCGCCAGCATAGCGACTTGTTTGTTGTCACCAATGGCCTTGAAGGCGGCGCGCATGGCAACTTCCGTCTTGCCATAGCCCACGTCACCACACAGCAGGCGGTCCATCGGCTGAGGCTGCTCCATGTCGTGCTTCACATCAACAATGGCTTGTTCCTGGTCTTCGGTCTCGCTGTACTCAAAAGAGTCTTCGAATTCTTTCTGCCATTGTGAATCAGCGGGAAAAGCGTGCCCCTCGACCGTCTTCCGTTCGGCATAGAGCTTGAGGAGTTCGTCGGCCATGTCTTGCATGGCCTTCTTCACACGAGCCTTGGTCTTGGCCCAAGTGGCAGTGCCAAGATGGCTCAGCGCTGGCTTAGCGCCCTCCGCGGAACGGTATTTCTGCACCAGGTCCAGCCGGGTGAGCGGAACATAAAGCTTGGCTGCTTCCGCAAATTCCAGCAGCATGAACTCGGTGGGACCGTCGCCCTGGTTGATCTCCTTCAATCCCTGGTACTGGCTGATGCCGTGCTCAACATGCACGACGTAGTCACCCACCTGCAGGTCGCGAAAATCGGAAAGAAACGCCGAAACTTTGGATTTCTGGCGCAGCGGACGGCCGACGACTGCTTCCGATTCGTCGAACAGATCGCGTGAGCCAAAAATGGCAAGACTGGCCTCCGGCAGAAGCACGCCATCGGGCACATACGCTCTCACCAGGGTGGTGGTGAGGACTTCGCCGGAGAAGTACGCCGTCTCATCCGCATAGCTTTCCCCGCCTCGGGTCCGGCTTCCCAGGCGAAAGGGAACGTTGTACTCGGTGAAAATGTCGGCTAGCCGCTCCAATTCGCCGGTATTCGCCGCTGCAAACAATACCCGCTTTCCATCCGCCACCAACTTCTGAACTTCTTCCAGCATCGCCGGCACCGAACCGTGAAAACGGGATGTGGGTTGCGAGAGAAAAGCTGCCGGCTCGATACTGTCGCCACGAGTGATCCCTAGGTGCTCTATTTCAGCGCCATGACGAACGGCCAGGTTCTTTTGCAAATCTTCCGGCGGGAAATATAGGTCCTCAGGACGAACGAGATTACCGACCCCGCTGCGCTCGTGGGCCTCGTTAATGCGATCCCACACGCGCTCCAGCTCGTGTTTCACGCTGTCGGGCTCGTTGACAATGACGGCCGCCTGCGGCAGCAGGTCGAATAGACTACGATCTGCTCCCGCCACTGGCGCATAAAATTCCCAGCCGGGGAAAACGGTCACGCCTCCTGAGCGCACTGCCTGCTCCACCACATCCTCGGCTCCGGTGATGCGCTTTCCCGACAAACGCGCGTGGACCGCGCCCAGTAATTCCTCGCTTACCGGCGTCTCGGTCAGAGGCAGCAGCAGTGCTTCATCCACCGGATTCGAGGAGCGCTGGCTGGCAGGATCAAACTTGCGGATCGATTCCACTTCGTCCCCGAAGAACTCAACCCGCACCGGGCGGTCCGCCTCGGGAGAATAGACATCGAGGATGCCGCCCCGCAGAGCATATTGCCCCGGCATCTCTACCACGTCGGCGGAAGTGTAGCCCACGATGTTCAGATGTCGTATCAGGGCGTCCACATCCAGGCTCTCAGCGCGGCGCACGCTGCGCGCCAGATCCGTGTAGTACTCGGGAGAACGCAACCGGATGGCGGTGGCCGTAACCGGCGCCACCACGATCGAGGCCTCCCCGGTCGCAATCTTCCACAACGACGCGGCGCGCTCTTCCTGGATTTCCGGGTGCGGCGAGAGGTTCTGGAAAGGCAAAACATCGCGGGCGGGAAGCGAGACTACCGACTGCGGTTCCGCCGCCCCGGTCAGCTCGCAGAAACCTTGCAGCACCGGAATCATCTCTTCGGCTGCGCGGTTATCGGCGACAACCACCACCAGCGGCCGCCCCGCAGCCCGTTGTAACAAAACCAGCAGCAGAGCTTTGGCGGTCGAGGTAAGTCCGGAGACACTAATCCGCCCCGTGCCCTCTTTTAGGTGGGAGGCTACACGCGTGAAGACGGGAATCTTTTCCGCGTCCGCAAAAACTTCGCGGACGAAAGGCAGGGCCATTGCTCGACTATTTTAGCAGTAGCGGCCGAATCGCAAGGGGAAGCCAACCGTGAAGGGAATCAGATTCCTAATGCCAAAAGTTAAGGGCCGGCGTACCGGCCCTTGTTTGGCGATAAGTCAGGAACTCTATCGAGGGTTTTCTGACATAGGTTTTTCGTTCTTCTCGCCTTTGGTCTGGCTGTTCACGAAAGCCGAGGGGTTCGCTTTGAGTTCCTCCCGGATGTTGGAATGCTTATCCAGCCACTTGCTCAGCTCGGGATGGCTGCTGATATAGGTGGAGTCGTTGACTTTCTGCGGGTCCTTCTGCAGGTCCTGAGCGATGTCCGGGTGCTTGTCCAGGAACTGGTTGAATTCTTTGATGTCCTTGCGGTTGATGCTCATGTCGCTGCTTTGCGAGCTCTGCGACATGGAGCTGTGATCTCGATCGCGGTCACGATCCTGGTCTTGGCCGGCCGGATTCGCGGGCTGTTGCGCCGCGTTGTCCTTGTCGGGCGTGGGACGTACACCATTGTCCTGGTCCGGCAGGGTCTGACCCGGTGCGGTTGGCGCCGGCGAGGCCTGGCTTGGTGCACTCGGGGTTGGTTCGGTCTGGGCTGGCGCGGCTTGGGGCGAAGACGGTTGCGCCGGCTCAGATTGCGGTTTCGTGCTCTGTGCCGAGGCACCCAGCACCAACGCCAGGCACAGCGAACCCGCCATCAACCCTGCACGCAAGTGTTTCTCAACGAACTTTTGCATATTCTGCTCCTCCGTTTGGAAGCCTTTCGGCTTTTTCTTGACGTGCAGAAGCGAAGCAAGCGGGCTGCCACAGGTAAGTAGCTGCTTGCCTGCATGGACTCAGCTACTTATCCGCAATCTCAGGACACGATGGAAATCAGCATCAGTGTCTTTTTTACGCTGGGGTATTCTCACGCACGCCGGACTCTCAGGACCCCTACATGATCTCCCGCAACATTCTCAGGGGTTTGCTGTAAACATCTTGGGGGAAGAAGAATGTGATTTAGCTTGCGACGAAAATTAACTGGTGACCATCGGGATCTTCAATCGCCGCCCACCGTCCTCTGCTCTCAGCGCGCGAACCTTCGGTGACGACCAAGCCTTTCTGGCGCAGAATTTCGCGGGTAGCACCAAGATCAGTCACTTCAATACCGATCTGGTTTGATTGATGCAAGCTGCCTGTCGTATCCAGGTCCACACACAACGGCACGCCTGCGATCTCGACTTGAAAGTATTCGCCCGCCTTCTCGTTCATCATCGGGAATCCAAGAAGGTCCACGTAGAATTGGCGCGCCGCCGCCAGGTTCTTGGTGCGAACCGTGAAGAATTGCAGCCGCCGAATGGGAAGGGTGAACATCGACCGATTCTAAAACGAATATCGCTGGAATGTTTAATTGCGTAGAAGTGGCCGCGTCAGACAAGTGGGACCGCCGCCGCCGTTAATGCATAGCTCGCTGCCAGGAAACGTTCGCACCTCAAATCCGGCCCGCTTCAGACGTTCGTTGGTTCTGGCCGTTTCCTCCAAAGCCAGCAGTCTTCTCCGGCCCAGAGAAAGCACGTTGCAAGCCAGTGTGCTGCGCTCCGTGGGATCAATCTCAATCAACTCATAGCCGCGGCCATGCAGCAGTTCCACAGTTTCCACGGCAAGCCATGGCAAATCGACAAGAGCGGTTTCTTCATCCAGCAGGCTAATCAGCGACATCAAGTGCAGGCAAGCTGACGGTCCAGACCCGTAGGGCAACGGCGCGGAGATCACTTCGACTCCCTTAGGTTTGAGCAAGGCTCGCATCTGCTCGATGCCGATGGCATTGGTGCGGTAGCCGTGGCCAATGAGTAGGGTTTCCGAGTCGAGCCAGACTATGTCACCGGCCTCGGTTGTGCCCGGAGCCTCGATTTCCCCGAGGATGGGAATGCCGAGCCCTCGGCAGAATTCGCCATGCCAGCGCACTTCCGCGACGCGGGTCGACTTCCCCGGTTGCATGAGAATCAGTCCGAAGTCGGTGGGCAACGAGACATCGTGTGCGTAAACCGCGTCGATCGTAAAATCGTCCGAGGCACGCAGATAGATGATTTCCGCCCCGGCACCCTCCAGTTGCTGACACATGGATTCGTGCTGCGTCTGCGCGGTCGAAAATTCCGGCGCGTGCAGAAACCCAAGTTCACGCCAATTCCCCGCGCGCCCTGTCCGATCCCACCCGGCGTTCCGAGGAGGACATACCAATACCCGCTCCAGCGCGCCGACCATCGAATGCCCGTTGTAGTGAGAAACCATGAAACTTTGTAACCGCTGATCCGCCCAGAAATCTAAATGGGTGTCATGGCAAAAGCAATCTGGGAAAACGTCGTTCTCGCAGAGAGCGATCTGACGATCGAGGTCGAAGGCAACCAGTACTTCCCGCCCGAGGCAATCCGGAAGGAGCATTTCAAACCCAGTCAGCAGCACACGGTTTGCCCATGGAAAGGCACAGCCAGCTACTACGATGTCGAGGTTGACGGGAAACGGAATGCTGGCGCCGCCTGGTACTATTCTGAACCCAAGCCCGCGGTCCCGCAGATCAAGAATTATGCTGCCTTCCGGAAAGGCGTGAAAGTGGAGAAGTGACGGGCCGTGTGACCACCCTAGGCTCTATGGGGGCGGGTCTCTGACCCGCCCAGCCGAGCGAAGCTCGGTTTAGAACTCCAAATGTAGCCGCGCACCCGGCACCCACACCGGTCCGCGACCGCGGTTATATCCAGGATTATTGACGTGCTGCAGATCCACGGAAGCGTAGATCCCGCGCCACAGGTGAGCATTGTAGTAGGACTCGAAAATGTTCTCCCGTCCGTAGTTCAGCGCCCCATCCCCCAGCAGAAATCCACGGCCTCCGAGTGCCAGATATTGCTGGTGGTCTCTGGAAATGCCGCTGGAGACGAACGCCGCGCCGACTTTGTCCAGCTTGCGACGCCACGGTTCGCCCGCCAGGTCCGCGCCCAACGCTACCGTCTGGTCTACTTCCGTATAGGCGAAAGTCTCGTGTTGCCCCTCGTTCCACCCCCAGCGCGCAAACGCGCGCCAGTTGTGCGTAAAGTCCTGTTCCAGGTTTACCCCGAATCCGTACTTCACGGTTGTCTGAAGGGGATGCGCCGTGATATCCGGTCGCGCGGTTTTACCCTGCACGAAGTCAATGACGGCCTGGCGATAACTGCCCATGTTGGCGTGATTCTCGTAACCAAGCAGGCGGACTGCTGTGCGGTGTTGACCAAGAATCCGCGGGTGCAGTTCGAGTTCGTAATTTTCTGCCCTGGCCTTACGCAGATTCCACTGATACTGAATGCCATTGGCGACGGTAGGCATGAGTCCTTCGGCAAAGCGAAACGCCCAGTTGCGGTCGTGATATTCAGCCAGCACACCAACCGTGTAACCACGAGTGTCGGCGGCATAGTCGTAAGCCCCATTGTTATCGACCGTCCAATTCAGGAACTGCAGACGGCTGTCGCTGCCCACTCCGTTTTGGTCAAAAAAATCCACCACGCCGAACTTGCCCGCGCGGAACTCCAAGCGGCGAACAGGCACGCGTGTAGCCAATGCCAGCGGCCCGCGCTCGGCCTCCTCACTATCGTTGCTTAAGGGAATGATTTGACGGACCATGCCGCGTGCGATATACGGCTTCACACTCAGCAGCGGATTGCGCACGACATCCAGGTTCGTGAACCCCGCCAGACCCAGGGCATCGCTGAGGCCGCCCCCGCTGGCGCTTTCGATATCAAAGAAAATCTCCGTCGTGTTGCTCAGGGCATAGCCCAAGTAGAGGGTTCCCACGTTCGAGGTCGCATTTTCAGCATGCGCATGCAGGCTGTTTGGGCCACTGTATTTGGCGGGGAACGAAGGATGATATTGAAAAATAATGTTGTCCTGCGCCGAGATCCAATAACGCGCGCTCTGAGAATGCGGCAAGAGTGTGGGATCGGTCTCATCCTTCGCAGCGCTCTGGTCCTCTGTACTGCCACCTTGCGCCTTGATGTAAGGAGGCATCAACGCCATGCCGATCAAAACTAGAAAATACCAGCTGAGCCTGCGTGCAAGGGCAGGGCGCGACAGCACCGTCCGAGTTAACCTGCACCACATTTTCTTGGTCTTCCTTGCAGGGAAAACTTACCGCACCGACAGGAACAACTTGGCGATGTTTTTTTGAGTGAAAGAGGACGCGTTGGCAATCCTAACATCCAGATAGGATGATTCGCACCAAGGCAAAAGGACAGCTCGGAGCCCCCGAAGCTGTCCTGAAACCCTCCCGGTTAGAAGGGCATGTCACTGATCGCAGGGTAGTCCGCCTCTGTTTCAATATTGTTGCGCCACTATGAATTTTCCGTGAATTCGAAAGTAGCAGTGGGAGAACGGGCGTTCTCGCCCGTCCGCCGTGTGGCGCTGGATCACACTTATCTGTTGATTATCCCGGCGGCCGGGAGTGTTTGGGCTGCTATAGTTATGCTTTTCGTCGCCCGTTTCCCAAGCTGGCCGACAGCCCAGGAGGTCGCCCCATGCCCCGCAAACTCGAACAATCCCGCAAGTTGCAGAAACGCGCGGAACAGATGATTCCGGGCGGGGTCAATTCTCCCGTGCGGGCTTTTCGCGCCGTAGGCGGGGACCCGCCCTTCATCGTGCGCGGCCAGGGTTCTCATCTTTGGGACGCCGACGGCAACGAGTACATCGACTACATCGGTTCCTGGGGTCCACAAATTCTCGGACATGCCGCCCCCCAGGTGGTGGAAGCGATTGTTTCAGCTACCCGCAACGGCACCAGCTTCGGCACATCCACCCCAGCGGAAGCCGATCTGGCGGAGCTGGTGATCTCCGCTTTTCCCCACGTGCAAAGAGTCCGGTTTGTAAGCTCAGGCACCGAAGCCACCATGTCGGCCATCCGGCTGGCCCGTGCCTATACGAAGCGTAAGTACATCGTGAAATTCGAAGGCTGCTACCACGGCCATGCAGACTCCCTTTTAGTGAAAGCCGGCTCTGGAGTGGTAACGCTCGGTATTCCCGGCTCAGCCGGTGTGCCGGAAGAGTTCACTCAGTTCACGCTTGCCCTGCCTTTCAACGACATTGATGCACTCGAGGAAGCGTTCAACAAGTTCAAAGGCCAGATCGCCTGTGTGATCGTGGAGCCGGTAGTCGGCAACATGGGCTGCGTACCGCCGGCCCGCGGTTACCTGGAGGCGCTCCGGGCAGTCACTTCTAGAAATGACACCTTGCTCATTTTCGACGAAGTGATGACCGGCTTCCGTGTGGCCTTTGGGGGTGCGCAGGAGTTGTATTCCATCCGTCCCGACCTGACGACGATGGGCAAAATTATTGGTGGTGGTCTGCCGGTCGGGGCTTATGGAGGCCCGGCGGAAGTTATGGAACTCGTCGCCCCGCTCGGTCCCATGTACCAGGCTGGAACTTTGTCGGGCAACCCGCTGGCCATGGCCGCAGGCTGCGCCACCCTTCGCTACCTGCGGCAACATAAGGTTATTTACGCCCAACTCGAGAAGCTCAGCGCCGAGTTGGTGGCGGGGATTGCCGGCGTAGCCAAAGATGCTGGCGTACCCATGACCTGCAACCGAGTGGGCTCCATGTTCACCTGCTTTTTCACACCCGGCCCGGTAACCGACTGGACCTCGGCTGCCAAGTCCGATACGGATGCTTTCGGGCGCTTCTTCCGTGCTCTGCTGGACAGCGGCGTGTACCTGCCTCCCTCGCAGTTCGAGGCTGCGTTCCTCAGCGCCGCCCACACCGAAGAAGACGTCCGGCGAACCATCGCCGCAGCCAAACAGGCTTTTGCGCTCGCACATGCCTGATATGTAGGACAACTTGTGTGGGGACGGGTCTCTGACCCGTCCAAGGCGGGTCAAAGACCCGCCTTCGTAGGAGCATTCATCATTTCCGGAATTGTCGCGAACTCGAACCCTTCCGCTTTGTACTTCGTGATCAGGCGATCAGTGGCAACCACCGTATGCGATCGGTCTGTCCCCATCGCGAGGTGGCTTCCGTCATGCAGGAGAATCACGTTCCCGCCACGAATTTGTTTCGAGACTTTCTGCTCGACGTAATCCGCCGACGTAGTCTTCCAATCCCATCCGGTCACATTCCACATCACAGGTTCAAGACCAAGCGAACGGACTATCCGCAGCGAGGCCGGCCTTCGTCCTCCAAAGGGAGGACGAAACAGCCGCGAATGTTCCCCGATCGCATCCTCCAGAGCGCGCTCACAATCCTGCAACTGCAGCCGGGTCTGCAAAGCAGAGACAAAGATTAAGTTGGGATGCGTGAAAGTATGATTTCCGATCACGTGCCCGGCTTTGGCCACAGCGCGGGCGATGTCCGGCCTTTGGTGTACGTAGTGTCCGATCATGAAGAACGTTGCCCGCACCTGGTGCTTGGCAAGAATCTCCAACAGATGCAAGGTATGGGGATCGTTTGGTCCATCATCGAAGGTCAGTGCAAGTTTCTTGGAG
The DNA here is from genome assembly GCA_035631655.1 of Terriglobales bacterium. Lineage (GTDB taxonomy): Bacteria > Acidobacteriota > Terriglobia > Terriglobales > Acidobacteriaceae > Gp1-AA122. The sequence goes on from DASQIH010000058.1 coordinate 13,102, forward strand.
CCGCGGCCTGAGCCGATGAAGGTGCGTCCGTACCATTGCCCGGTTGGCGACATGGATTGATAGCCTGCCGCACCAAGCGCAACAGCCGACGCTCCCACGACTAAACCAACCATGGTCGAATTGTAATTGCCGATTGCCAATTTCCAATTGCCAATTGAAACTGCGCATAAATAAATTGGCAATTGTCAATCGAAAATTAGCGATTCCGGGTTACCTCATCCTGCAATTGCCTCTGAACCGTAACCGAGCTATGCTCAAGTTTCTTTTTCTTCTCGTCCATGGCCAATCTTTTTGAGCTGCCCCGCTACATTGCAGTCGAAGGTCCCATTCGCGTCGGAAAAAGCACCTTGGCACGGATCCTGGCCGAGCGCCTAAACGCCCAGCGCGTGATGGAACCCGAGGAGAACCCGTTCCTCAATCCTTTTTATGAGGGCGAGCCGGGCGCCGCCTTTCAGGCCCAGTTCGCGTTCCTGATCCGGCGTTTTGAGCAGCTTCATGCCCTTGACCTGGGCGGCGCGCGCTCGCAAAAAACCGTAGTGGCTGACTTCATTTTCGAAAAAGACAAGCTCTTCGCCTGCCTCAATCTGACTGATCAGGAACTCGATACCTATAACCGCTTCTACAACTATTTCCGTGAGCAGCTCCCCACGCCCGACCTGGTGATTTATCTTCAAGCCACGCCAGACGTCCTGAAGAAGCGCCTCCGCAAGAAGAATGCTGCCGGGGAGAAGGCGATTAACGAGGAGTACCTCGAAGAGGTGGTGAAAGCCTACGAACACTTTTTCTTTCACTACACCTCGTCGGACCTGCTCATCGTGAACACGTCCGAGATCGATTTCGTTGACCGCAACGAAGATTTGCAGGAACTGCTGCGCAAAGTCTCAGCCCCCATCAAAGGGACACAGTACTTTCTCCCCCTGGGCTCCGAAGAAGCTGCCCGCGCCTGAAATGCTTATGGAGGCCCGGGCGTCCTCGCCCGTGCGGCCGAGCGCAGGTCGGCTATCTTGCGGCTTGCCGCTAGTAAGTATTTGTCCTTTCCCCCGCCCTCCCGCATAATTCCCGCATCGCCCAGTCACCAACAACTCGACCTGAAAAGCCTTCGCGGGTGCGGCCGCCTGCAGCCCACAGGTCTCATCGGACCGACGCGCGCTTGGGACGCATTGTGCGCCTGCTCATGGACCATGCCATCGTGGTCGTAAGCGGCACAAAAATTTCCCAGGAAATCGGCACCACCCGCTCCGAAGTCTGGCGCCTGATTCAACAACTGCGGCGACTGGGCGTGGACATTGCCGGGCACCCCGCCACCGGCTACCAGCTGCGTGCCGTGCCCGATCTGCTTCTGCCTGACATTCTCGCGCCGCTGGTTCGCGGAACCATCTTCAGTGAACAAATTCATCACTACTACAAGATCGGCTCGACAAATATCGCTGCTATGGAGGCAGCGGCTGCTGGCGCGCCGGAAGGCAGTGTCTTCCTCGCCGAAGAACAGACCGCAGGCCGGGGAAGAGGCTCGCGCAACTGGCATTCGGCGCGCTCGGCGGGCATCTATTGCTCGGTGGTCCTGCGTCCCGCGCTTCCGCCAGCGGACGTGCTCATCCTGTCACTGGCAGCGGCCCTCGCCGTAAAGGCCGCTGTGGAAGAAGTCGGCGACGTCAAAGTTGATTTGCGCTGGCCCAACGACCTGCTGCTCGAAGGCAAGAAGTTCTGCGGCATTCTGACCGAAATGACGGCGGAAGCGACCCGGGTTCGCCACCTGGTGGTGGGCATAGGCATCAACGTGAATCATGCCAACTTTCTGCCCTCCATCGAAAAAGAAGCGACCTCGTTGCGGCTGGCCACAGGAACAGAATGGTCTCGGGTGGAGCTGACTGCCGCTCTGTTAAAATCGCTCGACCGCGAATATCGCGGCCTGCTGAAGAAGTCGGACGCGCGCGACTCGATTCTGCGGCGTTTTTCTCAGCACTCGTCTTACGTGCGCGGTATGCAGGTTCACGTGGACGAGAATGGCGGCTTCGACGGCACAACTGAAGGCCTCGATATGCGCGGGTTTCTGCAGGTGCGTACGGCACAAGGCATGCGAACTGTGCTAAGCGGGTCAGTACGACCGAAATAGAATGTCATCTTGAGCGCGGCAGTTTGCCAAGCGAAGAACCTAGGCGAGCGACCGTGCGCAATCCCGCGAAGGGAGATTGCAAAAACGCGCAGCGCGAGCATCCATCTTCCATGCTCCTCGTCCTGGATGTCGGCAACACCAACACGGTCTTGGGAGTGTTTGACGTCTCCGGCGATCAACCGCTGCTAGCCCACTGGCGCGTGGCTACGATCCCGGCCCAGACGGTCGACGAATACGGGGTACTGTTCCGCAACCTGTTCGCCATGGAGTCGATCGAGGTCTCGGGCATACAAGGGATAGTGATCTCGTCGGTAGTCCCGCCGCTCGATTCCATCCTGCACCAGGTGTGTGAGCGATATTTCAACTCCAAGCCACTTTTCATCGAGCCGGGAGTGAAGACCGGAATGCCGGTGTTGTACGACAACCCCGCCGAGGTCGGGGCGGACCGCATCGTGAACTCGGTCGCCGGTTTCGAGAAGTACGGTGGCCCGTGTGTTGCGGTCGACTTTGGCACGGCCACCACCTTCGACTGCGTGTCGGCGAAGGGAGAGTACATCGGCGGGGTCATCTGTCCGGGCATTGGCATCTCAGCCGAGGCGCTGTTTGGCCGCACCGCTCGCCTGCAGCGCGTGGACATCCGCAAGCCGCCCCGTATCATTGGGACTAACACCGTGGGCAGTCTGCAGTCCGGCTTGTACTACGGATACTTGGGCCTGGTCGACGGTATCCTTCAGCTTCTGCTAGATGAGATGGGGAAAGACTGCAAAGTCGTGGCTACGGGCGGCCTCTCTGAATTGTTCGGGACGGGCTCGAAATACATCAAGGTGGTCGACGACTTCCTTACACTCGATGGCCTGCGCATCATCTGGGAGCGTAACCAAACCGGCAAACCGCGCGAGGCGGCAGCTTCCGCCAAGTCTCAGACTTCCGGGAAATCGGCTTCCTCCAAGGTCTGGCCCGGCGGCAAGCCCCGCCGCTGAGCGCCGTGGAAAACTACTTCAACTATTTCACGGAAATTGAAGAGCACTTTCAAAAGCGCCGTGGCACAGGCCTGCTGCTGTCCACGCTCGACTGGGCACTCATTGAGACCTGGAAAGATGCCGGCATCCCGCTGGAAGCCGTGCTGCGCGGAATTGACGGGGCTTTCGACCGTTACGAGCAGCGTCCATCAACCACTCGCAAGGTGAACAGCCTGGCCTATTGCGCGCAGGAAGTGCTGGCCGCCGCCGAAGAAATGAAAGAAGCAGCGGTCGGGGCGCAGAGGCCAGAAAAGCCCGGCCAGACCCTCGGCTTCGAACCCACTGACATCGCGGCCTATTTCCGGCGCAACGTCGCACGGTTGCAAGCGGCAAAATTCCCCATGGCCGGAGGAATTTCAGCGCAGCCTGTCGCCGAGGAGAGCGCCCGTACGCTGCTGGCGTTGGCAGAGGACGTCGAAACCAGCAACGCTCCACGCCGCCTGGAAGAACTCGAACGCCGCCTGACAGTGCTGGAAGAAAAGCTCTTTGCGGTGTTGCTGGCCTCCACTCCTGACGAGGAGATCGTGGCAGTCCGCGCCCAGGCCGACCGCGACCTGGCCCCCTACCGCAGCAAGATGCCTGCGGCGCAGATTGACCAACTCCACAAGCAGTACGTGCATAAGCGCCTGCTGGAGAAATACACCCTGCCCCGGCTGAGTTTGTTTTACATGTGATCGGATTTGTAGCGCCGGCATTTTGCCGGCTGGCGCACGTCTCCCCCAGGCAGGCTCATAGTGCTAAGCAGGTTCGTATCAGGGTATGGCTTCAGCCATACCGACAGAGGTCCAAGAATGTTGTCGCCTTTAGGCGCTGAGAATAATTCGGTAGAGGGCCTAAAAGCATCACAACATAAGCGATACGAACTTTTTGCTACGCTCCAGCATAGAATCATTTCTTGGAGCTCAAGATCGAAAAGCTGGTGTATGGGGGCGACGGCCTGGCCCGCCTGCCCGCCAACGAACGAGGACGCGGCAAAGCTGTTTTCATTCCTTTCGTCCTGGAAGGGGAGCAGGTTGATGCCGAGATCATTGAGGAGAAGCCAGGCTTCGCACGCGCCCGTCTGCAAAGAGTCGTCGAGCCGTCACCGCACAGAACCGACCCCCGCTGTCCCTACTTCACCCAGTGCGGCGGATGTCACTACCAGCACTCCAGCTACGACCATCAACTCGACATCAAGGCTTCCATTCTTAAGGAGAACCTGAGGCGGATCGCCAAGCTGGAGTTGCGCTCGGAAATCAGAGTCCATCCCTCACCAGCCTGGAATTACCGCAATCGCACGCGATTTCGAGTGCAGGCATCGCCCGAGTTCGCGCTCGGGTACTACCGGTTCGGATCCCATGCCCTGTTGCCGATCGAGGAGTGCAAGATCAGTTCGCCGCTGATAAACCGAGCCATCCGCTCACTCTGGGAAGTGGGCCGCGCCGGCAAGATTGCAGAGAGTGTTCTTGAAATCGAATTGTTCACGAATGCTGATGATTCCCAACTGCTCGTCGAGGTTTACGTTGATCCGCAAGAAGCCAGCTCCGATCGAAATCAAGTGTGGGCAGACACCCTGCGCGGCGCTCTCCCAGAGTTCGCGGGCGTGGCGCTGTTCCCGGCGGCTCCGCGAGAAGTTGCCTCCAAGTCGGAAGCAAAGCCGATTGTTGTCAGCGGCTCAGGCGAATTAGTGTATCGGACGGCGCTAGCTGCTTATCGTGTCAGCGCTGGGTCGTTCTTCCAGATCAATCGCCACCTGACCGACGAACTTCTACAGATCGTCACCGCGACCCGCTCCGGACTTACTGCACTCGATCTTTACGCCGGCGTGGGGCTGTTCTCGGCAGTTCTATCTCGGGAATTCGAGCGGGTGATTGCGGTAGAGTCGTCACAGCAATCCGCCGCCGACCTCGCATACAATGTTCCCGCCAACGCGAAAGCGGTGCGTGCGACGGCTGAGCAGTACTTGACCAACGTGGCCGGGAAAGTTCGGCCCGATCTGGTAGTGCTCGATCCGCCGCGCAGTGGTCTCGGAAGTCGCGTGGCCCGCGCTATTGCCGAGTTAGCCCCGCCAGTCGTGACGTATGTGTCCTGCGATCCGGCAACTTTGGCTCGCGACCTGGTTCCGCT
>DASQIH010000059.1:0-5298 GCA_035631655.1 Terriglobales bacterium
CCTCACTCGGTTGGAGCACCGCGTCGGGACGGTCGAGCAGGAAGACGGTAACTTGCTCATAAGGCTGCCGTCCAACATTGACGGCACGATGAACCCGCTCGGTTGGTTCCTCCCACTCGACTTCACCCGCCGTGATCTGCACGGTAAGCGGGTCACCACCGTCGCGGTATTCAATTGAGAGGACATCCCCGCTCCACACAACCGCGATTCGATGGAACGGGTCGCGATGCCACGGCATTGCCTCGCCGGGAGCCAGATGCGAACGGCGCACCATCGTAGTTCCATGATGAAACACGATTTCGTTTGCCACTGTGATCCCAACTATGCCGCCTCCGCGCCCACGCTGCAATGTGCGCCCTCGGAATCGACGAACTGGGCAAGCACCCCGCCGAAATCCTGCTTCTTGGGAGGCATGCTGAACAGAACGCCCTTGGCGCTCATGTCCCGGTAGAAAGCCTCGACATCGGCAACAGTGAAGCCCAATTCGACCTTTCCCGCTGGATTCTTGTCGGAAGCCGGGTGCAGAGCGAGAGTGGTTTCGCCTGTCACGAACTCGCTCCAGCCGGGCGACTCAAACTTCAGTTGGAGACCGACCACATCACGGTAGAACTTCACGGCTTTATCCATGTCGGCGACAAACTTTATCGCGTACCTCAGTTGTGTTCCTTGCATTTGAACGCTCCTCTCAGGACCGAGCAGCTAACTATCCTAACTATCCTAACGCGCCGAACACGCCTTAGGTGGTCTACATCTCCTCGCACGCCAGAGCGCTCCCGTCACACGCCGCATGACTACTTCCTTAAAGCTCCGGCACATCTGGCTCGAAGGCACACCGAGCAGAAACTACCATGTCACGCTTCGCTAGTGTCCTAATCTGCGGCAAATCAGGACACCACCCACGCTTCAGGTGGTTGTTCGTTGCTATGTATCGATGTACACTGACTGGCTTTCGTAAACTATGATCGATCATGGTAAGCCTTTTAAATGAAGAATCCTCCACGCTGCGCCGCCGCGCCGATTATTTTGGTTCTGACAGCAGTGGTTTGCGCGCAGAACCAAACGCCCCTCGTTCCCGCGGGTAAGACAACCAAGATTGCGGAACACGTCTACGTGATACCGGACCAGCGGGTCAACCTGGTTCCAAACATCGGAATCATCGTTGGCCGCAATGGCGTGCTGGTAATCGATACAGGCATGGGGCCGAAGAATACGGAGATCGTGCTGGGTGAAGTGAAAAAGATCACCAGTGAGCACATCGCCTACCTGACGGTGACCCATTTCCATCCCGAGCATGGAATGGGTGCACAGGCATTTCCTGCAGGCACGACCATCATCTACCCGATGGCCCAGAAAACCGAGCTGCTGGAGAAAGGCGCAGACATCGTCAGCATGTTCAGTGGGTTCAGCCCCGAAATTGCTGATCTGCTGAAACCAGTAAGAATAACAATGCCCAATGTAACCTTCGCCGAAGAAGCTGAGGTCAATCTCGGCGATATTCCGGTCCAATTACTCCACTGGGGACCTGCACACACTCGCGGGGATGAATTCATTTTCCTTCCCGAGCAGAGTATTTTGTTTGGTGGAGACGTGGTCGTAAATCGATTCTTCCCCATCATGCCCGATTCGGACGCAAGCGGCACCAACTGGATCCAGATACTCGAGCGCTTGGAGAAACTGAATCCCGCAATCGTGGTGCCCGGGCACGGCGAAGTTGGTGACGCCGGCCTGATTGCGGCGATGCGCGAATACCTGGTGTTCGTCCGTGATCGGGTCCAGCAAATGAGGTCTCAGGGGAGGACTCTGGCAGAAGTGGAAAGGCAACTCGACCCAGAAGTGCGCGCCAAGTATAAGGACTGGGGCAACCCAAACTGGATCAAGAACGCAATCGACAACTTTTACAACAGCAGCGGACAGTGAGTGCCGCGGGAACTTCATCAGGTCAGGACCAACGCTCGCCCTCGGCGCGACTCCTGGTGTTCGGCGGCATCTCACTCATCCTCATTGGCATGCTGCTTGGGGAAGTTTTCGCTATCTTCATTTCCCACGTCGCATCAGCACAAGTTCGTAGGGAATGGATCCGAAGCGTTATTCCTGCAATAGAGCAGCATGACTTGGCTGCGATGGGTGCCGGATACACCCGTATTGAGGAACTCCTTGAGCGTCGGGGGCGAATCATGGATACGCACTCCCACATAATTGCCTATGGATTCCTGGCGCTTGCCCTGGCGGCGCTCCAGCCGCTGAACCACCATGCAGAACGCATTCGCCGAGCTTTGGCCTTGTGCATTGTGGCAGGCGGTCTGATCCAAAGTGTGTTCGTCTTCGTGAGCTACTGGGCCACGCATCAGGGTCGTAACTGGGCCTTGATATCCTCCTCGGCTGGCGGCACCCTGGTGCTCGTTGGCGTGCTCGGAACCCTTGTAGGGCTGCGGGGGACACCCGTGAAGAGCGATTTCGCCGCAGAGACATCACGGCTATTGTCATCGGCGAGCAGTCAGATCCTGCTTAGGACTGGTGCCGTCCTTATACTGGTCGGCATGGTTTTCGGCTTCTACTACGCCTGGGTGTTTGTCACGCGGCAGGAGCCACAGCAGATCGGGCTATTGAATGCTGTTCGCAGTGCCGCAATGTCGCGCGATTCGATGGCTGCAACCAAGTCGATTACGGCATATCGTTTGTTGCAATCGCGCATAGCGATCGTTACGGCAGCACATTCACATATTATCGAGATGGGAGTCATGGCAATGCTGCTGGCGTTTGCGCAGAACTTCGTCTTCCTAAGCGACCCCTGGAAGAGAAGGTGGGCAGTCTTGTTCTGCATCGGCGCGGCGGTCATGCCCATCTGCACCTACATTGCTTCGATCCTCGGCCTTGTACCCGCCGGGTTCGCGGACGCCTTCGGGATGATGAGCCTGGTTGCGCTGTTCGCGATGTTGTGCGGACTCGTGCGACAGACCGGCACCGATGAAAGTGGGTATGCGCCATGAGCGGCTCACAACGAACATTGGCCGCAGCCGCCCTCATACTGGTTGTCGCGGGCATTGTTCTGGGATTCGTGCACGCCGCGACAGTGCGGTACAAGACTCTACCGGTTTTGCAGTATCGGGCGCATGTCACGGCGGCAGCACTCGCTTCCGAGAACGGTCCCGAAGAGGCAATCCAAGCGGCCGAGCATAAGAGCTATGCGTACATCCGGGTTGTCGACGCCCACACCCACATCATCAAGCTCGCCACAGTCCTGCTGCTAGTCGCGCTTGTCTATCCGCTAGTCAGCCTACCGGAGAAACGCAAACAAACCTTGGCAATCGTCCTGATCACAGGGATTTGCGTGTTTCCGCTCGGCGTCTTGGCGGAAATAAACATGCGAGGGCGCTCAGCTCAGGCTGTAGCCGCTGTTGGCGCGCTGCTCGTCATCCTGTCCTTTGGCGGCATAGTCTGGGGTCTGCTGCGCGGCTCGGCTGCGCGCGCACGACTTTAAGGTTAATTCTCACAAAATCACGCCTGGCCGGGTCTCGGCGCCCCGTAGCTGTCGCACTTTCAGAACGTGTACTTTAGCGCAAACTGAAGCTGGCGATTCGCCAACCGGGTGTCATGTATCTGTCCCACGGCCGGCGAATTGAAGTCATTCACCGGGATGTCGAAGTTCGGGTGATTGAACAGGTTGAAAAATTCGGCTCTGAATTGAACGTTCTGCTGCTCGGTCACGTGGAAGCTCTTAAACAAAGAGAAATCCAGGTTGCTAATGCCGGGCCCCTCCAAGCTGTTGCGCGCCACCAGGCCGTCGGTGCCACTTGGTGGATGAACGAATGCGGCAGCATCAAACCACTTCTGGGGAGTTCGCGTGCCGGGGCCGAATGGATTGCCGATTTGATTAGGACGATCGGTCGGCTGGCCATCCCGGTTAGGATCAGAGGTGTCCAGCACAGTGAACGGGAAACCGGTCTGCCAGGTCAGGATGCCGTTCACCTGCCAGCTTCCAAGGGCCTTGCCAGCGAATCCCCCGGAAGACTTGAAGAACGGCAGCTCATAGAGGGCGCTCAATACAAAGCGATCCCGCGCGTCGTACGCGGAGTTCCCGCGGTCCAAGCGCAGGTTGTTTTTGTCTTCTGGGAATATCGCTTCGCTGTTAGGGTTCAGGAAGTTTACTGGGATTGACCCGCCATCGATGGAGTGGGACCAGGTGTACGACCCCAAGAACGTCAGACCGTATCCCATGCGCTTATTGGCGCTTATCTGAAGCGCCTGGTAGCTGGAATTGTCCGTGGTCTGGTAATTCGAAAGCTGGAAGAAGTTCGGCACGAGTGGCCTCCCAGTCCCGACTTGCGTGTTCAAATCCACGGGTTGTACCAGCTTGGTGCCCTTCGTTCCGACGTAGCCGACTTCCAAGACTATGTCTCTAGCGGCCTGCATCTGGTAGGTGAGATTCCACTGCTGGACATAGGGCGTGCGCATCTTCGGATCCATGACTTGCAAGAACGAGAACAACGGAAAGATGTTGGCCGCCGCTACCTGCTGGGCCGTCTTTCCGGCAAAGGGACTGCCCCCGGCAAAAGGATCAGCAAAACTGCTGCCGGGTACCACGTGGTTTTCTACAACGTTGGGAATGGACGGGATGATGTCGAACGGGGGATCCAAGCCAAACTGGAACGGCAGCAAACCAATCAACCGATCGTAGAAGACGCCGTAGCCTCCACGCAGGCTCATCTTGCCATTGCCCTTCGGATCCCAGGCGAAGCCAATGCGTGGGGCAAAGTTGTTGGTGTCTGTCTGGATGGTGGAGCGGGTGATGCCCGGATCGCCCACAAACTGCAATCCCGGAGGTGCATTCGTATGAACCGTAGATTGCGCTCCTGGACGGTAGGCGACCACTCGATCCTGCGTGTCAGTTGGCGGCACAGGCAACTCGTAACGCAATCCCAATGTCAACGTAAAGTTGTGTGTCAGCCGCACTTCGTCCTGGAAATAGAAGTTGTAAGAGGAGAAACGCCATGCGCGAGTGGTTACACCGCCAGCCTGGGTAAACAGGTTGAATTGTCCCTGGAGAAAGTTAGCGAACGCATCGGCGATCGGAACGTAATTCGTAGTGGCGGTTTCCACATCAGGGAGGAACAGGAACGCGCCCTCTCCGATGGAATCGCTGCTGGGGATGTTCATCTGGTTTTTTAGGATTTGCATGCCATACCGGAAAGAGTTACGGCCATGCATCCAGGTGACATTGTCCTGAATCTGGTACGTGTTTTCACGACGGTAAGAAGGCGAGTCGTTGAAGGTGCCAAATGCAGTGTAGCCGGCGAGTGC
>DASQIH010000060.1:0-1747 GCA_035631655.1 Terriglobales bacterium
GTGGCTCTGTTGACATCCTCGCTACAACCATGAGAATTCGCAATCGCAAGTTCTTGAGAATCGTTGTCTGCTACGGAGGCAGGAGGTGCGATGGCCGAAGTCGGACTCCTGCCCTTCGCTCGGATCGCTCTGCAAGTTGCAAAGGCGGTGCTCCCGCGCTACCGAAGCCGTTTCAGCAAACACCAATTCACGCAGCCCCAGTTGCTGGCCATTCTTTGTCTGATGCGGTACGAGGACTGGACCTTTCGCGAAGCCGAGGTGCGGCTCGGCGAACATCGCGAATTGCGTCAGGCGCTCGGACTTACCAGCGTGCCCGATTTCACTACGCTGTATCGTTTCTTGCAGCGGTTGGACGACCAAACCATCGACCAAGCGGTCGGCGAGACAGTGCGGCGCTTGCGAGGCACGCGCCGAAAAGGCCGACGGCGAGCCCGTGTCGGCGTCGATGCGACGGGGTTGGCGCAGGGAGCGGTCAGCACGTTCTTCGTGCGGCGGCTGCATCATCATGGGCAAAAGCCACTGCCGTGGCGGCATTGGTTGAAGTGGGTGGTCGTCGCGGATTTGGATCAGCAGTTCTTGTTGTCGCAGACCGCGAGACGCGGTCCCTGGAACGACTGCGCGAATTTGCCCGCAGTCGTCCAAACAGCTTCCCAGCAAACACGGATTGGACTGGTGCTGGCCGACGCGGAATTCGACAGCGAGAGGAACCACATCTACATTCGGAAGCAGCTTGGCGCGCACAGTGTGATTCCCGCCAAGCGTGGAAAGAAAACTTGGCGCGTGCGTGGCGTGCGCGCGGAGATGCGCCGAGCATTTCCGTCCCGCATTTACCGGCGCCGTGCGCTGATCGAGAGCGTATTCTCTTCGGTCAAACGCAAGCTCTCGGCGCGAGCCCCAGGCCGCAGCCTGTCCATGCAAGTTCGCCAAGCCCTGCTGCTCGGCCTGAGTTTCAATCTGTACCGCTTGAGGCATCGTCACCCTTTCCTGAGGATGTCAACAGAGCCAAGTTATGTCTACACTCCTCTTACCCGAAGTTTGTGCCTCTGCCTTGGTCAAGCTGGGAGCGGTGCGGGTCCTAGAAAGATTGACCGAGAGACAGTTCGGCTGATCAATGAGAATACGGCGATCAATTCTGACCGCTTCGTGATGGCTCCGTCGAAGATTCAACTTGAGAGCGTAATCCGACGCAGCGGGAGCATCGACGTGGACCGGCAACCCCGCTGGACCACAACGAAGACCGTCGATGAAAAAGGAGGAATCCTGCGTGAATTGAGAGCCCAACCGCGGCGGGTTCGTTACATCAACCTACAGTAGGCACTATCGGCTACCACTCGTGACGCGGACTGCGTCCCTCCACTCGCGCGAAGCGGCCAACGCCTCAGTGGTGCTCGTCGAAGAACCGACCGTCGCCGGGCGGGACGTTTTCTACATCCTGCTGTCCACCGGGGCGAGTCTTCACTTTTGCCTCCTCCAACGGGGTTTCCGGCCCGGAGGGTTGTCCGGGTTATAACGGCGGTTCTGGGAACCAACCTTCCGTTTCAGGCATTCCTCGATGAAACGACGCACAACTTCTGAGATAGATGTCCGCTTGTGCCGCTCAAGTCCTCTGCGCTGCTCTTCGTCTAAGTAGGTAACAACTCGCACCTTTTCCATCCTTCAACCGCTCAGTAAAATGCTTGCATCGCCGGATTCTACGACTCGAAGTTATCCACTGGCAAGACTTCCAAAAATGATAATGATAAATCGA
>DASQIH010000061.1:0-4439 GCA_035631655.1 Terriglobales bacterium
GCTCTCATCTCGGCCGTACCGCTCGAAACGCACACGTAGTTGTTTCTGCTGCGAGACGCCCTCACTGATTCCAGTATCCTGGGCGAGACGAAATCGACATGAGAAGTTGGGCTCACTGTTAAATCGCGCAACTGCCGGCAAAGGCAGCCCATCAGACGAATAATCTTTTGGGTCCGATACTGCCAATTCACGCGTACTCACCTGGCATGTCGGATGCTTGGTAGCGATCTCCTTTGATGTCGCCACGGCGTTCTCGCGCGTATGCGGCGTATGAAAGAGAAAAAGAGAGTCGAATTTCCTCGCACTCATGATCGACAGGACGGGACCTGGAAGTGCCTCTCCCGCGATTTCGCCGGCAACAAAAGGATCCTTGAGTCTACGCCTGCATGGCCGACAACGATCTCGCCCTCGGCCGCATTATGCAGGCGCTCTCCCACAGCCCGTACTGGAAGGACACGGTGATCTTCGTCATCGAAGATGACGCGCAGGCCGGACCCGATCACGTCGATTCACACCGCGCCCCGTTCTATGCGATCTCGGCCTACAGCCGGCCAGGCACCGTGCATCGCTTCATCAACACGACCGATGTGATCGCCGCGATCGAAGACATCCTCGGCATGGGCCGCCTCTCGAAGTTCGATTACTTCAGCCGCTCCCTCGCCGATATCTTCGCCTCCACGCCCGACCTCACGCCCTTCGATCCGATCACGCCCAAGCAGGATCCGAATGAGAAGAATCCGCAGAAAATGGCGGCCGCACGCATGTCAGAGAGGTTGGACCTCAGCGCTCCCGATCGCGTGGACGATCAGGTGTACAACCGCATCCTGTGGCTGATGTTGAAGGGTGACGCGCCGCAGCCGGTCGTGCGCAATTGGGCGCCGCTGCATGCGCTCGAAGCGAGCCGATGATGAGGGGGTCGAGCGCAGTGGTAACTATGCTTTGGACCTCGTCGGACGCTATTCCGAATGCTGCGGTTGTATTCTGCGTTTTTCTCTCAAAACTGCATTGGATTACTTCAGTATTGCCGACCATCCGCGAGTTAATAGCGACAGGCGCGTTTCTAGGTGCTGATCCGGAGGACGAACCAGTTGCCCGCACGGACACCCGCCCGGCACGCACCTAACGGCTTCGGATTGGCTTCGCTGAACGCCATGCCGCAGCAATCAGGCAGACTGTAGTCACGATTGAGAAAACGATGGGAATAATAAAAAAGTATTTCCAGCTCAAAACTGTGATGGCGGCAAAGCAAAAGGCGAACGCCCACGCAGTACCGCGCATGAGCGCCAAAGACTCTGGCGGGAGGCTGCCTAGCTGCCACGCCAATACCACTGCGAGTAGAAGAAACATGCTGACAAAGAGTCCGAACCCAACATAAAAATCCCAATAAGTCCGGCTAAACCCCATAATGTAAAAGTGAGTTGACCGCACGGAGCCAAGATCTACTCCCCACTTGGGATCGGACCAGGGAAAACCAGATGTGTGTCCGGCGTCAAAAAGCAGCAGAAGAACGGCGGCAATTCGATAAAGTGCAGACGCTTTCATGTCTTGCCTCCCGCCAGTGACGACGATTCTTTGCGAATCACGAATCTGCAGAATCTCTTGTTGTGCCCCGCCGGGCCCTTTCAACCGCTGCCCTATGTCTGTTGGAGTTTTGGCCCACGCCCGTACCGCTGTGTCGCGTAGCCCACGATGAGGCCCACCATGCCTCCGGGTAGCATGATCTGGAAATAATAACCGTGTTGCATCTGAGCGACGATGAATGCCAGGAACAGTCCGACGCCGAGACCAAACACAATGCCCAGCGCCAGCGAATGCACCTTGCGAGCGAACACCCCAATGAGGATACCGGCGATTATGCCCTTAATTGTGGACCCGATAACAATGCCAGCGATCTCCGCCCGCGCCTCCGGCGTGAACCAGGCGGTCATCCCGTCGATAGCACCTAGAATTGCTCCCAACAGGAGGCCCAAAAGAACCTTGTTCATGGTCATCCTCCTCTCTCTATTGTGGTATTACCCGTTTTTCTAAGTTTCTTTAACGGCGGGCAAACAAAATAAACAGAACGCGCATGATCAGATACACCGCAACCAGGGTTACCGCGGTGCGATGCCGGGCGAAAACGCGACCTGAACGTTCGACCAAGCCTTCCGGGTAGGCGCTCACCGGCTCGCCATTCAGATAGTGCGTGATGTCGGCGGTCATCTCCCGTGCAGACTGGTAGCGCGCGTTAGGATCGACAGCCATTGCTTTCTCGCAGATTGCTCGCAGTGGACGAGGCACGCTGCCGGAGGCCGCGGGCAACTCTCCCGGTGCCGATCCCGTCAGCATGAACGTCAAGATTGCACCGAGCGAGAAGATGTCGGTGCGGTGGTCTACCTCAATATCACCGCGCGCCTGTTCGGGCGACATGTAACCCCGCGTACCGAGGACGCTGCCTTGACCGGTCACGCCCAGCGCGTTGTGCGTCGGCTGCACCGCTGTAGCGATCTCGGTTTCCCCGCCTGCCAGACTGGTGACGCCAACTTTCGCGAGCCCCCAGTCCATCACCAGCACCTCGCCAAAGGCGCCAATCATAACGTTGTCGGGTTTCAGGTCGCGATGAATGAAGCCGCGGGCGTGGGCAAAATCGAGAGGCTCGGCAATGCGTTCTAGCACCCGAAGCCTATCTGGGAGGTTCAGCGTGGCGATGTGCTGTGCGAGGGTCTGTCCCTCGACATACTTCATGCAACAGAAGGCGCGACCATCCGCGAGAGTACCCGCGTCATGCACGGGAACTATGCCGTGATGCTCCAGGCCGGCCAGGATGCGCGCCTCCCTGAAAAGGCGCACGTCGAGATCGTCCGCCGGCGCTGCAAGATCAAGCACTTTCAACGCCACCCGGCGCTTCAGCACCGTGTCATCGGCCAGCCACACACTGCCCATGCCGCCAGAGGCCACAAATCGCACGAGGTTGTAGCGAGTCCCACTGAGGTCGGGCAGCTGCATTTCGGCCTGAAGCCTAGCTACCACCCTGTCCGACAGATTCTTCATGTGACCTTCACTCCGAGCAGCACTTGGGCTTCGCGGCGAAATTCCTCCTCGCTACTGGTCATCTCCCGCAGTTGGTCGAGGACGCACCGCCGGAACTCCCGCCGGGCAAAGGCGAGGTAGTTGGTCACATCGGTGGTAGCCAGTCCGAACTCGGTGGCGAGTTGCGCGTAGGAAGGTTTGGGATCAGCTTCCTCAAGATCGTAGCGCTCGAACAACTCGAAGTGGATCAGTTTGCCCCCCGACTCGCAGCTAGCCTGAAGCCTCGCCAAACCGAGCACAAAAATACTGCGGACCCACTCCTTGTCGAAGTTGTCCTCCGGGGATCCGGACAGCAGCTCCGTCGCTACTTCCTGCTCAGCCTCCATGAAGTCGAGGCACAGATGTGCACTGCCAACGCCGCGTTTCAGCCGCTTGGAGTCCCGTGTCTGATTCATGAAAAGCCGGTCAGCACACGTGCGTAGAAAAGTGCGCAGGCGTCCTTTACCGCTGTCGTAAGAATCGAGGAATTCCTTTTCCAGAAGACGGGTGAAGAACTCCTGCGTGAAGTCGGCAGCGTTTTCCGGAGCGATGTTCCACTTGATGCGCACGTACTTGTAGACAGGCCTCCAGTACGCAGCGGCGATAGCTTCGATCGCCCACGATCGTGTGGCGGGGTCGTTGCTTTGCGCAGCCACTACAAGAGAGTGGCGCGTCATGGGGAAACTTCCGCTGTGTGAGTTCTGGGACAATCGAGTTGGGTTTTCGAGCGCGGTTGTTCGAGCGCGGTTGGAAGTGTAGTACTCAGCATCACATGACGACAAGCTATGCCGTTTGGCGACCAGGAAGACCGGAATCACCTTTCGGTGCAACGGAAATTCTTGTTAAGGGGAGCGCAAGGAATGGCCTTGAAATGGGCCTAACGCCAAAGGCAGATAAGTCCTAGTGTTGTATCAGAAGCGACCGCAGAGAAGAAAATTGGTAGCCACATCAGAATCTGCGGCGGTCGCTTTTGATACAACGACTTGAAGGAAGCCGCCCTGCGGTGCGGTCGGGCGCCGATGGCTATGCGTTTTCAATAGGGTCGATGGGGGGCGTGAGGTAGGCGATGGACCGGTGTGCTTGGTGGGAGAAGAGCAGGGTGGGTTGCAGAGGGTGATTGAAGTAGAAAAGGATCGCGGTTCGAACAGATTCTGGGTCAGGGACAGGAACTTTTTTCGGCGGCAAGGCGCACGAAGGCGGATCGATCCGAAAGATGGATCGAGATTTGCGGATTTTGGAAATTGGTTTCATGCGGCACGGAGGGATGAAGGCGGAGAACGGAGCAGGATCTGAGCGGCAGTGAGGGTTTGGATGATGACCATGGTCCCGCCGCATTTGGGACAGCGATAAAGAGGACTGGGTCGCTCGGTGGCGGATGCAGTTGGTTCTAT
>DASQIH010000062.1:0-37578 GCA_035631655.1 Terriglobales bacterium
CACATGCACCCCATCCAGATCAGCGGCTCGAAGGCATTCATGGTGAGCCAGTGGTCCAGGATTAGATAGATCGGCACAACCATGACAGCAAGCGCGGCGAGCACCTGGGCGAAGCGGCCTCCACCCATCTCGCGCGCCAGCAACCCCGTCAACCAGACCAGTGTTGCTCCCGCGATCGCCGGGAGAAGGCGGATCGCCAACGGCGAATCACCAAACACGTGACGCGCGAACCCTCCGATGAGAGCAATCATCGGTGGCTGATCCACGTATCCCCACGCCAGGTGCTGCGCGCATGCGAGGTAATACATCTCATCACGGAAGATGCCGTAGCGTGAAGCAGTGAGGAGGTGAGGAAGAAGCTTGGCCAAGGCGAGGTAGAGGACGATCGTCGTCCCAAAAATAGAAACTGGGTGCGGTTCTTTCCCGTGGGCTGCTCCTACCGCTAGTACGGACGCCATCCTGGTCCCCTACGCCGAACGCATTTTCTCGCTGTAGTACGAAGGATCTCATGCGAAAGTTCACTTAGGTCACTGCCCGAGCACCCGCCTATGATTTCTGGTCGTATGACGGGGAACCGGAAACTATCGGTCTAAAGATGAGAACGGGAGATCCCGGCGTTGTCGGCAAGAGATCTCCCGCTGTGGCGCTTTTTTGTTTTAAGCAGTTTTACGCATACAGCGCCAGGCTACTGCTGTTAGCGTGCTCTTGGGCTTCTTCCGACTCGGCGTCCTTGCCCTTCAGGTGGGCGAGCGTGACGTCGAGGGACTCGTGCCCGAGCCGGATTCGGATGGTGTTTACGGACACGCCTTCTTCATGCAGCGTGTCGGCATAGGTCTTGCGGTAGCGGTGAAGCTCTGCGCCCTCGACGCCAGCCTTTTTTGCGATGGCTTTCAGCTTGCGCAGGAAGTGCCCGTCAGCTTTGCCTTCGCCGTTGGGAAACAGTAGATCATGGGCTGGGCATTCAGCTCTCTCATTCTCTCTTTTATTTTCCAAACCAGCTTTGCCGGAATCGGAACAAATCTGTCCTTGGCGGACTTCTTTTTCTTCTTGCCCTTGAGACGGAAATGGCGCCAGGGTTTCGGCTGGACGTGCAGCGTGCACTTTTCCCAGTTGAAGTCAGCGTACTCGGTGTTCTGCATCTCGGCATCACGCACATCGGAATTCAAGAACAGACCATAGAGCAGTTTTTCTTCTTTATCCATTGCCGCAAAAAGAGCGTTGAGTTCCTGCTTCGAGTAGGGTTTCGGCGGCTGCTCGGCGTAGTCAAGTTCTGCCAGGATTTTGCCAGCGCTGAAAATGTCCCGTGTCCGCAGGAACGTGTTCAGAGTTTCGAAGACGTTGTGAACCGTTCGATCGTCCAGATTGCTCTCATGCTCCCGTAGGAACTTCACGTACCGCAAAAGCTGCTTGCGATCGACCTGGTCTAGCGGCAGTTTACTGATAGTTGATTAGGCGCGAGAGTAACAGGGTGGTTTCTGAGCGAGTTACAAGCGCGGCGTTGTCTTACCCACGCGGGGTACTACGGTGCAGCCGTTCGAGGCCGAGAGTCTTCACTAAGGCCTGCTGCGCCAGCGTCTGCTGGGAAAGCACATAGGCGGTGCGCGCCGGGCCCTTTTCACCCTGGGGTGGGTAAAGCAAAATGAACTGCTTGATTTCCACCAGTTCTTCGAGCAACTGTTCGAGCGACAGATCGGCCCACCCAGCTTGCGCCTGCCTGTGAAGATAGTGCAGCAGCGAGATGCCGAGCATGCAGTAGAAGGCGTGAATACGAATTTTGCGATCCGTCCAGTGATGCATGGGATCCCAGCCCAGCCAGTCTCCATCTTTCAGTCCGCGGAACACACGTTCGATCGATTGCTGGCCGGCGTAGCCCGCCACCACTTGTTCGGCGCTCCAGTCTAAGTGGTTGGTGAGCAGAACCGTCCGCCCCAGGCGTTGATTGAGCAACCGGGAAAAAGCCGCGGAATCGAAGTCGAATTGCAGGTGCCAGCCCTCGGCACGTTCCTCCAGTTGGTAGCGGATGAGTTCGGCCAGGAAGGGAGCCGACAACCAGCGCTCGATCTTGCGCACGATCTGCGGCTGTTTCCAGCGGGCCTTGGGCTTATTCAGCTCTTTAGCCAAGCGGCGCAAACTTTGCAGCACGCGGCTGAGGTTGGTGGTCACACTGTGCAGTTGCTCGCCGGCAAAGGAAGCCGAGTACTTGACCACACAGAGATACTCGCGCCCGTGCACCAGGATCTTCTCTGCCGCCGCTCGTACCCCGGGTTGGGCGCTGCTGCACCCGGCCAACTCCTCTACCGCTCGACTGCGCAATTCCGCCGGTGCCTGGTTCCAGGGCAAGGCGGAAATCCATCCCAACCTGGCTTCTTCTAAGGCCAGCGTGTTGGCCAACGCCGCCGAACCTTTGTCCAGCACCAGCGTGACCGTTTCGCGCGCAATCTGGTTTTTATCCAGCATATGGGTGATGCGCGCCAAAGCCGTCGAAAATTCCTCCACATCGGCGACATTGCCAGGATAGACATGGTGACACAGGCTCAGTCCATTCTCTCCATCCAGCACATAGCTGAGCCCCACTTGGCGCAGGTTGTGTCGGCCTTGCTTGTTGTGCCCACGCTGGGCCAATTGATTGCGCGTGTTGGTGCTGGCGATATAGGTATAGAAGTTGGTGGTGTCGTAAGCCAGTAGCCGACGACTGACCAGCTGTTTTTCCTTCCACAAGCCCAGCAAAGCTAACTGGGCCTTTTCCAGAGGGTCTTGCTCCACGGGGAGATCTTGTTGCTCTTCCGGCAGAATCTGTTCGAAGGCATCCCAGAAGGCTTGCGAAGTAAAGCGCTCGGCAGAGAAATCCCACAGCGCCGAAAGAATCGATTTGCGATACCACTCGGCCACTTCCGTCTTGGGTCCAGGCTGACAAACGCGATGCAGGGCGGCCAGCAACAAGTAGTGCGCTGGGGAGGGACCGGAGCGGGGCGCGGGCCAAAGGGACTGGAGCAAATCCCATACTCCGGTTTGCTGCGCCACCGACCAGAGAGCCGCCGGCAAACCAAACTCGCGCATGGAAGCGGCCAAGGGAATGGGGGCGGTGCGATCGCGGACCATTTCCGCCAGCTTCTCGGCGGTGCCCAGGTAAGCTTGGTGGACGATGCGGGGCTTGCCCTCAACGCGGGCGCTTTCGACGACGTAGTAGTAGAGTTGGTTGCCTTTCTTTTTGGCGACGAGGCTTGGCATATAGGGTAATACAATAGCGCTGGCAGAGAAACCTGTCAAGCACAAGATCTGTGCAGATATCCACAGGAATCAAGTTTATACAGGGTAATACACTTACCAGAAAGAGTTCATCCTTAGAACTATTTTGGCAGGAATGACTTAGGGAGATGGTTTGCGCTCTTACCCAAGGGTTCGCGTGGAGTCGAGGTGTGGCGCGGTGGTTTAGGTTCGGCCTAGCGGTTAACGGGCCCTTTCGTCTGCCTGTGCCTCAATAGCCAAGCCTTGCTCCGTTTCCACACCCCGCTCATCGAACCGGACAGGCGCATTTCGCGCATCCGGCTCTCGGAGAAAGGGTCACGATGTCGCCCACGGAAAGCTGCTCGTCCTCCGGGTAAGGCGAACGAGGCCTAGCTTGTCATGCAGGGAGGCTTCCGGGTATTTCTTGGTCGCTGACCCATGCAGGTTGTGCTTGGCTCGCAGCCACTGGCGAAGCCTCCTTCGCGCGTGATGCTCCACCGCTTGGTAGGCTTTGCTGACTGGCCCTAGACAGAAGTAGTTGGCCCAACCAATCATCATTCGATTGAGGGTCGCTACTACTGTCTTCCGGTCCAACTGGGTTTTACCCCGGTGGGTTTCCTCGCTGATCGCCTCACAGATGCGTTGCACCCGCTTCTTCGAGGGAGTCGTGCCCAAATAGGCGCGGCCCGTTTTCGGCGAGTAACATCGACCGAAGGTATAGCCCAGAAAGTCGAACTTTTCTTCCGGCAGCTGGCAGACCCGCGTCTTCTTTTCGTTCACCGTCAGCTTCAGCTTCGTCATCATGTCCCGCATCGTGGCCAAGGCTTCTTCGGCCTTGTCCCGACAACAGATCACGAGGTCATCGGCGTAGTTAACGATGTGCGCTTTCAGACGCCTCTCGTGCCCCAGCTTTTTCCAGCCGAGTACGAACCGGCGCATGTACAGATTACTCAGCAACGGGCTGATCGGAGATCCCTGTGGAGTGCCCCGACCTTCATCCCGATTCCGCGTGCTTCGATGCTTGTTTCCACGCTCGTCCGTTTCCTCGACCGGGGCTTCCAGCCACATCTTGATCAGATGGAGCATGGCCCCGTCGACGACTCGGCGAGCCACCGACTTTAATAGGTCGCAGTGTGGAAGGGTATCGAAGTAGCTGCTGAGATCTGCATCGACAATTTCTTCATGGCCAGTGTTGATCAGCTTGTGGACGTGTCTGACCGCGTCCAATGCGCTGCGGTCTCTCCGATAGGCATACTGTTCTGGCTGCAGATCGGTCTCGAAGATAGGTTCGAGTATCAGAACGGCTGCCATTTCCGCTGCCCGATCGCGGATAGCGGGCACTCCTAACGGACGCTGTTTCCCGTCCGGCTTTGGTATATACACCCGCCGCACAGGAAGTGGTTGATAGGTTCGGTTTTTCAGCTCTTGCGCCAGTTCGTCCAACCATCGCTCGACTCCGTACGCCTCGATGTCCTCAAACGTCTGGTTGTCGACTCCTGCCGCTCCGCCATTGGCTTTGCAGCATTCGTAGGCAAAAGTCAGAACGTCCTTGCGGTACACCTTGTCGTACAGCGCATAGAACCGAAAGTTGGGCGATTCCTTCGCTTTGTCGTGCAACGCCGTCTGCAACTTCTGAACACTTGCTGGGGTTGTTAGACTCAACGCCAATCCCTCCGTCTTCGTCGCTTCTTGCGTTTCCTTTCAACTGAGGCCCCTTTCCTCCGCCGGCATTACCCAGCTTCATCGGTCGTACGGGCCTCTCCGTCACCCCATACGGCCCGGCCTGGCTCTCGCGAGTTGCCAGTTGATCGGACAACGATCACCGCTGGGGCTTCCCGTGTTGCTTCTGGTCCCCTTTGCCTGCATGCCGTTGCCAGTACCCCGGCAGGTCTGATGGAACTTGTTCGCTCGTCCGGTTCCATCAACATCGGCCTTCCCTCGATTACTAGCGGGTCGACTCCTGCATCGCTCGTTTCGGGGCTTGCTCGGCATTCACCGACGGTGGTTACGGCCTACATGCTCGCCAAGTCGCCACAGCGACCCTCTACACCGGAGGCTCCGACGGCTTTGTTACCTCCACCGCCGCTCCGATTGCTACCGGGTGGAACGAACCAGCTCCCGGGTGGGACTTTCACCCACGGTGGACCAGCGCTTTTCACGGCGCACAGTAAACTGCCGCTAGGTAGCGGAGGTTGTTCTGCGCAGTGAAGTCGAGGAAGAATCCGAGGCGGTAGTGGTACGCCCGCAGCGTCTTCTCGCTCTTGCCTTGTTGGTCTTTGCCTTGGAAGAGTTGAAGCTCGGCGAACCATTGGTACGTAGCGTCTGTGATCTTTGTCCGACCGGCGTCATCCAGATCCTGAACGACTGGGACGTTTGCGTCGAGAGCCTCGAAGTATGCCTGCTTGCGCTCGCGGGCGGCGATCGCCTCATCGAGATCATCGCCAACGTGTTCCCAGGGACGGGTGCCGTCAGCCAGAGAATACCGCAGGAAGTAGGGACCGCTGAGATCGGCGGGGCGGCGACCCTTGCCCAGATTGACCTTTTGGTAGCGCCGAGCCTTGCCTTTGCCGACTTGGCGATAGAGTGTGACTGCCATCTTGCCTCCAGTGGGTAATACCGCGCCGGAAGCAAAATGATTGAAATTTGGTAGTCAGTTGGTAGTCACGTACTGTACGTAGCAGAAATCAAGGACTGGCGGAGAGGGAGGGATTCGAACCCCCGATACCCTTTCGGGTATGCCGGTTTTCAAGACCGGTGCCATCAACCGCTCGGCCACCTCTCCGGCTACTACAGTTCTACTACAGCTTGCAAGTTTTCCACAGCGAACTCGGCGGAAGTCTTTTTGTTTTCAAGTGATTGCAAACTGCTATTGCCGTTGCAGGTAGGTTTTCAAGACTCTAAACCACCCTCGCATCCCTCCAAACCTTTACGTGTCATCAGTTTACGCCATTGCCGGCGGTTGCGGCTAGTTTCCCGATAGTCTCCCGAATCGCGTCATCCAATCCCAGAGCGGCTACTTTGGTCTCCTCCGGAACCGCTTTCATGTAGTGCTTGGCGTCCACTTCCGGACTGTTGCCCGAAGTAGGCGGAGACAACTTGCGTGTTACCGTGCGCGCGCGTGCGCGCGCGTCGTCGTGGCACCCGATGGCGGCGGCAGCCAGCGCGACGGTCCCGATGTTGGCCCCCAAATCGAGCACGACATCACCCGGCTTGACCAGCTTGAGCATGACGCGGACCAGATCCGCGCTTTGATTTTTGCCGTCTCGTACCGCGAGCGTGGCCGGATCGGTGGCGGCGGGATCGGTCATCACATCGTAGGCGAGGCCGTCGACATTCACCCGGCACGGACGTGATGGCGGCTTGAAGAATGGTCTAAGACGCTCAAACATGGTTCCGCACTATAGCTCAGCAAATCGGGGGTCTGGTACCGTCCGGACCCCCACAGGATTACTGTTTGGGTTTGTGCAGCGTGAATGACGGCAGGGCGACATCCGTCCCGCCACGGTACAGGTGCCTGACCAGAAGAAACCCACTCACGAAGATCATGAGTGGGTTTGATTATCGCGTGTATGTTCCCTAAGCTGCTTTCTTTTGCTGCGCTCTCCACTTAGCCCAACGTGCTTTCTGTGCCGCGATGATACGCTTTCTGGCTGCCGCTGACAGTCTCCGCCTCCCCCTCGTGCCGGAGGCGGCCTGCTGTCCCGCAAGCTTGCCGAGAGCAGCGATAGCCTGATCAAGTCGGTTCAATTCCATTTGCTTGCCAAGCCTCTGCCGTTGTAATTCATGCAGTACCCGAGCTAGATTCGCCATTGCTTGTCCCTTTTTTGGAGTATTAACCGACGCTACAAGAAACTGGATGTGAGACTAACACCCGGTGTCTAGATGGTCAATCGCCCGGCGGTGCCAGTCCTCTGCTTGGAAGGCCCTAGCCACAGCCCATTGCGGGCGGCGGTTCTTATTCCGCTTACCAGCCCACCTTTACTCCATTCTTGGCATTCTGCTCGTCCAGCCACCTTTTCAGAGGAGCGAAGTAGTTGAGCATAGCCGTTGCATCCATCTGCCGCTCTCCAGTTAGCGCATACAGTTCCTCCGGCCAGGGCTTGCTCTTGCCCATTTCCAGCATCTTATTCAAACGTTCCCCGGCAACTTTGTCGCTGTAAATGGAACAGCGATGGAGCGGACCGGTGTAGCCGATCGCTCGGCACAGCCCCCGGTGAAACTGAAATTGCAGGATAGAAGCCAGGAAGTAGCGCGTATAAGGCACATTGGCAGGCACGTGATACTTGGCCCCAGGATCAAAATCTGCCTCAGTGCGTTTCACCGGCGGCGCCACTCCTTGATATTTCTCCCGCAGTTCCCACCACGCCTGATCGTAATTCTCAGGCTTAATCTGGCCTGAGAAGACTCCCCAGCGCCATTGGTCAATGAGCAAGCCGAAGGGCAGAAAGGCTACTTTCTCCAGAGCCTTGTGCATGAGCAGACCCAGGTCACCTTCCGGTCCGGGCACCCGGTTGATCAAGTCGATCTGTTTAAGGTACTCGGGTGTGATGGAAAGCGCGATGGTGTCGCCAATCGCCTCGTGGAAGCCGTCGTTCGCGCTGTCCTCGAACAGGACTGGCTGATGGCGGTAAGCCCGCTGGTACATGTTATGTCCCAGTTCGTGATGGATGGTCCGGAAATCCTCATCCCGGATGCGAATACACATTTTGAGGCGAACGTCTTCCTGGTTGTCGATGTCCCAGGCGCTGGCGTGGCAGACGACGTCACGATCCGCTGGTTTCTTGAACAGGGAGCGCTCCCAGAACGTCTTGGCCAGAGGTTCAAATCCCAAAGACGTGAAGAACGCTTCGCCATAACGCACCATCCGCAACTCGTCGACATGCTTTTGCTCCAGGATGGGAGTAAGGTCGACCCCACTTCCCTTACCCGCAACGTCCAGCAGGTCGTAGATGTTGGTCCAGTCTTGTGCCCAGATGTTGCCCAACAGATGAGCCGGAATAGGGCCAATGGGTGGAACCAGCTGCGGGCCATATTTCTTTACCAGCTGCGAGCGAACGTAGGCGTGCAACGAGAGATACAGAGGGCGTACTTGTTGCCACAGGCGGTCGAGTTCGGCACTGAATTGTTCGGGAGACATGTCATAGTTGGAACGCCACAACGCTCCCATGTCCGCAAAACCCAGCTCCTGCGCGCCTTTGTTGGCGAGCTGCACGAATCGTGTATACCGATCTTTCATCGGAGGAGCTATCGTGTGCCACCCCAACCAGAGATCGAGCAGGACCGCTGGATCTTTGGTTGACGCCATGGCCTTTTCCATTTCGCTCTGCCCCAGGCACTGACCAGCGAATGGCCCGGTCTTCGGGCAATACTTGCCCTTGCCATAGGCGCCGTCGAGCCATGCGCCCAACTGGGCTAACTCCGCTCGCTCTTTAGGATCGCTGGGGGCAGGTGCCGAGACCGACAGCTTCAGGAGCATGAGTTTGCGCGCCATCTCCAGGGGCATTTGCATACCCTCAAAGCGCTTGGCCTGCTCGGCTAGTTCACTCACCGCGGTCAGAAGATTCTCGTTCGCCGTAGCGGCGATGGCTTCGGTATCGTCAGTTATGTAAGTTTCCTGGACCCAGCCCGCACGATTAGCCTTGATTGACACATCGTCGAGCCGGGCTTCGGCCTCGTTCAGAAACTTCTCCAGGTCGGCGATCGAAGGCGGGTTGCTGTTGGGGGCTTGCGCGAATAAGAAGCTGGTCAAGAAAAAGACGATTGCAGAGACGTTCAGGGCTTGACGCATCAGGGCTCCTCTCGGGCGATCATTCTAATTGAGATGAACGGAGAACGTTAGGTGGCCGCGATTTGAACGGCGTTCACTAAACTAGAACGCCTGCCGGACGGATCGGGGGATCGGATGGCGTTCTTCGTAAGCTCTGATTTCGGTTTCGTGTTGCAGCGTGAGCCCGATATCGTCCAGCCCTTCCAGTAAGCAGTGGCGGATAAAGTCATCGATCTGGAAACCAGCCGAGAATCCTTGCTCGTCGCGCACTTTGCGCTGCTCGAGATCGACCGTTAAATGATAGCCGTCCACGTCGCGCGCCCGGCGCATTAGTTCCTCGACCTGGTTTCCCGGCAGCACCACGGTGAGAAATCCATTCTTCACGCTGTTGTTGGCAAAGATGTCAGCGAACGACGGCGCAATCACTGCACGAAAACCGAAATCCGCCAGTGCCCACACAGCATGTTCGCGAGACGATCCGCAACCAAAATTTTTCCCCGCCACCAGGATGCTCGCGCCTTTGTAGCGAGGCTGATTGAGCACAAAGGATGGATCTTGCTCACCGCCGCTCCGGCGCCGCCAATCGAAGAACAGGAACTCCCCAAACCCGGTGCGCTCGATCCGCTTGAGAAACTGCTTGGGGATAATCTGGTCGGTATCCACGTTGGCGCGATCCAGCGGAGCCACTAACCCGGTATGTACCCGAAATTTCTGCATGTATCTGGGTGGCGCGGACATTCCTGTCCGCGTCTTTCAGTTAAACCGCCAATTCCGAACATCCGTGAAGTGCCCCGTAATTGCTGCTGCCGCCGCCATCATAGGACTCACCAGGTGAGTGCGGCCGCCCCGCCCCTGGCGTCCTTCAAAATTCCGGTTGCTGGTGGAGGCACAGCGCTCGCCGGGTTGAAGGATATCCGGATTCATACCCAGGCACATCGAACAACCCGACTCCCGCCACTCAAAGCCGGCTGCCAGGAAAATCTTATGCAGGCCTTCCTGCTCCGCGGCGTGCTTGATGGCTTGTGATCCCGGAACGACCATGGCCCGCACCTTGGAATTAACCCGGTATCCTTTGGCGACTCGAGCCGCCGCGCGCAGGTCTTCCAGACGCGAGTTCGTGCAGGAACCAATAAATACTCGGTCGACAGCGATATCCTGCACGCGTGTTCCCGGCTCGAGCGCCATGTACTCAAACATGCGCTCCGCGGCGCGCCGGTCGGCATCGCTGCGGAATCCGTCTAATTCCGGCACACGCTCGGTAACCGGCACCACCATTCCCGGATTTGTGCCCCAGGTCACAAAAGGAGCGAGCTTGGCGGCATCCATCTTCACTACCTTGTCGTACTCCGCTCCCGGATCAGAGGCAAGTGTTTGCCAGCGGGCAAAGGCTTCATCCCACTCTCCGTCCTTGGGAGCAAAACGGCGGCCTTTTATGTAGGCAAACGTGGTCTCGTCGGGCGCTACCAGGCCGGCGCGGCCACCAGCCTCGATGCTCATATTGCAGACTGTCATGCGCCCTTCCATGGAGAGCGCACGGATCGCTTCGCCGGCGTACTCGATAACATGGCCGGTCGCGCCATCGGTCCCGATTTGCCCGATAATGCCCAGAATAAGATCCTTGGCCGTGACCCCCTCAGGCAGTGCACCCTGCACCTCGATGAGCATGGTCTTGGGCTTGCGCTGAGGCAAACATTGGGTCGCCAACACGTGTTCGACTTCGGAAGTCCCTACCCCAAATGCCAGTGCGCCAAAGGCTCCGTGCGTGCTGGTATGGCTATCGCCGCAGACGATCGTCATGCCGGGCTGTGTCAACCCGAGTTCCGGCCCAATGACATGAACGATGCCCTGCTCCGGCGAATCCATGTCGAACAGGGGAATACCGAACTCTTTGCAGTTCTGCTGCAGCGCCTCGATCTGGCGGGCGGCGATGGGATCGGCGATAGGAAGACCTCGGGGCGTGGTCGGAACATTGTGATCCACTGTGGCCACCGTGCGATGGGGCTGGCGCACACGACGTCCTGCAACTCTCAGGCCATCGAAGGCCTGCGGCGAGGTCACCTCGTGCACGAGGTGGAGGTCTATATAAAGGAGAGGACTTCCACCCGCGGGTTCGTGTACCACGTGGTCGTCCCAGACCTTTTCGAATAGAGTGCGCTTGGCGGACATAAAGCCCTTGCTGCTATACCCCGTGGAGGACGTGCTTGGGATTCCATTAGTTTACCAATAGACAAGGATTTCGGCAGTGCGTTGAAAATGGAGCTCGATTCCGACGAGAAAGCTGTGTCGCGCCACCCATCCTGGCGGGAAGGGTGGTAGCACGTGACGGCGTGTAACCCGCATATACGGCTCCAACTCTAACCACACCGATCGCCAATATTGTGCCGTGGATTCCATCACCGCTTCTTCCACGCCTTGCTGTCGCAGCCAAGTCGTTTGCATTTGGCGCGGGCGTTCTCTAACCGTGCCCCGCGGGGACGCAAGCATGACTTCAAGGATGCCGAGCGGCTGGTACGACGGCTGATCGCGAATGAGTTGACCTTAAGCTCTGTCCCGGGTGGGGAGCAGCGTATTTGGCGCAACATGACCCGGATGAAGCTGCAGCTCACGCGCGACCGGGTACGACTGCAGAACCAGATGGAGTGTTTGCTGGAGGAGATGCGGATCAAGCTGTCCCTGGTCGTCAGCAATCTGCTCGGCGCCAGCGGGCTTCGCATTCTGCGGGCTTTAGCCGAAGGCGAGACCGATCCCAAGCAATTGGCGCGGTTTGGGGGGATGAACGGCTGCCACGCACGGAGGAGCAACTGGTCGATGCTCTGACCGGAAGAGTGCAGCCCATGCACCGGGAAATGCTCGGGTTACAACTGGAGCGGCTGCAGTTGATCGACACCCAAATCGCCAAGCTCAACGGCATGATCGCGCAGGCCATGAAGCCGCATCAAGAGGCGGTGATGCGACTGGCGGAAGTGCCTGGTTTGGGAGTGGATTCGGCGCAGGAGGTGATCGCAGAAGTGGGCGTGCAGGCCAGTACCTTCCCCTCGGCGGCGGAGTTGACCTCTTGGAGATT
Source organism: Terriglobales bacterium (assembly GCA_035631655.1). GTDB lineage: Bacteria > Acidobacteriota > Terriglobia > Terriglobales > Acidobacteriaceae > Gp1-AA122. Next base: position 12,057 of record DASQIH010000062.1, read on the forward strand.
GGTTCAAAACGCACGTTCCAGACCAAACTCAGAAACGGCCTCACTTCATCCAGAGTGCAAACGACCTTTGCCGCCCACGCATGATTGATCGTACACGCGCCGACTCGACGAAATTTTCATGTCGATGGGTGGCCGCAGGCCCATGTGAAACTCAGAACCTGATTAGTGAGTGATAGGGGTGACGTTACAACCGCAATCATGCAAGATCCTCGGGCACTTGGTAAAAGCGATTGTGCGGATGATTGTGTACTCGCTCGTTCTCGTATTTGTTGCCGCGGCATTGAATCTTGTCATTGCTTGGTACAACTATTGGAAGCACCGCCTGCACTCGGGTTGGCTGCCAGCAACCGGTCACGTCGAGACCAGCGATCTCCGTAATGATCAAAAAGGCAGTTACTTTTTGGAAATGCTGCAGCGCGACGCATTGGTTGCGGAGGTCGCTTACTCCTATCCAGTCGGAGGCTCCTATTTCTCGGGTCACAGTGACGTGGTGTTCAGAGACGAAGCAGAGGCGTGGGATTATGTTGACCGTCACCGGAAAGGGGACCCTGTTTGCGTGTATTACGACCCCCAGAACCCCGAACACTCAATGATCGAGCCAGGCGGGGTTCGCAATGGCAAGTACCTTGCCGCGGGGCTCGGCTTTCTCCTGCTCGGCGTTTTGGTTCTTCTGAAAAACGGCCAAGGTCACTGAACTCCTAACATTTCAATATCTCCCTCCGCGTGGCCTTGTCCGGTCAAGAGCGCTAGTTGTTGAAATATCGCGTCAATTGCAGTGGTCGGCTCTGAGCGCTAAAGGCTGACTTCCACACGGAAGATAAATCCGTTGTTCAGTTCTTTCCTATGCGTCTCACATCCCCCTGCTGACTTCGTACGATTCCGGTGATCTTGGACGCAAACCGGTCCGTCACCTGCAGCTTTCATCGTTCTTCTTCTGCCAAATATCAACGTTTTACGTCGCTCGGATGTTCAACCTTTTGGACGAGCAGCGCGATTCCCGGCACGATAATATAGATCCAGGTCCCGAGTTTAGACTTCCGTTCGGGCACAACAAAGAGTCAATGATCAACGGTAAACGCGTGGCGGTGGTGATGCCCGCCTTCAACGCCGAAAAAACCCTGGAAGCCACCGTCTGCGATATTCCCGACCTGGTGGATATCCGCATCCTGGTGGACGACCACAGTTCGGATAAGACGGTGGAGCTCGCCGAGCGGTTAGGCTTACACGTCTACGTCCATGACAAGAACTACGGGTACGGCCGCAACCAGCAGACTTGCTATCGGGAAGCCCTGGCGGCGGGCGCCGATGTCATCATCATGGTCCACCCTGATTACCAGTACACGCCACTCCTGGTCACCGCCATGGCTAGTATGGTGGCTTTTGATGTTTACGATGTCGTCCTCGGCTCTCGTATCATCGGAGGCCAGGCGCGGCGCGGCGGCATGCCATTCTACAAATACGTCGCCAATCGTTTGTTGACCGCGTTGGAGAATTTGTTTCTGGGTGCGAAGCTTTCCGAATACCACACCGGCTACCGCGCTTTCAGCCGGAAAGTCTTGACCGAGCTGCCTCTGCTAGAGAATTCCGACGATTTTGTCTTCGACAACCAGGTGCTGGCCCAGTGCGTCTACTTCGGCTTTCGCATCGGGGAAGTGTCCTGCCCAACCAAATATTTTGCGGAGGCTTCGTCCATTAATTTTCGACGCAGCGTGAAGTATGGTCTGGGAGTCTTGGCAACCACCCTGCAGTTTGCCCTGCAAAAGTGGGGGTTGGTCCGTTTGTCCAGGTTCAGCGCGCAGGGGCGGAAACTCGACCTGGGCTATTATGCGCGCAGCGCGATTAACGGGCGTGCGAGCTAGGCCGGCTTCGCCGACTCAGGATGACGCCATGGATTTCAGCCGGCGGTTTCTCCACAGTTTTCCCAGCAGAATCAGATAATCGAGTCCCACCTTCAGGCTGGCTTTGCTGCGCCCGGCGTATCGCTGCCCGAAGATGAAGGGGATCTCTTTGGCTGAGTCAAGATTTCCGCGCACCAGAATCTCCAGGAGGATCTTGAACCCTTGCGGCTGAAGTGTGATGTCTTTTATGCAGGAGCGCCGTGCCAGAAAGAAGCCAGACATCGGATCCTGCACGCGAATGCCGGGCTTCTGCAGAGGCCAGGTCATCCAGATGGCGATCTGGGAAAGCAGGTGACGAAAGCGATTCCAATTCCCGCGGCTACCTCGAGGAGCGGAACGGCTGGCCACCACAACATCGGCTCCGGACTGTAACGCCTGCCAGAGTTGCGGCAAGAGTTCCGGCGGGTGCTGCAGGTCGGCATCCATGACTCCCAGGATCCCAGCATCTGTGTTGCGCCACCCGTGGATCACTGCGCCCGCCAGGCCTCGTACTCCCTTTCGAACCAGCAATCGCACCCGTGGGTCCTTGCTGGCAATCTGCCCGACGATCTCGTCTATCCCGTCTCCGCTATCATCATCGACTACAATCAACTCGTAAGGCATGCCCAGCGGGTCGAGAGCGCCACGAATGCGCTCCAGCAAGGCTCGAATGTTGCCGGCTTCGCAGAGTGTCGGCACGACGAGGGCAAGTTTCTGAGATGACCCGACGTGTTCCGCCGAGTCGGGACGGTTGCTCGAAGAAGGTTTGTCCGTCATCGTTGAGGGCTTGGCAGGGTTCATTACAACAAGGCAGCGATTCTAAAGGGTCGGGACTTGAAAGACTATCACCGGGATGTGCTGATACTTCTGTTATTGGCATTTTGCGCCCTGCTGGTGCACGGCTATCATCCCGGCGTAGAAGACGCGGAAATCTACCTTCCCGGCATTAAGAAAGCGTTGAACCCCGCCCTCTACCCGCACAACTCGCCCTTCTTCGCCTCTCACGCCCGTATGACCGTGTTTCCGAATCTGATTGCCAGATCCGTCCGGATTTCACACCTGCCGCTGGACTGGGCGCTATTTCTCTGGCAGTGGTTTTCGATCTTCTTATTGCTGCTCGGGTGTTGGCATCTGGGCCGGCTGGCATTTCGCAATGCGCTGGCACGCTGGGGCGGGGTGGCACTGATGGCGGCACTGTTGACGATTCCAGTAGCCGGAACGGCGCTCTACATCATGGACGAATATGTGAGCACACGGTCGCTTTCCACCCCCGCCGTGATTTTCATCCTCGTCAACGCGGAGGAGCGCAGGTTTGTCCGGGCGCTTTTGTGGACGGTCGTTACAGCGATGATCCATCCCCTCATGGTCGTGTTCGGTGTTTCGTACGTTGTTCTGTTTCTCTGGATGAATCGCCGGCAACCAGCGAGGCCGATCCACTCTCGCGCTGAGGTAGTGACGGCATTGCTGCTGTTTCCACTTGGCCTGTTCCCTCCCGTTACCGACGCTTATCGTGAAGCCCTCAGCACCAGGCCTTACTTCTTCTTGCTCCAGTGGCATTGGTATGAGTGGCTGGGAATTTTCGCTCCCCTGGCCCTGCTATGGCTCTTCCGCCGGATTGCCCGCGGCCAGAATTCACCCGTGCTGGAAGCGATGTGCTCTGCCTCGGTAATTTTGGGATTGATCTTTTTTGCTATTGCACTGATCCTCACCATCCCACCGCGCCTGGCCAATTTCGCCGAACTGCAGCCTATGCGCAGCTTTCACCTGATCTACATTCTTCTATTCGTTATTCTGGGCGGCCTTTTAGCCCAGGGGATGCTTAAGGATCATGTCTGGCGTTGGGCCGTATTATTCCTGCCGCTTTGCGCGGGGATGTGGTATGCACAGCGCCAACTCTTTCCCGCCACGCCGCACATCGAATGGCCAGGAGCCAAGTCCCGGAACGATTGGGTGCAGGCATTTCTCTGGATTCGCGAGAATACCCCCCGCGATGCTTACTTTGCGCTCGATCCCTATTACATGGCGCTGCCCCGCGAAGACCAGCACGGCTTTCGTGCGATTGCCGAGCGTTCCCGTTTGGCAGACACGGTAAAAGACAGCGGCGCCGTGACCATGTTTCCCGCCCTGGCGGAAACCTGGCACCAACAGGTCCGCGCCCTGCAGGGATGGAAAAATTTTCAGATGTCTGACTTCCGCCGGCTAAAACAAATGTTCGGGGTAGATTGGGTGGTGCTCCAGGCGCCCGGAGTGGCGGGCTTGTCCTGCCCTTACCGGAACCATGGCCTGCTGGTGTGCCGCCTGGATTAGGTCCGTGCGCTTGATTCACATGGACGATAAGCAAAACCATTTTACCGCCGAGAGCGCGGAGCGCGCCGAGAGGTAACGTTGCGCCTCAATCTGCAAGCGTTTAGCATCTAATCGAACATGGCGACCACCACTGCGAGTCCGCCGACTGAACATCGCCCCAAGCTGGTGCTGAGCGAAATCCTGAATTTCGCTTACGACACGTTCTGCAGCAATAAGGTTAAGTTTCTCCTGACCTCGTTGGGCATGATCATCGGTACGGCCTCGCTCATCCTGGTGGTCACGATCGGTCTGACCGGCAAGCAGTATGTGCTCAACCAGATTCAGGCCATCGGCGCCAACATGATCTATGCCGAGTACTCGGGCGGCGCCGATCGCATCACTCAGACCACTCCGGACCCCTTGACCATTGATGATTTGCGCGCCGTCCGGCAAGAGGTCCCGGGCATCGTACATGCTTCCCCAGTGGTCCCCCTGGATGATCGTGTCTCGATCGGAGGCGGCAAGGAGCGCGACATTCGCGTGCTGGGCGTTTATCCAGAATACCGCCTGGTGAGAAATCTGGTGATCATCTCCGGCCGTTATTTTGACGAGGAGGACGCGCAGGCCCGCAACAAGGTAGGCGTTATCACCAACAGGCTGGCCGAAGAACTCTATGGTTCTACCGAAGCAGCCGTCGGCAAGGTCCTGAAGTTGAGCTCTCTCCCGTTCACCGTGATCGGCACTTTCAAAGAGGGGGTGGAAACCTTCGGCCAGTCCGAGGTGCAGAGCAACACCATGATCATCCCCTATACCGTGAGCCGCTATTTCACCAACACGCCCACGGTCCGGCTCATGTACTTTTCCGTGGCCGATCCTACGATGGTGGTATCAGCGACAGAGCAGATTAAGCACGTTCTGCAGACCCGGCATCGTCCGGAATCGGTTTACAACGTGCAAAACCTGACCCAGTTGCTGGTCGTAGCGAGCAAGACGGCCAATGCCCTGACGATGGTTCTGCTGGCGATTGCCTTGGTCGTGCTCCTGGTGAGCGGCATCGGGATCATGAACATCATGCTGGCGACGGTGAGCGCCCGCATCCGCGAAATCGGCATTCGCAAGGCGATCGGGGCCACCCGACAGGAGATCAAATTTCAGTTCCTCTCCGAAGCTGTCCTGATCTCGCTGTTTGGGGGAATTATAGGCATCATCATCGGGCTGGCCTTGCCATTCTCCATCCGTTTCTTCACCGCCTACCGTCTTCCGGTCTCCGGATGGTCAGCGATCATTGCGCTGCTGGTCTCATCTACCGTGGGCATCCTGTTCGGTACGGTGCCTGCATCTCGCGCGGCGCGACTGGATCCAGTGGAAAGCCTGCGCTACGAATAATCATCCTTACCCCCACACGGCGTCATCCTGAGCCGGCGAAGGATCTCGCGTGCACAACACGATATGGCGCGGCTTATAGGATCTTCTTCCCGAACGCCGACAACGTGAGCTCGACAGCCAGGTCCGCGGTGCGGTTATGCTCGTCGATGACGGGGTTGACCTCGACGATTTCGAAGCTGAGCATGCGGCCGTGATCCGCAATGATTTCCATGGCCAAATGAGCTTCCCGATAAGTGGCTCCCCCGCGTACCGGTGTCCCAACGCCGGGCGCATCTTCCGGATCAATCCAATCCATGTCGAGCGACACGTGATAGCCGGCGGTGCCGCGTCCCGCCATGCGCAGGGCTTCTTCCATGACCGCCCGCATCCCGCGCTCGTCAATGTCGCGCATGGTAAACACTTCCACGCCTGCCCGGCGGATATGCTCCTTCTCGATGGAATCAATGTCGCGCACGCCCACCAGCACGCAATTGTCGGGATTCACCTTGGGAGAGAAGTTAAAAATGTTCGAGAGCTCGGCCGGACCGAGGCCCATGATGGCAGCCAATGGCATGCCGTGTACGTTGCCGCTGGGAGAAGAATCGGGCGTGTTGATATCGCTGTGAGCGTCGATCCAGATCAGGCCGATCTTCTGATTCTGCCGCCGATAAAATTCCGCCACACCGGCCACTGTGCCAGCCGCCACTGAGTGATCCCCACCAAGCACGATCGGGACCTTCCCTGCTTCCAGGGTCTTCAAAACTAGTTCCGCATGCTTGGTGCAGGTTGCAGTGATCTCTTTCAGGTACTTCGCCCGGGGATCGCCTTCTTTCTTCTGCTCGGCGATGGCCACGGAAACGTTCCCGGCATCTTCGACGACATGCCCCAGCGCTTCCAGACGAGCTTCAAGCCCCGCCACGCGTACCGCCGATGGGCCCATGTCCACGCCTCGGCGTGATTGTCCGAGATCCAGAGGAACTCCAATTACGCGAATCTTCCGGGGAATGATGTTAGTGAAGGGAACGGTCGTTGTTGTGGTCATTCGTTCTGTCTAGTTTCTTGAAAACTGGTTCACCGCCGAGATCGCCGGCAAATAATGAGTCACGGATACAGCCGATACAGCATTCGCGGAAAAGGAATCGTCTCCCGCACATGCTCCAGACCGCAGATCCAGGCCACGGCCCGCTCAATCCCCATCCCGAAGCCACCGTGCGGCACGCTGCCGTACTTGCGCAAATCGAGATACCACTTGAACGCCGACTCGGGCAAATTGTGTTCGCGGATGCGTTTTATCAGAAGGTCATAGGACGCCATTCGTTGTGATCCGCCGATAATCTCGCCATAGCCTTGGGGCGCCAGTACGTCCACGCATAAAGCCAACTCCGGCCGTTGCGGATCAGGCTCCATGTAGAACGCCTTCACGGAGGCGGGATAGCGATGTACCATCACCGGCTTATCGAATTGGGACGAAAGATAAGTCTCGTCAGGCGATCCCAGATCCCCACCCCATTCAAACTTGCTTTCGACCGCGCCCTTGGCATGCCCTTCCTGCAACATCTTCACGGCATCGTCATAACTGATTCGCGGGAAAGGCGGAGCAATTTTCTCCAGCTTGGAAATATCGCGCCCGATGGTCTGCAAATCCGCCCGCCGCCGCTCCAGGCAACGTTCCACCAGGAAGCTGATTAGTCCTTCCGCTAACTCCATAAGTTCGTCGAGGGTGGCGTAAGCCACTTCCGGCTCCACCATCCAGAACTCCGTCAGGTGGCGCCTCGTTTTGGATTTTTCAGCGCGAAACGTTGGCCCAAACGAATAGACCTTGCCCAGAGCCATTGCAGTGGCTTCGATGTAGAGCTGTCCCGACTGCGTGAGATAGGCCTGCTCCTCGAAGTAATCCACGGGGAAAAGAGTGGTGGTCCCTTCGCAAGCCGCCGGCGTCAAAATTGGCGGATCGGTCAAAGTGAAGCCGCGTTCATCCAAGAAATCCCGCGCCGCTTTAATGATTTCCGCTCGTACTCGCAAGATGGATGCCTGTCGCGGAGAGCGCAGCCACAAATGCCGGTGCTCCATCAGAAAGTCAACGCCGTGCTCTTTGGGCGTAATCGGGTACGGATCAGACTCGGGCACGCGTTGCACCAACTGCACGTTGCTGATATCCAGCTCGTATCCACCCGGAGCCCGCTTGTCGGCGCGCACTTTGCCCTCGACGATGACGCTAGATTCCTGCGTGAGGCTCTTGACCGCATCAAAAATCTCCGGCGACACGGCATTCTTCGCAACGACCCCTTGAATTAGGCCGGAACCATCGCGAAAAATGGGGAAGAGGAGTTTCCCGCTCTCACGCAGGTTGTAGAGCCAGCCGCGAATGGTGACCGTCTCCCCTTCATGGCGTCCAACTTCGACTATCGTAGTCACTGGTGCTTGCGCAGCTGTAGTTGAATCCATAATTGAAAACCATTCATTGCCGAGTACCCCGAGATCGCTGAGCCGAACCCTTTCCTCGGCGCTCTCGGCGTACTCGGCGGCTAATTCTTTTCTAAGTTAGCGAATGCTTCCCCCATGCGTTCGATGGGATTCACTTTCTCGTCCGCTTCGATCTCCAGCAGCATGGGCGGCGTATGCGGCGCCGAGCGCAGCATCTGCATGGCTTCGGTCCAATTGATGCTCCCCTTACCGGGCCAAAGGTGGGAGTCTTTGTCTTTCGCGTTGTCATGCAAGTGAGTGGAACGGATGTGGTCTTTTAGAATTTCAAACGCCTCGGCCACATTGCTCATGATGTGCGCGTGCCCGATATCAAAGCAGACGCCCACGTCATCAAAGTGTGACGCCTGGATGAACTCTACCAATTTATCGGGCGTCGACATCTCGTTAGGGATGTTCTCCAGCAGGATGCGTACACCCAAGGGCTTGGCGAACGCCCGCAGGTGCTCGATGGAAGTCATTGCCGCTTCAAACTTGCGGTCATCGAAGGTCTCGTTTCCCGTTCCCAAATGCTGCACCAAGAAACGGAAGGGGATTTGTTCAGCAATTTCCAGCGCACGCTTGACCTCGTCCATGGCCTCGATGCGGGCGGCCCGGTCGGTGGAGGTCACGTTAATCGGCGGAGCCCCAGTGCGTCCCCACTCGTAGTCGGCGAACATCGGCGAGTGCACCGAATGCAACGGAACGCCGCTGGTGCGAAACCACTCAGCAATTTCGCGCACATGCTGTTTGCGGTTCGCATAATCCAGGTGCTGCCGCGCCGCAAAGATTTCGATTGCCTGGGCCCCACCGCGCACCAGGCCATCGAGCAAGCCGGGATGCAACCGCTCTTTCACATAAACGTAAGTCGACATCGCCCGCAACATTAGTAGCCGACCGCCTTTCCATTATTCCGTCCATCGCTGGCGCCCAGCCGCTCGCCAGTCTTCAAGTCCACGGCAATGCACTCGCCGTCGCCCCACAGATGCCGCATCACGAGCTTGTGTCCTTTACCCTCGAGCAGGTGTCGAGTGTCAGGCGAAATTCTGTCTTCCAGGAAAAGAGTATCCGGAAGCCATTGGTTGTGAAACCGCGGGGCATTCACCGCCTCCTGGATGTCCAGTCCAAAGTCCACCACGCCGGTCAGAATGTTAGCCACCGTCGTAATGATGGTAGGCCCGCCCGGCGATCCCAAAACCAGAAATAGCTTGCCACTTTTCAAAACGATCGTGGGTGTCATCGCCGACAAGGGCCGCTTGCCCGGCCCAATCGCATTCGCCGGTCCCTGAATTAGACCATAAACGTTGGGAACTCCCTGCTTAGAAGCAAAGTCATCCATCTCATCGTTGAGAAGGAACCCCAAAACCATCACCCGCGAGCCGAAACTGTCATTCAGGGTAGTGGTGACCGCGACTGCATTCCCTTCCGAATCAACCACGGAGTAATGGGTCGTATTCTCGGGCTCAGGCCCGGGCAAAGGGGATGGATGCAGCCTTGCATACCGCTCCAGTTCGGTGAAGATGTCCGGCCGCTTCAGCTCTTTGCTCAGGCTGGCATGCTCCGGATTAATCGACTCCCGCCAGGCCACACCATATTTCTTGTCAATCAGCTGCGCCACCGGGATCTTGGAAAAGTCGGGATCACCCAAAAACTCGGCGCGGTCGAAGAAAGCTCTGCGGAACGCTTCCGAGGTGAGGTGAATGGCCTCGGCCGAATGGTTTCCGTACTTGCTCAGGTCGTATCCTTCCAGGATATTGAGGATCTCCATCAGAGCGACGCCGCCCGAAGACGGGGGTGGCGCACTGATGATCTCGTACCCACGATAGGTACCCCGAATCGGCTCCCGCTCTTTTACTTCATATTTGGCCAGGTCTTCCGTTGCAATCAGGCCACCGCCCTTCTGGACCGCAGCCGCAATTTCCCGCGCAATGGCGCCGTGATAGAAATCATCGGGATTTTTCTCAATGCTCTCGAGCGTTTGCGCCAGCTCAGGTTGCCGAAAAATCTCCCCTGGGTTGTAGTAATTCCCGTCGCGCTGAAAGATCCGTCGCGATTCCGGAAATTTCGCCAGGTTGTCGTCGCGCAGGTCATGTGCATCTTCCCACGCCAGAGGGAAGCCGTCGCGAGCCAGCCGGATCGAAGGAGCCATCACCCGTTCCAGTGACAGCTTGCCGTATTTCTTCTCCGCATAGACCATGCCAGCCACGGACCCCGGCACGCCGATGGCCTTGTACCCGACGAGGCTCTCATTGGGAGTGACATTTCCCTGCGCGTCGAGATACATGTTGACAGTGGCTTTCTCTGGCGCCTTCTCGCGGTAATCGATGAAGTGGGGAGCGCCATCCGCCAGGCGGATGAGCATGAACCCGCCCCCGCCGAGATTCCCCGCCTGGGGGTGAACGACGGCGAGGGCGAACCCTGTGGCGACTGCGGCGTCCACCGCATTGCCGCCCGCCTGCATCATCTCCAGCCCAGCCCGGGACGCCAATTCGTGCACGCTGGCCACCATCGCATGCGGCGCGTGCACCGGCCGCATGGGCGCGGCCCAGCCCCCAGGTACACTCGCGAGCAGAGCACTAAAAAGCAGCCAGATCAGCAACTTGCGATGGTTAGGCATGAAGAAAACGATGCCAATAAAGACTGTGTGGGGACCGTCCTGCCGAGCGCAGCTGGCATTCTGTTGCGTTTCAGGTCGGACCACGAGCCCTGGACAGACTTCTGAGGCTAGCCCAGCGCAGTAGGGACAGTCAAATAGAGAAGCTAAAGCTGCCGAGGGCGGCTGTCGCTATGTCTTCTTTGCTCGGCGCACTCGGCGATCTCGGCGGTGAATGATTTTCGCTTTCCCCGCCACCATCGCGTAAGAGGCTCCTATGAGTTCCTCGATCTCCCTATCGCGCAAGGAATCCAGTTGCTCCAGCGCGACCCAGTGATATCGCCCCACGTAGGGCGCGGGCCGCACGCCTTCGACTTCGATCAATTCCGCAAAGCGCTCCGGCGTGCATTTGAGCGACAGCCGGGTTTCGGAGGCAACGTCGAGATTCAACAGCGTGAAGATTTTGTCCCCCACCTTGAAGCACAGGGCCTCGCCCCACTGAAGCTTCTCCTTCGTGTGGGGGAAGGAAAGGCAGTAATGGCGAATTGAGTCGACATCCATGTAATAAACTTCACCGACGAGAGCGCAGAGGACGCAGAGGCAGCCCAACTTCCTAAACTTGCTCTCTAGCCTCCCCCAACGTGACATCCACATCCATCTTTTTCTTCCCACGATATATCGTAGCGCGCACAGTATCTCCAGCGCGATGGTTGTTCATGATGTGTCCGAGCGTCTGCTGATCGTCGACGCGCTGTCCGTCAATGGCCACGATCAAATCTCCTCCCACCATTATCGGAATATTCCCCAGCATCGCCCTTTCATTGCCGCCGCGAAGCCCGGCACGCTCGGCCGCTCCGCCCGGCACGACCTGCACGATGAGTAATCCGTAATCGGCCGCCAACCCCATCTCGTTGGCCAGTTCCGGATCGATCGGAATGGTGCGAACCCCCAGCGCCGGCCGCCGCACCCGTCCCAGCGTGACCAGATCATTCAGGACGGCCTTGGCCGTGTTGATCGGAATTGCGAATCCAATGCCGGCGCTCTGTCCCACACTGGAAGCGATCATCGTATTGATACCGATCACCTCGCCATGCCAGTTCATCAGAGGCCCGCCTGAGTTGCCGGGATTGATCGCCGCATCGGTCTGGATGGCCTCATCAATAACCATGCCATCCGGCTCCTGCACTTGGCGTATGGAGCTCACGATGCCGGTGGTCAGTGTCCCACTCAGACCAAACGGGTTGCCAATCGCATACACCTTCTGCCCCACTTGCAAGTTGCGAGAGTCACCTAACACCGCGGAAGTCAAATTAGGGGCATCAATCTGAATCACCGCCAGGTCATGGGAGCGATCACTCCCTACCACTTTCGCGCGATACTTCTTGCGGTTGTGCAGCGTAACCTCAACCCGCTGGGCATCGGCGATGACGTGATAGTTGGTGAGGATGTGCCCTTCTTTGTCGATAATGAAGCCCGACCCCTGTCCCTCCTGAGGAACCAGCCCGTAAAAGAAGTCAAAAGTCACCGCTCGGGAGGTGATGTTCACGACCGCGGGAATGTTCTTTCGATAGACGGCAATGTTGTTCTGTTCCTCAGCGTCGAGCGGCTCATTCCCGGCCGCCTCGGTAATCTCGACCTTATGCGGCCGCCCAAGCCAATCAACGGGACGGAACCCGTTCGGCCGGTAGGTAGTGAAGTAAAAGAAGGCTCCCGCCAGCACCACGGCAATTAGTATGGGTCGTATCACTCTCATAGTAGTTCAGTTCCCGGTTCTCAGTTGCCAGCCCGCAAAAGCTGAGGGAAGAACCTCGAGCGCCAGCTGATCGTCCTTCGGCATGAATTTTCTTTCGCCGATTGCGTTCAAGATTTTCTCGCTGCTTCCTGACGCAGCTTAGAGTGCACGGTTTCGACCTGCCGCCGAGTCTCATCCAGCGAGCCAGAGTTATCAATCACAAAATCAGCCACTTTGACTTTTTCCTCATCTGGCAACTGTGCCGCCATGCGTCGCCTAACTTCCCGCCGGGCGGCCTCCTGATCCAACCGCAGGCGTCCCGCCCAACGCTGAGCCCTCTGCTCAGGCCTGCAGGTCACTACCACGAGACGGTCAAATCGCTTACCCGCGCCTGCCTCCAGGATCAAGGCCGCTTCTACCACCGCAACCCCGCTCGGATCCTTCCTGCGTTCCGCTTCCATCCATTCTTCCTGCCTCTTGATTACGGCAGGATGGACGATCTGGTTCAATTCTTCCACACGCGACGGGAGATTCCGGTGAGGAGATCCAAATGCCAATTCCGCGAGCCGGGCGTGGTTCACACTGCCATCAGGATCCAGGATTCCCCTGCCGAAGTGCCGCACCACCTCTTCGTAAACCTCCTCCCCGGGCTGCAGGAGTTGGTGTGCGATGAGATCGGCCTGCACGACATGAGCCCCCAACCTGGCGAACATCTCCCCCACCACGGATTTGCCAGAGGCAATCCCACCCGTCAGCCCGACTTTCAGCAAGTGCGCCTCACTGCTGTGAATGGTGCCAAGCTATAAATCTCAGAATTGCCGATTGCCAATTTCCAATTGGCAATTGAAACCACACGCAATCTGCAATTCTGTCCTCGGCGATGGCGGCGGTGAAATCAAACCTTAGACAGTTCCGGGACGCGTGCCCCTCGCCGCATCTTTGCCGCTTTGACGGTATTGACGATCAGCATGGCAATGGTAAGCGGGCCGACACCCCCCGGGACGGGAGTTATTGCCCCCGCCACTTCCGCCACCTCGGGATGGACATCGCCGATCAAGGTGCTGCCCTTTGCCGCAAAGCCGTGTTCCCGCTTTTTGTTTCCGGCGAAAAACTTGTCGAATTCACTCCGGTCAGTAATCTGATTCATGCCCACATCAATGACCGTCGCCCCGGGCTTGACGAATTCGCGAGTCAGCATGCCGGCGCGTCCCACCGCCACCACGAGGATGTCCGCCCGCCGGCATACCGCAGCCAGGTTGCGTGTCTTCGAATGGCAGACCGTCACGGTCGCATCGTTGTTTAGCAACAACATCGCCGTGGGCTTGCCGACGATGTCGCTGCGTCCCACGACCACGGCTTCCTGCCCGGCAATCGGGATGCGGCTGCGTTTCAGAATCTCCAGAATGCCGGCTGGAGTACAGGGCACCAGCCCCGGCCGTTGCGTTGCCAGGAAGCCAACGTTCATAGGGTGGAACCCGTCTACATCCTTCGCCGGCTCGACCATCATCAGCACTTTCTTCGCATCCACTTGCGAAGGAAGCGGCAACTGCACCAAAATTCCATCAATTTCGTCGCGCTGGTTCAGCTGATTCACCAAAGCCAGCAGTCCTTCGCTGGAAACCGTCTGAGGAGGGCTGTGTTTCTCGCTATAAATCCCGACCTCTTCGCAGGCTTTGACTTTCTGCCGCACATAAACCGAGGAAGCAGCATCGTTTCCCACCAGCACCACGGCCAAACCGGGCCGGATACCTGCTGCACGCAATGCCTGGAGCTCGGCCGCCACTTCGGTTCTGATCTCAGCAGCGATCTTGTTGCCGTCCAGGATAGTGGCAGCCATCAGGCCTCGTCTCGTCCACAGCGCATTCGCGCAAAAGATTTTATCGCAAGCCCTGCTGAGACCGCTTGAGACAGACCGGCACGAAATGAGAAAAAGGGCACTGTTCCCGAGCCGCATTCCCGAAATGACGAATTTTGCACCCTACGCAGCGCACATTTTTCCCATTTCCGTGCACCCGACGGCTTGCAAAGGCTATGATTTTTTCAGCTAAGGTTTTTAGGCGTAGAATCTCGGAGATGATTGATAAAGAACTACTGGAAATCCTGGTGTGCCCCGTCTGCAAGAAGCCGCTGGTGCAGAAGGGCGAGAGCCTGAAATGCGCTCAGTGCCGGCGGGTCTATCCCATCAAGGACAATATTCCGGTCCTGCTGGTCGACGAAGCCACCACCGACCCGACCTGAGTGGGGGTTTTGAGCCAATCTTTGGCGCACTCCCGCTCTTAAGGTCCCAAACTGACACAAAATGTCAATGGGCTGGACGTCGTCCACACCACTCCCTGCTCTCTTCCGGCCAAATGGTTGCCCGCAACTCTACAAATACATTGGTGTTTACAAGAGTCGAGAGTTTTCCAAAAGCATTAGGGGTTAAGGCGGTTGGTGCGGCAAGCAAATTGCATGCAACGAACATGGCACCTGCTGAGTCTAATACCCGAAGGAAGGGGAAACGGTCGGAGGTGATGACGGCCATGAAAGAGAGATTTTCCACTACCGAACTAACGGCATTACGGAACGATCTCCTGCAAGGTGGGATGATCGACTCCCGCGAGGCCGCCGAGTTGTTGCAGGTGTTCCTGATGGGTAGAGGCTACGGGGTGTCGCCGCAGGCGGCCCTCGATGCTGCTTTCCGGGTGGAGAGCGCAGGTTGCTCTATGCCGATCCTTCAACAAGAGCTGGAGAATTTAGCGCTGGTGATGTAACGAGTTTTTCCGGGGTCCTCAAACCAAGTCGCACCCCGAAAGTAGTAGCAACAAGAAAAAGCCGGGCCAACCAGCCCGGCATTGTTGTTTTTGGGATGACGCAATTCTGTGCGTTGAAAAGTTGTTCGGGGCGGCGCCCTCAATCTGGAGCGCGGTTGCCCTTGTCGTCCCGAGCGCAGCGAGGGATCTCGGTTTGGGGCCCGCTTATCTCGCCGAAGCTCGCTCCCGGCTCAGGGGTTCGCGCACGGTAACAAACTCCCAAAAGCGTTCCGCGTCAAACCGTCCGGCGACAACGAAATTCTTAAGGAACTCGGCGACGCGTGAGCTGGGCCGAAAAGGGGAATACTCCCAGATATCAGCAAAGGGCTGGGCAAAACGTTCCTGCTCGTCTCTTCTCATAAAGACAACCTAGACGTTGCTGGCGCAGGTTGGATGTCAATAAAGCTACTCTGCCCCGTCCCGGTGCGGAATGGCACAACTGTGCCACGGTTCCATGTCGTCATCCTAAGCCGCCGCAGAGGTGGTGAAAGGACCCAGCGCGCGGAAACAGCGCCGCCAGCCCGCGAAGAGCCTGCCAACGACTGGGCCCGAGTGAATGGAAACGGAAGGGATTTGCTGCGAGGGGCGAAAATCCATCGGACGATGTTCCTTCGGAACCTGCGCTGCGATTGACGTAATCCCCTCCCCCGTCCACACTGGTGTGGTCATGAGTAAGCTGCGGGTCGGCATCCTTTTTGGCGGACGCAGCGGCGAACACGAAGTCTCGCTGCTCTCGGCTGCTTCTGTTCTCAACGCCATTGACAAGAATAAATACGAGGTAGTGCCCATCGGCATCACCAAAGAAGGCCGCTGGCTGACCGCCAGCGCCGCCGAGCGGCTGCTCCAGGGCAAGCCACCCGAGGAAGCTCGCCACTTGCGCGCGGGCGATCCTGAAGCCACCCCCGGCGCCGCCGTCCTAGCCAAGGGCGAGGCAGTGGTGGTTCCGCCCGAACCCGTGCATCGCCAAGGTGGTGGACTTGTCCCGTTCGAGGGTCCCGCACTCGCCCGGCGCGCCACTGATCGCGCCATCAACGTGGACGTCATCTTTCCGGTCCTGCACGGCACCTTCGGAGAAGACGGCACAATCCAGGGACTGCTTGAGCTGGCCGACATTCCCTACGTGGGAGCCGGAGTACTCGGCTCCGCCGCCGGCATGGATAAAGACATTATGAAGTCGCTGTTCCGCGCGGCCGGGCTGCCCATCGTGAAGCATGTCACGTTCTTGCGCAGCGCATGGGAGGCCGATCCTAAGAAAATCCAGAACCTGGTGGAAAGCAAGTTGAAGTATCCCGTATTCGTGAAGCCGGCTAATCTAGGCTCGTCGGTAGGCATCACCAAGGCGCACAATCGCAGCGAACTGGAACCCTGCATTCAGGAAGCGGCGAAATTCGACCGCAAGATCATCGTCGAAGAGGGCGTAGGCGGAAAGAAGCAGAAAGCCCGCGAAATCGAATGCTCGGTGCTAGGCAATGACCAGCCCGAAGCCTCCGTCCCGGGAGAGATTGTTCCCAGCAAAGAGTTCTACGATTACAACGCCAAGTACCTGGACGAAGGCTCGGAATTGATCATCCCAGCCAAGCTGACAAAGTCAGAGACTAAGAAGGTGAGAGAACTGGCGATTGCGGCATTTCAAGCGGTGGACTGTTCAGGGCTGGCCCGCGTGGATTTTCTCATGGACTCCAAGACCCGGAAGGTATACGTCAACGAGATCAACACCATGCCCGGGTTTACGGCTATCAGCATGTATCCCAAGCTGTGGGGGGCGACGGGACTCTCCTATACCAACCTGATTGACCGTTTGGTCCAGCTAGGTCTCGAGCGCCACGAAGAAAAGAAGAAGAACCAGTACAGCCGGTAGGAATTGTTGATTTAGTAATTATCGATTGTTGATTTAAATCGAAAATCGACAATCAACAATCGAAAATTTAAATAGCTCTTCAGATTTTGCAGATTGGGCTTGCCCTTGACACACCCCCGTGTGACGAGTAAGATTTTGCTCACAAGTTTGCTCTCACGAGCAGACCTGGATTTCATGAAGAGTGGCTGAGGGACGAGCCCTGCGAAGCCACGACAACCGGATCGGGATCATATATCCCGGTCGCCCGGTGTCAACTCTCGCCCGGTAACGGGGAACATGAGATTCGGGGTGCAAGCCGTAAGCACTTCGCAGCCTCTTTTCCTTATTCCGGGAAAAGAGGTTTCCGTTTTTAGGGACTCTCTTTTCCGGGCTCGTCCTCAGTTACTCGCGAAAGAGTAGCTGATGAGCACCTCCTACGAACTGCGCTGCCGCGAGTGCGGCAAATTGTGGGGTAACCAGCCGCGCTCTATCTGCGAAGACTGCTTTTCTCCCCTCGAAGTTACCTACGACTACGACGGCCTGCGCGCCAGCATTTCGCGCGAGCAGATTGCCCAGCGTCCACCCAACATGTGGCGCTATGCCGAACTGTTGCCGCTGCCGAAGGATTTCCATCCATCGCTGCCCGCCGGATTCACCCCCCTGATCAGCGCGCCCCGGCTGGGCAAAGCTCTGGGTGCGAAGCGGCTCTGCATCAAGAATGACGCCGTCTGCCTGCCGACTTTGAGCTTCAAGGACCGAGTAGTTGCGGTAGCTCTAGCCCAGGCCCGCAGCTTTGGATTCGATACGGTCGCCTGTTCCTCGACCGGCAATCTGGCCAATGCCGTTGCCGCCCAGGCCGCACGCGAAGGGTTCAAGGCATGGATCTTTGTTCCCGCCGATCTTGAAGCTGCCAAGGTGGTCGGCACCCAGGTCTACGGCGCCAAGTTGGTGCGCATTGCTGGCAGCTACGATCAGGTCAATCGGCTCTGCTCGCAGATCGCCGACGAGCATCGTTGGGGGTTCGTCAATGTCAATTTGCGTCCCTACTACGCTGAGGGCTCAAAGACAGTCGGCTTCGAAATTGCCGAACAACTCGGCTGGCGTTTGCCGGACAACATCGTCGTTCCCATGGCGGGCGGCTCCTTGATTACAAAAATCAAGAAGGCGTTCGATGAGCTGATCTCGCTGGACCTGGTCGAAAAAAAGCAAGTCAAGTTCTTCGGCGCCCAGGCTACAGGATGTTCTCCGATCTCAACTGCGGTGAAGGGAAGCCAGGACGAAATCCTACCGCAGCGGCCTGCGACGATCGCCCGCTCGCTGGCGATCGGCAATCCCGCCGACGGGCACTATGCAATTCGGGCGATCACCGGCAGCGGAGGCTGGTCTGAAGATGTCTCTGATCCTGACCTGGTCGAATCTATCCAACTCCTCGCGGAAACCGAAGGCATATTCACCGAGACCGCGGGCGGGGTGACTGTCGGCACCGCTCGCAAACTTTACGAGCAAGGCCGCATCGCACCCGACGAGACCACCGTGCTGTGCATCACCGGGAATGGCTTGAAGACCACCGACGCGCTGGTTGGCCAGTACGAAGCCGAAGAACCGATCGCGCCTAAGATCACGGCTTTTGAAAACTTCTTGCAGAACGCGCTGGAAGTCCCAGCGCCCTTGGAGGCATCGGCATGAGTATTAGAGTGCAAATCCCCAGCGCCTTAAGACGTCACACTGCCGGAATCGGACACGTGGAATGTAGCGCGTCCAATCTGGGAGAGCTGTTTTCCACCCTGGACGAAAAATTTCCCGACCTCAAGCCGCACTTGCGTGACGAGGCCGGACAGGTGCGCCGCTTCCTGAACATCTATGTGAACGAAGAAGACATCCGTTTCCTGGGAGGCCACAGCTACGCCTTCCAGGATGGAGACGAAGTGCTGCTGGTGCCTTCGATCGCAGGCGGTTGCTCTCGATAGGAAGGCCGCTCAAGAGTCGGGGAGGGCACGACTTCAGTCGTGCCGGCTTGACGTTTTTCTTGTCATTCCGAGTGGGCTTTAGCCCGCGAGGAATCTGCTTCTGAGACTTTTGATGACTGCTGTGCGCCACTACAAACTCGGTCTGCTCGGTTGTGGCACGGTCGGCCAGGGCCTGGTCGAACTGGTTTCGCGCAATCGCGCCTTGATTCGCGAGCGCGCCGGGATTGACCTCAGCTTCACGCAAATTTTGGTGCGTGACCGGAGCAAGAAGCGTCCCGGAGTCGATCACCAACTCCTGACGACCCACCCGGAAAAGGTGATCAACAACGGATGCGACATGGTGGTTGAGTTGGTTGGGGGTCTGGAACCAGCCCGAACTTTTATTCAGCGTGCGCTATCCAATCGCAAACATGTTGTTACCGCTAACAAAGCTCTGCTTGCCGCCGATGGATTCTCACTTCTGAAAGCCGCTGCCGATCAGCGCGTCCAATTTGGTTTTGAAGCCAGTGTCTGCGCTGGGATCCCGATTGTCCGGGCGGTGCAGAGCGGCCTGATTGGCAACCACATCGAAAGCATCACCGGAATTCTCAACGGCACCTGCAATTACATCCTCACGCGCATGAGTGACTCCGGGGTGGGCTTTGAAGAGGCGCTGAAAGAAGCGCAAGCCAAAGGCTTCGCCGAAGCCGATCCCACGCTGGACGTCGGCGGCTACGATGCCGCCCAGAAACTCAAAATCCTTTCCGAGCTTGCCTTCGGCGGCGCGCTGCCGCCCGACTCAGTCCACGTCGAAGGCATTCGCAACATCACCGCAGAGGATGTAGAAGCCGCGCGCAAGTGGGGGTACGTAATCAAGCAGGTAGCCGTCGCGCAGTCACATGCGCAAGCTGTTTCTCTGCGTGTACATCCTGTACTTCTTCCCAAGAACCACCAGCTCGCTACAGTTCGCGACGAAAACAATGCCGTCCTGGTCACAGGCGATGCCGTGGGCGAGATGCTATTCCACGGCAAAGGCGCCGGTTCGTTGCCCAGCGCTAGTGCAGTGCTTTCTGATATCGTGGAAATCGCAACCCGCAAGAGAGGGATACCGCGCATCTCCGGCCGTGCACTGCAGACGTCACACTGGAATGCAGAATGCCAGCACTACCTGCGTTTCCCGGTAGAGGAGCCCAGCGCGATCGGTTCCATCAGCGCAACTCTGGAGAAACATGGCGTTCGGGTAGCACGGGCCGCCGCCAACTGGGCAAGAAATCCGGCCATGACGAACCAGGTCACCATTCTCACTCACCCCTGCAGCGAACGCGCCCTGCAGGACGCCTTGCGGTGCATTTCGGATTCTGGCGCAGTGAAGGGGAACGCTACGTCCCTGAACATTGCCGCTTAACATGCGGATTTCGACCGCTTGCTGCGAGTCTGCTGATCGTTCTCCACTCCGTTTGCTATCCTGATACGACATGGCCAGCCGTTATCAGCAGTGGATGTACGCCTGGGAGACCCAGCTTACGTCAGTGGACAACAACCGTGTGGTCCGTCCCCTGGACTGGGGGTTAGAGTGGGCCGAGAACTGGCCTTGCCGGAATGGGTTGGCCGGCGGGCAAATGCCTGCCGATCCTGAAAAGTATTTGTGCGACTACAACCAGCGCATCCTTTCTAATAGCGACGAGTTCTACTCCTACCGCACACCAACCGACTTTCGCCTGGAGAATCGCGAGGTGCAGGTGTTCAGCACTCGCGAGACACCCGATCCGAGGCTCGAAGCGACGGTGAAAGGGACTTACTCGAAGTTCCTGCGTTTTACTTCCCCTGTTAAGACTCCATTTCCGGAAAACAATCAGGCCGGTGCGCGCTGGTTCCCGGCTCGCGGACGCCGTGCGCTTGTGCTTTTACCGCACTGGAATTCGGACGCTATCGCCTACACCGGTTTGTGCCGTGTTCTGAACTTGCTCGGAATCGCCGTGTTGCGTCTGAGCATGCCTTATCACGATATCCGCATGCCGGCAGAGATCCGCCGAGCGGATTATGCTGTCTCTGCCAACATCGGACGAACCCTCGATGCGGCGCGACAGGGCGTGGTGGACGTTCGTTGTTGCTTCGATTGGTTGCAGCGGCAGGGCTATGACCGGCTGGGCATTGTCGGCACCAGCCTGGGCTCCTGTTACGCATTTCTTGCCGCCGCCCACGATCCTCGTATTCGGGTAGCGGCTTTCAACCATGCTTCCACGTACTTCGCCGATGTGGTCTGGCACGGACAGTCAACGCGCCATATTCGTGCGGGTCTCGAAGCGCAAATTGATGCGCAACGACTGCGGCACTTGTGGTCAGCCATCAGCCCGATGTCCTATTTCGAACAGTTTTCCCGTTCTCCCAAAAAGTCGCTCATCGTGTACGCAAAGTATGATTTGACCTTCCTGCCGCAATTCTCGCGTGAGGTCGTCGCCGAATTCGAGCGCCGCGAGCTCGATCACAAGGTCGTGGCCCTGCCCTGTGGCCACTACACCACGGGCGAAACGCCCTATAAATACATGGATGGCTGGCAGATCGCATCATTCCTGAGAACCGCATTTGAGGCGTAGAATGGCCTCATGAAAATCGCCCTGGGCGCCGACCACGCGGGTTTCGAACTGAAAGACAAGATCAGGCAGCACCTTCTAGACGAAGGAATCCTCGTGGACGATCGCGGGACCAATTCCAGCGAGTCGGTCGATTATCCCGATTATGCCCGCCCCGTCGCCGCAGAAGTTGCGGCTAGGAAAGCCGATTGGTGCATCCTGATCTGCGGAAGTGGAATTGGCATGGCGATTGCCGCCAACAAAGTTCCCGGCGTGCGCGCTGCCAATGTGACCACCGAGGGTGAGGCACAGCTGAGCCGGGAACATAACAACGCGAATGCGCTGACCCTCGGAGCGCGATTTTTGGATGAACCTCGCGCCCTCAAAATTGTGGATCGCTGGCTGAGTACTTCCTTCGCGGGAGGACGCCACGAGCGCCGCGTTGAAAAGATCACAGCGATCGAGAAAGAAGATTTTCGGCTCGCGAGTCGCCAAAGCTGTTTTCATCGTTAGGATTTCATAAATCAGATCCGCCCCAGCCGCGTAGCGGCGGAATGAGAAAGCCCGGCACGGCAATGCCGGGTAAGACAACAAACAATGTACGAGTCCCGTCAGGGACGACACGGTTCCAGTTGATAATTTGATTTACGAATTCTTAATCAATAAGAGTGACTGCCATGAAAAATGCTGATATGTCCCGCCCGTTGTATGAAGTCGACCCGCAGGTCGCGGTAGCGATTGATAACGAAGTACGCCGCCAGCACGAAGGTCTCGAGCTGATCGCCTCGGAAAACTTCGTCAGCGAGGCGGTGCTCGAGGCCATGGGCTCTGTATTCACGAACAAGTACGCCGAAGGCTATCCCGGCAAGCGATACTACGGCGGCTGCGAATTTACCGACGTGGTCGAAGAATTGGCCCGTGAAAGAGCCAAGAAGCTGTTCGCTGCCGACCATGCCAACGTTCAACCTCATGCCGGCTCCCAGGCCAACATGGCCGCGTATGCAGCAGTGCTGCAGCCCGGCGACACCATCCTCGGCCTGAACCTGGCTCACGGCGGGCACCTTACTCATGGACACCATCTGAACTTTTCCGGCAAGACATACAAGATCGTGCCGTACGGAGTAACCAAGGAAACCGAAACCATCGACTACGACGACCTGGAAAGGCTAGCCGAAAAAGAGCGCCCCAAACTGATCATCGGCGGGGGCAGCGCCTATCCCAGAATTATTGATTTCGCACGCATGCGGCAGATTGCCGACAAAGTTGGGGCGATATATCTGGTCGACATGGCGCATTTTGCAGGTCTGGTCGCGGGCGGAGTGCATCCGTCGCCAGTGCCGCACGCGCAAATTGTGACCTCGACCACCCATAAGACCCTGCGTGGACCGCGTGCTGGCCTGATTCTATGCAAGACCCAGTATGCGGCTGCCGTCGACAAAACCGTGTTTCCAGGAATCCAGGGCGGCCCCCTCGTGCACATCATTGCGGCCAAGGCAGTATGTTTCCAGGAAGCGATGCAGCCGTCTTTCCGCGAGTATGCCCGGCAGATTGTCAGCAACGCGAAAGTACTGGCCGACACGTTGTCGGCGGAGGGTTACCACATCATTTCCGGTGGAACCGACACCCACCTCATGCTGGTGGACGTTTTCTCCAAAGGCATGCTGGGCAGCGAGGCGGAAAAGGCGCTGGGTCAGGCCGGCATTACGGTAAACAAAAATGCCATTCCGTTCGACACAAATCCACCCATGAAACCGAGTGGAATCCGCATTGGTACGCCGGCGCTCACCACTCGGGGCATGAAGGAACCGGAGATGCGGCAGATCGGCCAATGGATCTCCGAGGTCCTTCATAACCGGACCGATGCCAGCCTCTTGGCTCGGGTCCGCAAGCAGGTGCTGGATATGGCGGAAGCCTTCCCGCTCTATCCGGAGCGGAGAGCCAAGGCCCAGGCCGAAGTGCGGGCGTAAGAAGGAGCAGAAACGCCAACCTTCGGGAACGGCAGCAAATTTCTGTCCACCCGGCTTTCCTTGTGGTTAAATCTCTGGCGTGAAAGTCGCGATCGACATCCGGCGGATCACCGACTTCGGTGTCGGTACTTACATTCGGAACATTGTTCGTGCGCTCAGCCGCCTGGATCGCGAAAAGAAGTATTACCTGATCGGATCCCCCGAGAAGGCCCGCGAAATCGGCCCCTTACCTCCTAACTTTCACACCGTCCCGTTCACCGAACCCGACACTTCGCCACGCGGCTATTTTGAATTCCGCGTGATCCTACGACGTCTGGGTTGCGATCTGGTCCACATACCTCATCTGTTCTGGCTGCCCCGCGCGCTGCCTTGCCCTTATGTGATGACCGTGCACGATGTGCTGGAACACATGGCCAGAACGCGCGACCACTCCGGCATGCGGCGGTCGCTGCACTTTCACCTGACACGGCGTGTCTTGCTGGGCGCCTCTCGAATCTTCGCGGTCTCCCGCTTCACCAAGAGTGAGCTCGAGAAACTGTTCGGCATTCCTGCCGGGCGAATCGAAGTGGTGTACAACGCGATTGACGAGCGCTTCCTGCACGGCCACGCTACGCCGGCCGATCACGACATGATTGTGCAGCGCTATCAGGTAACCTACCCGTTCCTGCTGTACGCCGGCCGCATCAGCCCACACAAGAACCTGGTGCGCATCATTGAGGCGTTCTCTGCGCTGAAAACCGAACTGGAAAAGGGCGAGAAATTTCCTGACCTCAAACTGATCATCATCGGAGACGAACTATCGAAGCACCCCGACCTGCGGCGCACGGTCATCAAGAGCGGAGTACAGAACGACGTAAGATTTTTGGGATTCGTTCCGATCGAGGTACTGCGAATTTTCTACGATACCGCGAAGGTTTTCGTATTTCCGTCGCTGTACGAAGGGTTCGGGCTGCCACCCCTCGAAGCTATGGCCCATGGAACGCCGGTCGTGACCTCCAACACGTCCTCCTTGCCGGAAGTGGTGGGCAACGCCGCGGTACTGGTGAATCCGGAGAATATTTTCGAGATCATGCGCGCCCTGCATCGCGTTCTGGTGGACCAGTCACTACGCGAAAAGATGAAGAAGCGGAGCTATGAGCAGTCGCAGCGTTTTTCCTGGGAGAGTTCGGCAAGGCGTGTTCTGCAGGTCTACGAAGAGGTGGCGGGAAAAGCTTCCCCAACCCCCAGACCCAGAGAGCGGGTCGAAGTCACTCAAAAAGTTGCCAATTCCTAGACAAGCATCCCTTCACTTCAACAGCGGGTGCCCTGGAGACCGTAAGCCTAGCCGGTTGAGTTTCTCTGCAAGGCTTTTCCGGTCGGAGTCCGAGGTAGCCTTGGCGAGGCGTTTGCGAAGCTTGGCGATCTTTTCTTTGCGGGTACGGCGGCGACGGATCTCGGGCCGCCGCGAAGGTGCTGACATGAGTTCGGCTCCAAGTTGAACTTAAGGAAATGTGGCAGCCGGGCCTGTAAGCCGAATTCGCCGGGCTGCATTGCAAACAGACAAGTTATTTGAAATCAGCGAGCGGGAAGTGTCAATGATGTCAACTTCGGCAGTGACGACAGGTTTTGCATCACACCGGCGTCACAGGGTTTCTCTAATGGAACTGCACAGCGGCCGCACATTCATTTGCACATTGACCGACGCTGTATGTCCCGTACGTCCCCGTCGCGATCCCGTATTCGTTCACTCTGAACGCGAGGCTCCAGTCTCCGGGAAAACCGAGCGACTGAACCGAGGAGGGGTCTTTGGTGGTCCAGCGCACAGCCACAAAGTTCCCATAGTCATCCCAGCTGGCGCCCACGATGTCTCCAGAGTTGTTGATACCCTCTGCGGTATCACCGTTCGGGTGGCCCCAAGGATTCGGCAGTAAAGTCAGCTTGTAGGTACGCCTTTGCGGGTCCGTCGGCTGCCAAAGAGAGGAATACCCTTGGTCAAAAGCCAGATTGAGCACATCACCAACGATCTCACCCTTCTCGTTGATGTCGCCGGCGATCGCGCTGGCCCAGTCGTTGGAACTCGGAAGTTGGATGATTTCCCATCGGTTTCCATCCAGCGTA
>DASQIH010000063.1:0-55819 GCA_035631655.1 Terriglobales bacterium
AATAACCCTCTCAGGAGAACGCCGCAATCGGCTCCTGCCACGCGCCAGGCCGCACTCTCGCGTCACTAAAGGCAGCGATGCGGGCTTTACGAAGCTCAGGAGCGTGCAAACAGCAGCACCTAGGTCAGTTGCACGCATAGCGAGCCATCCATTCTGATTCAGTGTGGTATACAGTGTCTCGGAGCTCGGGGAAAGCTATATGCGACGTTTGTTCTTCTACAATCACTTCATTGCCGCCGCGGCCGGCCTTTGCATCGTACTAACCGGTACCGCCTATGCGCAGAATGCAGTGGGTCCGCAACTCGTGGCGTTGCCTCCACCGCTCCCCGCACCGCTTGATCAGCCTTATGCCGGCACAATTTCTCTCAGCGTCGATCTGACGAACGTCAACGCTCGCGTCCTGGCTGTGCGGGAGATAATTCCTGTCAAGCCCGGCGAGATGGCGCTGCTCTATCCGCAGTGGCTCCCCGGGACGCATTCGCCTTCGAATCCAGTCAGCAACCTGGCAGGGCTTGTCATCACGGCAAATGGCAGGCGCGTCCCCTGGCTGCGGGATCGCGTGAACATGTGGGCGTTCCACATCGAGGTACCGAAAGGCGCGAGCCTACTCGAACTCACCTTTCAATATCTGGCTCCGGTCAAGCCGCAGCAGGGACGTATTTCAACCAGAATCGCCGATGTCACGTGGAACAGCGTGCTCCTGTATCCGGCGGGATATTTCGCGCGTCGGATTCAATTTTCGCCCGAACTGAAACTGCCAGATGGCTGGAAGTTCGCCACTGCACTTGATGTGAAGTCACAGAACGGAGACGTGGTTCAGTTTAAAGACGTTCCGCTGAATACGTTGATCGATTCGCCTTTGTATGCGGGCGTCAACTATAAGCGCGTGGACCTATCGACAGGACCAGACAATCTGGTTTACCTCGATGTTTTTGCAGATAAGCCCGAACAACTGGAGATCACGCCGGAAGAACTGCAATATCACAAGAATTTGGTGATTCAGGTGCAGAAGCTTTTCAACTCGCATCACTACGATCACTATGACTTCCTGCTGTCCCTTAGCGACTCAGTTGGCGGCAAGGGACTGGAGCATCACCAGTCAAGTGAAGATGGCACCCGCGCCAACTACTTTACCGATTGGGCCGCAGGCGTCCCTGGTCGCGCTCTTCTGCCGCACGAATACGTGCATTCCTGGAACGGCAAGTTTCGCCGCCCTGCTGACCTCTGGACGCCGAACTTCAATGTACCAATGCAGAACGATTTGCTGTGGGTCTATGAAGGCTTGACGAATTATTACGGCAATGTCCTGACGGCGCGTTCCGGCATGCGTACCGCTGAGCAGGCACGCGATGTGATCGCGCAGATCGCTGCGACTTTCGAAATCAGCCCGGGACGCACCTGGCGTTCTTTGGAAGACACTACCAATCAGCCCATCATCTCGTATCACGGAGCCGTGCCTGAATTTTGGCCCAATTGGCAGCGTTCCTACGACTACTATCCGGAATCGGATCTCATCTGGCTTGACGCCGATACAAAAATCCGCGAGCTTAGCAAGGGACAGAAATCCCTCGACGATTTCGCCAAACTGTTTTTCGGGATCGATAATGGAAACTACGCTGCTGTTACTTATACCTTCGAAGACCTCGTCAGAGTCTTGAACACGGTACAGTCGTACGATTGGACAGGGTTCTTCCGCACACGGGTTTACCAGGTCGAAGCGCAGACCCCGGAAAACGGCATTGCCCAAGGTGGTTATCGACTGGTTTACAACGATACTGAACCGGAGTGGATGAAGCACATGGACAAGTCTCGTCCCGCAAGCTTCGCTACGTCACTTGGGTTTTCGGTGAAGGGCGACGATAGCGGCGACAGCGATCAGCCCGGCAGTATCGCAGATGTGGTGTGGGATGGTCCGGCATTCGAGGCAGGTATGACCCCAGGCATGCAGCTGCTAGGGGTGAATAGTCAAGCTTTCAGCGTTGCCAACCTGCGGCAAGCCATCGTTGGCGCTGAGAGCAGCAAGGAGCCCATCAAGCTTCTGCTCAAGCGCGACAAGGAGTTCATTACCCTGACTGTCGATTACCACGGCGGACTCCGCTACCCGCACCTGGAGAGAGTCGAGTCGACACCGGACCGTTTGGATACGATACTCGCGCCGGTGAAATAGGCCCGAACACTGCCTCCAATGCACTGGATGGTCGGCAATGCGGAAACGAGTTTTTAGCGGAATTTCATCTCGTATTCCTTCCATGATATTTGAGGTTGGGGCCTCGACTGTTCCAGACAACTCCGATGGTCGTGTGCACAGATATTGCGTTGGAATTGTTCAGGGCGAGCGCACCAAGCCGTTGGTCAACAAATCGAGAAACCACAGTTGATCTACCTTGCGGAGGTCAATTTCGGTGGGGTGTTCGAGGATGAAGCGGCGGACATCTTCCTCGCGTATGAGATAGACGTCGCCGTTCTGTTGCTCCCCACGCGCCGTGCCGCGAACCTGTGAGAGAGCCTGAGCGCGAAGTAGATACCAAAGATCGGTACCAACCTACAACCCCCAGGATCGCCTTTCCACAAACGTCGCTATTGACCAACGGCTTCGGCCAGTGTAAGAGTTCCCCGAGGAGCCGCAATGCGGTCACCCCGATGCCAACGAGGGCAGGAGTGGCGATTAGCCGCGCAGTTGACGGAATTCTCGCCGCGTTTCGCATAACAGATTTCCCACAGATCGCAAAGGACAGTCACAGTGTCCAACGTCCGTCGACCTAAGATTCAGTCGGTTTTCTGTTGTCCACTGCTAACTGTCGTCGGTCGGATCGGTGTTGCAGCACCTTCTCCCGCAACTGTCGTCCATTCCCGCACGTACCATCGCTTTACCGCCCCATTCACCACGTAAGGATCAGCCCTGGCAAACTTCTCGGCAACCTCGGGCGAGTCACCTCTAAACAGCAAGACCGCGCCGTCTACTGGATTCGCTAATGCACCTGCCAGGACAAGTTCACCTCGCTGACTCGCCTCCCAAGCCTTTTCGAGGTGCAGTCCTCGAAATTGGGCACGCTTGGAAACGTAGTCCTCACCAACCTCGTAGAACAAAAGATAGTGCATTCGAGTGCCTCCTGCTACGTATCCCATGGAAACGCTGGTTCGCCCCGTTAGGTTTAACATCGCGGCGGATTCCTGCCTACGAATCGCGTGTCCTGACAACGCCGTCCTACCCGTCTCCGCGCTCAAGATTTCGTCTGCATGAGCGCGTTGAATTGGCTGGAGTAAAGGCTGGTGTGGCCTTGCTTGGGGAGATTTGAATTGGGTTCCGGTGTTGAGTGCTTCCTTGTCCTACCGCCCAGCGACAGAACTCCAAGGGAGCATCCCAAAATTTCGAGGACAAGAAGTATAAAGACACTCGCATTAAACCACGCAGTCCAATCACCGGGCGCGACCATGAACACATTGTTTCCAGATGCATGCAGGAAGTGCTCATAAAGATCGGCACTCAAGGCAGCCAAAAATAAAATTATCGAGACCAAACCAGCAAGCTTGTCGCTGATCTTCCACAACGCAATCGATACGCCCCCATGTAGTAAGGTCAACAGAACTACTGCCAGCCAGCTAACGCTGTTGTTTGGGGCTGGAAGAACACTCGCGGCAAGAAACAGGTGCCAGATCGCGACGATCCAATGTGCAACAACAATTAGTAGGGCGAGAGTCCGCAGCCTTGTCATAGTTTGGTAAGCTCTTCGTGATGGAGGTTGTCCCCGTTCTGCGTTAAATTCTACACGACGATTTCTCGCTGAGTTCAGGATTTCGCCTCTGGGCCAGCGGATGCGCAGATCAGACGGACCTTGGCTCCATGTTCGCGAGGCCGTTGCCAATTCACTGGCCAACATTCCCTACAGCCGTTGCGAATGCCGTTGTCACACCTGTTCCTGGTATTGTCCCCGCCCCAGCGGCTTCAAATTGGCACAAGCTCCAAAAACTCTTCCGCTGGTTCTGAAATTGCTCGGCCTCTCCCAGAGTTAGGGAGATAGTTGAAGTATCCAATAAGATTGCCGGACGATCGCTTGGTTTGTGAAGC
Source organism: Terriglobales bacterium (assembly GCA_035631655.1). Taxonomy (GTDB): domain Bacteria; phylum Acidobacteriota; class Terriglobia; order Terriglobales; family Acidobacteriaceae; genus Gp1-AA122. Next base: position 4,067 of record DASQIH010000063.1, read on the forward strand.
CCCGAGGCCACTGGCCTCCTGGCGGCGCGCTGCAAATATGCCTGAGCTGGCTGGTTGAATGTGATTATGCCGACGTTCCGAGACGCGATTCGAAGATCAGTTTGTTCGCGGCACACTCCTTCGCCGTTCGTCTGAAGTAGGAGCGCGTGCCATCAACAGCGAGTGGAGAGAATCCCGCGAGAGTGGGTGGAGGACGTACGCCAGCGTCGAGACGGGACGGGACGGGATTTTCAAAATGCGCTGCGAGAAGTGCTCACCGCCAACGGCGAGTTGTTGATTCTCTCGCGAAAGCAGCGGTCGAAACGGCGCCGGTGAAGATCCCCACGCCGCATCGCCTGCTGCGGTACGTGAAGCGAGGGGCAGCAACGCCAGCGCGAGCAAGGTTGAAACAAGTAGCGCAACGTGATGCTGACTCGGCTCCGGAATGCGAAGCTTCGTCAAAACCCAACGCGGGCAAAAATCAATTTCCATCCTGGCCTATTCAAAGGGAGAAAAGTTGATCGTAACAGTAGGGGAGCAGATGTCACCGACATACTCGGTTGGAGGACAACGCTGGTAACAACGGATGGCCTCGGAATGTCTAGCAAATGGTGCAAGAAGTCGGATCGCAACCTCCTAACCTTACCTTGGCGCGAGCGGCCGGCTCGCGGCCTTCGTGCCATTCGGCTAAAGTATCAACCGATGAAATTCATCTTCTTCACCATATTGCTGCTCTTAGCGGCCAGTGCTACGACTGCCCAAACCACAGGTCAGTTTGACATCAAGGCGGCTGAGCGGTTCGCCAATCTTGCACTGGCGTGTGTCCACAAGGAATATCCAAACAAGATCAGCCACACGTTGAACAGCGATGCAGATGTGGCTCCACCACGGAAGCTGACTCCCGCATTTTACGGGTGCTACGACTGGCATTCGTCCGTGCACGGGCATGGGCTGCTCGTGCGGCTGGTCAGAACTTTTCCTAACGCCGATTTTGCCCAGTCTGCACGCGAAGCACTGCGCCAGAGCTTGACTAAAGAAAATATCGCCCAAGAGGCAGCGTACCTGCGAACAGAAGGACGGGCCAGCTTCGAGCGTCCTTATGGGCTGGCTTGGTTATTGCAACTGGTAGCGGAACTCAGGGAGTGGGACGATTCTCAAGCCAAAGAAATGGCTGCCAATCTCAGTCCTCTGGAGCAAGCCGCGCTGGAACGGCTGAACGGCTGGCTGCCCAAGCTGTCGAATCCTGTGCGGATCGGGGAACATGACCAGAGCGCCTTTGCCCTCGGCCTGATGCTCGATTACGCGCATGGAGTCGGCGACGAGAAGTTCGCCGCGCTAGTCGAGTCGAAAGCTCGACAGTTCTTCATGAACGACAAGGACTGTCCGCTGGCGTATGAGCCTTCGGGGGAGGACTTCCTATCACCATGTCTCGGGGAAGCAGACTTGATGCGTCGGGTGCTGCCCAGCGACGACTTCGCTCGCTGGCTGCGAACGCTTCTACCGCAGATTTCAGCCTCGGGTGGAAAGACATGGTTGCAGCCCGTCGTGTCGCCTGATCCAAGCGATCCGAAACTGGCGCATTTGGACGGACTCAATCTCAGCCGAGCATGGATGCTGGACGGCATTGCTGCGGGGCTGCCGAAGGGTGACAAACGGCTGCCAATGATAATGGCGGCTGCCGAGGCACACAAGCGGGCTGGTTTGGCAGCCGTAACAGGGGAGCATTATGAGGGCGGTCACTGGCTGGGAAGCTTTGCGGTCTACCTCGTCACCCGGAGAGGCATTTCAAACAAGTGATTAGCACCAATGACCTCCTGAGTCATTGGACATCCGGTCGCCATGCTGAAATCTCCAGATCACGCCGCGAACCGAATATGCACTGCGGGCGAAACGTGTGCCGAACGCTCCTCCTCAGCGGGTGCGATTTACCGAGCACATTCGAGGAAACAAGAGGAAGCTCGGCGAACGAGTATCCGCATTGATGTAGATAACGCCAGGATAGCCTTGATGCGCGCTGCAGGCGTCTCCTGGCGAACGATCTCAGACAAGTTGGGCGTCGGCGTGGGCACTCCCTACAAGGCAGTCGGCAACGTTGAGAAAACGGATTTGTAGCAGGGGTGCGGCATAGGAAGACAATGCGACTTCACGACGATCCCGCCCGGTGTGCTAGCTTCGGGCTGGCCTATTCACTCGGGAACAATCGCCACGGTATCAGGAATCGCCACATCTCCGGTTTGCCGACTAAAGCGCCAAGGGGAAGCAGATGGGCTTTCTGCTTCGGTCTTCGAGAATGCTGCAATGGCAGCCCGTAAGTTTCGCAACTCGGCATTATCGATAGCGATAAAGCGAAAGGGCTGCAAACCGATCGGAGCGGCTGAACAGGGGCTGAGCAGTTCAGCCATGGCGAGCACGGGTCCAATGTACGTCGAGAACATCAGTTCCACAACCGCTCCTGAACTGAGAGGTTTGAGCACTCGAAGTAACCCGCCAGTGACAGAAATGGTCTGAAGTCTAGCGGATGAGCATTGTCCGTCTCCAAATCGGATCATTGCTGAAGGCATGCCTGGAAGTCGTACACGGGGGGGACGCCGCGTGCAGGGCGGTAGGGGGGAGGTCATCATGCAGGGGAATAATGCTACTAACCTGCGGGGCAGGCGAGATTACCAAGGAACGTGTACGACCCGAGCATGGAAACGGACAGTCGGTGCTTGCTCCCTCGGGCACTAACGACGGCTCAGCTCAGCCCGCATAAGCGTACGGAAGAAGCGCGTTCTTGTACGTTTTGTAGCCCAGATCGGTCAGTCGAATCACACCTCGAACTTCTTCTTCCACCAGTCCTTGATTTCTCAGCTCCGCGATTGCCAAACGGGCGGAAGAGGAATCGACAGTTTGCTTGGACAGGACCACAAACTGATCACGATCCCGTTCGTAGCGGAGAACGAGTGCGAGGAGAAGGCCGTCACGCATGTTTTGTACAGGCATGACGCGATCTTAGGCACATGAGCAGGACCCCGGAATGGCTCTTCGGTGCCGGTCGTGGTCACGTGTGTTCATTCTTGCGTTGTCCGTCTGCATCCCTGGTAGTGAACATTGGTAATCCCAGGATATAGAGATCAGCCGCCTCTGAACGCCACCAGTTGGGTTCCCTTCCGATTTCGTGGCAGGTTCCATGGTGGGCGGTATACAGCTGCGACGGCCCGAAGGCTGACGGGCCGCCCTGATTTCGCTTGCGAGGACATCGAGCAGTAGCCGAATTGGCGCATGATCTTCCCGAAAATGGGTGAGGTCCTACAAAGTGGCATTGAGCAGCGTTCGAAAAACCCTTTCCCAGCAGAGCTGGCGGTGAAGGGGATCTTGGTTCGCCACGAGCGGTGCTGCGTACGGGACCTGAATCAGGTCAAAGTGCAACTCTTTCCGATTGGCGCTCTGGGGCCATTTTGCACCATTTCGAGTGCACCTTGAGGGCGCCCTGCGACCGTGGGAGAAGGCTCCAGAAGTGGTTCTTCCGAAAACGGGTTGTGAGTCCCAGGACGCGACCTGGCACTTTTTCGCCGGTCCCGCATCAGGACCCGCACACACTTCTACCCTGAACGTATTTTCAAGTACTTGGCAGTCCCCGCTAGCCTTTTTAAGTTGTTGAAAAGATTAGTTATAAGAGAATTGGCAAGGTCGCACTCTCTACCGCTGAGTTACTCCCGCGCTGCGGATTGATTATGAACAAGCCGTCTTTGCAGGCGCAAACCCAACCGGCGCTCTTCAGAACCGGTAAGCCACCTCGAGATAAGTAAACCCGCCTTTCCTGCCATGGGGCTGCTGGGTCTCGGCCCCTTTGCCGGACATGATCCCAATGTAGTAGCGCAGGCCCAGGTGCGATGTCACCTGATAATCAAAATCGAAATCTATGTAGTTGCCCAATCCCTTGTGACCGTTGTCGGGCAGCGCCTCATAACCGAAGCTGGTGTTTTGGAAGGCCCCGGTACCCAGGTACCAGAGATCGTTGGCCGAGTGCAGTTTTACCTTGTGCAGCTCACTCCGCAACTGCAGCTTGCGGGTCGGTTGCACGATGACCTGAGCGGTATAGTCCTCGCTGTTCTGCAGGGTGTAGAACGGCAGGCGTGCGTATTGTTGCTCGGTAGGCAGCGGCTGAAAGAAGGTTGTGTGCTTGCTGTCGTTGGGGTTGCCATCACCGCTGGCAAAAAACGCGCCCGCCCGCAACCACGGATGGATCCAGGGCACGGGCGGCCGCCAGCCGATCTCCACTGTCCCGGAGTTGGCACGATGGTTTAACACTCCCCACTGCCCGATTTGCTGTGCGCCCCAAACCAGCAAATCCCATTTACCCAGGCGCCAGATCGGCGTGACGATCGCATAGTTCACCCCAAACGTTCCGATCCGGATATTGCGAGTGTCCGCCTCGCGAGCCGCAAGCGGCCGGTTGTCCACCTTCAGTACGTTGCGGCCATCGTGATAACCCTGGGCGAAAACACGCAGCTGCGAGTCGGTACGCGGGGTAGGAAATTCCCGCGTGTAGGAGCCATACAAAACGTCGACGTCCATCTCGCCCAGGCCGTCGGTCTGCCACACTCCCCGTGTGGCCCGTCCTGACACAAAAGTCAGGTTAGTGTCCGCCCCAATATCGCTCGAAAAATGCAGCCCGTCGAAACTGCGGCCGATATCCGTCCAGTAGGCATCGCCAATGAGCCGATGCGCGCCGCGTTCTTGCATGAGCCAGGCCAGGTCAGATGTGCTCGGTACTTTCTCCTCCCCATCGGAGAACTCGAAGCGCCCTAGCTGCAGTGTGCTGTGATTTTTGTCAATCCCGCGCAATGCAATGAACGCTTGTTTCACGAAAATTCCGGCGACATCTTGCCGATTGCCATTGGCGGAGAAATAGGTGCCTCCCAAGCCGAGCGGGACAGAAGTTCCGGGCACAAATGCTTCGTTCGGAAGGCCGTAAAGGCTGGGCTGTGCCATTTCGATTGTCCAGCCGAACTTGCTCTTCTGCTGCGAAAGTGCAACTCGGAGGAGAGAATCGCCAAATCCGTAGCGTGCCCGCGTATCTCCCAGGAACCAGTTCCACCCCTGGCCCCGGCCGAGCAACTCCCCGCTCACTGTCAGGGAGCCGAGGCGCATGGGCTGCGGTTGAGCCGAAGAAATGTCTGGGGCTTTCTCAGCCGCCTGAGCCCTGCTGATAGAACCCAGGCACGTGAGCCACAGAAGGAACAACACGAGCGCGGCGTATGTACCCGGTCCGAAGGGCCAAAGGATTTTTTCTCTGTAGTTAGTCTTCGCAACAAGCACGCCCGGTTCCCCACGCGACATTGATCTGGATGCACAGCTTAGCTACTAGATTCCCAACCAGCTACTCCGGTTGCGGGAGACGCCCCGAACATTATTTCAGTACTTCGAGCCCGTGTCGCTCTTCTGAAGGGCCTGGTTGGCTTTGTCAGTAATCTTGTTGCGCACGTCCCACAGTTCCTTATAGAAAAGGTGTTCCATGCGCTGATGCAGGACTTCCACAGGTGTTCCCATCGTGCCGACGACTCCGCCCCCAATGATCCGCTGCGCCAGTTTCAGATGGTGGAAGCGAAAGAGATGGATGCGCTCGTCAAAGTCCAGCAGACACTCGGCGACCTCATGCAGCGCAAAGAACTCGGCATGCCGCCGATAAAGATCGTCTACGCTGAGGTGAACTTGCTGAAGTTGGTGATGGAAAGCTTGGCCCAGCCGGGGACCGATATGCAGGAGCGCTAAGAAGCCCGGCGAATCCAATCCGCTGCCATGACCTAGTCCGGCCCGGATGATGTGATAGTCATAGGGAGTGATGGTCTCCAGCACGTGGAGCAGACCAATCGGATAATCCAGCTCCATGTTGGCACGCCGGATCAGCCGCGCCGCATTCAAGAAATCCCCCGCTTCGACAAGGCCGAGAGCCCGCTCCAGTTCAAAAGCCGCACCCTTCAGCAGCAACTCCGAACTCTGGTGCACCACCTGAAATGTCAACTCGTCTGGGTGCAGGAGTTCTTCCGGACGCTTCTGCAAGCTAAGCAGATCATCCGTCCGCAAGTAGCGCTCGTAGTCCGAGGCACCCTTGCCCGGCAATATGGGTTTACGCAAATCTTCCGCGTTGCTCATGGAATTTGCGAGATCCTTTCGGCGGCGGCCGCGGCGCGCCGATTATTTCACGCCGGGTCGCAGCGCTTGGCGGCAGTCCACTGCGGATCCTGCTCGGGTGCGACGATCTGCCCGTCCCGCATGTGAATGATGCGATCGGCATAGCCGGCAGCTTCCGGGTTATGCGTGATCATCATAATGGTCTGGCCCAGTTCGCGATTCGACTGCCGCAGCATGGACAACACAATTTCAGAATTCTGGGAGTCGAGGTTACCGGTGGGCTCGTCGGCAAGTACGATGGCCGGCTTATTGATCAGAGCACGGGCCAGGGCTACGCGCTGCTGCTCTCCCCCCGAAAGCTCCGATGGGCGGTGGTGCAGGCGCTTGGTCAGACCCAGCAGGTCGGTAATCCTCCGGAAGTATGCCGGATCACTCTGTCCATTCTTGCCCGCGATGTCCTGCGCAATCAAAATGTTGGAATTCGCATCCAGGGTAGGCAGCAGGTTGAATTTCTGGAAGACAAATCCGATCTTGCGTTTGCGCATCCTGGTGCGCTCCGCGTCCGAGAGTATTGAGAAATCATCGCCGTCGATGACGATCCGCCCCGAATCAGCCCGCGTCAGCCCACCCAAAAGATAAAACAGAGTAGATTTGCCGCTGCCCGAGGGTCCCACGATGCTGACAAATTCACCGGCTTGTACGCTGAAGGAAACACCCCGGAGCGCGGGGACCTCGATTTTGCCCACGCGGTAGGTCTTGCGGATGTTCTCGGCTTCGATGAAGGCAGCCATCCCAACCCACGATATTACACGAAGGTCAGGATATGCGTTGTCCGGAAGGCTGCTCTCTACGCGACGTTGGTGGAACTGGGAGAATTCTGGCTGCGCTTCGGCCCGCGCTTGCGCACCAGCAGCAACCGGATGCGCTCCAGCAATTCGGCAGGAGCGTACATCCCTTTGGGAAGAAACACGTCCGCCTGGGTGTCACGATCATAGATCCTGACCTTGCCCGAAAGCAGGATGGCGGGCGTCTGCGGCGAGATTGCCTTTATGTCCTGGATGAGCTTAGTCCCATCACAGCCGGGCATAATCAGATCGGTTAGGACCAGGTCGACGCCGCCCTTCTTAAAGCGCTCCAGAGCCTCTTCCCCGCGTGTGCAGGCCACTACGCGATAACCACGAGTTTCCAGCAGGACCTTGCGAATAGAGAGGGATTGTTCGTTGTCGTCCACGCACAGGATGGTACGTTTCGGCTTCATCTCACTCTCCAAGCACCCTGGCAGTGCCAACTGCCTGGCGTCTTGGGATGTTTTGCACTGTTTAGAAGTTGGAGGCCTAGAGCAAGAAAAATCCTACCGGCTGGACAGATGTCTGTAAAGTGACACCGATGCTAATGGGAAATCTTGACTCTTGAAATTTCCTAGTAAGTGTGCCTGTAGGCAATTTTCTTGAGCAAAACTGAATCTCTGGTCAGAAAAAAATCTCGCCTCTCATAATCTCCGCAGCGTGACCGCCGACACGAACGTTAATTACACGGTTATCCTTCCTGGCAGCGCGAACAAAAATCCGGCTGGGCCGATTCATTTCGATTCCCTGTTCGATGACTACGCGCTCCTCGGGCTGCGCGACCCCATGGGCTACCATCCAAGCTGCGGCACAACCTCCAGCCGACCCCGTGGCTGGATCTTCACCGTTATAGAAGAGCATGCGGGCGTGCAAACGGGCTCCCGGGTCAACAGTTTCGCGGGTCACGAAATAAAAGAATCGCCCATCTGTCCGGTCCAGATATTCGGCTACACGTTTGTGGTCGAGACTCAAGCTCCGCATGGCTTCCAAGGAGCATAGAGGAACAATCACTTGCGGCAGCCCGGTGGAGACGGTCTGAATTGGCAAGGAAGGATCCAGTGCGTCGGTCGGCAACCCACAAGCATGGCTCACCGCATTGCGGTCGTGGGTGGATCCGAACTTCGGGTCCACCTGCGTCATCTCCCCGAAACTCGGCGCACCCGCCCGCTCCTCGAAACGCACCGGAACTTTACCGACATTCAGGTCCAAAACGATCTCGCTCGCGGCCGTGGAACCGCGAAGGACAAAGGCCGTCCCGAGGGTGGGATGGCCGGCAAACGGTAATTCTTCCTGAATCGTAAATATGCGCACTCTTATGCCACGAGCATTTTCGGTGGCAGGATCGCGGGGAAGGATGAACGTCGTCTCTGAAAGATTCATCTCTCGAGCCAGAGCCTGCATTTCCTGATCGCTGAGCCCACGACCGTCAAGAAAGACCGCAAGAGGGTTGCCCTGTAGCGGCGCAGAGCTGAAGACATCGAGCTGTACCATTGGCAGTCGTTTTGTCATCGTCAGAAATGCCTCGAGAGAATTCACGCATTCGATGCGGTATCAGCCCTCTCAGATTCCGAGACTTTTCTGCTCCTCCGGCTGGGAAAGAAGGCGAAAAGCTGCCGTTTCCCTAGGATTGACAGGTTTTTGGGGGGCCGGGTATCCTGAATCGCGTATGCGAAGCTACTGCATGAGCGGCATCTGCTGTTGTTGTAGCCGGATGCCGTCGTGTGGGTAGCTGACCGGAATTTATACCCACCCGGCGACGGCCGAAGGGTGGGTTCTCTTCCTCATAGCTGAATCTCACCCGTTCCGAAAGCTGTGTGGGTAGGGCTGTTCACAACTCCGGCCCGTACCGGGATCGTTTCAACATTTCAGCCAGGAGGAGATACCATGAGTACCGAGACCGAAACGCAGAGTGTCCCCAGAATTCCCCGCATCAACGAGCCGGCGCCGGACTTCGAAGCCAAGTCCACGCACGGCATAATCAAGCTCAGCAACTACACCTCGAAGGGCAAATGGGTCATGCTCTTCTCGCACCCCGCCGACTTCACGCCGGTGTGCACAACCGAATTTATCGAGTTTGCGCGCAATGCCGACGAGTTTGAAAAGCGCAACGTGCAACTGATCGGCAACTCGATTGACAGCGTGTACGCGCATATAGCCTGGATTCGCAACATCGAGCAGCACAACCGGGTGAAGATCACATTCCCGGTCATCGCGGACTTGGATCAGAAGGTTGCTAAGGCCTTTGGAATGGTGCATGAGGCTGTAAGCGACACGGCCACCGTTCGCGCCGTCTTCTTTATTGATCCGAAGGGTGTGATCCGTGCGCTGCTGTACTATCCACTTTCTTTGGGCCGCAACGTAGATGAACTGCTGCGCGCCATCGATGCCATGCAGATCGCGGACGCTAATGCCGTCGCCACTCCCGCCAACTGGCGGCCCGGCGATCCGGTGATCGTGCCGGCTCCGATTACGCAGGCCGATGCGGAGAAACGTGCCACGGGAGGCCCGGGCGTGGAAGTCACAGACTGGTATTTGTCACGCAAGAAACTCGGCGCCGCTGCCGATTAAGGACACAAGGCTGCGGATGGGTTAGTTAGGGCGGAACGCAGAAGAAGTGCCTGCAGCGCAGGCGAGCACTTCCCTGAAATGTGTGCCCATCCGTGGTCTATTTTCTTGAACTGCCGATTTTCACAACGGCCGACCTCTGGCAGAGGCATGCCCAGAGCTCTGAGTCGGCTCAGACTGATGATCTACCGCCCAAGAAATTTCTCCAGCTTCTCGATTTCCTGTTGAGCCAACTCGATATATTTTCGCGAGCCTCTGGCGTCTCCGCTTCCCGCCGCGGCTTGGGCTTTGCCCATGTACGTCTGCATCCGTTCTTGACTGGAGACGATATCACCGCGTAGTCCCAAACCTTGCGCGGCTTGCTGCCGCCGCAGAGTTTCGAGGCTGTCATGAACGGAAGCCGCCCGGCTTGCCAGTTGGTCGATCTGCTTCTCCAATTCCTCGAGCTCTTGGGAATTGTCTGTTTGCGCCTGCCCACCGGCCAAGGGGCCAATTTGGTCCGCACGCCCGAGATCCAGCCTGTGATCTGAAGAAGCCGACAAGGTATTTTTTTCACCAGCCAGAACTACGGGACCTCCTCGAGAAAGATGAGCAGGCTCCGTCTTGGGGTTTGTGCCGCTCGGCGGAATCGCGCCGGCCACGGCACTTGGAGTAGACGAACCAGAATTGATTTGCGTGTTCTTGACAGGGTCGCCTGGAGAAGGCGGAATGCTGGCGATTCCTGATGACGAATGGTTCGATTTTTCTAACCCAGCCAAACCTGTGGTCACATCGGCACTCGCCTTATTTCTGCGTGGTAAGTACAACCCGGCTGCGGCCAGAACTACGACTACGATCAACGCTCCCAGGCTCATATAAAGCCCGCGATGCCTGCCCTGCCGTTGTGAAAGCTCCAGCACGCTGGGCAGGCGTTCAGATTGCGGCGGGGCAGAAGCCGGGGCCGCCGCAAGCCGGTTTATGCTTGCGGTGGGGAGGTTGTCCTGAGCCGGGATAGACACATCAGCGGGCGGAGTTGCTGCCGTCGGCAAGTCTTGAACTTGAGGTGTAACGAGCGCTAATCTGGCGGCCACGGTATGTAAGGCTGCGCGGAAGTCATCGGCGGACTGGAAGCGATCTGCCGGATTCTTAGCCATTGCGGTCATGATGATGTCGCTCAGGCCTTTCGGCAAATCGGACCGCAGCTCGATCGGCGGCTTCGGTGTCTGCTGCAGATGCGCCGCCATGATCGAAAAGTCGCTTTCCGCGTGAAATGGTCTTTGGCCGGTAACCATCTCGTAAAGCGAGACGCCGACCGAGTACAGATCAGAACGGCTGTCAACCACTTCGCCCTTCACTTGCTCAGGCGACATGTAGTAGATCGATCCCAGGGTGGTGCCGGTCAGGGTCAGCGAAGAATCGCTGCCGGAACGCGCGATACCGAAGTCCATAAGCTTCACGACGCCTTGCGGGGTCAGCATCATGTTCGAGGGCTTGATGTCGCGATGAATAACGTGTTGTCCGTGCGCATAACTCAACGCCCCTAACACCTGGTCGATGTAATTCAGCGCGTCTGCCGGGAGAACCGGTCCCCGCTCCAGACGCTCCGCGAGCGTCGTGCCCTCGACATACTCCATGATCATAACGAGTTGGTTATCCAGCGTGAGGGCGGTTCGGAGCGCGGCAATGTTGGGATGGTTGAGAGCCGCCAGGACTTTGATCTCTCGCAGAAACCGGTCAGCCAATTCCTGGTGACCGGCGAGATCGGGCAACAAAACCTTCATGGCCTCGACACGGTCGGAAATGACATTCCGTACCTTGTAGACCCTGCCCATACCTCCAGTGCCCAGCACGTCCAGGATTTCGTAATCGCCCACGCGCTTTGGCATCTCTTGGCTCATCGCAAGCCTCAATGGCTCGAAATTCTGTTCACCTGCCGAGAAATGCCTTCTCCAGCAAGCCCTGGATTCCGGCCGGGCAGCCGACTCTTACTGCGAGGTTCCCAGAACCTAGCCCGGCATTACGGGTTCTTCACCACGTCGCCCACCTTGGCAGTCCCGGTTCCCTGGAAGGTTGCAGTCGCTGATTGCTCGTCTACTTCCGTGACGGTGGCATCGCCAAGCTTCGAGGTGATTGTCTTGATCACCTTTCCTGTTGTGGGATCTTTAATGGACTTCACTGCCCTGCTGATTTCCAGGGTGTCCCCAACTTTGACGCCGGCTTTGCTGCCCACGTTCAAAATAAGGGTGCTACCGGTGACGTCGGCAACCAGCCCGGAGATGTCCACCTTGTGGGTGGGAAGCACTCCAACCTTGGTATCGAGCTGATCGGCCATCGAATTCACGGCCTGATGAACCGCTTCCCCCAGGATAGTGTCGCCGAAGTTCTTGCTGGTCATGTCGAAGGCGCCGCCGCCGGCACCGCCATAGCTGCCTCCCGCTCCCACCAGGGAAGCGCCTGAGCGCTTCGACTCGCCCATTCCGGTTACGGCAGCCAGAATCTCTCCCGTGCTGGTGTCCACCATGCGGGCGGTTACTCCTACCACGGCCTTGGCGTTGCGCTTCTGCACGCCTCCGAGTCCGAATTTGCTGGTTAGGCCGCCCATAGCGCCGCCACCGACTGTCGTGTTTTTGTCGTCGCGGCCGAATTGGGTGACGCTGCCCAGGATGACGGCGTCAACGCCCAGAACCCGTCCAATCTTGGCTGCGGTCGAGGGATCTGCCCGGTCGCTGTTGGAGAAATTTTGCTCGGCCAGCACCTTATCCAGGGCATTGCGCTCGATTACCGAATACTGTCCGTCCTCCACAAGCTTTTGGACCAACAGGTCGGAAATGCCTTTGCCAACATCCTGGTTTGTGCCAAAGATTGCAGCCACCGAACTCTGCACCGTGCCATATTCAAAGTTCAGTACTGCCACTCTCTTCTTGGGTTGCGGCTGCTGGGCTACGGCTGCCGATGCCAATCCCAGAACCAAAGCACAAATCATGGAAACTCGAGACATGGCGGTGTACTCCTTATGCATCAATTTGACAGTTCCCAAACCAACCGAATGGACGGCGCGAATACCCTTAGGGAACCGCGCGTCTGCGGCTCACCTCGGTCGCAGAGCGAATCGGGGTTGCAGCGTTGAGCGAGGTTCTTGCTTCAGGACGAATGCCGCGGATATCCTCCACGGTCGCCCGTAAGACCTCGGCCACGCTCCACGCCTGGGCGATGCAGCCGACGGGACGATGAGGAGGGTCGCCGTCGAAAATCTCCGAAATGTGTCCCAACCCGGCATCCGCGAGGTGATCTTTGAGCGATGCGAGCCAGGTCTCTGCCTGGCGGCGTGCCGACTCCGTTCCGCCGTTAACCTTTATATATGCGCTGATAAATGGCCCCATCAGCCACGGCCAGACGGTTCCCTGGTGGTAGGCGCCATCGCGGCTGACCCCGTCGCCTGAGTAGCGGCCGCGGTATTGGGGGTCGCTGGGCGCAAGCGTGCGCAGTCCGTAAGGGGTAAGCAGGTGCTGTTCGACCACGCCCACTACCTGTTTCGCCCTTTCAGGACTGAGCATCGTGTAGGGGAGGCTCACCGCAAAAATCTGGTTGGGACGAATGCTCGAGTCCGGCGGGCCGCCATTAAGCACGTCGTAGAGATATCCTCCCTTTTCGTTCCAAAGCAGACGATTGCAGCTCCACTTGGTGAGGGCGGCCATGTTGCTGTAGCGTTTCCGCCCTATTTCATCTCCGATCCGTTTGGCGAGATCCTCCATAATGCAGAGCGCGTTATACCAAAGAGCCTGAATCTCGACCGCTTTACCTCGACGCGGTGTAACGACCCAATCGCCTGCTTTAGCATCCATCCATGTCAGCTGCGTGCCGGGTTCGCCCGAATTGAGCAGTCCGTTGGAGTCCATCTTGATTCCGAAACGGGTCCCCCGCACGTGCCAACTGATAATGTCGGTGAGCACACTGTGCAGATCGTCGCGAACGAACTCCAGATCACCTGTGTAAGCCAGGAATGCGCGAACTGCTTCGAAAAACCAGAGCGTCGCATCGACGGTGTTGTACTCGGGCATCTCACCGGCGTCGGGAAAGCGGTTAGGAAGCATGCCGCGGTCTACATGCTGAGCGAAGGTGCGCAAAATGCTGCGGGCAACATCGTACCGGCGAGTCGGCAGCGTGAGCCCAGGCAGCGCAATCATGGTGTCGCGGCCCCAGTCGCTGAACCAGTGGTAGCCGGCAATGACAGTCTTCTCATGACCGCGGGAGACGATGTACTGGTCGGCGGCCACGGTGAGTGACTTGACAAAGCCATCCTCATCCGGAGAACGCGATGCATTGGTGCGCCGTCGTGAGACTTCCGCCTGTCGGTACTCACCCGCGGCCGCCGCATTTCGCGGCTCGGTGGAGGCAATGAGGGTAGCCTGATTTTGCGCGGTTAGATCGAAGCGCAGCAGGCAGGGATTGAAGAGGTCTTCGACGAAATCAAGTCCACGTTCGCGCTCTGCGTCATACTCAAAGTTGCGATACCAATGGCCGGTGCTTTCCACTTCCATTGCGTCGTGGCCAAGGTCGAGCGCTGGTAGATTGTGGTACGGGGAGAGGCTTGTTAATCCCGGTTGTGAATTTAGCCTGCCGTCAATCGCACCGTTCTCATGCGTCAGGCTATGGTAGTCGCGAAAGGCGATCAGCGGACGAAGCTCCAAGTGGACGACGTTTGACTTCTGTGCATTCTTAATGTCGTACTGAACCACCGTGGTGTTCTCACCTTGTACCATGAACACCGTTTTCTCAATCTCAATCCCCTCCACTTCGAAGGTAAAGACTGGGAACGGTTCGAGGCGGAACTGTTTCAAATAACGGAATCCCTGGGGATGGACAACTCCCGGATAACGGTTTGTGCCCAAATCAAAGGGACGCCCGTCGATAACCAGGGTTTCTTCCAGCTTGGAAAGCAGAACGTATCGGCCAACCGGGGGCTTAGTCGCGGCCACCAGCAGGCCGTGATACCGCCGGGTATTGACTCCATTTACAGTTGAGGAAGCGAAACCGCCGATGCCGTTGGTCTCGAGCCATTCACGGCGGAGAGCCGCGTCGAGATTACTGCACAGGTCTTGTCCGAAACGGATCATGTCACGCTCCCCAAGGCCTCACCGACGGATGCAAACACGGGGGTGAAGCCGTTGCGCTGGTTACCTCAACCCGGGTTCAACGGAAAGCTAGTTTCAGCACCGGGAGCGTCCCTTTCACTTACCAGCCGTTAAGCGAATCTGGGGGGCGGAGGCTGGTTTTCCGCCAATGCTGCCGGTCGTGTGGTTCGTGAGCCGAAGCACGTTGTAAGCAATGGCGTCTGGCCGGGTCAGGGCCCGCATGCAGAACCACTGGCCAGTTGGTTCTCTACCAATGGTGACTACATTCATGTGCTCATAAGTCGTCTCTTCCGGATCTAGGACGCCAAGCTCGCGGCGAAGCCGCTCAACATCGGATTTGCGGCCTGTCAGGAACTGCCAACGCGGCCCGACGTGGAATTTTGTGGCGTACGCTTTCAGAGCCTTCGGATTGTCATGATCGGGATCGACGCTGATCGAGACGATGTTGACCTCTCCCGGCGCTTCCTTCTCGAGTTCCTGCTGCACCTTGACCAGGTTAGGAGTCACCATAGGGCAGAGTCGAGTGCAATCGGTGAACATGAACTGAATCATCACGACCTTGCCCTTAATCAGGTCGTTATAGAATCGAAGTTTTTTTCCATCCTGGTTGGTGAGTTCGACGTTGGGGAAGTGTTTTCGCAGTCGATAGGCAGTATAGGCCTGGTAGTCGGTTTGTGGATCAGGCACTTTCTCCTGGTGCTTTCCGCCCACTGCCAGGCCCGCCGTGGCTGCAGCCAGGATAACTGCAACCGTTATCGTTAAGGCCTTATCCATAGTTGCCTCGCTTGGGAGCGCCGCGTCAAGGCGTCACTTCCCAGACAATCATCATGGCCATATCCTCATGTTCAACGTTGTGGCAGTGCATGACGTATTTGCCTAGTTGTTTATCGCTGGTCGGACCACTAGTGTATTTCGTGATCAGGAGAATAGTAACGTTTTGTTCCAGCCTGAAGACGTCCTTCAAACCTTGCTGCGTTGGGAGCAGGCCCAGTGATTTGCCACTGCCACTATCAACGCGATCGAGGATTTGGAACTGGTTGCGGTGAATGTGAACGGGGTGGGCCCAGCCTCCGCTACCGTTGATGAGACGCCAGATTTCCGTGGTGCCGACCTTGCAGGTTGCGTCAACGCGGGGATTTTCAGGCGCAGGCGGTTTAGGCCCAGGATCGAAGGCCTGCGCCCCCTTTCCGTTGAAGCTATTGACCAGCCACTCGCCACCCTGGCCACGCTCAAACCTCCAATCGCGAGTGGCGCCCGTTTTTGTTCCTGGGAACGGCGGTAATGCGTCGGCTATCTTATAGACGGGAAGGTCGGTGCGCAATGTCTGACCGGGGGTGAAGCTGCTCGGGTCGCCGTTTGTGGGTAAAAATGCAATATTGAAGGAAAGGAGAGAGCCGACACCATCGGGCCCTGGAGTTTGAGGAACGGCGGCACAATTGGCGACCAATCCCGCGGGCTTGCGTCCGTCGGTCTGCATCAGGCAATTATTGAGAAACACCTTCGTTCCAAGGGCAAGGCCGGAAAAGTCGACAATTACTTCCACCCGCTCGGCGGGGGCGATCATAAAACCACCATCTACCTGCACTGCGGTGTTGTACAGCCCGCCGTCACTGCCGACAATGTGAAAAGGTATCGGAACCCCCGTGCTGGTTTGCAGCATCAGGTGATAGAAGCGCGCATTGGAGCCGTTCAGAATACGGAAGCGATACTTGCGGGGGGCCACGCGAGCCGTGGGCTGAATCGCCCCATTAACCAAGAACGTATCGCCGATGACGCCCCCGAAATTAAACGGGTTATAGGCCAGCTGTCCGGCGGCGTCGAAGGCCCGGTCCTGGATAACGAGTGGCAGGTCGAACGGCAGTTCCCCGGCCTGCGCCGGATCATTGGTAGGATGACCGGGCAAATTTAGGTTGAGTTCCCCGGCGTCGTGCAGCAGGAACATGCCCTCCAGACCCATGTACACGTTCCGTCCCGTGAAATCGATGTCGTGATCGTGGTACCAATGAGTGGCGGCAATATCGTCATCATTGGGGTAAACAAAGTCTTTGAATGTACCGAAATGAATCTGCTGCGACCATAGCGCGCTGCCATCCCAATCGGAACCAACGTGAGCGCCGTGGTGGTGAACGATCGAGTCTATCCCCGCTCCCAGGTTGTTGTGTATTCGAATCACAACCCGCTCGCCGATGTTAGCTACGAAGGTTGGTCCGAGGTGAGTCCTTATTCCAGCAGATGGTAGGCCCGCAGGGGTTGTGGTCCCGCCGTCGAAGCCCCAGATGACCGTTGGTTGCATGCCAGGAAATAACGGCACCGGCCCCGGCATCTCAACAAGTTCGTAATAACTGGTGGGAACACCGTCATTGTAGATCTCAACCCCGGGCAACGTGCTGGGAAGGACCTGCTGCTTCACGGGGGGAATCGGCAGCGTGCTCGTGAAAGCTGGTGGCGGAGGAGGACTACCTCCAGGAGGGCCTCCGGGAGGTCCGCCGCGCCCATCGTCATCGTGCTCGTCGTCATCGTGGTCGTGTTCGTGTTCGTGCCTGCGACGTTTGTCTTCGTCCAGAGCCCAGGCATAGGCGCCTGACTTCTGACGCACAAGGTGCAATATCCCTCCAGTTCCTCCATATAGGCCCAGTTTGATCAATTCGCGGCGGCTTAGCATATATCCTCCTCCACTCCGCCGGCGGGGTGCCACGTGGAACGCCAGCAGAGGCTATCTGCCAATTACCCGATCTCGCGGCGCCTTGGCCCAATTTACATGGCGCCTGGATCTCTCGACGGTACGTCATACTTTCTTATTTCAGCTGCTCCTTCGGGTTACGCATCTCCGAAAAAGTCACGGTTTCGCCCTACGGTTGGCAAGTAGGGAGTTGCACGCCGTTGATAAGTGTCAGAAGGTTACAGTACGGGGTGAACGGAGCGAGCGGACCTGCGCTCGGATTCCCTCCCTCGCCTTGGGTTAGGAACGGAATGTCGTTAAAGTTGTTCGGAATATTGGGGAAGCCCGGAGGGGCGTCGGGAAATTGGAACGTAAACATGGGAGCGTGATACTGGCCTGTCAGAAGCCCGTTACCCCCGGTGAGAATCTGCGCCGGGGCATTGGGGTCGACGCATATCTGCGGACTTGCGGGGAGGAGAGTGCTCGCCTGGTTTGGCAACTGCAGTTGGCCGTGGTGGCTGTAGGCCGCATACACCCGTGTCGGTGGCAAAAACGATCCTTTACCCACTTCGAATCGGAAGCGCCCCTTATTACCGCGAGGCGGGTTACCGATGAACCCCGGTTCTGGGAGCATGGTACCCAGCAAATGGAACCTCCCACTACTCGCATTAATGCATGTCTCTGTGCCGCTCGCGGGGTCAATATCCGCTGCGATGAGGTCCACGAGTTGCGTGGAGTCAGTGACAAATCCCACAATCACAATGTTCCTTCTGGGCTCCGGGAGCGGAATCGTGCCACCCACGATTCCCAAACCCGCGTTCGGATTGAGGACTTGGGGTTCCCCGCCGGTGCCGATGACCATTCGTGCCAGCTGGACGTAAGCCGGACCCACTGTGGCTGCGGTTCCGGACGCGGTATAGGCGGCCAGCTTATCGACACTCACCGTGTTGGCGGAGATATAAGTCTGGGTGTTCCAAGGTTGACTGGGGTTAATCGCAGCAGCCGGGTTGATCTTTTGCAAAATCCCCGCGTAAGCGACGTAGTCGCCAAGCATGAAGGGGATCTGTTTCCAAGGATCGGGTTGGGTGGTGCCAGGCGCAATTGATGCCGGCATGGTAAAGACCTGCATGGGCGCGCCGGGTGTCAAGAAGTTGTCGTGACCAGGGGCGCCAACGGCGGGATTGTGCGGACGGTTGTAGGTTGGGCACTCCGGGTCAATGTTCGGAGGCGCAACTCGTGGCAGGCACATGGGGTAACCGTTGCCGGTGGCGATAGTAGGATTTTCGTTGTCTACGGAAAAGCGCGGATCGGGGCTGTGTGCCAAACCATAGCGCCCCGTCGGGTCATTGATTTCAATGATGGTGCCCGTGCCTGCCACACCCAAGGTTCCACCCACCTCGAACCGACCCGTAGCATAGTCGATGAAGGTGATGAAACCCTGTCCGCCATTCCCCAGGTCTTGATTGATGGGGAGGATCAAGCCTACGATGTAGGTCCCCTTGGGATTGGGGAGCCCGGTGACGTTGTTGATGGTCGTCCCCTTAACGTCGATATTACCCAAGACAATCGCGTTGAAAGGCATCCAAGGGCTTTGCCCGAGAGCCTGTGCAGCATTGTCTGAGAGTGCCAGCCCCGTACAAAGGGTGCCAGCGGGCCCGCTGCAGGTGATCGTGAAGGCGGGGTGACTCGGAGGCACTGGCGTCACGAATGGGTTGCCGGTCGTGTTGAACAGTTGGGCCCAAGTCACCGTATTCGCGGGGAACTGGAGAACAGTGTTTTTGGGCACAATCATCGTGGTGCCATTCATAGTGAGGGTGCCGCCGCTAGTTGGGTCTGCAGAGTTATCCAAGGTGGCCGCCTGGATGTAGCCGGCCTCGCCGAACCCGGGTGGCACATTGCTGTTGAGCACAGTTACCTGAGCATTGGCGACCGTTGCCCAGAGCAACCCCACGGCCAGGATCAAAATCACGGACAGCTTCGAAGTCCGCTCCGTCATAATCTTCTCCTTGTGTCTTCCTAAAGGGCCCGTAGATTCTCTAAGGTTCTTCCTGTTCTGCTTGCCTCTTACCCGACTAGGGCTGCTGGGGATCCAAATTTAAAAACGTAGGCAGCTCCGTTTTCCGGCCCTCTGCCCCCACCGCAGGGATCTGTATAAACCGATCCCTCTCGGGATGATCTTTCCGCGATCCGTTGGGCACAAATATCTGTGGATGATCGAACGGTGCTCTTTCAAACGCCACTCGATCGTCTTTGAGGCCATTTGCGAGAAATTCGACTAAGGCGACGATATATTCCTCGGCGACGTTAATTCCCGCAGTTCCGCCGGCCGAAGAAGAGTCGGCGGCGGTCTGCGAGAAAGTGAATTGGGTTGGCGATTGGACGGCGCTGATCTCAAATGTTCCGTTGAAGGTGTTATCAGTGACGCCACTGATGGTAACTATTTGCGGCGCGGCCAAACCAATGCTAAAGGGCGACGCAGTGTTGACCGTGACTACATTCGCGGCTCGGGAAATGGCGGAGATACTAACCGTATCGAGAGGGCAAGCGAACGTTCCCTGGCAGGTCACATCCAGGGGCGGGATACCGTCGATATCCACAGTCTTGTCGTGCAAGTTGGTGTTGGGGAAATTGCCGCCACGGGTATAGAACTCCACTACTTGGCGCAGAGTGGCCGAATCCCCGGCGTGGAAATAGGGACCGGTAAACTTAATATTTCGCAGATTCGGCGCTTTGAAGGCACCATTGGTAACTCGGCGCGGCAGCATTTGGATGTTCGGGATGAATCGGGCCACATCCGGGGGTATCTTGCCAGGCAATGGCGCCTGCGCCCCCGCTGACAGAGCCGTTAGCTCTACTAAAGAAAGCGGGAAGGATTTGTTGGGACCGGTCGCATTTCCGCCGGCCGAAGAAGAGTCGGGGAGAGGCGTGGCCCGGACCTGCGAGTACGTGAATTGGGTGGGCGAAACGACCGTGGCGACCGCATAAGTTCCGTTGAAAGTGTTATCAGCAACGCCAGTGATGGTAACGACCTGCGTCGGGGCCAACGTGATGCTGGACGCGGTGTTGACTATCACTATGCTCGCCGTGCGCGAAATCGAGGAGATACTGACCCTGCTTCCCGTCAATGGGTTTGCAAAGGCGACGCCAGCGGGGGCGGTGGCGCCCCGGGCTTTATCCTCCGTGGTCCGCCGCGTACCGAGGTTGTACATGCCATGGTCGTAATTGGCTTCTTCCAAGTTATCGCCCATGATCATAAATTCGATAGCCTCGCCTACGGTTAGGGAGGGAACTCCCTGACTATCCGGCTGTGTATCCAGGATGGTGTGACCGGTCGACACCGGCAAAACGTGACAATCTGCGCAGTGGGTGCCGAGATTGGCATTGTCGTCCTGAAAGACAGAGAGTCCCACACTTTGCAGTGTGGTGAGCGCAGTGGGATCCGCAGGTATGGAAGGACAACCCGTAATCGGACAAGGGTTCCCGTCGCTGTCCCTTGCAGGATTCGCCGCCCCCATAAACCGGTCGAAGGGAGTGTCGTCGGAGATCAGAGTCGCCTCATAAGCTTGTATTGCCACGCTGAAGAAGAGAGAGAAATTCTTCTGCATCTGCGTGTATTGGCCGACCGGCAAGGCGCAGGTAGCGCTGATGGAACCGTCTTCGTCGGCACTGCTGCCGATGCTAATCGGGCCAGTCCATTCGGGTTGAAACGCAGCGCCAATCATCTCGGCATAGCTGCTAACTTTCAGGCCCCGGCCTTCCAACTCCCCATCATCCATGTGAGCCCGCGACAGCGCCCCCAATACGCTATCGTGAGGATGCACTAACTGTCGCGCCAGCGGCCGCAGGCACTCCAATTTTTTGCCAAGGTCGGCCATAGTTCGTCCTTCAAAGGACATGGTGACGTTGCTCACGGCTGCCTCTGCGGCCACCGATGCCAGGCTGGAGTTGGTGATGCGGACGAACACTTTCGTTGGTTTGCCGTTAATCGTTTTCGTAAGGGTGCTAGTCCGGTCCCGGAAGCCCGAACCGTTCACTCCGTTAAAGATGAAACTGCCCCTGCCATCCCAGAAGTTGTCGAAGTTGAACACCGCATTGATCATGGTGGGGGCGTTTCTGGGTTCAGTGCGACGACTTAATGTTGCGAAGTTTGTCGTCAAGTTCGTGAAGTCGATCTTGCCGGGTGTTGCCGTGTTGAAAATGTCGGGTAGAGGTGTGCCCTGCTCCACCGCTTGTCCGGGCACAACACCGAGGAACTTGGTGTGCCGTATACCCTGCGAGGACACAATGTCGTTTGTGTCCCTCGTAGCATCGGCCATTTCCTGGTCTAAGGTGACATTGGTGACAAGGGGCGTTATGGGGTTATTATTACGAGGAACCAGTAACGTGGGATTGTTCCAATCGTTGAGTGGGAAATCCGACGCCTTTAGCTGATAGTTGACGGTGAATTCCGGGTGCCCCGGCACGTTACAGGGGTAGGGAGTGAGAGGGTCGGAGCCAGTGCAAGTGGGCACGCTAGGGGGTTCGCTGGGGGTAGGTGCGTTGGGATCGTTCGCCGTGAAGGGAACCGTGGAGTTGCCGAACGTGTTATCGCCGCCGAGTTTGCTACCGTTCGGCGCGATGTTGGCATGGAAATTTGAGTCCTTCAGCCCCGGATTAAGCTGGTTCTTGCTGCGTATATCGGCACCAGCGTTGAAATGACATGTGCCGCAAGACTCGACCGCATCGCTGCCCACCTGCATGTCCCAGAACAGGGTCTTGCCCAATCTAACCAACGCGTCCTGATCTTTGACAAGACACGGCGCCTCGACACCTCCCGCCAGCGTCGTGCAATCCGTCAGACTCTGAAATGTTAGCTGGACGTCGGGACCGGGTATGCTGTCGGCAGGAAAGGCCTTCGTCGGATCCACGGGAATAACCACGGCCATTGGCTCCGCTACCGGCACCTCTCTCAAAGACACGACTTGATCCACTGTGGGGAACGAAGATAACTGGCGGGGTGAGGCTACCTTGCGCGTGGGGGAGGCGGCCTTGCCCACCCGGGCGACTACGGCAACCATGATCAGGGTCATGCAAATCGTGCACACCAGGGCCTCGGCCAGCGTGGATCTGCGGCCGATCTCTAAGAGCTTTCTTACCTTAATCGACATCTCCATAACTAGTCCTCCCCTCTCCATCGTGTTCCATAGTCCTGCCAGAAACCTACGCACCACGGATTTGTTCATCGTGAATCTCCTCGAGAACGGTTGAGAGGCAGTGCGGGCGAGAAAATTTGACGCGCCTTAAACCCCACGCTGCGACCCTGGGTGCCACAACTGTCGTCGGCCCCTTAGTCGGTGGCCAGTGGCACGGCTGCCTGCAGTCCACGTGCCAAAAATTTCGGTTGCGAATTGCGGCAGGGTATTGCGTAATTTCTTCGTGATAGCCGGTACTGACGGCTCGTGAAACTATCCACTCGGATAGGGGCGGGTATCTTTTCGGATAGTCACTGGGCGAGGCAGTGCTAGATGTGAACTGGAGCGACGCGGTGTGAAACATCACCGACGGCGTGAGCGTCATTCTTGGCCCCGCTACCTGCACCTTCGATACCTCACCTATGCGGCGTGTACTGCGGCTTCGCCCCGAACTAGCTTCTGCCCCACCAGAAGCCAGCCGCGACCACTGCGCGGGCACACACCACTTCGCGGCGCCTGCAAGCGCGACTCGAGAACCCACACGCTTCCGACCTACTACCCTAACCTACCTTTTTCTAGGGGCCGACGAAGCGGGCAATGGATACGCGAGCGCACGCGCATAAACCAGCACGCACGCGTACCTAAGGTGCCCTACAGCACGAGTCAACTACTTTTTTGTGGTCTAGGGGCCTGTCATCTCACGGCGTGCGGGGGAAGTTGGAAGAGCGCGCGAGAAGACGCGCCTATTATGCGCAGTCACAAAAAGTTGTCAAGTGAAAAATCGACGAAATCCGCTAAAAACGGGCCCATACCCAGCGTTAGCACCCAAAAACCACTGTCATCGTTGGTGCCAATCGGCCAGTTGTGGCAGCCGTTCCGGTGTTTTGCAGCATTTCGTGGAGTCACAATCGCCCGTTGGTCGTCCGTTCACCTCGCCGCGTGCTCGTTTGCGCCGGCTCAATGTTTCAAAAGGCACCACAAGCCTTGTCCCCAAAAGCACAAACGCCACAAAGTTAACTCTTCACCGATGTGGCCGCGTTTTCATGCAACTCGCCCTGTTGCGATTCCAGAGCAGCGACTTTTCCCAAACGGCGCAAATGGCGCTCAGCTTGGCTGAACTCAGCCGCCAGGAACGTCTCAACCAGATCCCAGGCCACGGAC
Source organism: Terriglobales bacterium (assembly GCA_035631655.1). Taxonomy (GTDB): domain Bacteria; phylum Acidobacteriota; class Terriglobia; order Terriglobales; family Acidobacteriaceae; genus Gp1-AA122. Next base: position 27,672 of record DASQIH010000063.1, read on the forward strand.
GGTCCCACCGTTCGGCCCCCCATGCAGATCATGTTCATATGATCGTCTTCAACACCCTGTCGCGCAGAGAAGTGGTCGTGGATCAACCCGGCGCGCACGCCGAGAACTTTGTTGGCGCACACCGACGCGCCTACACCGCTGCCACAAATAGCCACGCCACGCTCGACCCTTCCCGCGGCCACGGCATGCGCGAGCGGTATCACGAAATCAGGATAGTCGTCCTCTGGATTCAGGCTGTGGGCGCCGAAGTCGACGACCTCGTGCCCCGCCGCTCGGAGATGCGCCACGAACTCTTGTTTCAATCCGAATCCACCATGATCGGTAGCGATTCCGATGCGCATTACCTCCTCCTTTGCCGATGCGAGAACGAGAACATTTTCTGCATTAGAGAGAACCGCGTGGCTTTCACTGCGAGAACACCCGCTTCATCATGCCACTTCGGTTTTCAGATTGCGGTTTCGATCTTGTGCCGCGGCGCGGTCCGCAAGCACGGTGGCGTTATCCCGCTTAATACGCCCAGCCGGAATCGAGGTGTCGCCATTAAGCAATCGTGCAAGCATTTCCGTTTTGTCAGTTCCGGTCACCACCCACAAAATCCGGCGGGATCGATTGAGAGTGGGGTAGGTCAGCGTCATCCGGCGCCGACCTTGGTAGATACCGGTTATACCCACCTCCCTGTCGTTGACATTCAGAATCGGATCGCCGGGCACCAGGGACGCCGTGTGGCCGTCAGGTCCCAGACCTAGATGGGCGAGATCCAGCACTGGCGGTGAGCCCGCAATATCGTGGAGAGTCAGCGCGTATTGTGCTGCCGCTGCTTCCAGATCACTCGATTCGACCGGCATTCCGTAAATCTGTTCAGGACGCAGCGGAGCATGCTGCAGCAGACTTTCCTGCAAATGCGTGAGATTTCGGTCGGGATGTCCTGCGGGTGCCACACGCTCGTCCACCTGCATAACATGTACGCGCTCCCACGGGACGTCTTCGCTTGCCAGGGCGCGCAGCATGAGCCACGGCGTACGGCCACCACTGACCGCTATGACGTAGCGACCGCGATCAGCCACCACGGCGCGAGCATCGGCCGCGATGAAGGCGGCAGCCGCTCGTGCGGTTGAGTCTGCATCGGCAAGCACTTCAATCTGCATCGAGTTCACCAATGAATAGCCCGGGTCAAGCGGCCTGGGACTTGTTGGCTTGTTTCTCGCGGTGTCCGCCAAATTGATAGCGCATCGCGGACAGAAGCTTATTCGCGAAGTCGGCCTCGCCGCGCGAACTGAATCGCTCGTACAGGGCCGCAGTAAGCACCGGTGTCGGCACGGCTTCGTCGACACCTGCTTTGATCGTCCAGCGCCCTTCACCGGAATCCGATACTCGTCCCGCAAACTCCGAAAGATTCGGATCTTCAAGCAGGGCGATGGCGGTCAGGTCCAGCAACCACGAGGCGATGACGCTGCCACGCCGCCAGACCTCGGCGATGTCGCGCAGGTTGAATTCGTACTGGTAGTGCTCGGGGTCGCGAAGCGGGGTAGTCTCGGCGTCGGCCACATGTTCTTGCCTGCCGACATTCGCGGACCGCAGGATGCCCATGCCTTCAGCGTAGGCAGCCATAATGCCGTACTCGATTCCATTGTGGACCATCTTCACGAAGTGTCCGGCGCCGTTCGTCCCGCAGTGGAGATAACCGCGCTCGGCGGTGCCATCAAATCGTTCGCGTCCGGGGGTGCGCGGTATGTCGCCCATGCCTGGAGCAAGGGTGGCGAAAATGGGATCGAGATGCTGGACTACCTCGGCCTCGCCTCCGATCATCATGCAGTAGCCCCGCTCGAGGCCCCACACGCCGCCGCTTGTGCCCACATCCACGTAATGAATTTCTCTCTGCGAAAGTTCCTTGGCACGGCGGATGTCATCGACGTAATAGGAATTGCCGCCGTCAATGAGGATGTCTCCGCTGTCCAGGTAGGGCAGCAGATCGGAAATGGTCTTATCCACGACCGCGGCCGGAACCATCAACCAGATTGCGCGTGGCTGCTCCAGCTTCTTCACGAAATCGCGGAGCGAGGCAGCCCCGACTGCCTTCTCGTTGACTAAGTCGCTCACCGCTTTCGGCGACATATCGAAGACCACGCATTGGTGGCCGTGTTTGAGGAGCCGGCGAACCATGTTGGCTCCCATTCTTCCCAGGCCGATCATTCCGAGCTGCATAGTTAACTCCTTGGCGAACGAATTTTTGCAGAAAGCACGTCGTTCCGGTAAATCGAACCCCTAACCCACAAAAAAGACCAAGAATATAAGCCGTTGTTCGTGAGCCGGCAATCGCTGATTACACGCCGACCCCGGCCTTAGCTGGCTGCAGCAGCCGAGGCTCCGGCCGCTTCCTGACGAGCGCGTTGCACATCCTTAACATCACCCATGACGATAATCGCGGTCCCAGGCTGCACGATCAGAGTGTCAGGTGGATTCACCCAGAGCTTCGGAGTATCCCCCGTCTTAGCCGCCAACACGAGCAAGTTGTAGCCCTTATGCAGGTTCAGGCTACTAAGGGGAAGACCCGCCCAGGGCGGTCCGGCGACGTCAATCTGTTCCACCCGCAAAGTCTGAGACTGCTCCCGCAACATCAGGTCCAGGAACCCTACCACATGCGGCCGAATCACCTCGCTGGCCAGCCGCAATCCCCCGATCCGGCTGGGCGAGACGGTGGACTGGGCGCCGGCTCTCAGCATGCGATCGGAAAACTTCTCATCCGCGGAGCGGGCCACGATGCGCATCTTCGGAAACCTCTGATGGATTACCACGGTGATCACCAGGTTGTCTTTATCGTTCGGCAGCGCGGCGATAATTCCCTTGGCGCGTTCGACTCCCGCTTTCTCCAGCAGTTCTTCCTCGGTTGCGTCGCCGATTACATAAAGCAGGTCGCCAAAGATTTCCGGGTGGAGTTCCTGGGCCCGCTTAATATTTTCCTCAACCAGTTCAATGACCACGTGAGGAGTTCCGGTCTTTTGCAGTTCATGAACCGCATGACGCCCTGTGTCTCCCAGGCCGCACACAATGTAGTGGTCTCTGGTTTGATTGATGTGCTTCTGCATGGCGCGTCTCCAAAAGGGATTCGTGGTCTCCACTTCCACGAGGAAGGCGGCGATCACCGAGAAAACATAGACCGTAATCGCAACGCCGATCAGTACGACTCCGATGTTAAAAATCCGGAGAGCCGGATTGTGGCTGGTATCAACGACCTCAGCGTAGCCCACCCCCGCCAGGGTAATGACGGCCATATACAGCGCTTGAAGAAAACCGACGGAGTCGCCGCCCAGAATCCGATAACCCGCCATGCTGAGGAGGATGACGGACAGCAGCAGCCCACCAGCGAGAAGTAGCCTCTTGCGCAGAGCCATGACCCGGGGTCTTTCATCGCACGACGAAATTTCGCGTACTCACCAGCAAGCCGCCGAAAACGAAGCAGGCTTCGGGACTGTACTGACGGGCGGCAGATCACCTGCGCCACTCGTCGATCAGGTTCGCGACGAGCCCGGTCCATCCTGTCTGGTGGCTTGCGCCCAATCCCGCACCTGTTTCGCCGTGGTAGTACTCGTTGAAGAGCAAGTAATCGCGCCAATGCGGGTCGACCTGAAACTTCTGCTGCTGTCCAAAGCACGCGCGCCGCCCAGAATCATCGCGCGCGAAGATTCGAATCATGCGTTCAGCAATTTCCTGCGCCATGAATCGCGGTGTGACTTGATCGCCTCCATCGGAGGGCTGCACGACAAAGTCAGGCCCCAATGCTTCGCCGAACCGCAGCAGGGAATGAATCAAAAGGTATGAAGTGGGGAACCACACCGGCCCGCGCCAGTTGGAATTCCCGCCTTTCAGTTGCGCCTCAGACTCGCCTGGCTCGTAACCCAAACGATGGTCTCCAAACTGAAAAGGATGGCTCTGATGATACTTGGATAGGCTTCGAATGCCATGGTCGGAGAGAAATTCCGTGGAATCCCAAAGCCGGCTGGCGATCTTGTGGAAATGGTTGGGGTCGGCAATCGAAAGCACGTAGCGCCTGCACGAGTCGCAGCCAATTTCATAACAAGCGTTTCCGACCAGGTCGGCGCGGTTCCTGATGAACCACTCGACATTAGCGAGAAAATCAGGATGAGATTCCAGATCCCGTTTTTCCAGAACTTCAATCGCAAAGAGCGGAATCAATCCAACCAGCGAACGCAGCCGGAGCTTGTGGAACTCTCCATTGGGATAGCGCAGGACATCATAGAAAAATCCGTCGTTCTCATCCCATAACTGATAATTGCGGCCGCCCATTTTTTTCATGGCGGCGCCGATATAGATGAAATGCTCGAAGAATTTTGTCGCCAGCACCTCGTACACGCGATTGTGCTCGCTGAGTTCGAGAGCAATTCGCATCAGGTAGAGGCAGAAGAAACCCATCCAGCCGGTGCCGTCGGATTGCTCAAGCACAGCGCCGCCGGGAAGCTTCTGTCCGCGATCAATTACGGTTATGTTGTCCAGGCCCAGGAATCCGCCTTCGAAAACGTTGTTGCCCTGGCTATCCACCCGGTTTACCCACCAGGCGAAATTCATCAGCAGCTTATGCAGACACTTTTCGAGGAAGGCAGGGTCTGGCTTCCCTGCATTTCGTTTTTCAATCTGGTAAATGCGCCAGCAGGCCCAAGCTTGTACCGGCGGATTCATGTCAGAGAATTCCCACTCGTAGGCGGGAATCTGTCCGTTGGGGTGCTGGAACTGCTCGAACAGAAGCACCCACAGATTCTCCTTGGCAAAGTCCGGATCGACGAGTGCCATAGTGACGCACTGAAACGCCAGGTCCCACGAGGCAAACCACGGGAACTCCCATTTATCCGGCATGCTGAGAATCCGCATGGAGTTCAGGTGTCGCCAGTGGATATTGCGGGCGTGCTTGCGCGACTCGGGAGGCGGCCACTGCGGATTGTCACCCTCCAGCCAGCGCTGCACGTCAAACAGATAGATCTGCTTGCTCCAAAGCATTCCGGCGAGGGCCTGCCGCTGCACGAGCTTCTCATCAGGAGTCGCATTGGGAGGATGAACGGTGTCGTAGAACTCGTCGGCCTCTTTCTTGCGAAGTTCGACGATTTCATCTACATCGTCCAGCGGATCGGACATAAGACGTGAGCTCAGGCGCAAATTCAGAATCACCGAATCGCCGGGTTTCACGTTATAGCGGTAATGAACGCATGACTTGGTTCCGGCGTCGTACTTGACGCATTGCTCCCCATTCACGATGTAGCGATGGAAGGCATCCTTCACATGAGGCTTGCGATTGGCGGCCCAGGAACCGAATACTCGTGGCGCGTTGGTTTCGTTATCGGTAAAAAGCACCTCGCCGCCGAGCGGAGCGTAGAGGTAGTATTTGCCTAACGAGTAGGGAGATTGCAGATTCGGGATCGGCGGCCCAGAGGATGCATCCGCCAACAATGCAATGTGTTCTTTGCCAGTGACGGGCATAATGCCGGGCTCGGTGCCGGGCGGATTTGTCCAAGCCCAAGTATTCCGGAACCAAAGATGAGGCAGGAGGTGGAGAGGGGCTGGGTCCGGGCCACGATTGAAGGCTTCAATGCGAATGCAGATGTCTTCCGGATCTGCTTTCGCATACTCGATAAAAATATCGAAGTAGCGATCCTGATCGAAGACGCCCGTTTGCAGGAGTTCGAATTCCGGCCCCGGCCGGTTCGCGTTCTCCGCCACCAGGCGGCTATAGGGGAACTCCTCTTGCGGATACTTGTACAGCATTCGCATGTAGCTGTGAGTGGGAGTATTGTCGAGATAGAACCAGTACTCCTTCACGTCTTCGCCGTGATTCCCCTCGGGCGATGCCAATCCGAACATGCGTTCTTTGAGGATGGGATCTCGGCCATTCCAGAAAGCAAGAGCAAACACCAGCAACTGATAACGATCAGAAATCCCGGCGATACCATCCTCGCCCCAGCGGTACGCTTTGCTGCGGGCCATGTCGTGGGTGAGGAAATCCCATGCCGTGCCCCATGGGCTGTAATCTTCGCGCACTCCGCCCCAGGAGCGCTCACTTACATAGGGACCCCATTTGCGCCAGGGCGCGACCGGGCCTTCGTACGCTTCACTCAGGCGGGATTTTTCTTTTGATACGGGAGCCCGCTTAGTGGAGAGCTCGGGCAACGAGGGCTCAGCTACGGCCCCCGTCCTCGCTTCCGCAATCCCTCGTCCCCGATTCGAAGTCATTGTCGTGTACCCACTCAGGCGAGCGCCGCCCGGCCACCCGTGTCATTAGCCGCTTCCAGCAAGGTGTGCAGGTCGTAATCGACAAGCTCCCCAATGCGGCCGATGGTGATATCCGCTGGCGGATAGGTGGCAAGACTCTTTGCATCGACCGCGTAGTGCCCCTGCCGGGGAAACACGGTCGTCACACGGCCTCCCCAGGCTTTCTTAACCTCGGTCAGGATTCGCAACTTATCGTCGATGAGTACGTAGCTGTCGGCGGGATAACGCTCGAGGACATCGTCCAGCTCAAACTCTTTGTGGATATAGATCAGCACATCGCCGTTGACGGCGTCGAACAGCCCCGAACGTCTGATCTTGAGAGGCTGGAACACGACGTCGCCATCCGACAGGATCACGGGCCGGCCAAATTGCTTAACGTGGTCGACGACATCGAGAGAATTGGGAAAGAGCCGGTTGGCGAAGGGATATTCGATGAGAAAGTCGGAAACCGTCAGCAGATGCGGGTCGCGCGGATACTCGCTGCGATAGCGTTGCAGCGCGCCAAGATAGTCCGCATATCCCAACTCCGCGCGCAGTTCTTCGAAGAACGACCAATAACGCTGCTGCCGTTCGTGACCTACTTCCTTTTCAAGATGACGCTTGAGGTCGGCGGCGACGCGATCGTTGTCGAGCAGCGTATTGTCTACGTCAAAGAGAAAAACCACACTGTGGTGCATGATCATTCCTCTGGCAGCAAGATTTCCTCGGACGACTTACGCAGCAGCTTGAGCCGCCGCCATCGGCCGCCACTCTCGGCCATTGCGGGCCAGCAATTCGTCGGCTTCCTTAGGACCCCACGTACCGGCCGCATAGTTGGGGAAGTCGCGTGGCTGTAGCGCCTGCCACACGTCAAGTACAGGCGTGATTACACACCACCCGGCTTCGACCATGTCCGCTCTCTGGAACAACGTCGCATCTCCGATCATGCAGTCGTAAAGCAGCCGTTCGTAGCCGGTGCTGGGCGCCGAACCGAAGTAGTCCGCGTAGTTGAAGCACATGTCCACTGAGCCCTGCTGCATGATCGGCCCCGGCACCTTCGCCCCAAAGCGCAGCGAGATGCTTTCCTCCGGTTGAATGGTAATGACCAGGCGGTTGCTGCGGAGCGTGTCTACATGCGTATTGCGGAACAGATGGAACGGGGCGCGTTTGAATTGGATTGCGATCTCGGTAACCCTGCGGGCAAGGTGCTTGCCGGTCCGTAAGTAAAACGGAACATCCGCCCACCGCCAGTTGTCAATGAGCAGTTTCATCGCGACAAACGTTTCAGTAGCCGAACTCGGATTTACGTTAGTCTCATCCCGATATGCCGGCACTTGTTTGCCATCCATGGTGCCGGAACCATACTGGCCTCGGACGGTTTTCGTTAACACGTCCTCGGGAGAGAACTGCTGAATGGCGTGCAATACCTTTGCCTGCTCATCGCGCACGGCATTCGCGTCGAAGGAAATGGGCGGCTCCATCCCGGTGAGAGAAACTAACTGAAACAAGTGGTTGGGAACCATGTCGCGCAATGCGCCCGACGTGTCGTAGTAACCTCCCCGCTGCTCGACACCAACCGTCTCGGAAGCCGTAATCTGCACGTGATCGATGTAGCGGCGGTTCCAGATCGGCTCGAAAATTCCGTTGCCGAAGCGGAACATCATCAGGTTCTGCACGGTTTCTTTTCCGAGATAGTGATCGATGCGGTAAATCTGGCGTTCATCCAGCACCTGCTTGATCTCGGTATTCAAGGCACGCGCCGACTGTAGATCCCGACCGAAAGGCTTCTCGATGACCACGCGCCGCCACTGGCCGTTTTCTTCCTGAGCCAGGCCCGCCGCGCCGAGTTGCTTAACAATCTCCCCGAAAAACCGTGGCGCCACTGCCAGGTAGTAGAAGTGATTACCAGGAATGGTGTCTTGCTTCGTGATGTCGCTCAGGGCAGTTTTCAGCTTTTGATAAGTGGAGGCATCCCCGAATTCTCCGCGGACGTAGTACGTATGCTCAACCAGTCGCGTGCTAATCGCCGGATCGACGGAGCGAAGCGCAAACTTCTTGATGTCTCCAGTGAACCGCTCGCGGAGAGATTCAGTCGTCATGTCGGTGTAGGAAACAACCACAAGCGCGAACTGCTGCGGCAGGAAACCTTGTTCTGCCAAGTTGCACAGCGCAGGGACGAGCTTGCGCTTGGTGAGGTCGCCCGCTCCGCCGAAGATCACCAGGATGCAGGGATCTGCCTTTCGCTGAGATGAAGAAGCCTTAGTGATCATGTTTCTCAGATTAGAGTCAGGAAGCAGCTCTAGCTCGGGCATACGGCTCTCCCTCCCATATTCGAAAACCACCAAGAAATGCGTTCTCGTTATCTCCGGCTCGGGTGCCCGGAGGCAGTTTCTTCAGCTTCTTAACGTTTCCACCACCCAGCACGACCTCTTCGGCCTGCAAAGCTTCCCGGAGTTGTTCCACAACTTTGGCCACGTGCTGTTCCCATTTCTTTCTGCCCAGGCGATCGAGCCCCCGGATGCCGACATAATCTTCAAAGGTTCGCCCGTGCTTGTAGGGCAGGTGAGCGAGTTCCATCGGCTCAATTATGCCGTCCACAATCATGGCAGAGCCCAGCCCAGTACCCAGACCTAAAAAAAGCATACGACCCTTCTTGTAACTTCCTAGAGCTTGCATGCTGGCGTCGTTTATGATTTTTACCGGGCAGCCAAAAGCTTTTTCGAAATCAAAATCCACCCAGCCCGGTGCTAAATTGTGCGGATCGCGCAATGGCCGACCGTGCACAACCGGGCCGGGATATCCGATGGAGATCGCGTCGTAATCCCAATCCTTCACCGCCTTCTTCACTTCGCGCACCATGCTCGCGGCGGTCATGTTGGGACCGGAGGGAAACTTGCGCGGTTCCTTCTGGCCAGTAGCGAGCAGCTTGATGCTGGTTCCACCCACATCAATCACCAAGACCTTGCGCCCGTCGCGCGTCGGCATCTTCCGATCATGGTTGCTGCGGATGATCACTTCTTCTCCTGTGTGGCCCAATGGTGGAAGCGCAGTGGCTTGCGGAAGCCGCAAGCCCGGATCTTCACCGCGAACCTTACGCCAGCACCTTCGTCAGGGCAGATCTGAGTGTTTCCAGCCCAGCTTTAACATCACTGCCCAGGTGAACCCGCAACGCCCGCCGGTCCCGCTCGGCCAGCACCTGGAAATCGCCTCGTGCCTGTGCCGCCTTGACCACGCCGAACGTGTACTTCTGTCCGGGAACCGGCAAGTCGTGAGCATCCTCACAGGTCACCTGCAGGAACACGCCTGAATTGGGACCACCCTTGTAGGCCTGCCCCGTCGAATGCAGGAAGCGCGGTCCGAATCCGAGACAAGTGGCCACCCGCTTATGGTCGCGCACCGCATGTCGCATGTGCTGCAGCGCCTGCTCATGCTCGGCGAACATGGGCACATAGGCGAGCAGGGCAAAGTAATCGCCAGCTTTTATGCGATTCATGTGGGCGCGCAGATATCCAACTAGAGTTTGGTCCGACCCTGCCGCCTGTGTCAGCGCCGCCGCGTTCTTCTCGTCCGTGAAGAGCTTGATGTCTCCTTCTTCGAGGATCGGCTTCTCCGCCGGCAGCGAGCCTGCGCGCTCGTATTCGGAAGTTAGATTTCGGGTGGCGATTTTGCTGGCCTCCACATCGGGCTGGTTGAAGGCATTGATGCCGATAATGGATCCGGCTACCGCGGTGGCAATCTCCCATCGGAAAAATTCCTGGCCCAGGTCGTAGATGTCGCCTACCGCGATTCGAACGACCGGATGGCCAGCCTGCTCGAGTGCCGCTACCTTCTCGTCCTGAGTGCGATCGGGCGCCGATTCCAAACGCAGGTAAGCGAAAACGCGGTCCTCACCATAGATCTCAGGCGGGCCCAGCTGCTCGCGGTCCACGGGAATAATTCCGTGCCCTTCCTTCCCGGTAGACTCGGCAATCAACTGCTCGAGCCAGGCACCCAGATCGGAAATGCCCGGAGAGGTGATGATGGTGACCTTGTCGCGCTCGTTGGTAGCCAGCGTCCCGAGAATAATGCCCAGAATGACCCCGGGATTGTCGTCAACCGGAACACAGGACTTGCAGGCCTGCACCATCTCTTCCGTGCGGTCCAGGAATTTCTGCGTATCCATGCCCATTAGGGCGGCAGGCACCATCCCGAAATTGGAAAGCGCTGAGTACCGTCCACCGATACTGGGCAGGCCCTGGAAGATGCGCCGGAAATTGTCCCCTCGAGCAACGTGCTGCATCTTCGAACCTGGGTCGGTAATGGCGACGAAGCGAGACCCAGCCTTCTCCGGGCCGACCACCTGCTTCACGCGCTCAAAGAAATATTGCTTGAAGATGTTCGGTTCGAGCGTGCTTCCCGATTTGCTGGAAACAAGGAACAGCGTCTTGGCGAGATCAACCTTCTGCTCGATAGCTTTGATCTGTGCCGGATCCGTGGAATCCAGGACGTGCAGTTCCGGAGATCCAGGAATCTTGCCGAAGGTCATCTTTAGAACTTCGGGACACAGGCTGGAGCCGCCCATGCCGAGCAGCAACGCGTGGGAGAAGCCGCCCCTGCGCGCATCTTCGGCCATCTCGGCGAGCTTATGCTGGTGCGCCAGCTGATCATCGGTTATGGTGAGCCAACCGAGCCAGTTGCCTTCATCGGAATCACTCCACAGTGATGCGTCACGCTCCCACAACCGGCTCACCTTGCCTTCAGCCCGCCAATCATTCACGTGCGCTTTGATCAAATTGGCAGCATTGGCAGGCACCTGGTAAGTTTGCTGGCTCACCTTGGGGGTCACGCGACCCTGAGTGGATTTCTCAACCGCAGTGAGCAGTTTGTCAAAAGCGTCAGAAAACAGCTGGAGTCCTTCATCCAGCAATTTTGCGGTGACCTCGTTCATGGAGATGCCGACTTTCTGCAAGGTGTCCATGTGATCCTGCGCGGCTTCGAGGTCTTCGGTAAGGCTGGGCCGCGGCTTGCCATGGTCACGAAAAGCGCTGACCGTGGCCGGGGGCATCGTGTTGACGGTATCCGGACCAATCAACTCTTCGACATAAATCACATCGCTGTAATTTGGATTTTTCGTGCCGGTACTGGCCCACAACACGCGCTGAGTCTGGGCGCCACGCTTCGCAAGATCGAGCCAACGATCCTGCTGAAAAATGCCGCGGTAACGCTGGTAAGTCAGCTTTGCGTTGGCAATTGCGATCTTTCCCAGAAGGCTGCGCAGCAGGGCCTGCTCCGCTGGATCTCTTACGGCGTTCAGCTTGGCGGTGGCCAAGGCGTCTACGGCGGAATCGATGCGACTGATGAAAAAGCTGGCGACGCTGGCAACTTTGCCCACATCGAGAGCGCGGCGAGCAAACTCTTCGAGCCCGTCAATGTAAGCCTGCGCCACCTGCTCGTAGACGGCCTGCGAGAACAGCAGGGTCACATTCACATTGATGCCTTCGCTGATGAGCTGCCGAAAGGCAGGAATTCCCTCAGGCGTAGCGGGAACCTTGATCATCACGTTCTCGCGGTTCACAGCCTTCCACAGGCGTCTCGCTTCTTCGAGGGTCCCCTCGGTGTCGCGCGCGAGATAAGGGGAGACTTCCAGGCTCACGTACCCGTCGCGACGCTTGGTCGTCTGGTAAACGGGACGCAAAAGATCGGCAGTGTCCTGAATGTCGCGAATCGCCAGTTTCTCGTAACGAGCTTTCGCGTCGAGCTCGCTCTGGCTGGCCAAAGATTGCAGCAGGTCAGTGTAATCCGAGCTGCCGGCAATCGCCTTCTCGAAGATGGCGGGGTTGGACGTGACTCCGCGGAGACCGTCATTGTCGAGCAGGTGCTGCAGTTCCCGGCTGGTCAGCAGACTGCGGCGGATGTAGTCCAACCAAACCGACTGTCCGTAGTTTTGCAGTTCGCGTAAGGGATTCGACTGCCTGGAGGGTTTTGGTTCAACAACGACTGCTGGCTGCATAGTCTCACTCCGATTTGGGGCATTGAGTATCTCTCACTATGGGGGCGTCGCCAGTTCAGCGCTACCGTCTCTCTTGATACGGCAGATGCGTACGCATTTCTTGAGCCTGAGAACTAAATCCTTCTTCGAACCGAACCACGGGTGGTCCAACGCGAAGCGCAATGCACGTGGTTTACTGCTTACGCGATAACAGCTCTCGCGCAGCCACCAACAAATTGTCCGGCGTGAAACCGAACTTCTTCTGCAATTCCTTCAGAGGTGCGGAGGCGCCAAAGGTCTTCATACCGATCGCCCTGCCCCCTGACCCGTGATAGAGCGCCCATCCCAGGGTGGAAGCCTGCTCCACCGAAATGCGAGCCGTCACGTCCGGAGGAATTACCGCATCGCGATAGGCCTGTGGTTGCTCTTCGAACAGTTCCCATGAGGGCATGCTCACGACTCTGGCTCGCACTGCTTCCGCCGTCAGCTTTTCGTAAGCCTCGACCGCCAGACCAACTTCGCTGCCCGTCGCAAGGAACAGGATGTCCGGCCTGCCTCCCGGCGCGTCCGCAAGGATGTAGCCGCCCTTGGCAACACCGGACGCAGGAGCGTAGCGGTTGCGATCCAGCGTCGGCAGGGCCTGACGCGATAAAACCAAGACCGCCGGCTTGTGGCGCAACTGCATGATGACCCGCCAAGCTTCGACAACTTCGTTGGGGTCTCCGGGCCGCAAGGTGATCAGGTTAGGTATTGCGCGCAGAGAAATCAGCTGTTCGATGGGCTGGTGAGTCGGTCCGTCTTCTCCCACCCCGATCGAATCATGCGTAAAGATGTAAATAGCCGGGATTTCCATGAGCGCCGCAAGTCGGATCGCGGGTCGCAAGTAGTCGCTGAATATCAGGAAGCCGGATCCAAACGGCCGCACCTTGGATAGCGCCATGCCGTTTAGAATCGCTCCCATCGCGTGTTCGCGAATCCCAAAGTGCAGGTTGCGTCCGCCGTAGTTCGCCGCAGTGAAGTCACCGGCGCCATCAAACGTGAGGCGAGTCTTCGTGGAAGGCGCCAGATCAGCGGATCCGCCGACCATCCATGGCACATTGCGTGCGATCGCATTCAGAACCTTGGCAGAAGCGTCCCGCCCAGCCACACCTTTCGGATCGGTCGGGAACTTGGGAAGATCGCGGTCCCAACCGTCGGGAAGTTCGCGCCGCTGCATCTTGTCAACCTGGGAAGCCAGTTCCGGATTCTGCTCTGCGTAATTCCGGAAAGTCTCCTGCCAGCGCTCATGCAATTCTTTTCCACGCTTTCCGATTCCCGCGCGGAAGTGCTCCCTCACGCCATCGGGCACGTAAAACTTGGCATCTTCGGGCCAGCCATAATTCCTCTTGGTCAGGCGAATTTCCTCTTCTCCAAGTGGTTCGCCATGCGCAGCACTGGTGTCCTGCTTACTGGGCGCGCCATACGCGATGTGGCTGTCAACGATGATCAGAGTCGGACGATCGTTGGTGTGAAGAAAAGTCTGGAAGGCGCGGGCGAGCATTTCCTGGTCATTCGCATCCCCGACGCGCGTGACGTTCCAGCCGTACCCGATAAAACGAGTGGCTACATCCTCGCTGAATGCCCAGTCGGTGTGGCCCTCGATCGTGATCCGGTTGTTGTCGTAAATCCAACAAAGATTCGAGAGTTTGAGGTGTCCGGCCAGCGATGCGGCCTCGCCGCTGACCCCTTCCATCATGCAACCGTCGCCGCAAAGGGCATACACGTTGTAGTTGAAAATTTCGTGGCCGGGCCGGTTGAAATGACTCGCCATCCAACGCTCTGCCAGTGCCATGCCGACGCTGGTGGCAACCCCTTGCCCCAGCGGGCCCGTTGTGGTTTCGATGCCGGACGTCCAGCGATACTCGGGATGTCCTGGGCACTTACTCTCTAATTGCCGAAACTGCTTGAGGTCATCGAGCTTGACGCATGGCTCGCCGAGGCGCTCATATTCCGTATCAACAGCCTTGACGCCGCACAGGTGCAGCATGGAATACAGCAGCATAGACGCGTGACCGATGGAGAGAACAAAGCGGTCGCGATTGGGCCAGATGGGATCTTCCGGATCGAAGCGCAAGAACCGTTGCCACAAGCAGTAGACCACCGGCGCCATGCCCATGGGAGTGCCGGGGTGTCCGGAGTTGGCCTGCTGCACCGCATCCATCGCGAGGGTGCGGATTGTGCTGATGCACAGCTCATCCATGTGCCTGCCGGGAGACGTAATCGGTATCGCGCTCGCTGCCATAAGACTCTCCTGCGCATCTCGGCGCCCGAGATTGCGCTCTTCGTGGGCCCTTGAAAACCTCCGCCAGATTTCGGCGCTCCGCGTCAGCTTGAAACGGAGCGCACTGAGACCTGTTATGCGGCTGTTGTCTTCGCCTTGCGCTGCAATACCTCGGCTTCTGCTTGCAGCCAATCTTGCAAGTCGCCGCCTTCACTTTTTCCGCGTTGCTCGAACAGTTCATAGGCCCGGACGCGGATCTGCTCCAGCAGTTCCGGTGTGGACCCGGGCTGAGTGGTTGAAGTATCCGGAGTGGGGGATGTACGTCGAGCTTTCATCTTGGTTTAGCCCTCCTCGTGTGCTAAATCCAAACTTTGCTCAAAGGTTTGCCTTTGAATCGCCGAAACTGACATGTTTGCGTGGCTGACATGCATCTGCCCGCGCACGCCTAAATTGTGAATGAAGAACTCGTTGCGCTTACTAAGTAGGGGATAAGTTCTGGCGCTCTGTACCACATTGCTGGCGCCTTGATATCGCGGAAGGAGTCGCGACGACGTGATCGCCACTCCTAACAGCAAGAAAACCATTGCGAGGAGGGGGCCTCGCATTCTTTTTCTGTTCCACGCTGCCAGGGCCCTGGAGAACGGAAACCCGCTCTTCATCCTAACTCCCCAGAGGGTCTGACAGACACATTCGAGGTCGGCCCGGTTCCCCATCGCTCACATCATCAACGAAGAGCCCATCCCGTCAGCTAGCAGATGCGAAAAAAATGGCGCAGCTCCCATGCTCGATAGAAGTTTCGGTTGGACCGCCGACGCGTCCATACCCCCACTTTCGTGCGAGGAGTATGCATAGCTTGTCAAAAGCTGTCAAGGTTAAAATGCTGATTCTGGCCGGTAAAACTCGACTTTCGGCTTCGGGAACGAGAATCTTTGCGTATTGGGTGCCAGCTGAAGTGTCAGGTCTGAGCCGTGCGTCATGCCAACGCATTCCGGCCTTAGCAAGGGCAGTCGGCGGATCAGCACTTCGGGCTGACCACGGTTTGCGAAGAGTCAGTTAGCCGTCGGGTTGATGGGATGCTGCATGTGCTCCCCAGGAACGACTCGCATAGAGTGGGGTTCGTACCCGAGATAGTTAAGGCCGGACAGAAACTCGGCGACATCCACGGTCTTGCCCGGCTCGAGGAAGCGCGCATAGGCAATAACAGTTTTCTTTTCGTGATCCACATTTACGCTATCCAGCCACTTGAACTGGCCGCCTAAGCCCTTGCTTTTCAAGAAGGCAACGCGCTCGTGAATAGCCCTATCGCACATGCCGCAGCACAGGTGATCCAGTCCGGCCTCGAGGCGAAAATGCTCTACTCCTCCCAGTTCCATGCGTCCAGCAACAAAGCCTTTGTCGCGGAGGGCCCGATCAATGGCGACCAGATCCAGTTTGTCGAGGTCAGTGATCGGGAGCTGGACCGTATTTCCATAATCAGGCAGCGACGTACTTTGCATGTTTGCCTGCTCTTGCGTGAGCAGTTGCTTGGGACCGCTGGCGTTGGCCAGATCCACTCCTTGAACACCCGCCAAGGCTTGACGGATGTCGGCTAGGCACCCCGTGCAACACAAGTGATTCATCCAGAGGACGAGGCGCGGACCTTGTCCGCCGGCTTCCATCTCGTGCGCCTCGTGATGCCATAGCTGCGGATTCTTCCAGTAGTCCAAACCGTACAGACCCGCGCAGGTCACGATGATCAGAATTATGGCCTGTTTTGAGGTGGCGAATTTCATGAGAGCACTCCTGACTTACAGATGCGATCGGTCAATAAACGTGAACGCGTAAAGCAAGACATAGACCGTCAGCACCGAGATCACCAGAGAAGCGACGACGACGGTCGCAAGTCTCAGCAAGGTTCTTCCCTCACGCGCGAGTCGTTGCTGGATCCTCTCGACAAACGCGAACTCGCTGTTCACTTTGTTGGAAAAAACTACCGCCATAGTTGCGGCGATCGGGTAGATATGAGGTATCTCATCCCAGCCGAAGTTAACGATCATCAGCTTGACGAAGATCCAGATCATGAGCGATCCCCATACTCGGGTGAAAACCCCGACCATCAACATGAAGCCGCTGAGGACTTCCGCAAGGGCGAAGGCGGTGATCCAGTTTTCGCGACGATACAGGGGATTCGTCCCCATGGAAAAGAAACTGATCATCGGATCGTCCATAACCGCTGGATAGTTGTCGGCTACCCCCGCCGTAAGGTGGTAGTTGTAGATCTTGAGCCAGCCCAGGGCGAAAAACCCGAATCCCAGAACCAGCCGGACCAACTTCACCTGTTTTTCGGTCATTTCAGTAATGGCTACCTTGTGGGATTGCCAAGGCGCAGAGAGGTACAAAACGGCCACCGTGACAACCGGGATCGCATCCGCAGCCACCATCCAGCCCCAGCGCCACAAGTAAATCCAAGTGCCGATTACCAACGCCCCCGCCAGAGGAAGCGCTGTCTGGGTGAGCATCAGGATGGCGAGGAAAACCTGAATGTACTTGAAATAAATTGCGGAGGTCGGCTCCAGCGGATAGCTGGGCATCACCATCGAATCGTTGGTGGCCGAATACATCAGAACCAGCGCGGGACTGCGCAGGAAGAAGACGACCGCCCACTCTCCAACGGTGTGGAACCACCGCAGGTTCATAGGCTTATCCGTGAGATAGTTCGCCACGTGGTGGAGAAATCTCTGCGCGGGCCCGCGCAGAAATAACAGTACCCGGTGCTCGACAAAGACATCGAGGTTCTGCCGAAAGAAAAAAATCACCAGAAAGATGAATAGTAAAACGCAGCTAGTCGTCGCGATGCGAAACATATCGGGCTGGATGCCGAGAAACGCCCCGGGGGTCCGGCCGAAGTACGGTTCATGCAGCGGGTACTTGAGGTCGTGCCGGATGAAACGCTCGTGGGCGTAAACGATGGTGATGGGAAGCAGCGCGAGTGCTGCTGCGGAGAGAACGATTCGCCTCGGCCGCATCCTGGCCCTCCACAGACGCCTACTCAATTTCACTCCAACAGGTGTCCACCGCTCGGGGCCTCCAATCCGGACCCGAATTTAAGTCCTGCCACGATATATACCTTTCCCGCCGCTTGCAAGAATCTTCTGCATGCGGAAGGTGGGCTTACTCGTTCCCAATCGTCATGATGGCTGGCGCGATGGCTGGGGGAATCCGTATACAAATCGACATTATCAGCCTGAAGTCAACTGGCTCCTCCTTGCCGGATTCATGCGACAATTAGCCGGGTGGTGGGCGACTTTTTACCCAATATATGGAGCATTGTGCTCGGGCCGCTTTGGCGTAAATGCGACAGAACACACTAGTCACGAAGATACTGGAACTCTCGCGCGAGGACCCCAGCGTTCTGCAACAACTGGAAAGGTTCCGCTGCGCGGTCACGGTGATGTTTACGGATATCAAGGGATCTACCGAGTATTTCGAAAGTTTCGGTGACATCGCCGGTCTTGCCATGGTGCACGAATGTAACGACCTGCTGCGAGCTGTGATCGAACAACATGGCGGCCGTGTCGTGAAAACAATGGGCGACGCCGTAATGGCGGTTTTCGACGACTGTGAAAAGTCGACTCAGTCAGCCATCTCGATCCAGCGCCGGTTGCGGGAGAGAAATGCGGTGCGGAAAAAACAAGACGAGATGCTGGTCCGTATCGGTATGCACTATGGGATGGGAATTGTTAAATCCGATGACGTGTTTGGTGATGTGGTGAACACGGCCTCGCGAGTGGAAAGCGTGGCTCAGCCGGGGCAAATCATTGTTTCCGACTCTCTAAAACAGCAGCTTCCGCCAGCACAGTTCAAAGTCGTGCTCCTTGGCCGTTACCGCCTCAAGGGGAAAAGTGAAGAACGCGATCTCTACCAGGTAGTGTGGGGCGACACAGAACCCGTCCGGGTCGAGCCGGCGCACACAAAAATCAGCCATGCCGGGGTCAGCACTGCAAAGCTGCAGCAACTCCATCGTGATGGCACAGTGGCTGCTGAATTTGCGATTGATAAAAGTGGGATGACGGTCGGCGGCACGGAGGCAGATCTCCAATCCGATGCCAAATCTCAAGGAGTACGGGCGCGGTTCTCGCTGGAAGACGGCCAGCCGACAGTGGAGGATGTCGGGAAAAAGGGGCGCATCTTCATCCGGTTGCTTGCGACATATGACTTGGAGGAAGGCGACATAATCGCCATGGGCACCCGCCTCTTCCGGTTCGTTTGCAAGCCGGACATCGTGGCGGCGGCCACAACCCTCGGCAAAACCCTGCTGGATGTCGGCGAACTGCTGCAGGAATGGCCGGCGGAGTTCGTGGGCATCAACCCGGATGGCTCCGAACGGCACGAAACCTATCCGCTTCAGCAGGAAGAGGTCACCTTTGGCCGAACCAAGGGCACTTTCACTTTCAACAATGATGGGGTGATGAGTCGGTCCCATGCCCGGGTCTACCATCGCGGCGAGGATTTCTTCCTGGAAGACCTCGGCAGCCGAAATGGCACATTCGTGATGGTGCGAGGCAAAGCCCCGGTTCCTGTCGGGGCCTCGGTCCTGGTCGCCGGACAAGTGTTCCGGATCGTGCAGTAAATCCTTCCACTTTCCCAACCCAAAGGACGTTTTGAACCACGAATTTCGCGCCCAACCCCTGGTGGTCTGGGATGGAATTCTATGCTAATGTGTGAGCCGCTTATAGGCGGCGAAATGCCCAGCCGCAAGCCCGGTCGGAGTGCTTCGCTCCGCTGGCAGGTCTTGCGAGAACGTTAAGGCATATTCGCTTCTCCCCTGGAGCCGATCATCCAGACGGCAACCTTGCAACAGATTGCACGTGCGTGCGTATACATTCTGCTGGCTTTTCTGAGCCACTGAAAATGCCCAAGAACGGACCAAAACGACTTGGCAAGTACGAGGTCCTCGAAGTTGTCGGCCGAGGTGGCATGGGAGTCGTCTACAAGGCGGTCGATCCCGAAATAGGCCGGCTGGTTGGCATCAAGATGATGACCAGCAAGGTCATAAGCGATCCCGGGCTGCTCAAGCGCTTCTACCGCGAAGCCCAATCGGCGGGCAAGCTTCAGCACCCGAACATCGTCACCATTTACGACCTCGGCGTCCAAGAAGCCACACCCTACCTGGTAATGGAGTTTCTCGAAGGTGAAAGTCTGGATGCCTTGATCCGCTCGGGCCGCACGCTCTCCTTGGAAGAAAAGCTGAATATAGTCATCCAGGTTTGCAACGCTCTGGCCTATGCGCACGAGCAAAAAATCGTTCACCGGGATATTAAACCCGGGAACGTAATGGTGCTGAAGGACGGCACTGTCAAGCTGGTTGACTTTGGAATCGCTCGCATCGGAGGAGAGCATGTGACCCGCACCGGGCAACTGCTGGGTAGCATTCAGTACATGTCCCCCGAGCAAATCCAGGATACCCCGGTAGATTTGAGGACCGATATTTTTTCGACCGGCGTCTTGTTGTACCAGTTTCTGACTTATCAACTTCCCTTTGAAGGAAAAGACGCGGGCGAGACGCTGCTGAAAATCATCCACGACCCTCCGCCGCCACTCGGCAAGTTCCTGCCCTCCTATCCCCCGGAACTCGACGGCATCGTGCAACGCGTGCTGGCAAAAAATCCCGATGATCGCTATCCGACGGCTACCGAACTTGCCTTCGACCTTTTCCATGTACAGGAGCGTCTCAGGCGCGAAAGGGTCTCCGAATATCTGCAAGCAGTGGAACTCAGTGTTGCCGAAGCACAATGGGCCAGAGCGAAAGAGCAGTTGACCCAGTTGCTGAAAATAGACCGGCAGAATGTCCGCGCCAGTGACCTGTTGCGCGAAGTGCAACAGCAGATTCAGAAACAGCAACGCTCGGATCGCATAAGAGATTTGCAGTCCCAGGCCGAGCAGGCCATAGCCAAGAACGCCCTGGACGAAGCCCTACGGCATCTCGATGCCGCCGTGGGCCTGGACGAGAGCAACGCGCAATTGCGCACATTGCGCGATTCAATCAAGGACAAGAAAGAGCGTGCAGACCGCCTCTCCGAATTGCTGACACGCGCGAAGTCTGCCTTTGATACTGAAGACCTTGAGGATGCATTGGCCAACGTCAAGCAAGCGCTTGCGGTGGACGCTGATAGCCGCGATGCTAAAGAACTGCAGGCGACCATTGCCCGGGAACTTGCCGAGCGTGCGAGGCAGAAGCAGGTTCAGGCGCTGCTGGAGGAAGCCCGCAAACATATCTCCTCGCGGCATTTTACGGCGGCCCTCGATGTCCTTCGCCAAGCGGAGACGCTGGATCCCAACGCACCTGGCGTCAACGAGTTCCTTGCCCTGGCCTCAACCGGCCAACAGCAGGAGCGCCGCCGCAAAGAACTCGAACAACTCAGCGTGGAGATTGAGGAAGCCCTGAATGCCAACGACTATGCCGTAGCCTGCGCCAAAGCTGCGGAAGGGCTCGAGAGATTTCCCAATGAGCGCGGCCTTCTCAAGTTGAAGGCCATTGCCGACAAAGAGCGTGAAGCGAGCGAGAAACGGATGTATGTGGAGCGTCAGGTCTCGCTCGCTCGGCGGCTATTGGAAGAGAAAAAGCCTGCGGAAGCCCTCCTTCCTCTCCAGGAGGCACTGACCAGGTACCCGGACGAGTTTGTTCTGCAATCGATGCACTCCTTGATCACGGAGAGCGTCGAGCGCGAGCGTGCCGAACAGTTCAAGACGAAAACCATTCAGCAGGCAAAAGAAGCTATCCGTCGCAAGGCCTACAGCCAGGCCATCGAGATCCTGCAGGCTGCTCAACGGCAGATGCCCTCTGGCGACTTCGACGACTTGCTCCAGTTCGCCCAGGAGGAGGCCGCGACGTATGCGATCCAAACCAAGATCGACGCGGCTGCCAAAGAAGCCCATCGTCTCATGTCAGCGGACGAATATGAGCCGGCCATTGAATTACTCGAGGCCGTACTCAAGGAAGCTGACGATCAGGAATTGCGCGTTGTTCTGGCCGATGCTCGCCGTCACGTTGAGGAGTTCAATGCCGGCCTTCAGGAAGCAATTGCCACTGCCCGTCGGTTGTTACACATGGAGCGGTACACCGAGGCAGTAAAATTCCTGGAGGGCCATGCGCCTCGCTACGCCAAGTCGCCCGAACTGTCCCGCCTGCTCGAACAGGTACACCATGAACAACGCCGCGTGCAGTCGTTTTCTGTTGTTAAGGAAGAGGCGCGCGATGCGCTCGGCAATTCTGATTTTGCAGCCGCCCGCGCCGCCTTGGACAAGCACCGCGCGGAATTTGGCGATGGAGTGGATGCGCAACTGCTGCAACGAGAGATTGATGCCAAGCAAACGGAGGCCGCGAGGGGCGCGGTGGCGCAGGCTCTGCAAGATTGCCGTGTCCTGCTGATCGTTCGCTGCTATCAGTCCGCCCTCGACATTCTCGAGCGGGTCTCCAATACAGCGGCGCTGTTGCCGCCGGAGATGAAGCAGGAATACGACTTCGCGCGGGCCACGGCTATGGCTGCGGTCGAGCGCGACCGACTCAGCAAAGAGCGCTATGAAATGGTGAAGCAGCGGGTAGCCGAAGCCGCCGACCAGGCTACGCTAAACAACTCGCAGTGGGTGACCGCGCCCTCGCTGACGCCAATTCCGAATCCCGGACAGGAAACCGAACTCGCCAGCGTATCCGAACTGGAGAACGTTTTGGGAGAAGTCACTCTCATCGCCGAGCACTATCCGGGGGATCGGAAGATCCAGTCGGTGGTCGGTGACGTCAGGCACCAGCTCACGATGCAAATCGCCGCGTTGCGGCAAGGCGATGTGGCTCGGCCAGTCGCAGAGCCAAAGGATCAGACGCAAGTGCAGCACGTCGATCGCCGTGTTCATGAACAGGAGGCCGCGACGTTGCTGGCGCCTCAGGCCATGGACGGGGAGCCACACCGGGCGTGGCCGCTGGGTAAATCAGAACTCCCGGCGATGGCAGCCGCTTCTGAGCCCGAGCCGACCATGATTGCGCCCTCAGGTGAGGCAGTGAGCCCAGTCACGCCGGCCAAGTCGGAAGTGCCGCTCCCGGACACTTCTCAAGAACCCCTAAAGCTCCGGATAGAAGCCCAGAAGTGTCTGGCCGATGCCCAACAGGCGTTTGCCAAGAGTGAATGGGAAAAGGGGTCGGATTTTCTCAAGCGCGCCCACGAGATGGCGAATCGTGATGAAGTCATCCGCGACCGGGCGATCAATATACTCGTGGCCGCGTCCCAATCCGCTCTCCAGGCGCACTGGCAATCCGCTGAGCTGCTTCTGGCGCTCACTGCGGAACTGTATCCGGAATCGCCACTGCTCCCCGTTTTGAAAGGCAAGATTGAAAATCGCAAGCGCGAGCAGATCATCGAGCAGTGCGTGACGGCAGCTGACGCCGCGCAATCCGCAGGCCACCTGCAGGACGCACTTCGCGAAGTGGAACGGGGCCTCTCCGCCTACCCCAACACGCCTCGCCTTCTACAGCTGAAGCAAGATATCGAGGCGCGAGTTCACCAGGTAAAAGAACGAGGCCGCCAAGAGAAGGAGAGGGAAGAGGTACGCGAAGCCGAGCGACAGCGGGAAATCGAGTCGAAGCGGCAAGAAGAGGAAAAGCGTAAACAGGAGCAAGCTCGTGCCAAGCAAACGGCAAAACGCATGCAAGAAACGCGAGGGCGGCAGAAGAAACGCGAGACCCCGCGAGCTGCTGCCGAAGCTAACCGAGCCACACAGAACCGGCAGCAAGCGGAGGCCCAGCGAGCGCCAGAGCGTGAACAGGAGCAAGCAACTCCCAGCTCTGACCCTGCTGCATCGGACCCTTTCGGCAAAGAAACAAAATTCTTTCCGGTCGAAAAGCCGGCCACTCCCACTCGTCCCTCTTTGACAGCCCACCCGCCAGTTGCGCCTGCTCCCGAAAAGCGCGTTGAGCAGCTGCGTTCCGCGTCGCGCATGCCTTCCAACCAGACTCTGGCTCTTGTGACTGGCGCACTCTTCTTAGTCCTTGTCGCCTACTTCGTATGGAAAATTACTCGCCCCCTACCGCCCAGCCTGGTGTCGGTTGAGATCAACACCAATCCCGCCGGTGCGTCCGTGCGGGTCAGGAACACCGAGAACAATTGTGTTACCCCGCATTGCGCCTTGAAGCTCGCCCCGGGGCAGTACGAGATCGAAGCCCAACTGCAGGGTTATCAGACGGTGACCCGGCCATTGTCGGTGAAGGCGCCCGGGAAGAATCCGATCATGATCGCGATGACACCATTGCCGACCGAAGTCAGCGGGAAGCCGTCAGAACCGGAGAAGCCGGCGCGTCTGGATATCCGCGGCGCTCCTGCCGGAGCCGAAGTCTTCCTGGACGGCAAGTCCATAGGTCGGATTAATCGTCGAGGAACTTTCTTGGCCGATATGCGCGCCGGCGATCACCAGGTCAAGGTAATCGCGAAGCACCGAGAAGCACCGTTAGTGTTCCGCCATTTCCCCGCTGGGGGCGTCGTCGAACTGCATAAGGCTGATGTGCAGTTCTCGGCCCTTCCCACGAACACCCCTCCCGGCCCGACTGCCGAAGAACTCGATTGGCAAAAAGTCAGGGTCTCAGCCAGCACGGCAGACGTAGAAGGTTTTCTGCAGCGCTACCCCGGCGGGGTTTATCGCTTCCAGGCAGCCGAGAAGCTGGAGGACTTGTACTGGGCGAGAGCTACAAACAGCCATAGTATCCCTGCATTTCGCGAGTACCTGAACCGGTATCCGGGCGGCAAGTACTCGCAGTCAGCACAACAGGAGATCGCGAAGTTGGACTTTGAAGCGGTCCAAACCACTACGGATGGTGCGGCTTTAGAAAACTTCTTGAAGAAGTATCCCTCCGGCGGCTATCACGACCAGGCCGTCTCTCGATACGATGATTTGATGTGGCAACGCAGTGGTCGCGGCAGAGATCTCAATGCTGTGCTCGCCTATCTGCAGAAATTCCCGAACGGCAATCACGCGGAGGATGCGCAAAAAGCTAGAGCTCAACTCACACGTGCCGTAGAGCACACTCCCGAATCCTCGCAGCAGGCTTCGGCTCCTGTGGTACTCGCGATAGACGAGAAAAAGGCTGTTCTCGATGTCCTGGTGCTATATCGAAGAGCCTACGAAGACAGGAACATCGATGAACTGCAAAAGATTTGGCCCAGCATGACACACCAGCAGGTCCGCAGCGTGAGCGATTTCTTCAAAACTGCAAGCTCTGTGAACCTGTCCTACAGCGTCTCCGGAGAGCCGGAAATAACTGGCAACGAAGCCCTCGTCACATTGACCCAGTCGTTGACCTATATGGTGAATGGCAAGTCGCAGCAGCCAAGACCCGCAACCATGACCGTAAGACTGAAAAAGCCAGGTTCAACGCAGGGCAGCGCCTCAGCGTGGCAAATAGAATCGATCCGCTAAGGCAAATGGCAATTGGAACGATGTGTTCCCGCCTCGGGGACCTCCCGATTATTTCCCCTGGCCTGCGGCACGGTCATTCCAGGTAGTCGCATCGCTTGCCGGGTCGCGTGACACGATTGTCAGGCCCGGGTCAGCAGCATTGCCGCTCGCTTGAGCTTGTCTGACTTCGGGTGCTGCCTGGAGCCGCTGCTCGATAACCGTCTGGAACATGCGCCGGAGCGGCGGGTGATGTGCAAACAGCGCGTGAAACGTTTGCTGATCCACGCTGAGCAGGTTCGCCTTGGTGACAGTTCGTGCCGTCGCCATGCGCGGATTGTCGTTCACCAGGGCCATCTCTCCGAAGCACTCCCCTGGCCCAACCCGGCCCAACAGCTGCACATGTTGTCCGGGTCCTTCTTTGATCATTTCGACTTCGCCGTCCACAACAATGTACAAGCGATCCCCACGGTCGCCCTGGCGGAAGACAATCTCGTGCGGCTCGAAATGCTCACGGCACAAACTCGCACCTTTTTCGAGCTTGAGCTGGACGATATCGGGAGGCAGTACCAGATCGAGGAACCAATCGGTAGACACTCGAAGCTTGCGGTCGAAACCCGGCAGCTTCATCAGGTAGATTCCGCGCCACAGCACCCATGCGATGAAGCCGGAGAGCTTGAAGCCGAACACCTCGGCGACGGCCGAACGGTGTCCGAGCGCCGCCAGCTTTCCTAATGCCTCGAAGGCAAACGGTTGCTTCGGTTCGTTGCGAAGAGACGCGACCAGGTTCTTAGCCACCCGTCTGGCTTGCCGGATCGCGTGTTGGGCGGTGGGCGGACACGGCTGCCAGGTGTTGTGATCCACGACCCACGCGCAATCGCCTAACGCCCACACGCCCGGATAGTCGAGCACTTCGAGATGCTTGTTGACCACAATCCGTCCGCGTTCTTTCTTGCAAGGCAGCTTAGCAACCAAGGGATTCGGTGCTGACGGCACAGTGCTCACCAGCGTCATGGTAGGAATCCGCGTCCCACCTTCCAGCAAGGCCGATTCGCCTGTGGCTCCAGCTAGACGCGTATTCAAGCGGATTTCAACTCCCCGGTGCTGCAGCAGCTTCTGAGCGAACTCGGCGAGGCTTTTGGGAAGCTCCGGCAGAATCAGTGGACCAGCGTGCAGCAGGATCACGTGGATCTCGGACGGATTGATACGCCGGAAGCTGCGCGCACCCTCGCGGACGAAGTCGTTCAGCTCGGCTACCGCTTCTACGCCGGAAAATCCGCCACCCGCGACGACGAAGGTCAGCAGTGCGCGCCGGAGTTCGGGGTCGGATTCGATATCCGCCTCTTCGAGTGCGTGGATAACATGGTTGCGCAACACCAACGCATCGCCGAGATACTTAAACGGCAGAGCATGCTCGGCAAGCCCGGGCTGGCCGGCAAAGCTGGTGACGTTGCCCACCGCGATGACCAGATGATCGTATTCCAGCTGAGATGCCCGAGGCCGAAAGCCGGCGCTAGTTGTTACCGTCTTGTTCTTGAGGTCGATGGATTCGACTTCCCGGGTGTAAAGATTGGTTTTCGGGCAGAGTCGCCGGATGGGCGCTATCGTGTCTAGAATCCCGATGCTCCCGGAAATGACTTCCGGCAGCATCGGCTGGAACACCAGATAATTTTCCTTGCTGATCAGCCCCACTTCGACGTTCGGATCTTTTTTCAGGAGCTTCTCGAGCGTGATGGCGGTATAAACACCACCGAACCCCCCGCCAATGATAAGAACCCTCGTTTTTCTCTGCTGCATCTGACTCCTCCTGAGGGCCAGCATTGCCGATTTCCAACACGCGCAATGCTGCGCGGAGTTTCGGCACCGTACAACTCACTCCGTGCTCAGGACCATTCTGAGCCGTACTCTAAAGCTCGGGCCAGGGCTGCCGCATTGGGGATAATGAGCTGTTTGTTCTTGCCAAGTTCGATCAGCCCCTCCTCCTGATAGCGATGCAACAGCCGGCTGACCACTTCCCGGCTGGAGCCGACCATTGCGACCAGATCCTGCACGCCAAAGTTCCCACTGATCAGGCACGACCCATCGGGCGCCATCTGACCGTACTTTTCGGCCAGCTGATTCAGCGCTGCCAGGAGCCGGTAGGGAACCTCGCGCGATGAGAGTTCGAGCATGTCCGTGCTGGTCTTGCGGACACGTTCGCAGAGCGCCTCCAGCACCTTCCACAAAACCTCGGGCCGCGTCGCCACAAAGTTGCGGAAGTCCTTGCGCGAGATCGCGGCCAACTCAGTCGGCTCGCAGGTGGTAACAGTCGCGGAACGCGGATGTCCATCCAGCATCGCAAATTCCCCGAAAATTTCACCGGGCCCCAGAAGGTCCAGGATCTTCTCACGACCATCTTCGGCTGCTTGGGTCACCTTCACGGAACCCTTGATCAGCATGTAGAGAGAATCCGACGGATCGCCCTGGAAGAAGATGGCAGCGTCGGCCCCATACTCCTTGGCAGTAACAATCTTGGTAAGTTCCTCGACATCGGTCTGGCTCAGCTTGGAGAAAATCGAAACCCTCGCGGTCGCACTGAGTTCCTGAAGAAGCTCGAGTTGTTCGGAGCTGGTGGGGTTGAAAACGAAGTAGGGACCGCCTTTGGCCCCGAACTCGACCCGGTCGTTATAGTTCAGCTGGCGGCGCTCTATCTTTTCGCCATTGACGAACGTGCCTAGGCTGCTGCCCACGTCCACCACCAGGAAGTCGGTGCCTTCCGCCTGAATTACGGCGTGATCGCGCGAGACCCGCGCGTCCGTGATGACCAGGTCTTTGTCGGGTTTGCGCCCGATGGTGAACGGAACGTGATTGAGCGAAATCGTCCGCTGTTCCGATCCATTCACAAAGACCAATTCCGGAAACGGACCGGGCGTGGCGCCTACAGTGGTCGAGGCAGTTGAGACAGACATCGTGGCCTCCTCGGATTTGGCGGAAAAGGATAGCACCATTGTCGTGACATACCAACTGCCTTCTTGGGCTGGGGTGTCAACCGACATTAGAAATGTCCCCATCCTTACGACATTAGAAATGTCCCCCTTTTCGTAGCAAATGAAATGTCCGGTTTTAGTTCATCTCCCGCAGTCGCCGAGGCTGTGGGAAAGTGGGAATCCCGCGGGGTTTGCGGGATTTCCAAGCGGGGTGGGAAAGTCGGTTTTTTGACTTTTCCACCCCGCGTCTTTTCCACAGCCCCGTCGCGCCCGCCATTTTTTCTGCTGC
>DASQIH010000064.1:0-2892 GCA_035631655.1 Terriglobales bacterium
GTGGAGCCATGATGGACACTTGCACTCAACCCCTCACAACTAAGCGGCAGTACCGATCGCTGGAAGAGAAGCTGCGGATTGTGCAGGAAGCTTTGGCCTAAGGAGCGTCGGTGGCGCGGGTAGCGCGGGCGCACGGAGTCAACGCCAACCTGGTCTTTACCTGGTGCCGGCTGTATCGGGCGGGGCGACTGAGTAGTGGCAGTGAGGCCAGACTGTTGCCGGTTCGAGTAGCTCCTGACAGTTCAGCGCCGCTGACCACTTCGTTGCGTGAACCTGGCTGCTTGCTTCCCTCTTCGTCGGGCACGATTCACATCCGACTGCAGCGTGCCCAAGTGCGGGTCGAAGGCAGTGCCGATCCGGTTGTATTGCGGGTATTGTTGGAGTGCCTACAGCGATGATTACGCTGCCCAGCAACACACAGATTTGGATAGCCGCCGGGGTGACGGATCTGCGCCGCGGCTTCATGGGTCTGAGCGCCCTGGTGCAGACTAAGCTGGAGCAGAGCCCGTCGATCACTTGTTTGTGTGTCTGCATAGTTGGAGAACTAGCCTGTTCCCTGCCATCCGCCTTTCAATCTAATAGACGACGCGACTCGCCCTGCTGCGGAACTCGGAGGCCTGCGGCAACGTGAGCCTCGGCCAGGTTGTCATCGAGTTCGATCGCGCGTAAAGCTGCTGGTTTTTTTGGCCAGAGCTTCCGGGGGGATCGGTGCGGGTGGCATGGGAGAGGTGTATCGCGCCCGCGACACGCGGCTCGAGCGAGATGTAGCCGTCAAGGTTCTGCCGACCAATCTGTCCTCTGATCCGTCCTTACGGCAACGGATGGAGCGCGAAGCGCCTCGATTGCTTGTCGTCGGCAGCTTACACTTGACAATTGTGCGCCCGGGTGTATTGTGTTGCCACTCAGCCGAACCGCGCCACCCCTACCTGCTGAGTGAAGTCCGACTGAGTCGGTTCCGGGTTCCAACCCCAGAGAAAAACAGACGGTGCAGACCCAGTGTGGCGGGCGTTCTCCGCTCTGCTCTCGGTCGTTTGAGAGTGAGTCCGTGAGTCTCCGTCAGGGTAAAGAAAAAAAGAGGAGGAAAATCTCTGCATTTCCAATTGAATTACGAACCTACATGCTCGGAGTGAGTGCGAAGAGAGGTGTAACTTATGAGACAGAAGAAGATGATCTGCGTTTCTAAAGGGCATACGGCCGTTCTGCTAGTGCTTCTAGCCATCGTTCCACACGTGGCGCACGCGCAAGGGGTGGTTAGCTCTACCAAGAACCCTCTGCAAATCGCCACCCTGCATTGGTACGATGCAAACGAGACAACACAATTCCCGGTGGGTCAGTTCCCTTATGGTTTGGCCTTTGACGGGGCCAATATCTGGGCCGCGAATCTCCTCGACAGCACGGTGACCAAGCTACGGGCCAGCGACGGGGCGAACCTCGGCACGTTTCCCGTGGGAAGCGACCCCCAAGGCGTAGCATTTGATGGGGCCAACATCTGGGTGACCAACTGCGGCCCAACCGGTGCACCGGGCAACACTGTAACTAAGCTACGGGCGAGTGACGGAATGACGCTTGGTACGTTTGTCGTAGGAAACTGCCCCAGCCCAGTGGCCTTTGACGGAGGTAACATCTGGGTGGGGAATCGATCCAGCAATACGGTGACCAAGCTGCGGGCCAGCGACGGCGCGACCCTCGGCACTTTTGCCGTGGGAAGTGGACCGCTGGGCGTGGCCTTTGATGGGACCAACATCTGGGTCACGATTAACGGCAAATTGGGTGCCTTCGGCAACACGGTAACGAAGCTACGGAGGGATGGAACGATCCTCGGTACCTTTGCCGTGGGAAACTCACCCGTTGGCGTGGTCTTTGACGGGGCTAACATCTGGGTGGCGAATGGCGCCAGCAACACAGTCACGAAGCTGCGGGCGAGGGATGGGGCACACCTTGGCACTTTCGCCGCGGGAAACGGACCCTTTTGGTTGGCCTTTGACGGGACCAACATTTGGGTGACAAATCTCGACGGCAACACAGTTTCGAAACTTTAGCATCGTACCAGATAGGTTAAGTGCTGTCTGGCAGAGGCCGCTGTGCTACGCAAAAAATTCGTCCGTGCTTGAAACGCCGAATCTCGATTGTGAAGGGGTGCTACCAGCTGAGCTTCAGAGATCATTATCGGCTAGAAAACGACCGTAGTCGTTGGTCTCAAGCCAGTGGTAGAGATGGACCTGATAGAGAAAGGACGCGACCAGCTCTTCCCCGAGTTCGTGGGTCTCGGTACACAGGAAAGGAACCTGCAGCCCTGCAAGAGCGGCAACAAGTGACTGCGTGATGCTATTGGGGCTGGCACCAGCGCAGGTGTAGGGAGATTTCACTTCACTCAGGGCTGCCGTGATCACGAGCAGTCGATGCGCATAGCTGCTCATGAGCCTGAGCCGATTGACAAAGACTGACCGCTCGGTCGTGAGAGAGCGGACGAGATCTGAAAGATCCTTGCGCTCGATCACGCAATCATCCTCCAGTCCCGCGATGGAGTAATCTCCCAGCTGGAGCGCACGTTTCTCGATTCCGGCAAACCATCCTTCAAAGCGAGAGAAATTAAACGGGTTCTGCTCGCGGGTATCGACCAGAATCACGGGTCGTGGCGTCTTGAGCTGAGTGCCGCCCCGCTCCGCAAGGACGGGAATCGCAGGGTGCGGTACGGGCACTGTCGTCTGCCATTCCAAGGGGGATGCAATTAGTGTGCGGCGTCTCCTCATTGCTTTGCCTCAAGCAACGATTTTCTCCAGGTAGTATTCGTGATGTAAGCCATTCAGGATTGGCCTTATGCGCAGTGTGCGATCGTCGGGCCATTGATGTCTTTCCTTGGCCACTACGACCGGGGTCAGGGATCGATTAGCC
>DASQIH010000065.1:0-36845 GCA_035631655.1 Terriglobales bacterium
CGGCAGCGACCCTTCTTGTTTTGTCGGCGGCGACCGTCTGGGCTCAGACCTCCGCGCCCGCCCCAATGGGTCAACCGTCTGCGGTTGGCAAACCGGGGGGGCGCGTGCCGGCGGTGTCAGACAAGGGTGCGCCGACGATCAGCCCGCAAATAATGGAGTTACGCCGGCGCATGCAGGCCATGCAGGACACTTTGACCAAAATGCACGCCGTATTGAAGGAAATGCGTGCCAAGGCTGCCTCTAGCGGCTCCAAGGATCAGCTCACTAAGGCGAATATCACGATGTGGGAGTTGATGTTGGGTCAGCTGGATAAGGACTTCGAGCAGCTGAGCAAAACCACGCTCACAAGAGAGGACATTGAGGCGCGACGCGCAGCCATGTACAAACAAGCGATGGCCAAGGCGGCGGCTCGCAGGGAGGCAGCTTTAGCCGCCCACGAGGGCACCACGCCGGCTCCTGCCAGTCAGGATTCCCCGGGTGCGGCGCCCTCCGGCGAAGGTAAAGCAGGTGCACCAAGCAGTCCAGGCACTGGAAGCGGGGCTGCGAGCCATAGCGCAGCCCAACGCCGACGACACCCACCCCAGACTCGCCCAAATAAGAGAAGCTCCTCAAAACGCGGGATGGTGCCGTTTTTTGGCAACCATCCACGATCCCGGCGCTCCGATCGTCAGCGCCTCACAAAACCTGCATCGACCGGCTCATTGAGTCGGGTTCTCGCCTGGCAGAATTATTATCTGCGGCAGCAAGGCGGCAGAAGGGACGAGCAGGGTCCTGGCGGCTCCAAGCTCATTCCGCCGAATTCGTCCCTCATATTTGATATTGAAGTTCTTGGGCGCTGGCTAGGAAGCCATAGCACACTGGCGGCCACGCGCCCCTTTGGGGCATTGCTCGCCGACTACTCATGCATATGCTCAGGCGCTGCTGCCGGGGGAGGAATGATGCCGCCGCATGGCCCCAGCTCCTTCTGTCCCGTCTTCCCTACACGCTTTGCATTTTCCTTATCCTGCTCGGCCTGGCAGGCCTTGAATGCTTCAAGCTGTTTCGCGGGGATGATCTTTGCGATTTCCTGCTCGGTCTGCGCGTTGATCTCACGAATCTTTTGCTGCCTTTGGGCAGCACTCAGGGACGAATCGGTGCAAACCGCAGTAATTTGCCCCTTGGCACTATCCTCGATCTTCCAGTGCTGGTTTACCAGCGCGGGAGCAATGCCGGCCTCTCTCCAGCACAGACGCTGGCGCGCTCGACGACCGGAATAGGCCGCAGGTGGAGTCGGCTGTGCCGGTGCGGATTCGGCAGGAGCCTGCGGAGAACTCCGTTCAGCTGGCGCCGCGGGAGCATTCTGAGCCGATTGGCCGAACAATGGAATGGACAAGGTCAACAACAGAACCGCACACATCCCCTCTCGAGAAACACCCATACATTGATCTCCTAACAAACCACCGTCGCGAAGGTGGGAAAATTTATCCGTAGACCGCCTCTGTGATGATACAACGACATTCCTTCTTTTCGCGACATGCAAATAGTCGGATCGTTTCCTTCGCTCAGGGCAAACGTTTCCTGCTTTCCCAGATAATCTTTGGGCAGGACGTTGTTGTGCGTTTCATCTCTGTTCTGGTCGAGGGCCGAGTGAAGACCGTGCGCTTGAGTCGCGCGGGAACCCCCGTTATTGTCAGGATAGAACAGCCGGGAGACCTCATCGGCGGATTGGGCCCGCCCTTGGAATCTCTCGACGTATGGAAAGTGCAAGCCTTGGAGACCTGCCAGGTCCTTGCTTGGGAAGCCCAAACCTTCGACGCTCTCTGCGATCTATTCCCCCCTTGCGTCATAACAGCGTGCAGATTCTGGACGAGCACCTGCGGCTGCTGGAAGAACGTTTTCTCGAGCTAGCCACCGAGAACGCTGCGTCCCGGCTCGCTCGCATGCTCATCCGCTTGCTTGATCACAACGGATCATCGCGAGAAGCTAACCGCATCGGCTTCTCCAATCACGAACTGGCCTAGATGACCGGCACCACACCGTTCACCGTCAAAGCGACGGGGACGTTGCAGTTTGTCGCCATCCCGCGGCACAGCGGGACCTTGGCATCAAGCTGCCAGCGATAAGCTCGTCTTGCGCTCAGGCGAGCAGGACAACCAGATCGTTTCTGATTACCCATAGTAGCGGAAGTGCTTCCAAAACTCCGGCCAGCTCTTCCGCAAGCCGCGACACACGAAGATATCGGGATGTTCGATCGTTTCCTCATTGGCTATACCGAAGCGGTTCCATGTATGAGCCGCTGTCTCACACGAGGTGAAGTTCCTCTCCAAGAAGTTCCGAGACAGGCCAAGGACGATCACGACCTGAGGTGGCGGGTTGCCAAAACCGCGTTGCCAGAAGGAATTTACGCCGCTGATTGCCTTCGGCAATCCGTACTGAGGACCATAGAGATTCACCGCTCCAGCCTCTCCATAGTTCGTCGCCAGGATACCGAGGTGAGCGCGATCTTGCGGCGGCAATGCATCGCGAACGCGTGCGACGGTTTCGACCAGCTCCGGCCAACCAATCTCCTCCCGAAAGTCGCCATTGATCTTACTTGCCACCTTGAACCAGGCTGAATTGACTGGTGCGATCGGCAAAGTAATGGCGGCGGCAATCGCGGCGTCTACAACCAAGGCGATCCAAACCGATGTTTTCAGAATGCCTGCCGTTGTCCTTCGCAGGGATACCAGCCAGCCCTCTGCCCAAACGGCACCCGCTGCGTAAAGCATGGGATACGTG
Organism: Terriglobales bacterium; assembly: GCA_035631655.1. Lineage (GTDB taxonomy): Bacteria > Acidobacteriota > Terriglobia > Terriglobales > Acidobacteriaceae > Gp1-AA122. Next base: position 2,758 of record DASQIH010000065.1, read on the forward strand.
CCCGCAAGATAGTAGTCCCGGCCTTTGGCAACGACGAACAGCAGCAACGGTACGACGTACATCCACCCGAGCATCCGATACCGCTTACCTGTCGGCGAGAACAGATAACGGTACAAGCCGGCAATCCAAATCGGAAAGGCGAGGAGGGTCAGTTTAAGTTGGCCCAGGAGAAAACCGTGGTGCCTCCCTTGACCGACATCGCGCGCATGGATGCGCCGTAAAAAATCCAGCGATACAAAGCCCTGCTGCATCTGCCAGATAAGGTTCGGCAAAAAGATCAGCACGGAGACGGCCACGCCCAACCACAGCCAGCGGCTCTTCAAGTATCGCCGTCCATCGGTGAACAGAACTCCTGCGATCAGCCCGGCGACAAAGAAGGGCATCGAGTACTTCGATAACATGCCCAGTCCAATGGCACCTCCAATCGCAATCCACCAGCGAGGATCATCCGACTGGAGCAGCCGAAGCGTGAAGTAAGCAGTCAGCACCCAACACAGGTAGTCGAACGAGACATACTGCATCAGCGCGCCGCCGCCCAGGCAGAATGGGACCGCGGCCATGGCCGTCACCAGTTGTGCCCATCTGCCACCACCGAGTTGGCGCGCCATTAAACCGGTCACCACCACTGCCGCTGCTTCGGCGACTGCTGCGAAAAAGCGAAAGCCTCTCAGGGATTCTCCAAACAGCTCCAGCGACAGCCGTCCAAAGAGCGGCGCAACGGGCGGATAGGCAACATATCCCCAGGCAAGGTGGCGCGCGTCTTCCAGCGTAGCCAGTTCGTCGCGCTGAAAGCCGTACCGTCCGCCTGTGACGACGTGCACGACGACAGTCGCGATTGCCAGGCACGTTACGAGCGCCAGGTCGCCCGTCCAGAATGAACTTTTGGGGCTCGCAGGTGCGACAGCGCCGAACTCAATGGAGCTATGCACGGACATACCAGATGTGTATCTTATGTAACTTTCAGTTTCGTCAAGTCGAACTGGGGCTTGGGATAGTGCATTTTCAGAGCTTCCAGCGTTCGCACCAGGATCCTGGAAATGAGTACATTTCGGAACCACTTCTTGTTTGCGGGAATGATGTACCAGGGCGCATGAGCGGCGTTGCAATGATAGAAGACATCTTCGTACGCTTTCTGGTAATCATCCCAAAGCTTTCGCTCGGCAAGGTCGCTGGGACTGACCTTCCAGTACTTTCTGGAATGATCAAGGCGAGCCTGCAGGCGCTTGCGTTGCTCTTCCTTGCTGATGTGTAAGAAGAACTTCAGCAGCGTGGTATTGTTCTCGGCCAAAGTGCGTTCGAAAGCATTGATCTGCTCGAACCGTTGCGCCAGCATGCGCTGAGGGATCTGCTGGTGGACGCGCACCACTAATACGTCCTCATAATGTGAGCGATTAAAGACGCCGATCATGCCCCGCCTGGGCGTCACTTTGTGTACCCGCCACAGATAATCGTGCTGCGTTTCCTCACCCGCGGGCTCCTTGAAAGAATGAACTTCACAACCTTGCGGGTTCACGCCGGTGAAGATGTGGCGAATGGCGCCGTCTTTTCCGGCCGCATCCATACCTTGAAGCACAACGAGAAAGGCGTGCTTGTCCTCGGCGTAGAACAGTTCCTGCAGTTCGAACAGACGCTTGCGATGGTCCTTGAGTTCCGCGTCCGCCTCATCGCGGTCTTTGAATGTGCCGGTATCAGCAGGATCGTATTCCGCCAGGCGCAGTCGCGTGTTCGGACGAACCAGGTATTGCGAATCTTTCATTGCAGTTGGCGGTTGATCTTATCACCAGTCAGTTTTAACCAGATCTTCACACCGCGAAATGGATTCTTTGCGAGTGCTTGCCGGGCCGTGCTGGAAAAGACCTCGACACCGCCGCCGTTGCTAGAGAGAAATTTTTCGGCAACGATGTGCGGGACAGCGGGCTATTTAACTGGAGCGCGATACATTGGCTGGGGCCGAACCAATGATGGTCTGGTCCATCAGTGATTGTAGAGCCATGCGCAGTTTGGTGTGGTCTTCATCGCCCAAGGCAACGAACCGGAAGGGTTGCAAGCAGCCCGATTTTGATTCGGCTCTTGCGGCCAGAAGCTCGGCCATACCGCGAACAATACCCTGGCTTGTCTGAAATGCCACTTCCACAAAGTCCCCCTGTTCCAGAGCTTTCGGGAGGAGCAATAGCCCCCCAGTGGCAGAGAGCTGGTGCAGCTTGGCGCGAACCGGCTGACCGCCTTCCGAGCGAATGGCAACGGCGACCGAGCCAGGAAGCTTTACCCTCCTTGCTCGCTTAGCTGGATTGGGTTGAGGAAAATAGGTCATTACCGCCGACTATGTCACCCAATCCCCGGGCCCACTAGATTACCCTAGGGCGTGGCCAACCGAAGTCTATTCTTGGCGCACCTACTCCGGCTGAACTCTCTACGAGTTAGACATCCGGAACGCACCGCTGCCCACCTAACGGTAATCACCCGCGAGTTACAGGTGTCACGATGCAAAAACCCTCAGTTGGCCTATAAAAGTCGGGTCATGAGGAGGGGTTGGCGCCCAGACGCCGCGACCCTCTGGAATGTCGTCCTGCTGAGCGGCTCGCAGCCGCGAAGAGCCTGCCCTGAGCGAGCGGACCGAGTCGAAGGGATCTCGCGTGCATCTATCGCACAATTTGGTCAACCTCTCGGCGATTCGGCGGTAAATCCATCGCGAAGCGCCAAGCATCGCCTACGAAAAGGGGGTCAGTCTCCGTTATCATGGCAATGACGTTGTATGGGGCTCTATCAAACCATCTTCTTCGTTTTCTTGTTCGTGGCGGCACCACAGGTCCCCGGATTTTCGCCTCTGAACAAGTTTTTGTCTGAGAGCGCCGAAACCGGTGCTTTGGAACACCTGCGCTTCGTCCGCGAGTTTTCCTCCGCCCACGATGTGAAGGGGGTATGGAACCCCGTTCTTGATCGATCCGTTGATATCCTCGCCGGCCCAAAGGACCCTGAGTCCGTCCCGGACATCTTGCAGGCGCCCTACAGTGTGACGACAGACTCCGCACACCGTATTTTCGTTACCGACGTCCGTGCTGGAGCGGTGCACGTCTTCGACTTCATTCATTCCAAATATTCGATTCTCCGAGGGGGCGATCACCTGCGTGCCCCGGTCGGGGTCGCCGCCGATCGTGAAGACAATGTATTCGTGAGCGATAGCGTTTTGCGAACCATCCTAGTCTACGGTTCGGGAGGCAAATTCAGTCACTACTTAAGGAGCTCCCGAGGCCGCGAATCTTACTTCGACGCCCCTGAGGGAATAGCGGTGGACCCGTTGACGGGGCACATATACGTTTGCGACACGCCCCGGCACATGGTCATCATGCTCGATAAGAAGGGTCATATCCTCGGCCGCTTTGGCACTCGGGGCGGCGGGAGAGGACCAGGCGAGTTTAAGGATCCAACCCAAGTGGTTGCTGCCGGAGACGAAATCATCGTGCTCGACTCAGGGAATTTCCGGATCCAGATCCTGGATCTCCGGGGACATTTTCGGAGAGAGATCAGACTTGGCTATGTCGGCAACCACGCCGGTCTGGCAATGGATGCCGATAAGAACATCTACGTTACTGTTCCACAGCTCGAGTGCCTCCGAGTTTTTGACCATGATGGTCAGTTACTTTATGAGTTCGGACAAATGGGGACCGAAGTGGGGCAGTTTAGGGGGATCTCGGGCGCTTGGGTGGACGCCGGGCATTGTCTGTACGTCGTGGATAGCCAAAACAAACGAGTGCAGTTATTTCAAATCAATGGAGCAGACAAGAGTGGATGCTAACAACGGCCCGACTGCGAAGCTCGACCTTCCAAACTCTACTCCTTTTTATTCGCCTTTTTATTCCGTCTGGTTCTCCTGATTCTTGCGTTGTAAGGCAAAGGTCACCATGGACAAGGCTTCCTCTATCGCGTCATCTATCGTGTACAAGGGTTGAATAGGACCGTCGGGCCGGCGCCATTTCTCTTGAGCGTCGTCAGCCCTGACACCCGCCGCTTGTCTTGCCTCATCCAGGGTGTGGTGCAACGTCCAGCCATGGCCTGTATTGACGCGCCATGCGACAGGTTTTGCCATTTTAATCATTGTCTTTGACCCATGACGCGATGAATCACGTTGATCGGCTAAGCCATCGCTTTCGAGGCCGACTGGCCACCGAACGAGTTGATTGCGCTGGCCTCGTCTTTTTCAACATGGAAAACCGCATATAACCCGGTCATCTGGAACAGGTTGTGTACCCTCTTGCTGAGGTTTGCGAGCCTTAGTTCGCCTCCTTGATCGCGAACCGTCGTGGAAGTCCTCACCAGCTCCCCTACGCCTGAGCTGTCGACATGCTCAACCTGGCCTAGATTCAGCAGGAGCTTCTTGCTTCCTTTGTCCAGTAGGTCGCGAACAGTCTCGCGGAGCACAACCGTATCTTCTCCGAGCGTAATCCTTCCGCTGAGGTCCAAAATCGTAATGTCGCCGACCTGGCGCGTGGCGGCTTTCATTTTCACGGAGGCACGTTTTCTTTGCATCCCCAGCCCCAAGCGGTCGAGGACCCCGGACGCCACGGTTGCAATTTCCTGCGAATCTGTGCGAACGACAATGAGAGAGCGCCCCTCTTTCAAGACCTCGCGGAAGAACAACGCATCTTCGGGGCACTTCTCGTCGGGAGTCGGTTGCGCACTAGCGGTTTCGTCGGAAATGGCTTTGCTGACCGCGGCCCCCGTACCGGCACCCACGAGTCCGAGCACCGCTGCCGCGCCGATGCCAAGCGCAAATACGGAACCGATTCCCGGAACCAACAAGGTTGCGACGGCGACCCCGGCTGACCACCCGACAGCTCCTCCCGCAAAACTTCCCACGAAGGTGCCAAATTCTTTGCCGACCAGTGTGGCCTCATGTTCGGAACGAGTTAGAAACACGATAGATTGTTCTGGGACGCGTTGCTTTAACAACTCCTTTACCGCCCCTTCGGCGCGATCACGCGAAGCGAATACTCCAATGGCAATTTCCAAGTGACCCTCCTCCAAACGCAGCGACTATTCTCCAACCCTGGAACTCGACCAAATCGCCCAATAGACGTGCCATCCCTGCTGAAGGGGTCCCGACCGGACACCGGCCAAACACCCCATTTTCGAAGGAGAAATTTGTCCTTCCTGCCGAAATTTGTCAAGGGAATACTAGAGCAGTCCTGAGCTCACGCCGGGGTCCGCCTCTGCCTAAACGACCTGGGCGGAGCCACGATGGAAGGCTTACCTGCTGCTAGGGGTAGATCGAAGTCGTATCAGGGAAACAAAATACAGTTGTTGCTATTGCCCATTCGACGATGGCGGCCCAGTTAGTTTCGCCGAAGGCAAGCTACTCGCGTTCCAGCCTCCGCCCAATGCTTTGATGAGCAGCACGCTGGCCGCCATCCGCCGCCGCAGGATATCCACGGCCACCCGCTGGTCTGCCAAGGCTGTACTCTGCGCCGTAAGAACTTCCAGATAGCTCACCACGCCGCCTTTGTAGCGGTTGACGGACAAATCGAGTGAATGTTGAGCCGCGGCCACCGCCGCCTCCTGGGTTTTCGATTCATCCTCGAGAATCCGCAATGCGGCCAGATTGTCTTCCACATCCTGAAAAGCGCCCAGCACCGTCTCACGGTAATTGGCCACAGTCTGCTCGTAGGCCGCTCGCGCCTGCTCGTTGAGAGCGCGGCGACGGCCGACGTCAAACGCGGTGACCGTTGCTGAAATGCCCGCCGATAGAAACCCGCTCGGACCTTGCAGCAGAGTCGTGATCGTAGTGCTCTCGAATCCTCCTGTGCCGCTTAATGCCACGGCCGGGAAATAAGCCGCGCGCGCCACTCCGATTCTGGCATTGGCGGCTGCCATCCTCCGTTCGGTAGAAGCAATATCGGGGCGCCGCTCCAGCAGATCGGAAGGCAGTCCGGGAGGGATAGCCGGAGGCGGGGTAGTCAGCGGCAACGCGGGCAAACTGAATGTCGAAGGAGGTTGTCCGACCAGCACTGCGATGGCATGCTCGAACTGTGCGCGCTGAATCCGCAAATCAACGGCTTGAGCGCGCGTCGTTTCCAGCTGGGTCTCAGCCTGGGCTACATCCACGGCGGAGGCCACACCCCCCTTATAACGATTCTGGGTCAGCTCCAGCGCCTTTTCGAAAGCTGTGACGTTGGAGCTCAGCAGTTGCTCCTCGGCATCGAAACTGCGCATCTGAAAATAATCGAGCGCCAGCTCGGCGTGAAGACTCAGGCTGACAGACTCCAGATCCGCTGCCGTGGCCTGCGCATCGGCCCGCGCCGCTTCTACGCTGCGACGCACCCGTCCCCAAACATCGGCTTCGTAAGATATGTCCACCGGAAGAACGATGTCGGTGTAGCTGGTCTTAGAGGTTAAGCTCCGGAGGGGACGATTTTCTGACTGGCGGATCTGCGTAGCCGACAGGCCGGCAGTTGCCGTTGGATAGTAATCAGCCCGATTAAAGCGTACCAGCGCCCGCGCCTGGGCGAACTGCGCCTGCGCAGCCTTCAGCGTCTGGTTGGAGACGTTGATTTGTTCTTCCAGTGCGTTCAGTTGCGGATCCTGAAAGATTTCCCACCACTTGCCGCGCACCACCTGATCGGAGGGTTGCGCTTGTTTCCATCCCGCGGGCACTTCTTTGAACGCAGGCGGAACCGGCGCGGCCGGGCGAGCGTAGCGTGGGCCCACTGCGCACCCGCTAAGGAGAATTAAGCTGAGAAATACTCCCGCCAGCGCAAATTTCAGCCCCGCAGGAGACTTCTCCTGGGGCGATCTCATTTCTGCTGTCCTTCAGGTGCCTGGGAAATTCTTACGGCCTGGCCGGAGACGAGCGAATCCGGCGGATTCGCAATGACCGCCTCGTCACCGGTCAAACCGGCGACGACCTCCACTTCGGACCCAAAATCATGGCCTACCGTGATGGGCTTGAGTTCCGCGTGTTGTCCGTCGGTCACCGTGGCGACTCGCAATCCTTCCGAGCGGAACATGAGTGTGTTAACCGGAAGCAGCAGGGAAGAGACGGCAGTGGGAAGTTTGAGGTGGACTTCGGCATAGGCGCCGGTTAACAGCGTGCCGGTCGGGTTGTCGACAAGAATTTCAACCAGCAGGGTCCGCGTTGCCTGATCGATTGCACTGGCTGTGCGCACGAGTTTGCCCGGAAACTGTCGGCCTGGAAATTCCGACAAGGTCAGATCTGCGGTCAGGCCCGGCTTGGCTGCTTGCGAGTACGCTTCTGGCACATTCACATACACGCGCAGCTTCGAGGGCTGCGAAATGTGGAACAGCTCAGTCCGCTGGCCGCCACTGCTGCCGGAATCGATCAAGGCGCCGATATCTGTATTGCGCGCGGTAATCACGCCGTCAAACGGCGCGTAAATCCTTTCGAAAGCCTGCATCTGCTCGAGCCGGCTTACGTTGGCGCGCGCCGATTGCACTACCGCTTGTTTGGCAGCGAAGTCCCCGGCAGCATTGTCGGCTTCCTGCTTCGAAACGGAATCGGTCTTGAGCAGGTCGGCATAGCGCTCGGCAGTAATCCTCGAAAGGTTCAGGTTAGCCTCCGCCGTGGCCAGATCGGCACGCGCCTGCCGCAGTTGCTGATCGACTTCCGGCGTCTCAATTTCTGCCAGGAGTTGGCCGGCTTTAACGCGCGCTCCAATATCCGCATACCAGCGCTTTAAATATCCATTGGTGCGGGCGTAGATCGGAGCATCGGCAAAAGCCTGTACATTCGCCGGCAAAACGACTTCTTGGGCTGGAGCAGACCGCTTGGGGTGAATCACAGAAACTGTAGGCACAGCCATCTCGGCGGTTTCTTTGCGCAGCGTTGCGCGCGCCTGAATGCGGGGCAGGATTCCGGAAACTATGACGCCGACTACCGTCATCAGCGCAAACAGAATGATCCACCAGTGATGCCTGGTTCGGTTGGAGCCGGAAGCGCCGTCTGCTCCTGGCGGTCTCGCAACTCCGTGTTCCTGTTCTACCTTCATCGAAGCCCCAGAGTATGACAGATGAACCGATTTACTGCGTGGATTCAGCTTGCGCACGCCGAATGCGTATCCCGTGCAGCACACTATAAAAGACCGGCACAAAAAACAGCGTAGCCACAGTCGCAAAAAGCAGGCCGCCAATGACGGCGCGACCGAGCGGAGCGTTCTGCTCTCCGCCCTCGCCCATGCCGATGGCCATAGGCACCATGCCGATAATCATCGCAAGCGCCGTCATCAGCACCGGCCGGAAGCGCGTAAACCCCGCGTTTAACGCTGCCCTGGCCGCGTCTTTGCCTTCCGCCATCTGCTCTTTGGCGAAACTCACAACCAGGATGCTGTTTGCCGTTGCCACGCCCATGCACATGATAGCCCCGGTCAGCGACGGAACGCTGATCGTGGTATGCGTGATGAACAAGATCCAAACAATCCCGGCCAGCGCTGCGGGAAGCGCGGAGATGATAATGAAAGGATCCAGCCAGGACTGAAAATTGACCACAATCAGTAGGTACACCAGCAGGATCGAGAATAGCAGTCCCCCGAGTAAGCCGACATAGGAGGAATGCATGGTGTCGATCTGCCCGCGCACGACGACTTGCGAGCCGCGCGGCAAATCTCTCCGGGTCTCCTGGACAATCTTATTGATCTCGCGAGCCACGCCGCCCAGATCGCGACCTTGCACCGAGCCGTAGATGTCAATCACGGGCTGAATGTCATAGTGCGAGACCACCGCCATTCCGGAACCGCGGTTGATGGAAGCCAGGCTGCCGAGGATCTCCGAGCGTGCCGGGCTCGGCCCGGTCAGCGGAATATTCTCCAGGCTCTGCAGGGAATCGATCCTGTACTGAGGGGTCTGTGTAGTGATCGAGTAACTCACACCGTTTTTCGGATCGAGCCAGAAAGTAGGAGAAGTCTGGAAACTTCCGCTGAGCGAGATCAGCAGGTTGCTGGCGACATCGCGCTGCGTAAAGCCCACTTGTTCGGCTTTCGTGCGATCCACATTGATGTGCAAGTAAGGCTGATCAAACGGCTGCTGGATACGGAGGTCGACGGTTCCCGGGACGTATTTGATTTCCTGCAGCAATTTGTTGGCGAACTGCCGGTCCGACGCCAAGTCGCGTCCAACCACCTGAATGTCAATGGGCGACGGTAAGCCGAAGTTCAGGATTTGGCTCACAATATCGGCCGGCAAGAAGGCAAATGTGACTCCAGGAAACTGCCTGGCAAGTTTTAGGCGCAAATCGTGAGCGTAGTCGGCGGTCGGATGATGATGCTCCGACAAGGTCACCAGGATATCGGCATCGGCCGGCCCGATAGGCGCGGAGGTGCTGTACGAGAGATTGATGCTGCTGTAGGGCAGCCCGATGTTGTCGATCATGCTGGAGATTTCTGCCGGGGGAATCTGTTCCCGAATGGATTGCTCCACCAGGTCGCACAGCCGCGCCGTTTCTTCAATCCGCGTTCCGGTACGCGCCCGCAGATGCAGCTTGAACTGCCCGCTATCCACGTGCGGAAAGAAATCCTCGCCCAGCCAGGGAATGAAAAAAATCAGGGAAACTATGCAGACCGCGAAAAAGCTCACCAGGAAAACGCGGCGCTGATGCAGGCACCGCTCCAGCAACTCGCGATATTTTTCACGGAAACGCTCGAACTCCTCCTCAAACCGAATCTGCATCCGAACCAGAGGATTGCGGCTGGCCTTGGGCAAATGGCTGGCTTCTTCTTCATGCCCGCGCAGCAGGTACTTGGCCATGGTCGGCACCAGCGTCCGCGAAAGCAGGTAGGAGGCGAGCATGGCAAACACCACGGCTTCCGCCATCGGAACAAACAGGTATCGCGCCACGCCGGTCAGAAAGAACATCGGAACAAACACAATGCAGATGGCCAGCGTAGATACAAACGCCGGCACCGCGATCTGCTGCGCGCCGTCCAGAATGGCCTGCTGAATTTCTTTGCCCTGGGCAATATTTCGATTGATGTTCTCGATCTCGACGGTGGCGTCATCCACGAGTATGCCGACCGCCAGTGCCAGGCCGCCGAGCGTCATGATGTTGATCGTTTCGCCGAGCGCGCTGAGAACAATGATGGAGGTCAGAATCGAAAGCGGAATCGAAACCGCAATAATGATCGTGCTTCGCCAGTTCCCGAGAAACACCAGGATCATGAACCCGGTCAGGCAGGCGGCAATAATCGCTTCTTTCAGGACCCCGTTTATGGAAGCGCGCACAAACAACGACTGATCCGCCAGCGGTTGAACGTGGAGTTCCTGCGGCAGGCCCGCCTCGACCTGCGGCAACAGCTTCTTGATGCCCGAAATAATGTCGAGCGTGGAAGCGTTGCCATTTTTCTGTACGGTCAGCAGGGAAGCGCGTGTTCCATTCACGCGGACAATATTGGTTTGTGGCGGAAATCCATCCCGCACATAGGCAACATCGCGAATGTAAATGGTGGTGCTGCCCACATTCTTGATGGGAAGATCGTTAAGTTCGCGCACCGTTTGCGGGCTGCCATTCAGGTCCACGTTGTACTCGAACTGTCCGATCTTGGACGTCCCTGCGGGCAAAATCAGGTTCTGCGCGCTAATGGCATTTACCACGTCCACGGGCGATAGCCCCTTGGCTTGCAGGGCGTTGGTGTCAAGGTCAACCTCGACCTGGCGCTGCTTGCCACCGTAAGGCCAGGGAATCGCTACCCCCGGAATCGTCACCAGCCGGGTGCGCAGGAAATTGACCCCCAAGTCGAACAGTTGCTGCTCAGAAAGCCTTTGCCCGGATAGAGCCAGTTGCAGGATGGGCACGGTGGAGGCGCTATACGTGATGATCAGCGGCGGTGTGGTTCCGGGCGGAAGTTGCCGCAGCTGTGTCTGGGAGATGGCGGTGATTTGCGCCAGCGCCTTCTCGATTCTCACGTTCGGCTGAAAGAAGACTTTCACCACTGCGATGCCGTTCAGCGACTGGGACTCAATATGCTGAATGTCGTCTACGGTGGTAGTCAGCGCGCGCTCGGTCTGCGAGACGATCCGATCGCTCATCTCCTGGGCATTCAACCCGCCATAATTCCAAAGAACGCTAACCACCGGAATATTGATATTGGGAAAAATATCGGTTGGGGTTCGCAGAATAACGATAGGCCCCAGAACTAGCAGCAGCAGGGCAACAACAACGAAGGTGTAAGGCCGCCTTAAGGCGAGTCGGACAATCCACATAGATCAGTCAATTTATGTTGGCCAACGGGATATCGGCACGGATCAGAACCTGGGCGGGCAGGCGGGTCTGAAACCCTGCCGCTGACGGCTAGTCACCGTTATTTGAGGAGTTTACCGCCTGCACGGATTCAAATCTTAGCAATTTACATTAATTTACGTACCGTAGGCGCGAAGATCATGCTCCTTGCTGCCGCGAATGACGCACCCCTAGGGAAATGGGTAGTTTCCACCGTCGGTACCGTCGCAGGGTTTAACTTCCTGCCTTACAGACAACTCCTGGCGCCGCCCTTCAAACTGGCCGACCAGGGGGTTCTGAGCGCTTGACCCGAAAACTCAACTATTCTCTTGATTCACTTGTAACCAGGCCGAATGCATTGGCCGGAACGACTGGACTATGGAACACCCCTCACTTCGACGTCCTGCCCGGAACTATCCGGTCCAGCCAGAACCGCAGTTCCGTCCCGAACGCTGCCTTCTCTTTGCCCGTGACCCGCAGCACGTGCCCGGTGCCCTCCCTGACCGCTACCACTCTGCGAAGCCCGCCCAGGCCCGATGTCAGATAGTAGGTTTGTTCGTTCGCGGCCTCATCCGTAACGAAAAGCACAATGTTGTTCTTGTCCGTAAGGGAAACGTTAAACCCGCGCACCAACTTCCCGTTCCGCTCGAACCGCTGCGCCACCAGACATTCTTTTCCATCGCCAGCAATGCCGAGCATTTCCGACACATGAGGCGGTATTTTCGCCTTTAGACCTGCCCTTAGGACCGTATCCACCGCGCGCGCAGTCCGCTCGCGCGCGCCGAAACCAGGTGCAGATGGTGCCTGACTCGCCGCCAGAAAGGTCACGACCGGCAGTAGAAAAGCCGCGACCTGCACCAACCCACTCGACAGACCTCTGGCGAATTTCGACACATGCCCCTCCAATCCAACCAAGCAAAACAAACCCTTACTAGATCAAGCATACCCCGTGTGGACCGGGTAGTGGTGCCAATCGGCCCTTGCCTAACGACGTAGTTGATGACGTTGTGCGGGAGCCGCCACGCTGCCACTTATAATTGCACACGTGTCCAAGCCGCACGATCCGCGATTTCAATTCGCTTTCGTTTTGGTTCGCGACCAGGACCGAAGCCGGGAGTTTTATATCAACCAGCTCGGGTTTCACTTGGTAGTTGACGAGGCGGTGCCCTCAGGTGGCCGCTGGATTGTAGTCGAGCCTTCGGATCGGTCGCTACTGCTGGCATTGGTGAAACCTCCGGAGAACTCAGCTGCCTGCCAGAGAATCGGTCTGGATACCGGCTTGGTTCTGGTCACAAGTGATATAGCGGTCCTCTATGAGGAATGGTCAAAACGCGGCATCTCCTTTCCCAAGGCTCCAGAAGAGACTCCCTGGAAGGCACGGACGGCAACTTTTCAAGACATCGATGGAAATCGATTCGCCTTGATCGAGTACGGGCCTATTTCTGAGTCCCTGGAAGCTGAACGACGCGCCGCAGCACAGAAGGCGGAGGCCGAACGAAAACTCGCTCACGAGTTGGAGATTGCCAAGGAAGTACAAGCGAGACTCCTTCCACAGAAGATGCCGCTCCTCCAGACTCTTGACTACGCCGGTGTGTGCATTCCCGCCCGGCACGTAGGTGGCGATTACTATGACTTTCTCGAACTGCAGCCCGGCCGAGCGGCACTGGTCTTGGCCGACATAGCCGGCAAGGGAATCTCTGGCGCCCTGCTCATGGCTAATTTGCAGGCCAACTTGCGCAGTCAATACGCGACTCTGGCCGGACTCAAAGAATACTTTCCTCTGGCGCGAGAGGATTTTCGCCACTTGCTGGAATCAGTAAACCGTCTTTTCCACGAGAACTCCGGCGACAGCGGTTACGCTACGCTCTTCTTCGGCAACTACGACGACGCAACCCGACGATTGTGCTACGTGAATTGCGGGCATCCCCCGCCGCTGCTATTGCGCGGTGGTGGTGAACAATTCACAGTGGAACGTCTTGACCCCACTTCCACGGTAATCGGACTTTTCAGCAGCATTAAATGCCACGTCGCCGAAAAGCAATTTGCCCTCGGCGATATCCTTATAATGTATAGCGATGGGGTCACAGAAGCAGCGAATGCGCAAGGAGAGGAGTTCGGCGAGCATCGTTTGTTGGAAATTGCGAGTGTGCACCGCCACCTGTCCACGCCCTGTCTTCTGGAGAGAATTATTGAAGCCGCCAAGCGGTTCTCTCACCCTGAGCAGGCAGATGACATCACGCTAGTTGTGGCCCGGTGCTGTGCGTAGCCTTCTCAAACCCCATCAATAAGAACCACCTGTAACTACTTGCCCGTGTAGCTGACCCGCCAAATCGAGTTCGAACCATCGTCGCTAACCAGCAGCGCTCCATCCCTCGCTACCGTCACGCCCACCGGCCGCCCCCAGACATCGCCCTGAGGCGTTACAAAACCAGTGAGAAAGTCCTCGTATTCCCCGGTGGCGCGACCCTGCTGATGCAGGGGCACGCGGATGACCTCGTACCCGGTGCGCACACTCTTGTTCCACGATCCGTGTTCCGCCGCGAAAATGTCGCCCTCATACTCCCGGGGAAACTGCTTGCCATCATAAAAGGTCATTTCCAGCGAGGCGTTGTGCGGTTGCACCAGCACGTCCGGAGTAATCACCTTCGACTTCAACTCCGGATGCTTGCCTTTCAGTCGCGGGTCCGGATGTCCCCCCATGTAGTACCAGGGCCAGCCATAGAATCCGTTGTCCTGGATGTGGGTGATGTAATCCGGCGGCAGGTTGTCACCCAGATCATCGCGCTCATTGACCGAGCCCCAGAGTTCGCCCGTCTGGGGATCAACCGCGATGCCGACCGCATTGCGAATCCCCGAAGCAAAGACTCGTTCTCCCGATCCGTCGGGGTTGAATTCAAGAACGTCAGCGCGATGATATTCGGCAGGATTGTTGTCGGTGTCGTCGGCATTGGAGCGGGAACCGACCGAAACATACATCTTTTTTCCATCGCGCGAAAACGCGATATCCCGTGTCCAATGCCCGCCGCCGCGCAGACGGCCGCCTCCTGGTAATTGCGCGAGCTTCTGCGCCGGACCACGCGCCTTTAGGTCTCCACTGCGATAAGAAAAGCGCACCACCGAATCCGTGTTGGCAACGTACACCCATTGCGGGTCTGGTCCCGGCGGATAAAAAGCTATGCCGAAAGGCTGCCTCAGCCCAGTAGCAAAGACTGCCACCTGTTCGGCTTTGCCCTCGCGGGTGATTCCGCGGAACACCTTCACTTCTCCGGCGGAGCTTTCCGCCAGGAAAACATCCCCGTTGGGTGCAGTGCGCAGCAACCGTGGATTCTTCAAATCGCTGGCGTACAGCTCGACTTTGAATCCAGGCAGCGTTTTCGGCCAGGCATCCGCCGGGCGTGGCACCAGATCAGGACCGTTGTCCACCGACTTCGTGGCATAAGGCTCCGGGAGGTCCGCTAGAGTAATCTTCCGAAATACGCCGGGTTGTTGTGTCTTGTAATCCGTGAAGGCTTCGGGCCCCACCAGGATGTGCGGGCCTCCCGATTTCTGAGCGGCGGCGAACTGGCCTGGATTCAATAGAAGCAACAGAACTGCGGGAAGAAGTTTGCGTTTCTTGCTAAGCATCTTGCACCTCGTCTCGACTTAGATGAGAGAGGCCCACGCGAGTGCACATCAAATTTAGGAAACCGGATCGCCGCATACCGAATCAAAGTTGTTTTCAACGGCAAACAACCGGGGTACTCACGAACTGGAGGCCGCCATGCCGGCAGAAGATTGTGCGCCCTACTTTGAAGGTGCTTCGCTCTCTCGTCGAGAGTTCCTCGAGCTAACCGCGGGCGCAACCCTTCTCGCGGGCATGAGCACCGCTTCCCTGGCCGAAACTAAAGAGGCTGTACCCTATCGCACGCTGGGTCGAACCGGCGAGAAGGTCTCGATTGTCGGCCTCGGCGGATACCATATTGGCGTCCAATCTGACGAGCAGGAAAGCATTCGCATCATCCGCAATGCTCTAGACAGTGGCATCAACTTCCTGGACAACTGCTGGGACTACAACGGAGGCACCAGCGAAATCCGCATGGGCAAAGCTTTGCGGGACGGGTACCGGCAAAAAGCTTTCCTGATGTCGAAGATTGACGGCCATAACAAGAAGACGGCTGCCCAGCAGATTGACGAATCGCTACGCCGCCTCCAGACCGACCACCTCGATCTCATGCAGTTTCACGAGGTGATTCGCGACTCCGATCCCGATAAGATCTTTGCCCCGGGCGGTGCGATGGAGGCCATGCTGGAAGCCAAGAAAGCCGGCAAGGTCCGCTACATTGGTTTCACCGGTCACAAGAGTCCCGACATACATCTGAAGATGCTGGAAACCGCGTTCGCCCACCACTTCACCTTCGATACCGTGCAGATGCCGCTCAACGTGATGGACGCGCACTACAACAGCTTTGGGCAGAAAGTTCTGCCGGTCCTGATGAAGCACAATATCGGTGTCCTCGGCATGAAGCCCATGGGCGACCACATCATCCTGGAGAGCAAGACCGCCACCCCCATTGAGTGCCTGCATTACGCGATGAACCTGCCTACCAGCGTGGTGATTACGGGATGCGACTCGCTCCCCATTCTTGAGCAGGCCCTAAGAGCCGCCCGCACATTCAGGCCGATGACCAAGGATGAAGTCGCGGCCATATTGGCCGAAACTGCCAAAGCCGCGCAGAACGGGCAGTACGAGCAGTACAAGACCACCCACAATTTTGATGGCACTTACCAGAACCCGCAGTGGCTGGGGTGATGCCCTGGATAGCCCGCGATCGCTGGTGACAAACATCACAGCTGCGGGTGATGAAGAACACCAGTCTCCATCCGCATGGCTGGTAGAATTTCGGGAAATCCGTCAGTCAAGCAGAGTGAACCCGACAATCCCATGAGCGCACCGAATTCGGCCGGTCAACCTCCAGGACTTTCTTCCGCGCAGATACTGGAGTTGACTGTGCGTGGTTGTCACGCGGCCAAGGACTCTGCCGATGCGCTGCTGGACGGACTCAAAACGGGCTCGAATGAGTCGCTCGAAGCGGTGCGCAAGTATGAGGAGGAGCTTGATCGCCTCGATCACGAGATCAACAATGGTGTAACCACCCTGATCCCGAGCATTTCCTCCGAGGTCCAGGCCCGCGAGCTTCTGGCTTGTTTGAAGTTCATCATCGAATTGGAGCGGATTGGCGATCTGCTGTTGAACGTGGTCAACCGTTTTCGTGCCGTAAGCGGGCGGGTTGATAGCCATGATCTGGGCGAGTTGGTCACGATGACCTCGATTGTCGCCGGCATGATTGGCAACGCCACCGAAGCCTTCATCAAACGGGACGTGGCGCGTGCGCTGGTTGTTCTGGGCGATGACGCGGAACTCGACCGCCTGCGCAACCTGATGATTGTCCGGCACGTAGAGAATCCCGAACGCCAGCCCATCCGCGAAAGCTATCATCTGGTGACGATCAGCCAAACCCTCGAGCGCGCGGGGGACCATGCCAAGAACCTGGCAGAAGAAACCTGCCACCTGGTTACCGGCCGCAGCGTACGCCACGTTCTCCGCGCCTACGACCGCTCGGTCGAGCAGGGCTTTGTCGAACGGCTGCGAAAGACGATTACAGCCAAGTCTTAAGGCTGAATGTAAATAGGGCTGGAGGGAACGGGCTTGTCGTAGTCGCGCCCGTACTTATTCTTATGCTCTAGGGGAACATCGGCCTCGGGCACACGAATCGTTCCCAGAGACGGCTGGCTCTCTGAAACCACTACTTCACGGGTCAATTTGCGAAGCGCCTCGGGCAGAGAACGCTCGTCCCAGACGTACAGGTGGTAACGTCCCGCAGGCACGTCAGGGATAACCACCGCGCCGGCGTGGTCTGCAATTCCGTAGTAGGGAGTGTCCAGAACCACTACTACGGCGCTCATTTCCGGATGAATATTGCAAAAGATGTAACAGATGCCGGGACGGTCAAAACGCACGTGTCGCGTAGTTCCTGCCTCGTAGAGACCGAGGTCAAAGCGCTTTCCATCGAAAAGTGAAAAGACATTGTGAAAAAAGGGATCGTGGTTGGGGAAATCTACCACCGAGCCGACCCGCAGTACCAGCAGGTGTGGTTCGAAGCCCTTGTCCTTCTGCGTCAGAGACGGCGGTGGCTGCTGCGGAGTGGCGGCAAGGCTCGCGGGCACAACCGAGCCTCCGATGGGAGTTAGCCAGACTACGATGTTGGACTGGTCGGCAGACTTGGCATGCCGACGCCTGATAACGTTAACATGAGCGGTTACCGTGAGCTGCGGTGCCGCGTATGACACTGCCACAAAAACGAGCAAGCTACAAGACAACGCGCTCGTCCTTCTCCACCACATACTAATTCTCCCGGACTCGGTCCATTAGAACAGAATCCCCATCGAAAGGTTTACGTGGTTTGCGCTGTTGTTGCTTTCGGCTAGCGCGCTGGTCTCCAAGCGGCGGTATTCCATGGAGAACAGTAAGTCGGAGCGCGGACGATAAATGAAGTTCACAAAGCCGCCCCGGTTACGCTCCAATTGATTGAAGTACGGTATTACCGCAGGAAAGGCGCGCAGATCGCTTCCGAATACGCTATCTTGCCCGACGGCCGCGTTGAACTCGAGCTTGGCTAGCGGCTTAAACTTCAACTGCGACCATCCCCCAATATCATCCAATGGCTGCAACGGTCCTGTCGGATTGGCTGCATCCATCAGGACGCTGTAGCCGATGCCACCACCTAAGCCGCCGATGGCGCGTCCGCGATAGAATTCGCCGCTCACGCTAACCAGCCGGCCCAGAGGAAGATTCCAATCGGAGATGCCGACCCAGCTGTCCACGGTGCGGCCGAGGCCCCAGTTCTGACGGCTGTAGTAGCCTCCGACACCGAGCGTCAGCGGCTGACCAAAAGCCAGCCGGCTCCAGCCGAGATGGCTTCCGATCCCCGGCTGGGCGGAAGCCTCCCCGGCCTGCGCTACGCGATAAAACGAGGATGCGGGCCGCTGTTCGGTGATGGGATCCAGAATTCCCGCTTGCAAGGTCAACATCGAATCTCCGGAGAATTGGAATCGGCGTTCGACGCGAACCTGAGGAATCCAATCCCAAAGGTTTCCGGAGTAGGCCAGGGCAGGCTCAGCGAAAGAGGCAAGTGAAGTAGGCGAGAGCGGCGCAAAAAAGAGTGCATCTTGTCCCGCCACGACAGAAGCTCGGGCCCAATCCAGGTGCAGCGTAGCGGTACGCAGCCGGACCAACCCCGAGGTGACACCGTTGGGCGCCTGCGAATTGAACCCGCCTGCGAAATCAAATTGAACGTCACCCGATGTCCTGGCTCCGGCGAGTTTCGGTCCGAATACCTCGAGTCCGAGCAAGGATTGGCGTAAGGTGCCGCCGAAACTACCATTCAGATGGTAGTCAGTTTGCGGCACGACCAGATGAGGGAAATCGGCATTGTCTACGTTGCCCCGGTTGCTGAACAGATTGAATAACACGATTCCCGAAAGACGGACGCGGTATTTTGAAGCACTCTCCACCTTGGTCTGATACTGGTCATCGACCTTGCCGTTCAGCAGTTGAATTTGTTCCTCAAGGGTGGGGGGAGTTTGTGGCGTATTTTGTTCGACGCCAGACGCCGCTTGCGCCGAAGTTTCGGAATACCCAGCGGCAGGAGTCTGCCAACTGGGATTGGAGGATTTTTCTCCTGTATTGTTAGAAGTTTGTCCGCGAGCAACCTGCAACTCCTGGCGCAAGGCCAGTGTTTCCGCGTGGTACTGCGCCGCCTCGGAACGCAGCTCGGCGACGGCGGAGCGAAGCTCTTTAATTTCGGACTGCAATTCATGGACGGACTCTGCGAGCGCCGCCTGGTTGGCTGCATCGGGGACGGAAGTCTGGGCGCGTGCCAGAGTACAGTTCACAACAATCGCACACAGCAACAGTTCGCGACGAGCAGCCACCCAGAACAGCCTCGACGAATGCATAGGAGCCTCCTACTGGAACCCGCGATACCTTCTGCGGTGCGTTTTTTCGGCCCAAGCAAACAGCTTCAGGGTTCGGTATGAGTTAGCGGAGCTACAGTTTTCGCCGATCCCTGACTCGCCAACTCGCCCGCAGGGCTTGACTTGAGGGGGAGAACTATCTGGAAGACTGTGCCCTTTTTCGAGGTGTTTTCCACCTTGATTTCGCCGCCATGGTCCTGAACGATTTTTTGCACGACGGTAAGCCCCAAACCGGTGCCGTTCTGCTTGCCACTGCTGACGAAGGGATGGAAAAGCTTGTCCCGGATCTCTGCCGGAATGCCTCTGCCATTGTCGGCGACTCGAATTTCGATGTACTCAGTCGCCTGTCGCAGGGTGACTTCCACGCGCCCATCTTCGGGTGAAACCGCCTCGAAGGCGTTGAGCAGAAGGTTCTGGAAGGCACGCTCCAGTCGTCTGAAATCGAACCAACCGTCACAGAGTCCCTCGCAATTCACCACCACTTTGATCCGGCTGAACTCGGGATGAGCACGCGCGGTCTGGATGGCGTGCTCAAGTGGTTCCTGAAGGCTGCCGAACGAAGGATGGACCGACTCGCTAGTGCGGGAAAATTCCAGAAGCGACTCGAGCATGTCGGTCATCTGGTCCACGGCCACGCGGACCTCCTGGTAAAGCTCCTCGCGCTGCCGATTGTCGAGGCTGGTCTCCGACAGGAATTCCGCGTTGGCCACGATGGCCGCTAGGGAATGGCGCAAGTCGTGGGAGATGGAGCTGGCCATACGCCCGATCGTGGCCAGGCGTTCAGCTTCCAGAAGTTCGCGCTGGGTGTTCTGCAAGCTTTCCCGCATGCGGCTGAAGGCGCTAGTAACCTCGGCGACTTCGTCTCCGCCCTGCGCTTGTAACGGGTAGGCATAGTCACCTTTCTCCAGCGCCCGCACACCTGACACCAGCGCCGAGAGCGGGCGCGTGAACGTGTGCGAGATAGCGAAAACGAGAATGCTTCCGCCCAGTACAGCTACCAAGCCTAATCCCAAAAGCGGCCGGTTCAGCTGTTGCAGAAACGCGGTGGCCTGGTCGTACGACTTCAATACGCTGAACCGGACAGGCGGAAGCGTCCCGGGCGCCAGTTCTACCGAAGTTGCCAGGAAACGTTCATCCCCAAGCTGGACTTCGTTCGGATCCTGTTTGGGACCAAGGGAAAGATTTTGTAGTTGGCCCAGAAGCTCAAATTCCTGGGAGGGGGAAAGAGTGCTCCTGGCGACCGTGTTGCCGTAGCTGAAGGCAACCTGACTTCCCGCGACCCGGCTGGCTTCCCGGGTCACCTGGTCGTTGATTTCGTATCCGACGGCAAGCAGGCCGAACAGACGGTCTTCTGCCTGTGAGCCGAAATAGATTGGTTGCAGGAATACTTCGTAAAGATGACCACCGCCGAACCACCAATGATTCGTGTCTCGTTGCAAGATTGCATGCTGCAAAAGCTCCTGCGCGGAATCGCGGGTGAACCCTGGGGTCGAGGTGTGCAGGGCAACCACGCGCCCGGCACGGTCCGCGAGGACGAACAGATCGCTGCCTCCCAATTGCCAAACCCGCTGAGATGCATCTTGGATGGTGGCCGCGTCCGGGGTCGTCATTAAGGAGCGCAGAATGGGCAAGTCAGCCATCAGTTCGGCGGAGCGTGAGAGGGTATTCTCCCGCTGCCGCTGCACATTCTGGAAGGTCAGTACCGAGTTGCGCAGGTCGGCAAGGATCTCGCGCCGCACCTGGGACTGTATCGAGCGGCGGACGAACAGGAGGCTGGTGATGGTCAAGGCGGAGGAAATCAGCAGCATCGATAGCAGGAACTTGGTGCTGAGCCTGAGGCTGAACATGCTGCTTTTCTCCCCCGTCCTAAGTCCGAAAGCGAGCAGACCTTATGGAACGAACTTATAGCCGGCACCATGCATGGTCCGGAAGTGAATGGGCTGTGCCGGATCCTTCTCCAGTTTCTGTCGGAGTTTAAGGATGTGATTGTCTACGGTGCGCGTGGACGGATAATTCTGGTAACCCCACACGTCGTTCAACAGTTCCTCGCGGGAGACGACGCGCTCGGCATTCTCCATGAGAAACTTGAGAACCTTGAATTCCTGGGCGGTGAGGGCGGTCGGCTGTCCCGCCCGGGTTACCTCCATCTTGGTGAAGTCGACAGTCACGTCGCCAAAGGATTGGATAGTCGAGGTGGCATGGCGAGTGGAGCGACGAACCGCGGCACGCACCCGGGCCAGCAGTTCGCGAGGGCTGAAGGGCTTGGTGACGTAGTCATCGGCACCCATTTCCAGCAGCAATACCTTGTCCACCACATCCGTGGCGGCGCTCAAAACGATGATGGGTAAAGAGGGGGCCTTTTCCTTAATTTCCCGGCAGACGTCGCGTCCGGACATCTTGGGCAGTCCCAGGTCGAGGACGACTGCGGCGGGAACGGCCGCGCGAAAAGCCCCCAGTCCACTAACACCATCGAAGGCGGCCTCCACGCTGTAGCCCTCGGATTCAAAAAGCCGCTTCAGAGCCTTTTGAACCCCTCGATCATCTTCAACGACTAAAATTCGCTCCACAGAACCACCCCCACAGTCAAAGGCGGGAAACGCAGATCTTTAAGATTCCTCGCGGGACTGACCTCAATGCCCGCAAGATTGCCCGGATGGGCGTGGTGGCATTAGGGACAGTATAGCGCTTCCTGGATGCTTCCTTCCCACATTAGACAAAAGGAGTGCAAGGAATTGCGCAGTCTGCGATCCTACCCTAGAGACGAGGGCACTTGGCCGAGGTCACCACGCCATCCAATGATTTCCTCCCTCTTGAGAAAAGGGCACTTCTTAATCGTTTCAGAGGCTTGGCTTGATCAGCCCGTTGGAAAGCCTGCCCCGGGATAAGGGCAACTTACGTGCAACTAACTGAATCGTTCGGTAGGCGGCAGTATGCCCAAAGGCTGGTAGGATTGCTATAATCGCAGAGGTCGCCGTGCCTGCCTTCGGTAAGCAATCCAATCGGCTGTTGACACCGTGCAAATGGCTGTCTCCCAGTGCCCTTAATGTTCAGGCTGGAGGTAGTCAATACAGGGCGTTTGAGCAAGGAATTGTAGAGTTAAGGTAGAGGAATAAACACGGGGAACCCTATGAACCGCAACCGCAAACAAAGAGGCTTTTCGCTGATCGAACTTTTGATCGTTGTGGCCATCATTTTGATCATTGCCGCCATGGCCATCCCGAACTTCCTGCGAGCCCGCATGTCGGCCCACGAGGCCTCGGCAGTGTACTCCATTCACGAAATCAACCGGGCGGAGATTCAGTACCAGACGACCTATCCTTTGAACGGATTTGCAACCAATCTGGGCAACCTGGGCGGCCCTGCACCCTGCGTGCCCACCGCGGCCAACGCATGCCTGATTGACAACTCACTGGCGACCGCCTCGCCGGGCAACGGTTCCAAGGCCGGGTATGTGTTCCTGGCTACCGGCTCGAATCCCGTCAACGGGATCAATACCAAGTACACCGTGGGCGCTGCCCCGGTGACTTACAACGTTTCTGGTGTGCGCAACTTCTGCTCGACGGAAGACAATGTAATCCGCTTTAACGCCGGCGCTTCGGGCAGTACGCCTGTGACCAATGAAGCTGCCTGCATGAACTTTACGGTTCTGCAGTAATCGGAAGTCCTTCTACCTGGGGGAATCGCCAGCCGGCAATTCCCAACTCTCCTTGTTGAACTATGGGTGGATCAGCGGCTGGCGCCACCTTCGGCGATCTGCAGGTCCAGACTGACGCGTTCTCCATTGATAAGCACGGTTCCGGCGTCAATCAGTTGTTGACCCGTGCAGTCATAGTGTTCGTAGCAGCGCAGGGCGGAGAAGGGGAAGAAAAACTCTACGGCTTCCGGACTTGTGCTGGCACCGGCTTTGCCGGCCAAGTGGAGGTTGGTGCTGAAGCCGATGCCGTCGAACTGCGAGTCATCTTTGACGTAGCCGAGCACGGGACGGATAAGGTGCGCGACGTGGTTATCGAAGGCCAGGGCAGCCAGTTTGTACCGCGATCCTCCAGGCGCCTCTGAAATGCTCGTATTGATAGACAGTTCCAGGTAGACGCCTTGGCGAAATGCAATAAAGCTGGGTGGAGCATAGGAGACGAAGTGCGCTTGCGGATCGAGTTCCTTCACCATTCCGGCGAGGTCTTCTTTTCTGGAAGCCTGCAGAGATGCCAACGCTTGCGGCGAGGTGTCGCGCACGGGAGCCGGCGGGTCCGCTGGTTTGGCAGGCTTTAACGTGGGTGCAGGAATCGCGCCCGGCATTTTTTCGTCGGTGCCTCGCGCGATTTCTGCCGAAACCGAATTGGAGGCTGCTGGAGTCTCTTGGTCGGGATCTACGGCAGGAGCCTGTGCGGCAAGTTGCGGACCTTCCCCTTTGAGCCAGATGGTTACCGGATTAGCGTTCAGATAAACTTCGCCCTGCAGCAGCGCCGACTGCTGCACATTCTCATCCTTGCTGGCCACCAGTCGGATTGCGGCCGGTTGCGGCAGAACCACCACCAGGTTCTCCGGCCGCTCCATGGAAACACCCATCACTTTACCAAGAATGTGGTGAGAGATTTCAAAGGCGTAGCCCTGCACGGTCGGGTTGCCTTGAAACCGTGTGACGGCCAGCTTCAGAATGGGCAGCACAATATTGCGGAATGTCTCGCGAGCGCGTTGATCCGCATTCAGTTTGTCCGTGGAATACGCGGCGAAGTAGTTGCCGGTGATCTCGATGACGATCCGTCCTTTGTAGCGGTCGAAACGAATGGAGCGCTGGTCAGAGGCTTTTTGCTTTTGCTCGTCGAGATCAAGCCGGCGGCTCAGGTAAAACGAATACTCAGTGGGAATCGACAGGACGTCTGCGCCCAACTTCTTAAGATCATCCATGTAACGCTCTTGGAGAGCACGCAGCTCGTGGTCCTTGATCTCGACTGGAGAAACCACTTGAGCAAAAACACCAGGCAGAGCGGCAAAGCACAACGCAAACAAAAGACTAATTCTTCGCATAGACGAGTCCGGGGGTTTTATACGGCGGATCGGACACCGCGCGGATGTACGCAATCAGGGCCTGGATCTCCGTCTTGCTGAGAGTATAGCCGTACGGAGGCATCAGTGGTGACTTATTCAGCGCAGGACCACCGTGACTGATGATCGCAGTCAGGTCAGCGTCGCTCATCTTGTTAAGCGTTTCGCCTTCGGTGAATGGGTGGGGCTTAGTCTCGAGATTGTCGTAGTTCGACACGCGCTCGGGCGTGGACTCCGGGTTATGACAGCGGTCGCAATATTGGTCATTCAATTGGCGGCCTAGCACCTGCTGATAACCGAGCGCTATCTCTTCGAGCTTGAGTTCCACCCTTTTCTGCGCTTTGTTAACCGTGCTTGCTGTGATTTGATATCGCCCAGCCATTCCTCCCAGCGACACATTGCTGGTGAATTGTCCGCTGGAATCAGTCACGCCGCTGGCAGGATCAAAGCTCACACCCGCCGCCCCAGTAAATCCGACCGGAGCTCCGGGCACCGCATTGCCTTGCTCGTCATTCACCTGCACGACGACCGGTTGCGGCAAGATCGTGCCGATGGCGACGATTTGCTTTCCGCCGCTTGACTCCACCAGCGCCGACCCGAATGCTGTGGCCTTGGGAGCCGCAGCGGACGCTGTCCTGCGAGCGCATCCGATGCTTAGCATCGCGACCGGAATCATGCCAATTGCCAATAAGCGTCGCATCATCTCTGCTTGGCCTCCTGCCTGGCGGAACCTTTCTGAGTCATCAGGAAGGCGGTGAGTGCCCGCGCATCTTCATCGCTCATGTTTCGATTCGGCTCAATGGTTCCCGGACGAAGCGCCTGCGGGTTTTTCATCCACTTGTAGATCCAGGCAGCACTGAGGCGAGAGCCCACCTGGGTCAGCGTGGGCCCGATGTAGCCCTTGTCGGTTTTGGTGTCCACGATGTGGCAGGATTGGCAGGCGTATTTGGAATAGAAGAGCTGCCTGCCTTGCTCTACCTGTGCCTGTGGGTAGCCGGAGAGCGGCATCGAATCGCGGTCTACCGCCGGGCTCTGATATACCGTCATGATGTAGTCGGTCAGCTCGTTCACTTCGGAATCGGTCAGATTGAACTTGGGCATGCGGCGAATCAGGGCTGGACGTAGCGTGTTCGGATTCTTCAGGAAGTCCACCAGCCACTGACGCTGAACCGAGCTGCCTTCCCAACTGAGGTCCGGTGCCATGTCTCCACCATGGCCGTTGATGCGATGGCAGCTGAAGCAGGCCAGGTCGTGCATCAACTTACCCGCTTTGCCCGCGGGCTCGTAGTTCGATTCCGGAGTGGCTGCGACTTCAAGCGGCGGCGGCAAGCTATGCGACCGCTCATTCAATGAGAGCAGGGAAGTGGTCAGTGCATCGATCTGCGCCGGTGAGAAGGTGTACTGCGGCATCTTCAGGCCCGGTGAAAAGGCGCGCGGATTGCGGATCTTGCCGGCAATGTAGTCGGGCAGCGTATGCGGCATGCCCTCCAGGAAGATCAGTTGGTTGACCGGCTTGCTGCCGATGCGGCTGAGTTCGGGCGCAAAGTTCTCGGGCTTCTTAATGCCGCTGATCTCATGGCAAGAAGCGCATCCGTAGTCAGTGACGAGGCGCCTCCCGTGCGCCATCTGTTCCGGAGTGGCCGGCTCGAGATGAACATTAGCCAGCAGGTCCGAGTCGGCCTTGGCTTGTAGGAATCCAGCCAAGGTTACAACCTGCTGATCGTTAAAGCGGTAGTGCGGCATGGCCGTCCGCGGATCGTAGGTGCGGGGATTGCGTAACCAGGCCTGCAGCCACTCCGGTTTTACTTTGCTTCCTACGCGCGTCAGCTCCGGGCCTACATTTCCACCTACCAAGTTTCCAGCGGCATTCTGCACAGCGTGGCAAGAGGCGCAGAAAGATTCACCGTAGAGGCTAGCTCCGGCTGTGGGATCGGTTGCCGCTTTCGCGGTGAGGGTAACTGTATCGCCCGTCTGTGGAGTGCTGTTGGCGATGAGGAAAGCGGAAATGTCGCGGGCGTCGTCATCGCTGAGCTTGAAGTTCGGCATCGTGGCAGTCGCTGCATAGGCCTTGGGATCTTTCAACCAGGCATAAATCCACTCGCGCGAAGTCTTGTCGGCAACGTGAGACAAGGAAGGCGGATCGTCAGTCGGCTTCATGGTCGTCCCATCCGCCAGTTTCACCATGTGGCAATGGACGCAGCCGTTACTGGCAAGCAAGTGCCGTCCTTCGTTTAATTTCGGCGTGCCGTTGAGCTCGCCACGATGGCATTGTCCGCAGGAGGATTCGATGTACTCTGCCGGAAGAATCGGCTGCTCCCAGGCAAGAGTGCTGCGATGGGCTTCTTCGATAGTTGTCGCGGGGCCCTGGCCGCGGTGGCACACGGCACAGCCGAATTGATCCAGAGAGTGCGGAACCACCGGGTGTTTGCGAAACGGTTGCGTGCTGACATCGGCCAGACTGGTTTCCTTCAAGCCGACGTGACAGGTGGTGCAACGGTCGACCACGCCCAGTTCAGGAAGCCAAATCTGCTGGATGCCGCCTTGGAAGTGACGCTGCAGCGTGACCGCTTCTCCGCGTCCGCGAATCATTCTCAAATACTGATTCTGGTAATGGCGCCATTCGCTGAAATGATTCTTCGCGGGCGCGATCGCAAGCGAGATCAGAAACACCAGGCTGACCACGCCGAACGCGCGCATGCTATCGCCGAATAATTGCCTCCAGAGGGAGACGACTTTATCTTGGAGTGCCACTTGCTCCTCTCAGTAACTCTGCCAGGGCCAAACCCAGGACCATCCCGGGCCGCGGAAGAAGGTGCCGATCGCGGTCAACACCACCAATTCGAACAAGAACCAGGTCATGATCCAGTAAGAAAGCGGCTTGGAAGCCAGGTAACGCCGGAAAGACGACGCGGATTCGGGTGAGCTCTGCGCCGCCAATATCATGAAAGCAGCCACAATCAATGTGGGCACCAGCGCTACGTAAACATGAAACAAGGAGAGGAATATGGACAGAATCACTGCGGCGGCATAGAAAATCTTCAGCCGGCGCTCGCGATCCTTGAGGAACATGCCTTCCGCTTCGATGTTGATGTTGAAGTAAGGAATAACGATCAGAGCTATCACCACGAGTCCGGGTGCGAGCACGCCAGCCACAACTGGGGGAAAGTAATGCAGCATTTCCTGTAAACCGAGGAAGTACCAGGGAGCCTTGGCGGGATTGGGGGTGTGCGAAGGATCAGCGAGGCCTTCGAGGGGCGCGTTGAAGGCTAAGGCAATCCATACCAGTACGACGGCCAGCACTTCGATCGCGACTACGGCGCGAAACAATACTTCTGGAAAAGTCTGGAGCTGTTCTTCGTCCGTAGCTTTCACCTGCGCCGAGGTGCGACGCGTCACAAAGACGACACGGCGAGGCGCCTTCTTGGCGTTGGAGTCGACGCCGGTCACGAAGTCTTTCGAATCGCTCATTGCGCCTCCTCGCTAACCGCAGCAGCCCGGGCACGCAGCGTGGCGGGTTCGCTCTGATGCGCGTACAATCCGCCATCCTTGCGGATGCGCCAGAAGTGAATCGCAATAAAGAAGATGGCGGCGAGAGGCAGAATCATGCAGTGCAGCACGTAAAAACGCAGCAGTGCATTAGCATTGACTGAGTTGCCCCCGAGTAACAGGAAGTGAATCTTGTTGCCCAACAGCGGCACCGCCGAAGCGATATTCGAGCCTACCGTAATAGCCCAGAACGCCAGCTGATCCCAAGGCAGCAGATAACCGGTGTAGCTCAGTAGTAGTGTGACCAGGAGAAGAATGACGCCAATCACCCAATTGAACTCGCGCGGCGGACGATAAGCACCGCGATAGAACACCTTGAACATGTGCGCAAAGACCAGAAACACCATGGCGTGCGCCGACCAGCGATGCAGGTTGCGGAGAAATAATCCAGAGGAAACGACGAACTGCAGGTCTTTGGTATCCGCATAGGCCTGCGGAACCGAGGGATGGTAATAGAGCATTAACAAGATTCCGGTGATCACCAGGATGAAAAACGTTCCTAGGGTCAACGTGCCCAGATACCAGGTTGCGCTGACGCTCAGCAGCCGGCGCCGCACCTTGGTGGAGAACAGGTGCAGGAAGACGTTCTGCTGAATGGCCAGCGAGCGGTGCAGCGTACTCGTGCCCCTGCCGCTCCGGAAGATGGAGCGCCACACCCGGGTTTCGCGCAGATCGTTGAAATAGTCTGTAACTGTCTTGGCCATGCTCAAACCCTCACGAACTGCAGGGGACGAATGTCGGTGGAACGATCCACCATGAGATCACCGTCATCGTTGACCCACATCCGCTTCCACGGGAGGGGCCTTGGGGCCGGTCCCTCGATCTTTTGGCCATTTTGCTGGAACTTGCTGCCGTGACAAGGGCAGGCAATGATCCCCAAATCCGGTTTCCACGCCGTGAGGCAACCGAGATGTGTGCAGACCGCGCTCAACGAAAAGAAGCCTTCCCTGGAATGGATGATGTAGATCCCTGAATTCACATCAAGCGTCACGGAATCCAGAGGATAGCTTTCCGGTTTGCCGGCATCGATGATGGGGGAAGGTTCATACAGCACATTGGGCGACAGGAACTGGTAAGCGAAGACCGCCGTACCAGCAGCGGCAATACTCAAGGAGCCGAGTCCGAGTTTTACGAAGAATGCGCGACGATTGAGCTCACCGCTGGGTTCTGGTGCGTGTTTTTCCTCTGCCATACCTACCTCGGGGGACCTCCGGCGACGACGGGTGTTGGAACGGTTGGTTTGGGTTTCAACGCTGCATCAATGGCTTCTACCGAAATAAGCCCGGTGGGTTCAGCGGGGAGAAGGTTGTAAGACTCCATAGTGATGGTGCCCACAGGACAGCGCATGGCGCAAAGACCGCAGCGGATGCAGCGCGTCTCGTCCTTGAGCATGGCCGAACCCGTTACCACGCCGAGTTCGTCAGCGGCAACCTCGTCCAGTTCCACGCCGAAGCACTCCTGGTTGTCGCGGATGTGCTGCACGGTTTCGGGGGTGAACTCGATGCGATCCAGCGAGACCAGTTCCAGGCAATTTTCCGGACAGACGTCCACACAGCCGCCACACAGGATACACATGCTGCCATCTTCAGGAGTGCCTTCAAAAACCGTGTTGACCCAGCAGTGGAGACAACGCTGCGCTTCTTCTATAGCGGACTGCGCGTCGTAGCCAATCTCGACTTCCGTCACCCCGGTGCGGCGCTCCAGCGGCAACATGGGAACGGCCTGGCGATTGATGTCCAGGAAATCCAGGGGCATCCCGTGTCGCTTCAGGACTTCGACCTCGATAATCGGCTCGGGGTGCTTGCAGCGGCGCAAAAACTCGTCAATTCCAATGGCGGCCCGCTTACCATCGGCCACGCTGTCGATGATCAGCCGCGGTCCGAATACACAATCGCCGCCGGCAAAAATGCCGGGAGCAGAGGTCATCAAAGTCTGAGGATTGACTGCGATCAGACCACGCGGGGAAATTTCAACGCCATCTTCCAGCTTCAGGAAATCCAGTTTCGGTGCCTGCCCGATGGCCATGATGACGGTGTCGCACTCGATCTGACTCTCGGTGCCGTCGTAGAACGCTGGGTTGAACCGCTTGTTTTGGTCGAAGACCCACTTGGTTTGCAGAGTCTCGAGAGCAGTGACCTTGCCGTCTTTTCCCAGTATCCGCTTAGGTCCGAATCCAGGGTGCACGATGATGCCTTCCGCCTCGGCTTCTTCAATTTCTTCCAGCGCAGCCGGCATTTCGTAGCGTCTTTCCAAGCAGACAATATTGACTTCGCGGGCGCCCATGCGCAGAGCGGAGAGCGAGATGTCCACCATTTCACGTGTCGCAACCGCGGCAACATTCTCCTCGGAAGGTTCGACATCCTGAACGCCCGCGGCATGCTGCTTCACGACTTCACGGGCCGCCGACCGGGCCACGTCCATGGCGACGTTGCCGCCGCCAATGACAATGACCTTCTGGCCGATGGTGAACTTGTAGCCGAGATTTACGTTGAGCAGGAAGTCGATGCCTTTGTGCACACCATCGAGGTCGACTCCAGGAATGCTGAGATCCCGGCTGCGGTGCGCGCCAACCGCGACCAGAACGGCGTCAAATCCTTGCCGGCGCAAATCAGAGAGCATGAAATCGCGGCCAGCGGCGTGATTCAGCTTAAGCGTGATATCGCCAGTCTCGAGAATTTCGCGCACCTGGGCTTCGACCACGTCACGGGGCAGGCGGTATTCAGGAATTCCGAGATACAACATGCCGCCCGCAACCGGGGCGGCTTCGAAAATGGTTACCGAGTAGCCCATCAAGGCGAGATCATGGGCCGCAGAGAGCCCGACTGGTCCACCGCCAACCACGGCTACTTTGTAGGGAAGCTTTTTCTGACCGCGTCCTGCGTTGATGTCCACGCGATTCTTGGATTCGGGGCCATAACGCTCGGTAAGAAACCTCTTAAGGGCTCGAATTGAAATGGGGCGATCGATCTCACCCCGTCGGCAGGCCGTTTCGCAGGGATGCGCGCAAACCCGGCCACAGATGCTGGCCAGCGGATTGGGGTCGCGAGCAAAGCGGTAGGCTTCCTCAAATCGTCCCTCGGCAATCAGGCCAACATAGCGCCCGGCATTGGTATGGGCCGGACAGGCCATCATGCAGGGAAAGTTAGTGTTGAGCCAATCTGCGTCGACCTTCTTGTTTTTGAAGCGCTTCAGCATGGGGCGGTGCCGGTGCTGCTATGTGTTTCACTGCAAAATCTGTATCGAGCGAAAATTATCGGGGAGCGGAGGAGGACGGCCGCTCCCCGCTCAGCCCTACTTGCTCAGGGCGAAATCCGCTTTGGTGTCGCCGGATACAGAAACCGGCTTGGATTGATTCTTGGCACCTTCATGCCAGGCAGTCACAGTGTAGCTGCCATCGGGAACGTTTTCGATCTTGTAGTTTCCGGATTTGTCAGTCGTGGCGTGATAGGGAGTCGGGGCGACCACGATGTAGGCAGACATCTCCGGGTGCACATTGCATAGCAAGGGCACAGCGCCAGGATTATCGAATTTGAAGGAGCGCTTCTCGCCTTGCGGCCACGTGCCCAGGTTGTGTCCCAGTTTCTTATTGCCGCCAATCGAAGTCCAGAAAACGTTGTGGGCAACTTTATCGCTGTTGAGGAAATCGACTGTCGTGCCCTGCTGCACGACCATCAAATGAGGCTCGAACATCAAACCTTTCTGATCCATGACGGGATGCTGAGTTGGGGCGGGAAAAGTCTTGCCCTGGACGGCGTCAACGTAGACGACCGACTCACCCGATACGCCAGAAACTTTGCCGCTGATTGTGCCGGCACTGGCGACCAGGCTCAAAGCCGTTACGATTACCGCCAGAACAATAAGATTGCGGTTCATTGTCTCTCCTTGTTGCTTTAGTGAAGGGGAGGCCTTGCCTCCCCGGTTTCAGTAAACGAATTCCAGGCCAGCTACGGCCGAGTTCGTTCGAAATGGCTTCGTAATCAGGTTCCCGTTCGGATCGAAGATCGCCTGCTGCGGCCGCAGCTGATATTCGAAAGAAGCCTTAATGTTCGCGTGAATCAGGAATTGTACGCCAGGCGTGATGCGATTCCGAGTGGCGTGCACCGGCGAAAAGAACGGCGCGATCGGGGCGTTGACATCACCCCCGAAGCCGTTAATTTTATCCGCCGTGGAATTCACGAAGTCATAGCGCATGATGGTCATCAGCCAGGGCAGAGCCAGGTAATCCGCTTGGAGGAACCCACCACCAAACGTAGCGGGATGGTCCCTGACAAACGTGGTGGGAACGTCCGACGGGAAGGGCAATAGATTCATGTCGTGCCCATACATGTAGACGCCGTAGAGATTGAAGGTCCGGTAGTTGAAACTGAAATCCCCGCCTAGCCTGTAGAAAGGTTCGCGGGCAGTGAGGACGGGCGATGTGGGATCATTCAGCACGGCTAGGCGACGCTGAACTGAGCGGCCATAGAAACCGAAGGTCCCCAGGTTCAAATAGGTGTGGTCACGAGGTCCAGTAGCGCCGGCTGCCTGGATTTCGTGCCGGCTAGCCGGGTCGCGCTCCAGGTTGAAACGATAGGAGAAGCGGCCGTACAGATCTTTGAAGTTTGAATCGGACGTATAGGCCACTTCCGGCGGGACGTTGTTGCCCGGGGCCGGAGTGCCGCCCGTGTTCTGGTTGACCACTGCAAAAGAGTAATGATACCCGCGATACAGGTGTCCGCCGCTCAGTTCCACGCCCTGGGCTGCGCTGGACATGGCAAAGGCATTATTCACGTTTTGCGTGGGAAAGACGGAATTTTGGGCACCGATGTTAGCCTCGTCGAAAATGTCCCAGCCACTGAGATTGTGGCTCCGCGCCGGACTGAAGGGCAGGTCCAGTTCAAACTGCCCCACACGTAAGCTGAGCGCGTCGGTAGGCAGCTTCAGGAGGCGCCCGATGTTGACGAATTTCAAATAGGCGTCACCAAGCCCGCCAGCGGCACCGGAGCCGCCTACGCTGATGTCATCATCCACCCAGAAGGCGATATCGCTACCGAAATTTCCGGCCGTGAAGATACTGAACAGGCCGGATTGGAAGTCGGTGCGCGGAATGAACGTTCCGGGATCTGCCAAAGTGAGAGAACTGGTCGGAGAGTTGATGAATGTGTTCCGGTTCTTGCTGACCACCTGGAAAAAGGTGTTGTAACGCAGCCCGACGGGAGGTAATCCGGGGATGCTCCCCGGCCAAATGGTATGCGGCCATAGTTCTTTCTGGGCGGGCGCTCCCAGCATGACGGGAGGAATTTTGATGAAGGTTTCGTCATCCTTGGGGAACTTGAAGCCGGCATCCTTGAAGGCTTTGCCGAAATCGTTGAGTTTGGGAAAATCCACGTGGCAGGTGCTGCACGAGGTTCCATACTGACGCGAGAAGGCAGGAATAGCGAAGCTGTTGCCGGACAACAGGATCAGCACCAGCAAGGACAAAAAGATTACCGTCAAATGCAGGCGTGAGCGCATCTCATCGCCTCCTTGGCTATGAATTTGTAGGCTTTCGCCTTTTGCCCCTAATCACTAAGTGGTGTGATTTTCGGCGGGGGAGGCCACAAGGCGCTGTGGTGGGAGTCACAGATGATTGTGACGCCCATCACAATGGGCCATAACCCTTGGGAGGGGATCGACGGATTGTCGAAAGCGACCTGGCCGCCCGCATCGGAGTTAACCTCGCAGGCGGGCCAATTCCTCATGAAGGCGGCTGAGCGAATCGGTGTCACCTTCCCCGTCCAGGCTACTTATGATTTGGTTCGAGAAATTGCAGGAATATGAACAAAGTTCGCGTGCTGTTCCTTCCTCCCGTTGACGCCGACAATACCAACGCGCAGAGCCTTAATGTTCGGGAAATTGCGTCGCGGCTGGATCCGGAGCGCATCGAAAGCACGCTGTGGTATGAACGAGAACCAGATACGCGGCTGCGCCATTGTCCAGGCATTCGTCTTCTCCGATTGCCGCAGCATGGGAAAACCGCGAGAATCCTGAAAGAACAGCTCTCCGGGTACGACATTGTCGCGTACATGGATTACAGCCCTGCGGGTTATTTCTTCGTGCACGTTTTGAGGGTTCTCCGTGGTCGTGCGAAGGCGGTTTTCCACGCCGAGGCGCCTATGGCACAACTCGTGAATCCCTCGCGAATGCTGAAGTTTCTTGTAGATGGGGTTCTGGCCAACTGCGACATGTATACGGGAATCACGGATTTTGTGGCGCAGGATATGACCCGTGTCGCCCATCGCGGGGTGAAGTA
>DASQIH010000066.1:0-7987 GCA_035631655.1 Terriglobales bacterium
CTCAAAAATGGAGGACAGAAGCACACCTTCCTGTTCAAGTACGCGGACGGGAAAATCCTCCTTGACGATGACAAGTCCGAACAGACTCAGGCAGTGACGTCAGAGGCTGCGGCGGAACAATCCGAAGCTACGGCACAAGCCGCAGTTCCGGACGAAGCCGTGGAGTTTCCGTCCATCACTCTCGATGAAGATGGAACGGAAGTTCCCTGGGTTATGTGAGGTACTAACCGCTTTGAGCGGAATCCCCAAAGGATTCCGCTCAGAGCACCACGAGGGACCATGAAGCAAGGTCTGTTTCTCATCTTCTTTATAGGTGCAGTTGGCATCACAAGCGCCTCATCGCAAGTCCCACCATCGCCCAATCTTGTGCACGTGGCCACGGCGCTGAACCATTTGACCGTCCTGGAATTTCACGAACCCGTCGCCATGGCGGCGGCCGGCAGCTCAGACTTTCAAATTGAGCGCCAGGAGGACAAGGTTTTCATTAAGCCCACCAAGTCGGGAGCTGCCACGGACCTGTTCGTATGGACTGCTTCCCGCCGCTTTGCCTACGAACTTGAGACGACCGCGGAGGTAAAGAACATGAATGTTTCAGTTGACAATCCGTTACCGCCAGCACCCGTAGCACCGCCGAACTCAGGATTCAGCTCTCACGTCGAGGAGTTTGCGGACATGATGCTCACCCGCGCGTTCCTGGGGGCCGTAGACATTACTCCAGCCAACCCGAGGGCGCCGAAGAGTGCGGTGCGAGTCCGAATACAGCAAGTGTTTCGCACCAACACCAGCATCTACGTCCACTA
Source organism: Terriglobales bacterium (assembly GCA_035631655.1). Taxonomy (GTDB): domain Bacteria; phylum Acidobacteriota; class Terriglobia; order Terriglobales; family Acidobacteriaceae; genus Gp1-AA122. The sequence continues at coordinate 801 of DASQIH010000066.1, forward strand.
CTCGATAGAAAACGGCGGCCGAAGAGCCTATCACGTGACGTCGCCAGAGGTTCTCGAGTTGCAGGCGGGACACTCAACTCTCTCTCTGCCGAGCTTTGCACACAAACAACTCGATCCGCGGCTGCTCGAGAACCTCAGTGATATTCACAGTGTGTCGCTTCCCGTTCCCCATACTGAGACCGCATCCGAGGATCTCGCTCCCGGAGAGTCAACCGAAGGTGTCGTGGCGATACGCCAGAACTTAAGCTCGCCGGCCGTCGTGCAACTGGTATTCGACGGCCAGGTCAAAGCGACATTTGTGCTCTAGCTATGAAAAAGGATGAACAGGTCTCCGCGATGGTGAAGCGCTTGCGTGAGCTCCGTGCCGCGGACTGTGGAGAACGGATACGGGACAGTGTGCTGCGCTGGATCGAAGATCCGCTGAAGCCTAAGACGGCCGCTGGAAGGCTTCGGATCAACCCCATTCTTCTGTTGCTGGCGTCACTTGCTGTGATGGCCACGGGCACTTTCCTGGTCTTCAGCCTGGTTGCGCCATGACCTACGCGAATGAATACCGGCTCGGGCGGCGTGTGTACCACCAGCGCCAGGAGGAGAGCCTGGCGTTTGTCCTCGCCGTGGCTGCCATCATCGTGCTGGCCGCCGGCTACTACATCCTTTGGGCTCGGCTTCACATCCGCCCAGGGCAGCTCATCGAGCTGTCCCTGTACGCGGTCTATGGTCTCGCCGCCACGGTTTCCGTTGTCTGGTATTTCGCCACGCTAGGCCGCAGGCGTGAGCGCAACTGGCCGCATCCCCCTCTATATGTGAGCCCGGAAAAGGACCGTCAAGCAGTCGCGGCGGCGTACAAACAGAACGCAATCGTGCTGGGCTACAACGTACACGGCGAACCCTGGTACTGGCCAGATTCAACGCGCGTGATGCAGTCGGTCGTTTTCGGCGCGACCGGCTCGGGCAAGACCACTTTGCTGAAGAACATCATCACCCAGGACGCGTTTCGCCTGGTCGGGCCTCCCGAGGACCAGCACCGGATTCCGATGCTGATCTTTGACGGAAAGGGGGACAAGGAATTTCTTTGCGATCTTCTGCCAGCTCTGGAGACTGCTGGACGAATGCGCGATTTGCGCGTCCTCGATCCGTCCCGGCCCGACATCTCCGCCCGCTACAATCCCTTTTTCAGCGAGCACGGACTGTACCAAGAACACGCAAACTTTGTCTTCGAATCTTTCGACCTCAAGCAGGACTTCTTCCACGGCCACCAAGCCACCTACCTGAGCGATCTGGTGCGCGTTCTTGCCCACACGGGGAAGCGCTTCAACATTTATGACGTACTGGTTTTAGCGCTTGACCAGTCAGTCATGCGGGAGCAGATCGCAATCGCTCGGTCGCGGCTTGACGCGGAGGTCGCAGTAAACCACCAACGCCGTTTGAACTTCGAGATGTCGGTTCGCAATCTCCAACAGTCGTTTGAGGACCGGGAGCGAGTCCCCAAAATTCAGGGACTTCTGAACGAGCTGATGACGTTCCTCGAAGACGATCTGTCGCTCGTCACCGGCGCCTACAACGGCCTGCTTTCTTTGGATGAAGTGATCGACAAGGAGCTGATCCTCTTTGTTTCTCTCAATACCAATAAGAACTCGAAGGCGGTCACCGCTCTCGGTCGCATGCTGCTCCAGAACATGCAGTTGATTATCGGCAAACGGTATGAAGACGAGCAGCAACGCCGTCGCGGGAATCGTCCGATGGTAAGCGTCATCCTGGACGAGTTTGCCCCATTCGCGTATTCCAATTTCGCACAGATCCTGCAAACAGCGCGCGGCACCCATACAGCTTTCCTATTTGCTCTCCAGGCCTTGCCACAACTGCTAACCGTTGGTCGCGGCTTTCGGGACGACGTATCTTCGGCGCCCAACACCACCATGCTCTTGCACACGCGGGACGAGGACACGGCACAGTATTTCCTCAAAGCCTCGGCTCGTGTGCGGCAGAAACGGCGCACCCTGACCGTCCAGCGAACCGGCATCTTCGAGGAAAAGTACGAGCCAATCGGTTTCGGCAGCGAGACCGACATCAAGGACACTCGCGCCCAGGACGAGCACATCAAGAACCTCCCCGTCGGCCAGATGGAGATCCTGATGACCGACAGCCGCGCAGGCACGCTGCACTCCCATCTCCATGTGCGCGTCCCGAGGAACTACCGGTTCCCGGGACTTGAGCCAAGAATCTACCCCCGGATCTATTCGGCTTCACATCTTGACGGGGCCAATCTGCGTTTCAAAGACCCAGAATTGATGCGGCGCCATGGACACATCGGCGTCAGAAATGGGCGGATAGCATGGCCGTAAGTCGCGCAATCCGGATTGCCATGGCGGCGCTCTCGATTGCGGCGTTGTCAGTCTTATTGTCGGCTCAGGCGGGCCAAAACACCTACGATCCAGCTTCAGGGAAAGCGCCATCAAGGTCCCAAAATAGTTTCCTCGATTTCACCCTGAAGCGCATCAATCCTGCCGGCCAAGACTACGGCAAATGCTTTGAGGAAGGCCGCGCCCTGCTGCTCGATGAGAGCGTCAGGAACGGTTATTTCTGGTCGAACCTGGTTGCCTTGAGCCTGCTCGGTTGCCTCCTCCTCATCATCATGTATCAGCACCGGCTGCAAACACGGCGCGACTGGGCCGCGGCCCGGATCGTGGCTGAGTACGAACAGGCGCTGGCCAGGTCCCATGCGCAGGTTGATCAGGTCACTAAGAGCAATCACGGTTTGAACGACGCCTTGGCGGCAATCAGGGAACCGGCGCTGCGGTCAACACTTAAGCATCAGAATTCCGCCCAACGTACCTCATCGATCGCGACCGAAGATCGCGCACCGCGTCCTCAGCCAGCTTCTCCGCCGCCGCGAGCGACACCGGTCAAGCCGGCAATCGAGCGCGGCGCAAACATTGGCGTGGCGACGGGCTCTGCGCCCCAGATGGCGCCTTCCAAGCTCGAGGCGGACATCGTTGCCAGAATCAATTTGCTGGAACAGCAACTTGCCTATGCCCAGGAAGAAAACAAGCAATTGCGCCAGCGCGTCGCCGAGGGTGACCGGCGGCTGGAGCCTGAACAGCAAGGAGTCACCAACTCAAGAGGGCATAGGCCTCCACAGAAGGGACGAACGACGATGTCTGGCGACCAAAGGTCTTCGCGCAAACCACGGCAGGGAATGCTGAACAAGTTCGAGCCTGCCGGCGAATCGGGGCCAATCGAAGACCCGACTGAACGCGAACAGCGCCTCAATCAATTGCCGGCCGGCGAGAAAGACCTTGCCCGCGAAAGCGCGCGCCTGGCCGACCTGTGCCAGTACTTCTCCGAGGAGAAGATGGACATCCCGGCTGACCTTGTGGACCGCATCGGAACTCTGTCCAGGCTCGAACCTGGAGAACGAGTCCGCGAATTATTAAGTATCAATCAGGCACTCATGGAGTACCTCAACCGTGTTGGGTCGGGTCCTCAGCTTTGGCCGTGAAGGGATCGATCATGCGCTCTCTGAAGAACGGTCTCGTCATTCACCCGGAACGCGACATACCCCTGCTGCGGCAGGTTCGCAACTCGAAGTTTGTCAGCCATGACCAGTTATACGAGCTGCTGCGGTTCGGCGGATCGGAGTGTTCGCGCGACAGTTTTGGCTGGCGAGCCCGGCGGTTGCTGAGAGCCGGCCTTTTGTCGATCTGTGAGGGAACATTTGGCACGAAGTCGGCTGTCTATCGCATCAGCCGCGCAGGCATCGCCCTCGTCGAACATCATGGCCACTTCACCACTGTCCTGCACTCGACGACGGAACATCTTCCGCACGCTTCGCAGGTTTTCCATTCCCTTGAGTTGAATCAAATTCGGCTGGCTTTGGCCCATCAGAACGTGCTCGCGAACTGGCAATCGGAGATCGAAGTGGCGTCGTTCAATACCATTTCCTGCTCGCCCTATCAGAAGGACTACGACGCCATCGTCGACGTCTGGATTGGGGATTGCAAGCGAAGATTTGCTCTCGAATATGAACGGACATTGAAGAGCTACCGGCACTATGCGCGCATTCGGGAGGCGCTGGTTGCGGAGTGCCAGCTGGATTGCATTCTGTATCTGACCGCCGGGACAGAGGTGCTGGTCCACTTGGTCCATGAATTCCACTCCGTGCCCAGGAAACTGGCATTTGCCACTGCACGGGACTTTGAGTGCAGCGCGCTTTCCACCAGGGTGATCACCGCTGGCAGCCTTGCCGGTGCTCCTTTCTCGGAGTTGCTCGCATGAGAGCCGACTCTTGGTTTCGGCGCTACTGGTTCTTTGCCTTCCCATTGCCGTCTTTTCGCCTTCGGTACGTCTTCGCTACGACTTCGGATCGCCTTCGCGACAGGTCTGGTAAGGCGCTCGGACTCAGCAACTTACGTTCTGACTCCCCTCTGGATTCTGTGCATGTTGAAGGCTCGAATTCGGACCCCATTGGAGCTTCGAATGGAACTTCGGTCTAGCACGTCAGGTTCGCTGGGTGTTTCGGATGTTGTCCTCGCAAATGGTGTGCTAGCCCGAGTTTACCAGCCGGACATGCAAAAATTGCTTCCGAGCCGCTGCTGGAGCGGAGACGAGAGGCTCCAGGACGTATGACCTAATTGCTGCGATAGCGTTCCAGGCCGAGGGTGGCCACTAGCTGTTTCTGTCTGGAGTTCAAGTTCGACAAGACGGTACGCGTCAAAGGTTCGCGCGAGCCCGGCGCGGCCGGATAGAGCAGGGTTACTTCTCGAATCTTGGTGAGCTGGTCCATCATTTCCACAAGGCTGAGTCCGAGGCCAGCCTGAGCGAGTTGGCGGCGCAGCAGATTGAGCATCATCAGGGCCAAGACACAGTAGAAGGCATGCACGCGCAGTTTCTGATCGGTCCAGTGGAAGGTGGGTCGGAAGCTGAGATAGCGAGGATTCTTCAAGCGGCGGAAGTCGGCCTCTACGTGGTGTTGAGCACGATAAGCCAGCACAATCTGTTCCTCCGACCAATCCTCTCCGTGAGAGGTGAACAGAATGGTCTTGCCGAGCAGCGTGGAGCGCAGCTTTTGGTAAGCGGCCTGGCGGAATTGAAAGCGCAGCCGGGGGAGACCTTGCTGAGTTTTCCGCACCTGGGTGGAGAACAAATCAGCCATGTGCCGACCCCGAAGGATTTCTTGGATCTGTTTCTTCACTCCGGCTACCGTCGGCTTCTTTCCCCGGTCATCGGGGTGACGAGCAAGAAGCCTGCTTTGTAACTTCTCTAACTTGCGTTGCCGTTTGTGGATCTCCCGCGAGAGCGTTCGGCTCTGGGCACGAAAGAACTTCTGGTTAAAGGTAACTACCACCGTGCGGTTCACGCCAAAGACTCGTTTGTGAGTGCGATACGCCCATACGGCCGGCAGCTGGACTCGATCCAGGCGACGCATAGTCTTCCGCGGAATGGCCAATAGATCGGGGTGCTGGGTGGGAACCAGAGAACCTACAAAATGCAGAGAGCTTTGGTCCACCAGCTTAAGGTTGTCCTCGGAGTTGTTCCCCTTGTCGAAGACCAAGGTGATCTGGCGAACCTCCTGCGAGAAAGAACGGCAGCGTTCGAACAATTCCTCGGCCACACTGTGGAAGGTCACGCTATCGTGCTGATTGCCGGCATAGGTATGGTGCAACAGCGGAACCTCACCATCGGCCGTAACCATGACGGCCAATCCCAGAAGGCGAAGATGGTCGTGCCCCTGTTTCCCGTGGCCGCGCTGCGGCAACTTGGCCCGCAAGTTGAAACTGTCGAGAAAGGTAAAGAAATTAGTGGCATCAAACAGCAGACAGCGTAGATCCAAGCCGAAACGAGAAACCGCGGTCTGGGCCAGATCCCGTTCGATGGCGGCGATTTGCTGCGGACTGACCCGTTCCATGTTGTCCCAAAAGCGTTGACTGGTGAGTTGGGCAGCCGTCAGCGGCAGGAGGCGGCGCAGCACGGTTTCCCCATACCAGTCGGCGATCCGTGCTTTGCTGGTGGGCGCCAGACAGCGGTTGAGGGCGGCGAGCAGAAGATACTGGCCGACGGAAGGCCCCTGAGCGCCGTGTTTGGGGACGTGGCGATCGATGGTGGGGACCACATCGAGAGCCTGGGCGATGGAGAAAACCGCGGCCGAACCGCCAAATTCCTGAAAGGCGACTTCGGCGGGTTGAGGGCGTAATAGGCGATCGCGGATGCTTTCTGCGGAGCCCAGGTAGAGGGTAGAGATGATTTTGGGCTTACCGTTTACGCGCTGGCACTCGCGCAAGTAATAGTAAGGCTTGCCATGTACGATCTTCTTGGTGAGGCTAGGCATTGTGTTAGGTCATACCATAGCGCAATAGGAAGGGGTGACAAGTGTAAAGCGAGAGTCCTACCATGACCAGTTGCATTGCTAGTAGCGGCTTACAACGAATCAAGAAACATCGGACAACGTCCGTTCTTCCGCATATCAAGTTTAGGTCATACATCTCGAGAATGAGGTTCATTCGTGCCGGGGGCGGTTGAAACCCACTCTACATGCGGCGCGGAAAGAATCCTAACCTAGAGGTGAACCTGCTTCAAAATGGCCGGGGGTGGTAAAGTCGGGCTAGGACTGTTGTTCGATACTGACTCATCCGCGCAAGCACTGGTTCTGGATCGCATCGTCGACTGTCGTCCTGAACGTTGGGACAATCAACTGAGGACTAATGTCGGGGTCTGCAACTTCTCACAACCGTGCCTATCCCATGTGCGCACGCAAGAGCAGTCTGTTTCTGGAACGTGCAGTGCGATTCCAATCAGCTTGGGACGGGTTCGCACAATCGAACCATACGTCAGAGATGACAGAAAGGGAGATCAATTATGTCGCAAAGTCGCGGAGCAATACGATTTGATCCGCTGTTTACTACCGCCGACATTGGCCTGCGCCAAGATGCCAGTGTTGAGCATGTCGTGAAAACCTTTCTCAACGTTGGGGAGGCCCTGGCTTCGCGCTGGATCGAAATGCCGCGCGGCATCCTGCTACTGCAGAGCGTTCCAGATGAGCCGGCTTCCGGCGCGATCTATCTGTACGACCGCGAGGGCCACATCTTCTATTTTGTGTCCTTCGTTGACGGGCGTGACGATCGACTGACCGTATCGGAATTCGATCAACTTGTCGCGGAATACGATCTCGTTTCGCTCGCAGCGAACCCACA
>DASQIH010000067.1:0-3517 GCA_035631655.1 Terriglobales bacterium
CAGCGCATGGCATCGTGGCCTTTGCGGACGTTGTACTGGGTGCCGACAGCGAACCAGCCAACCCACGAAGATGACGACGACGATGAAGACCGCAAGGCTGAGTGACATGGCGCGTCGCGAGGACCCGGGCTGCATTATGGCATAGCGCGATGAGTCTCACGTGGCTATGAGTAGCGGAAGGAGTCCCGTGGCAGGTGACAGGTTCCGGGCGGTCCGCGAGTTTTTCTATGGCCTGTTTGCCTTCGAGTTCGAGCGCCAGGCACTGGAAATGCGCGGCGAACTGGAGTCGGCCTTCATGCTCATCACTATGGGGGACATGCTGGGCGTGCCCGTGATCCCGCCTATTTACGCGCTGCGGGTCCTTCCTTACGTCGTGCCCAATATCGCGACCTGGAAACGGCGCGTGCTGCGGGAGCGGGACGTGTCGGATAAGGAAGAGTTTCATCTGCACGGGTTTTTGGTGCAGCTCATAGCATCGACTCGGAGGGCTGATGCGTTGTTGCGAAGCCTGCTTCTTCGATGACGATTTCCTCAAGGACCACATACGGCGTAACGGAAGGCTTGGTACCTGCCAGTATTGCCGAAAACGTCGAGTGTACGTCATTGAGGCGGGAGAGCTCGAACCTCTCTTCACGAGGTTCACTGAGCTGTATTCGGAAGTGTCGCCCCGTTGAGTTCAGCCTTTTGTACACCACGCGCTCCTCGCTGGACTTAGCATTCAAACAATTCGTCCAGAACACGACCGCGGGCTGCTCGAGTACGGAGCCCGCCGTTGAATGCTCCTCTTAACAAAGCGGTGGGTGCAGTTATCTTGAATCTGCTCTAATATCTCTCGGATGTCCCGGTACGGCCCCAGTGCCGCCACGCTTTGCACACGTCGCGCAATACGGCCCTCGTGGTGGTCGGGCGATGTGGCCACTCTGGTTTATTTGGCGACGGCAACTGTCATCGTGCACGTGTTGACGGGCGGGCAGTATGGATTTCAGCGTGACGAACTGGCGACACTCGAAGATGCGCGCCACCTTGCCTGGGGTTACGTGGCGTATCCCCCGGTCACTCCATTCTTCGGGAGGACTTCGCTGGAGCTGTTTGGGACATCGCTAGCGGGCTTTCGCTTATTCGCAGCGGTTGCGCAGGCTGTGGCGGTCGTGTTGACGGGCCTAATGGCTCGCGAACTGAGTGGAACCCGCTGGGCGCAAGTGGTGGCAGCCACGGCTGCCGTGCCGTTCTGCTTGGGTGGCGGCACGCTGATGCAATATGTCTCCTTCGACTGTCTATGTTGGGTGCTGACCGCATATTTCACCCTTCGACTGCTCAAGTCCGATGACCCTCGCTGGTGGATTGCGATCGGCGGCTCGATCGGACTGGGCATGTTGTCGAAGTACACGATGCTGTTTTTCATCGCTGGTGTGGTCATGGGAGTGCTGGCGACGGATTTGCGGCAACATCTGAAAAGTAAATGGCTGTGGTGCGGCGTCGCGGTTTCGGTGGTGATCTTCCTGCCAAACCTGATCTGGCAGGCGCAGCACAACTTTGTATCGCTCGATTTTCTGCAACACATCCATGCGCGTGATGTACGTCAAGGCAGGGCTCGCGGCTTTCTTGCGGGTCAATTGAAGCTGACGCTCTTCGCTTTTCCGCTCTGGATGGCCGGTCTGCACTTCTACTTGTTTTCACCAAGGGGCAAGCGCTACAGGATGTTGGGTTGGATGTACGTGGTGCCGTTGCTGCTGTTCGTCATTGCCAAAGGCCGCGAGTATTACGTGGCGCCAGCCTATCCCATGCTTTACGCGGCGGGAAGCGTGCGCGCGGAAGCCTGGCTGGAATCGCTGGGGCCACCATGGGCGGGCATTCTGCGACCCTCGGTGTGGACTGCTCTGGTCGTGGATATTGCAATTGCAGCAGCGCTCACGCTGCCGCTGGCGCCGGTCAATTCGGCCTGGTTCAAGATGGCGAACGAGGTCAATGGCGATTTCCAACGCGAGGAAATCGGCTGGCCGGAGTTGGTCGAAACCGTGGCGCACATTCGCGATTCGCTGCCTACGGAAGATCGCGTCCACTTGGGTATCCTCGCCACTAATTACGGAGAGGCCGGAGCGGTGAATCTTTACGGAACGCAGTATGGATTGCCACGCGCCATCAGTGGCGTGAATTCCTTCTGGGAGCAGGGCTATGGGAATCCGCCGCCCCAAGTTGTGATTGTCCTAGGTCTGCCGCGTGAATTCGTCGAGAAGAAATTTGCCGCTTGCCAACTGGCTGCGCACTCATGGAATCGCTCCAAGGTGCCAAACGAGGAAACGGTTCAACATCCGGACATCTTCGTTTGCCGCGGGCTGCTCCAGAGTTGGCCTGAGTTCTGGAAGGACTTTCGGTATTTCGGTTAGCGAGCGGTAACCTCGGGTGCAGGAGAGCCCCCCTGCGAGCAATGCTTTCTCCGCCGCGGTGAGGTCCCGGAGCCGCTGTCCGACTCAGTCAAGCAGATCGCAACTGTAAGGTTCGGCGAGCCAATTCTGGGGATTGATTTGTTCAACCCCCAGATTTCCATGAGCATTGTTGACCCAATCGGGTTCCGTAAACCACACTCTACGCACACCTGCGTGAATGATCTTTTCAGCGCATTGCAAGCATGGATGGGTTGTCGTAAATAGCTCAGCTCCATGTGCCTTTTCTCCAGCCACACTCAGCGCCCATACCTCTGCATGGATGGCCGTACACCAGGCCATAGCCCGATCAGGAAAAAACACGTCATCCAATTTTCTGTCTATAGCAGGGGTTTTGGAGCAAACGAAGCACTTGCTGACCGGCGGCGCTGATTTCGCTCGAGACAGACTTCGAGCGGGACATCGAAAAACACAGCCTGCACTTCGTAGCCGAAATCTTTTGCCAACTTGATCCAGGTGTGGGGGTGGGGTGTGAGGTTGGTGGCGTCCACGTAATTCAAGGGAGCAGGCGGGCGCGAAGCATGGAGCGCAGGTTGGAAAAGACGAGATCCTGAAATCGCTGCTCGGTAGGATCGTCGAACAGTAAAGAGCCTGCCGCAAGGCCGCGCCAGGCTCAGTATTTCCCACGGGCGCGCCCTTTCGTCGACCCGTAACCCGGAAAGTCAGGCCAGGGGTGTTGACGATCCCGAAGGTGTATACTTAATGGAAGAGCGGACGAGTTGTTGGGGGCCCCCTGTCAGTGGTTGTTTTTGAACCGTTCCCGCCAGGTTGTATCCCAGTCCCCCTCGCCACGTGGTTCCTAATTTAGTTCAGACGCTTTTCCTTTAGGTCCCCTCTCAGTGACCAGCGGGGACCAGAAAGGCTCCGAGACAAGGCATTCGGTGTACAACGGCGCCTGCTCGGAATTCCAAAACGGAAATCCCGGGAAATCCCGGAGTGTTTTCCAATCCAAGAATGAGCCTGAAGCAAAGGAAAGGCAGGAAGCCGATGGGACTCCTTTCTGAAGGTTTGTGAAAGTAAGTGTAGCAGTGTGGGAAGTGTGTTGATTTTTTGGTTTGAGCAGGGGAATGGAGCGC
>DASQIH010000068.1:0-65714 GCA_035631655.1 Terriglobales bacterium
GCCTGGATATGCTGCAAGGCATAGCCGATCGCGTCCGTAGATGACGTGCACCCCGTGGTAACGACGTGACTATAGCCGCGGAATCCAAAGCGCATTTGGACTTCACTGGAGATCGTGCCCATGGTTCCGCTGGGAATGCAAAACAGGCTGACCTGCTTCACGTGTCCCGAGTGCCAGAGCCGGTACATCTCTTCCGAGAATTCCTGCGCGCCGCCGCCCGAGCCCAGAATGATCCCGATCTCGCGTTTTTCCTCCAGCGACATCGCAGCGGGATCGAGCCCGGCATCTTGCAGTGCCTCCGTCGATGCGGCCAGACATAGAGGCACAACCCGGGAGACGTGTTTGCGCTCGCGGGCATCGATCCAGGCCAGTTCGTCGAATTCCGGAATCTCGCCCGCGATGTGCACCGGCAAATCGCTGGGATCGAAGCGGGAGATTCGTTTCACGCCGCTCTTGCCGTCGAGAATGGCGCGACAGAAGGCGCGCTTGCCAAGGCCATTCGGACTGATAACGCCCATGCCGGTGATGACGACGCGAGGAGTCATATTTCTCCCGAGCTGCGAAGCTGTAACCCTGAGTACGAAATTAGTGAGATGCTGAGTTTCCCCGCCGCGTCGCAGCAAAATGGGATAATCAGGACAATGGCTCTCGGCCTGTACATCTCAGTTCCTTTTTGCCGCACTAAGTGCAGCTATTGCAACTTCGCCTCCGACGTGTTTTCCCGAGCCCTGTTCGACCGCTATGTCGAGCGGGTCTGCGCCGATATACGAAATGCGCCGGCCACTGCCGAACGCATGGGCGGACGCGTCGGACGCGAGGTCGATTCCGTCTACCTGGGCGGCGGAACACCCACGGTACTAGATTCTCTGCAATTGGAGCGGCTGTTTGTCACGATAGGGCAAAATTTTTGTCTGCTGCCGGAGACAGAAATTACAGTGGAATGCGCACCCGGCACTCTCAATCCGGCCACGCTGGAGGTTCTGCAGAAATCCGGGGTGAACCGGGTCAGCCTGGGGGTACAGTCGTTCATAGATCAGGAAGCCGCTGCTGTAGGACGACTGCATAAGCGGACGACCGTCCTGGAGGAAATCGCGAGGCTGCGTTCGGCCGGGATTTCGAACATCAATATTGACTTGATTGCCGGGCTGCCACATCAGACCCGGGAAAGTTGGGATTTCTCTCTTGCAGAGACTCTCGCCACTGGGGCGCCACACGCCAGCGTCTACATGCTGGAAGTGGATGAAGATTCCCGGCTCGGACGGGAGTTGATTGCCGGTGGAACTCGCTATCACGCACACTTTGTGCCTGACGAGGATTTGACGGCAGATTTGTACCTGATGGCTTGCGAGCAGTTAGATTCAGCAGGTGTGCGGCACTATGAGATTTCTAACTTTGCACGCGAGGGTTTTGAGTCGCGTCACAACCTGAAGTACTGGGCGCGTCGGCCGTATCTTGGATTTGGCGTCGATGCCCATTCGATGCTCGAAGCCTCGGACGATCCCTATGTTTTGGTGAGGGCGGCGGAAGGGAACTCGAGGAAGGACGTTGGGGGATCACCTGCTTGTGAACTGCCAGCGGCCGCCATGGAGGCGGTTCGGTTTGCAACCGCGGATTCCGTGGAAGAATACATGGGCGGCGCGCCAGTAGAGCGTACACCGGTCTCGCGTAGAGCCGCGTTGGAAGAGACATTCTTTCTTGGGCTGCGATTAACGCGAGGGGTAGATTTGCGACAGGTCGCGTCGCAATTTGGTTCTGATGTAATCATTCGTTTTGCTCCTCAGATCGGCGAACTGGTCGAGAGTGGACTGATCGAGGAGGATGGCGATGTTGTCCGGCTGACTGCGAGGGGTCGGCTCCTTTCCAACGAAGTGTTCGAGAGGTTTATCTCGGTGGCAGAAGACGTATCAAAACCTTAACGCCGAGAACGCCGAGGCTCGCCAAGGACGTTGAGAAGACGGAGAAACCGGATATGCTTCCTGCTTTCGACTTCTAGACACGTGAGGTGATCCGTGGGTCTACGCACGTCATCTCATACCAACCGGTCGGTCTGCGAACTTCGTGCACTCAAACTTCCTGTGTTCTAATGAAATGTTTTGCATGAACACGCGGGCCGCACATTTTTGTGTCGTCATCTTGAGCAGGCGCAGCTCGGCGAAGAGCCTGCCCTGAGCGAGCGGAGCGAGTCGAAGGGATCTTGGGTGCAGCGCAACTCTGAATGGTGCGCGCAAGATCCGTCGCGGACTTTTCGTCCGCTCAGGATGACGACATTGTTGTACGTCTCGCGCTCCCCGGAGGCCCTTTGGATTTCCTGCTGAACGACGAGCAACAACAACTAAAGAAGAGCGTGCGCGAGTTTGCCGAGCGCGAGATCGGTCCGCATGTCATGGAGTGGGACGAGTCTGGCGAGTTTCCTGTAGCCATCATCAAGGAACTCGGCCGGCTGGGCTTGATGGGCACCGTTTTTCCGCAAGAATATGGCGGCGCGGGCATGGGTTATGTCGAGTACGTTACCGCGGTGGATGAACTCTCGCGGGTGGACGGATCCGTGGGGATCATCGTGGCAGCGCACACGTCGCTGTGCACAAATCACATTTTCCTGGCCGGGACTGAAGAACAAAAAAAGAAGTACGTCAGCAAGCTGGCCACCGGCGAATACATCGGCGCCTGGGGTCTAACCGAGCCATCGGCGGGTTCAGACGCGGGTAGCGCGCGCATGACGGCGGTGCGTAGAGGAAAGACTTGGGTCCTGAACGGCAGCAAGACTTTCTGCACCAACGGACACTACGCTGACGTGCTGGTGGTGATCGCGGTGACCGACCGCGCGGCGCATACCCACGGGCTCTCGGCATTCATTGTGGAGAAGGGAACCAAGGGTTTCCGGCCCGGCAAGAAGGAAAACAAACTCGGCCTGCGGGCCAGCGACACCGCCGAGTTGATTTTTGAAGATTGTGTCATTCCGAGTGAGAACCTACTCGGCCGCGAAGGTAACGGTTTTATCGACGCCATGCAGGTGCTGGATGGCGGGCGCATTTCGATTGCAGCCCTCTCAATCGGCATGGCCCAGGGCGCGTATGACGCAGCGCTGAAATACTCCAAGGAACGCAAGCAATTCGGCAAGGCGATCAGCGAATTTCAGGCCATTCAATGGAAGCTAGCCGACATGGCGACCGAGATCGACGCGGCGCGGCTGCTGACCCTGCGGGCGGCCTCCATGAAAGACGCGGGGTTGAAAACCACGCTGGAATCATCGATGGCCAAGCTGTACGCCAGCGAAGTGGCCGTCAAGTGCGCGAATGAAGGTGTGCAGATCCATGGCGGATACGGCTTCATAAAGGACTATCCGGCGGAGAAGTATTATCGCGACGTGAAGCTGTGCACGATCGGCGAGGGTACCAGCGAAATTCAGCGACTAGTCATTGCCAGGCAGTTGCTCAAAGGCTGACTGTCATTCTGAGCGGAGCGAAGGATGCATTCCGGCGAAAATGCAGAGATCCTTCGCGACTGAAGCTGCTCAGGATGGCAGCGATATGGTGTTCCCCACGTCCTGTCTCTGCTTTACACTGAATAGTTTGATCCACGAACTGCAGCAATGGATTGACCGGCTGCGCGGCGGCGATCCGCGGGCCTTGGCGCGTGCCATCAGCACGGTGGAGAACCGTGAGCCGGGGTCGTCGGAACTGTTGAAGGAGCTTTTTCCGTACAGTGGACGGGCGCGGATTGTCGGATTGACCGGTGCTCCCGGGTCGGGCAAGAGCACGCTGGTTGACCAAATGGCGAAATTCTACCGCAAAGAGAACCGCACGGTCGGGATCATTGCGGTTGATCCAACCAGTCCATACAGTGGCGGTGCGATTCTCGGAGATCGCATCCGCATGCAGGACCACTTTTCTGATCCGGGCATTTACATTCGTAGCATGGCTACGCGAGGTTCACTCGGCGGCTTGGCGCGCGCTACCGCGGACGTCAGCACCGTGCTCGATGCTTCAGGACGCGACCTAATCATGATTGAGACGGTGGGCGTGGGACAGGATGAGGTGGATATCGTACGCCTGGCGGACATCACGATCGTGATCCTGGTACCAGGCATGGGCGACGATGTCCAGACCATCAAGGCGGGGATCATGGAGATCGCAGACATTTTTGTGATCAACAAGAGTGATCGCGAAGGGGCGGAGCGAGTGGAGCGCGAAATTCGAGCGATGCAGTCACTCGCTACGCGCAGCGATAACTGGGTCCCACCGATTGTGAAAACCGTGGCCAGCGAGGGCAAGGGAGTTACCGATCTGGCTAAGGCCATCTCGCAGTACGATACTTATCTGAAGAAAGAAAATCTCATATTGCAGCGAAGCATTCAGAACTGGCGCGAGCGGCTGATCGAGATGCTGCGCGAGGCCATGTTGGAAAAGGCGCAGGCTCATTTGGGCGACGGAGAGGTCGGACGCTACGCCGCGGAAGTTGCCCAGCATAAGCGCGACCCATACACCTTAGTCGAAGAAATTGTCAGCAAAGTGGGGAAGAATTGATGAAGATTGATCACCTGGGAATCGCGGTGAAGTCGCTGGCGTCGGCGAAAGGGATTTACGAAAAACTGGGGCTGGGCGTGTCCCCGGAAGAGACGGTTGAGGCCGAGCAGGTGCGACTGGTGATGGTGCCGGTGGGCGAGAGCCGATTGGAGTTGCTGGAACCAACGTCAGAAAATTCCGCCATCGCAAAGTTTATTGCCAAACGTGGGGAAGGGCTGCACCACATATCCCTGCGGGTGCCGGACCTTGCCGACGCGGTAGCGCGGTTGAAAAAGGACGGGGTGCGGCTGGTTTCAGACGACATCAAAGTTGGGGCAGGCGGGCACCGCTATGTCTTTGTCCATCCGTCGAGCGCGGGGGGAGTGTTGTTGGAACTGGTGGAAGGTGGACATTGAGGCGCAGCAACATCGACCGCGGATTTCACGGATCAGTTCGGATGCTCAGTCTCCCTATCAAATGCTCCTTCTAGCGGCAGACACATCAGGAAAGCACGGCAGCATTGCGCTCGCGCGCGCACAGTCTAACGCCTTCGAAATCATTGAGGTAGTTCCTCTCGTGGGTGGAACGTTTTCCGCACAGCTCGTTCCACAAATCTCGGCTTTGCTCTCCAAGCACGGATTTAGCAAGCAGGATATCGGCGGGTTCGCCGTGGCCTCTGGGCCGGGATCATTCACCGGATTGAGGGTGGGCCTGGCGGCGATTAAGGCCTTGGCTGAAGTCTGGAACAAGCCAATTGCAGCGGTGTCGCTGCTGGAGGTGGTAGCTGTGGCTGCGGGCTCGCAGGGGAAATTGCTGGCTGCGCTCGAGGCTGGTCGCGGAGAGGTGTTTGTCGGCGATTATGACGTCAGGGATGGCTCGGCGAAATGCATTCAGGAGCGAATCTTGACCCGAGAAAGCTTGGGGCAAGTATCCAATCGCTGGTTGGTGGTTACGCCGGACAAGGATGTGGTGCAAACGGCAAGAGATGCAGGTCTGGAAGTGCACGAAATCGAGCGTCCGAGAAGCGATGCCATTGCGCGCCTAGGATGGAAGAAGATTTTGGCGGGGAGGACCGTTTCCCCGGAGGAGCTGGAGGCAAACTATATTCGGCGGTCGGACGCGGAAATCTTCTCAAAGCCAAGGCGTTAGTCAGAATGCCTTGCGGCTGTAGAGGTGCGCCGGATAGGGTAGGGATCCTTCGACTCCGCAGATCCATTCGCAAGCGAACGGACCCGCTCCGCTCAAGATGACAGTTTTATCGTTGATGAAGATCCGCTGCGCTACTCCCGACGATATACCCGCCATGATGGCGCTGGAGAGACATGCCGTCACCGCGGCGCACTGGAACCGCGAACAGTACGCCGCTTTGTTTGCCAATCCCGGGCCCCGGCGAGTCGCCCTTGTGATTGCAGCGGGAACCGACATCCAGGGTTTCCTGGTAGCGCGCGCTGTAGGTTCAGAGTGGGAGATCGAAAATATCGCGGTTGCCGGCCCTGCCCGGCGGCGCGGGCTGGGAACCCGGCTGCTGGGTGAATTTTTGGAGCAGGCGCGGGCGGAGGGTGCCGAGGCAGTTCTGCTGGAAGTACGGGAATCGAACCGCGCAGCGCGTGGGCTATACGAGAAATGGGCCTTTGTGGAGGATGGTCGCCGCAAAACCTATTATCGCGACCCCGATGAGGATGCAGTGCTTTACCGCCTTCGGCTGACCTGATTGCCGCGCCTTTGGTGCAAATTTGGTCACTCTCGCCCGTGACTAAAGCTGGGGAAAATATGGAAAATGGGATTGAAGCAGGGTAGGCCGTATGGTACGTTTACCGTGTAATGGGTTCCTAACAACCTGGGTAGGAGGTCTGCTGGATGCTCACTCCGAAGGACCAGCTCCTGGCCAGCCACGAAGAGTTCCGTCGCCTGGCTCAGGAGCATATGCAGTATGCCCAACGTCTTGATTCACTCACTCAGAAACGATTTCTCAGCGAAGACGAAAAATTAGAAGAGGTACGGCTGAAAAAGCTGAAGCTGCGTCTCAAGGACCAGATGGAGTCCATTGAGCGGCAGTACCGGCAAGAGCAGCACCAGGTCGCTTAATTCATTCACTACTCCTAGCGGCCTCCGCCGTTCGCGGGTTCTTTTGTTTATCGCAAGGCGCGTACAAGCGCCTTTTTTTGTTGGTACTTAGAGGGGAAGGGGATTGCCCCGCACCTGCACTATAATCTCTAGAAAGCCCATGGTTCGCGATGGCTACTATTGCGCTGCCTTCCTGCTCGCTGCCGCCCTGTTGATTGGCTGGCTGGCGGGAGCACCGTGGGCAGTTCCGTGTTTGCTACTGGCAGCTTTTTTCCTGTGGTTTTTTCGCGATCCGGAGCGGGAAGTCCCGGATATCCCTGGGGCGATCGTCTCTCCTGCGGACGGCAAGGTGACCGATATTTCTACCGTCGTGGTCAATGATTCGTCGTGGACTCGAATCAGCATTTTCCTCAGTGTTTTTGATGTACATGTGAACCGCTCTCCCGTCGCCGGGACAATCCGGGACGTCCGGTACCAGCGGGGAAAATTCTTGAACGCTATGAGCGACCTCTGTGCCGATCAAAATGAACAAAACATCGTTACCGTCGAGGGAGAGCACCATACTGTGGTCTTTAAGCAGATTGCTGGTCTGCTAGCACGGAGAATCGTCTTTACGAAGAAGGTCGGGGACGTCGTGCGGCGCGGTGAGCGGGTGGGGTTGATCAAGTTTGGCTCCCGTACTGACGTTTTGTTCGCTTCCGGCTCCCGGCTGGCAGTCAGCCCGGGTGACAAGGTGAAGGGCGGCTCCAGCATCCTGGCGTACTTGCAGCCGAAAGAAGAATCACTGGCCACGGTTGGAGCCCACTCGCGCGAGGGAGAACGCTGATGGAGATGGATCTTGATCCAGGAGTGCCCAGGCGCCGCAAAGAGGATCAACCATCGCGCCGCTTGCGGAAAGGGATGTACATCCTTCCATCGTTGTTTACCACGGCGAATATTGCGGCTGGCTATTACGCTATTCTGCAGATCGTGCACGCCTCGGTTAGCGAGCCGTGGCATCTGGACAACGCTGCCAAAGCAATCGGTTTTGCAATTTTGTTCGACGGTCTGGATGGCCGGATCGCGCGCATGACCCGGACCAGCAGCGACTTTGGCCGGGAGCTGGACTCACTCGCCGATGTCATCACTTTCGGCGTCGCTCCTGCCTTGCTGGCCTGGATGTGGGGCTTCCGTCTATTGCCGGAGGGGATGCCCGATCCACAGTGGCACACGAAGTTGCTGCAGATCGGCGCGATTGCCAGTTTCCTTTTCCTGATGGCCGGCGCCAGCCGGTTGGCACGGTTCAACATTCAAGTCAATCCGCAGCCCTCCAATCCCGGACGGCCGGGCAAGAAGTACTTTGTCGGCATGCCGATCCCGGCCGGAGCCGGGGTGATTGCGGCCGTCGTTCATTTCTCCGACGGTCAACCCATCGCCTCGTGGTGGACGGCAGCGAGTTGGACGCTGATGGTGCTCGCCGTGGGTTACCTGATGGTGGGCACGTGGCGCTTCTATAGCTTCAAGGACATCGATTTCCGGGCCCGGCAGCCGTTCCGGGTGATCATCATTTTGGGCGCCTTGTTTGCCGGCATCTGGTTTTTCTCCAGACCTTTGCTGTTCGCGCTGGCTTTGCTGTACATGGCTTCCGGGGTGTTCTGGCGGTTGCAGTGGATTTTCCACCGCCGCGAGGTTCCGCCGCCGCCCCCCGCCTATAAAGAGGTTTCGCAGACACCGTGAGTACGCCCCCCAAACCCGTGACCGGTTCTCATCCTGGTTCTACGAGAGCTGCCAACCTCTATCGCATTGCGATTGTGGGTGCCGCCACTCTCAAGGGCAAGGAAGTAGCCGAGGTCCTTAATGACCGCAATTTCCCGGCACTGGACGTGAAGCTGCTGGATGATGATGAGTCTCTGGGACAACTGGAAGCCATGGGCGACGAGGTGACGTTCATTCAGAGCCTGCGGGCCGAGCAATTCGAGCGCGTAGACTTCACGTTTTTCGCGTCTGATCAGGAGTGCACTCGCAAGAATTGGGGAACAGCGCAACGCGCGGGCAGCGCGATCGTCGACATGTCGTATGCCCTTGAGGATGAGCCGAGCGCATCGGTGCGCTCACCGTGGATTGAGCGGGAACTGGGAAAATCTGTGCAGGTGGATTTGCAACCTGGACCGGCCGTCACCGCTCACCCGGCAGCGATCGTACTCGCGCTGCTCATCCTGCGGGCACAAAAGGCCGGTGGCGTCAAGCGAGTAGTTGCAACGGTGTTCGAACCTGCTTCTGAGCACGGCCAGCGCGGCATGGACGAGTTGCATCAGCAGACCGTCAATCTGCTCTCCTTCCAGCAATTGCCGAAAGCTGTGTTTGATACGCAAGTGGCCTTCAATATGGTCACACGCTACGGCGATAAGTCCACCCCTGCGCTCGAGGCGGTCGAGCGACGGGTCTTGAAGCACTACGGGCGAGTCGTCGGGGAGCAAGCTCCCAAGCCATCCTTGCTGATGGTGCAGGCGCCTATTTTCCATGGGCATGCGTTTTCGGTTTACCTGGAGATGGAACAAACGGTAGCCATCGGCGACTTGTCTCAGGCCCTGACCGGCGAGCACGTGACTATCACCCGTTTAGCCGAAGATTCTCCCAGCAACGTGAATGCTGCTGGGCAGGGAGAAGTCCTGCTTTCTGTCGGCCGCGATGCCAACCACGAGAACGGATATTGGTTGTGGGCCGCAGCAGATAACCTGCGCATCGTCGCATCGACGGCCGTGGAATGCGCCGAAACCATGGCTACCACCCGGCCGCGGGGCAAGATCCAATGAGTCGCCGGGCTGTCGCTCTAGCCCTGCTCTGCATGGCGGCCTGCGGATGTGGTTATCACACTGCTGGACATATAAAAACCTTGCCGGAAGACATTCACACCATTGCCGTCCCAGCATTCATTAACCAGTCACAGACTTACCGGGTCGAGCAGAAGTTGACCGCCGCCGTGGTGCGGGAGTTTGTCACGCGCACGAATTATCATGTTGTCAACGCACCCGGCCAAGCGGCCGACGCTACCCTGCAGGGAACGGTCCTTAATACGTCGGCTGTGCCCGCTACCTATGATTCGCAAACCGGCCGGGCCGCGAGCGTGGACGTAGTCGTGATCATGAGAGTTTCTTTAACCGACCGGCGAGGCAAGGTCTTGTACGACAATGCTTCCTATGTGTTCCGAGATCAGTACCAGGTTTCCCGGGAACTCTCCAGCTTCTTTGAAGAAAATTCCCCCGCCTTGGATCGGCTTTCCCGGGAGTTTGCGCGCACCCTGGTGAGCAATATCCTGGAGGGCTTCTGAATGCGGGCCTTTGCCCAAACTGACCGCTTCCTCTCCGACGTGGAAGCGCGCAAGCTGCGCCCCGCGTATGTGTTTGTGGGAGACGAGACTTTCTTCCGGAAACGCTGCCGCGAGGCAATACTTCAGCATCTCGTTCCCCCTGACCTGCGCGATTTCAGCCTGTTCGAATTTGATCTTGCGGAGACGGATCTCAGCGAAATTCTGGATCGGGCGCGGACGCCCTCGTTGGTGGCGCCTTTCCAGGTGTTCTTTGTAAAAGGGGTGAAGGCCCTGTTTGGGCGCGGCTCGAATGAAGAGAAGCTCGACGCTATTGAGGACTATTGCAAGAATCCCAATCCGGATGCTCTGCTCATCTTTGTTGCCGATCATATCAGCATTCCCGCCGATGCCCGTCGCATGGAGTTGACCGACCGGGAGCGTTATGAGCGCATTCGCGAGACTTTGGGCGGATATTGCAGAATCGTGGAACTGGCGCGCGTCGAGGAAGGCGAGGCAGTTCGCTGGTTGACCGATTATTGCAACACTCGCCGCGTGAAAATCGACGCGGACGCTGCGCGCGAACTGGTCGACGCCCTCGGCGGCGACATGATGATGATCTCCAACGAATTGGAAAAGCTGATTCTCTACGTCGGCGAGAAGAAGCGGATCAGCCTTGGCGACGTGGAAACTATGGTGCTTGCCGCCAAGCAGCGCAGTTTATATGAGCTGACCGATGCGATCTCGGCCAAAGACCGCGTGCGTGCTTTAGAGGTACTGGATGCAATCCTCAGCACGGGCGAAGGCGATGAGGCGGCGATCGGCCATCTTTACATGCTGGCCAAGACCTTTCGCCAGATGCTGGTGATTACCGAGCGCAACGTGCGTGACACCCGCATGTTGTGGGCGGCGCTCTGGCAAGGTTTCCGCGTTCCTCCCTTTGCGGCTGAGGACATCATCAAGCAAGCGCGTCGTTACAAATCAAAACGCGAGCTGACGCGGGCCATTCGCCTGATCGCCAAGACTGACCTGGCGCTTCGTTCCAATCCCCCGAGCAAGCGTATGGTGCTGGAAAAGCTGGTGTTGGATTTGACCAGCGAGCCCAAACCGGAGAATGGGTGGCAGCAGGAAGAGCTGCCGGTGTGAAAGAGCTATTAGCTCCTAGCCCTTAGCTATTAGCTTTTTGAGTAAAGAATCCCGAATCCCGAGTACCCGCCGGGCCATCCTTAAAGTACAAGATGTCAGTCAACGTGCCAGCCTATCTGGAGCGCATCGGCTATTCCGGGCCGGTCGAGCCTACCCTGGAGACCTTGCGCGGCATCCATCGTGCGCACATGCTGGCCGTCCCGTTCGAGAATCTCGATATCTGGCGCAAGCGAAAAATCGTCCTGGATCCGGAGCGGTTCGTCCACAAAGTCGTCGAGGAGAAGCGCGGTGGCTTTTGCTATGAACTGAACGGCGCCTTTGCTGCCTTGCTGCAGGGGTTGGGATTTCGCGTCACTCTGCTGTCTGCGCGTGTGGCCCGCGACGACGGAAGCTACGGCCAGGAGTTTGACCATTTAACTCTGCGCGTGGACCTGGATGAACCCTGGCTTGCTGACGTGGGCTTCGGCGATTCTTTCCTCGAGCCGTTGCAACTGAAAGTCGGCCTCGATCAGAAGCAGGGAGTGCGCAGGTTTACGATCATCAAATCTGACGGTGCGCTCCTGCTGGCCAGGAAATATGGCTGGTTCCGCAAACCCGAGTATTCGTTCACGTTAACAGCGCGCAAGCTGGAAGAGTTTGCCGGGATGTGCCACTACCATCAGACCTCTCGCAATTCACCGTTCACTCAGAAGCGCCTCTGCACGCGCGCAACTCCGGAGGGGCGAATCACTCTGACGGATAACCGGCTAATCGTCACGCGGGGAAGCATCCGGGACGAGTACCCTGTCACCACTCCGGAGCAGTGGTACGAATTGCTGCGGGAGCACTTCGGCGTAGTGCTCTATCAGGCTGCCGAGTTGGCGAGGAGAGCAGGATCCAGGGCCGGCGACGGAGCAGTCGCATTCAAGACAATAACCGCGTCGAGTTAGGTGCCGGTTCCGGGTACTCCGGTGTAATGCTCCTCCTGGTGGACGTCAGCATGGTCTTCCAGCGCTTCCAGGTGTGTGACCACCTCTGCGGGCGTGCCCAGGGTCTTAGGCAGGCGCTCCTCGAGTAATGTTGCCAGCCGATGGGCCTCGCCGACTGGGCAGTCGGAAGGAAACAGCAGGTGAAGTTCGACCATCAGGCGATACCCGGTCGTGCGAAAGCGCACCCCGTGATAATGCACGCCCAATTCGCTGCACAGGCCATCCAGTTTCTCGCGCAAATCACGGCCGATGATGGGGTCGGAATAGTCGAGCAAGCCTCGCGCCGAGCGCCACACGAGGTGTCCTCCGGACCAGAGAATGTTGAGCGCCACTCCGATGGCAAACAGTGGGTCGAAAGGCTTCCAGCCAGTAATCAGCACCAGGCACAACCCGCCGACCACGCCGAAGCTGGTCCAGCTGTCGGTCAGGACATGCTTGCCGTTGGCTTCCAGGATCAGCGAATTGTTCTTGCGCCCCGTGCGTAGCAAGTACCAGCCCAGGCCAGCATTGAGGATGGAAGCGGCCAGCACGAACAGAGTCCCCAATCCCAGGTTTTCGATCCTCAACCCGGTTAGCCATTTATGAATTGCGGCATAGATGATCGCGAACGCGGCCAGGGCGATCATCGCGCCTTCAAAGCCGGCCGAAAAGAAGGTGATACGCTCGTACCCGTAGAGGTACTTCTGATTGGCGGGCCGAGTACTGAGCCAGAGGCTAAAGGCCGCAAAGCCAACTGCAACCACATGGACAACTGATTCGGCGGCATCGGAGAGAATGGCCGCGGACCCGGTCAGCAGGTAGGCCGCACTTTTTCCCACCAGCATCAGCACGCCGAAGATCAGCGACAGGCGCATGGCAAAGCGCGTCGCGTCGCAGCTTTTATTGAACTCCGGCATAGCAGGAAAATCCCTGTGTGCGCAACCCTACCATCGGCAACCGACGGGTGTCTGTGACGTAGATTACTGGCAGCAAAAAGCAAAAGGCAGGCTGCAATGCCTGCCAATTGTCGTTACTGAAAGCTGATAACTGAAGGCTGACAGCTACTTTGTCGCCAGCGCATTCAGCCGGGCAGAGAGCCGGGACTTATAGCGCGAGGCGGTGTTCTCGTGCAGAACGCCCTTCTGAATAGCCTTGTCCAGCGCGGAAACAGTTTGCCGAAACACTTGCTCGGCGGACTGCTTGTCACCCTTAGCGAGCGACTCACGGAGCTGGCGCAGCGCAGTGCGTAGGCGGGAACGGTTGGCCCGGTTGCGGGTGGTGCGCTTCTCGGTCTGCCGGGCGCGTTTCAGCGCCGAAAAATGGTTTGCCATCTGGACTTAGTTACCTTCGTTTCTCTAGAGAGATGTTCCGGTGGGTACCGAATACGTTATTTTACGGGAGTAACTCCCGAGTGGTCAAACGGATATGGCTGATCCACTAGAGCGGCTGAAGGTCCTGATTAACTCCTCGACTCCGATCATAGTGATGGAGACGGTGGAAGAGATGCGGGCCGTGGGCATGGTTCGGGCGGCCTGCACCGAACTCAACCTGGCTGTTTTCGAGTGGAGCATCGCTGAGGGCCTGGTGCGTTCTGGCACGAATACCCCCGCCATTCCGGCAGCCGCACTGCAGATGCGCATAAACGCAGCACGGCATGCTGCCGATGCCAATGCTCCGGAGTCTACACAGGCGGCTATCTACAACACCCAGGACCCGGTGCAGGTGCTGGCTAACCTGGAAGCCATGACCCTTGAGGCTGTATTTGTGCTCAAGGATTTTCATCGGCACATGGATAGTCCTGTAGTGGTCCGCCGGTTGCGCGACGTGGGGCAGAAGTTCTCGGCCAACCGCCGGACGTTAGTAATCACTGCGCCCTCGATCGAGATGCCGCCCGAGCTGGCCAGCTTGGTCGAATACCTCGATCTACCACTGCCTGATCAGGAGCGCCTAAGACAAATCATCGAGGAAACTTTCAAACGGCTGTCCAAGACCTACACCCTTCAACTGACGCTGGATGCGGCAGGTGTTGATCTTATGGCTGCCAATCTACGTGGCCTGGCCGAGGAAGAAGCGGAGCGCGCGGTCTCGCAGGCGCTGGTCACGCGATATGCGCTTTGTCCGGAGTCTGTGACCGATGTCCTGGAAGCCAAGAAGGAATTACTGCGGCACTCGGGGATGCTGGAATTCATCGATGCCTCCGACAACATGGCGGACGTGGGCGGTTTAGAAAACCTCAAGCGTTGGCTGGCGCAGCGCAGAGGGGCCTGGGAAGGCGACGCGCGGAAGTTTGGTTTGGAGCCGCCGCGAGGAATGATTATTCTGGGCGTTCAGGGCTGCGGGAAGAGTCTGTGCGCACGGGCCGTAGCCGGCGAATGGAAGCTGCCTTTAGTGAAATTTGATACTGCGGCCGTCTATGACAAGTTCATCGGCGAGACCGAGAAGCGGATTCAGAAGGTCTTCCGGGTGGCGGAGGGGCTGGCGCCGTGCGTTCTCTGGATTGACGAATTGGAGAAGGTTTTTGCCGGAAGTGGGCCGGACTCGGCCTCGGCCGATGCAGGCGTGTCATCTCGGCTGCTGGCCTCGTTCCTGTCGTGGATGCAGGATCGCAAAGCGCCGGTGTTCGTGGCGGCAACCTGCAACAACGTCACCGCGCTTCCGCCCGAGTTGATCCGCAAAGGGCGCTTCGACGAATTGTTCTTTGTAGACCTGCCGAACCAGACAGAGCGGAAGCAGATTTTCTGCATCCAGCTGAGTAAACGAAAACGAGATCCGGGGAAGTTCGACTTGGACCGTGTCGCTCTAGCCGCGAAGGGTTACTCCGGTGCGGAGATTGGGGCAGCGGTTCAGACGGCCATGTACGCGGCCTTTTCGGAGGCCAAAGCAGGGCAGGGAGGGGGAGCAGAAGTTGTGTGGGGGCGGGTCTCCGACCCGTCCGGGCGGGCCAAAGACCCGCCCCCACATGGGCAGGATGTTGACACGCAGACTCTGCTGGATGCTCTGAAATCCACCGTGCCGCTGTCCACGACCCGGGCCGAGGAAATCAAAGCTCTACGCGACTGGGCGAGGGACCGCGCGGTGCCTGCGTCAATCGGTGACTCGGAAGCGGTGCGTGTCAGTTCGCGTTAGAAAAGAAAGGTTCTTTAGAAGCTCCTTTGCGGGGAACTTCATCAAATTAGTGGGAGTACTTGGCATTGACTCCCGGGCATACCGGGGGTACCCTAAGCCCAATGGTAGTTGCTTGCACCCCGGTGGCGAGCATTTCAGCTGGTTCTATCTCCAGACAGAACAATCGTGCTCACGAGTTTGGCCGGACCATGGGTATGCTCGCATGGCGGTAAACACATCTAAGTATTCCCGCGTGGGAGTACCCTTTCCCACACGGTAAGGAGGCAAGCGCCAAAGACTGAATGAAGAAAAATATTGAGATCAGCCCGAACATAGAGACTCTGTTCGGCACGCGCGACGAGAACCTGCGCGTGCTGGAAGACGGCCTGAATATCACCATCGATTTGCGATCGGACTCCATCGAACTGGAGGGGGCGGCCAGAGATGTCGCCCGAGCCGAGCAACTCTTCTCTGACTACGACAACCTGCAGCGTTCCGGATATAGCTTCAACAATGGCGATTTGAACAGCATGCTGCGTGTGCTGGTGGCTGACCCTAAGGCAAGCTTGCGGGGCCTGGCCGAGGCCGGCAAGCAACGTTCCTTTGGCGGTCGCCGGACCGTGCAGCCTAAGAGCATCAACCAGCGACGCTATTTGGAAGCCATCGAAAAGCACGACATGGTCTTTGGCATCGGACCGGCTGGAACCGGCAAGACCTATTTGGCCGTTGCCATGGCGATTTCGGCGCTGCTGGCCAAGCGCGTGAACCGCATCATACTGGCGCGTCCGGCGGTGGAGGCGGGCGAGCGTCTGGGATTCCTGCCCGGAACTCTCCAAGAAAAGATTGATCCCTATCTGCGGCCGCTTTACGACGCTCTTTACGACATGCTGGACCCTGAGAAAGTAGATCGCTATCTCGAGAAGAACGTTATCGAGATCGCGCCCATCGCCTTCATGCGTGGACGTACGCTGAACGATTCGTTTGTGATCCTTGACGAAGCGCAGAACACAACGTCAGAGCAGATGAAAATGTTTGTCACGCGCCTGGGATTTAACTCCAAGGCAGTGATCACCGGCGACATCACGCAGATCGACTTGCCCGCGGCGCGCCGCAGTGGTTTGCTCGAGGCGGTTGACATCCTGAAGAATGTCGAAGGCTTGGCATTTGTCTATTTCGACCAGGCCGATGTCGTGCGCCACCACCTGGTACAGCGCATCATTCAGGCCTACGACGAACACAAAGCGCGGATCGAGGAGCAAATGTCTCTGCTGGAAAGCAAAGCGAGTGCGAACGGGAAGACCAATGGTACCGAGGCTTCGATACCGGAAAAGAATGGGACTTCGTCGGCCGAGAACCGAGCCGTAGAATAGAAGACGAGGAAGATTAGTCAGGAGGGTGCCTGCGTGGACCCTCCTGATTTGTTTTTGAAGAATTTGCCGCCGATTGCGCCGAGACCGCCGAGAAGATAACGTGGTGACCTTGCGAAAACCTATTATGGGCCTGAGCGAAATTGCCCTGGTACGGTTCCTGGGCCGGGCAAGGCGAGCAGTCGGTCTGCGCGGTACGGTCAGCGTCTTGGTCACGAGCAATCGCGAACTGAGGTCCCTCAATCGCCGGTTTCGCGGCAAAGACAAGCCTACGGATGTGCTTTCGTTTCCTGCACCTGCCGGCGTGCCCGAAGACTATGCCGGGGATCTTGCCATCTCCGCAGATCTTGCATCGCAGAATGGGCGTAGGCTAGGGCACTCGGCAGCCGAAGAAGTCAAAATCCTGGTTCTCCACGGTATCCTGCACTTGGCGGGATACGACCATGAGCGCGACAATGGTGCGATGGCGCGCAAGGAAGACCGGCTTCGACGTGAACTGCGCTTGCCGGTGGGGTTGATTGAACGGAACCGCCAGTCTGCGCGGAGGCGCAAGCGATGAGCTACGCCGTCGCAGTCGTCATTCTTCTTCTGCTCGGCCTGCTTACGCTTGTCTCCTATGTCGACCGCCTCTACACCGAAATTGGGAAATTCCTCTCCCGCGAATTCCAGGACAACATCGACATTTTTGAGAAAGAGGTAGAGCCGAGGCTAGGGGTGAGCCGGCAACGCGCCTCGCTGTCCATGGCCATCGTGACGCAACTCACGACCGCGGCCATCGCAATGCTGATCGGCTTTACGGTTTTCCGCGATCGGGCCTGGAGCGTTTACGAGATCCTGCAAGCTACCGCCAGCCTGGTTCTCATTGTCATAATCTGCAACCGACTGCTACCCTTTGTCTTCTTCTCGCGTACCCGAGGGCGCTGGCTCACTCACTTTGCTATTTTATTGCGACTGCTGAATTACTTGATGCTGCCTCTCACTCTGGCGCTGGGCTTCTGCCAGTCAGTAGCTGCGTTGACCAAGGAACATGCCGATGAGCAGCCCGAGAGTCCGGCCGAAGCCGTGGACGCCCTGATTGAGGCGGGTCAGGAAGAAGGCATCCTGGATGAAGGTGATCGCGACCTCATCCAATCAGTCGTGGAGTTTGGCGGGAAGACTGTGCGCGAGGCGATGAAGCCTCGTCCCGACATGGTCGCGGTGCCTACCAACACGACTGTGGAACAACTGGTTGAACTCCTGCGCGCCAAGCCCTTCTCGCGGGTACCGGTGTACGAAGGCACAATCCACAACATTAAGGGGATCGTTCTGGCGCAGGACGTTTTGCAAGTGGCCGATACGGAAGCGCGCACCCGCACCGTGGACACGCTGATGCGACGTGACGTGTATTTCGTACCCGAGAGCAAGCTGGGCAGCGAATTACTCCGCGAAATGCAGAAGCGCAATATCAAGATGGCCATTGTTGTGGATGAATATGGTGGCACGGCGGGCCTGGTCACCATTGAAGACCTTGTGGAAGAAATCGTGGGCGAGATCCGCGACGAGCACGAAAAAGTTGACATCGTGCGCGAGGGCGCGCACTCCTACATCGTACCGGGCAACACCGATATCGATCGCCTCGATGAGTTGTTCGGGATTCGTCCCGAGGGTAAAGCGGCCGCTACGGTCGCAGGCTTGGTTAGCGAACTGGCAGGACGCATTCCGCAAGCCGGCGAGATTATTGAAGACGACGGCTTGCGCTTTGAAGTGTTGGATTCTACGGATCGCCGAGTCGAGCGCGTGCGTATCACGATGACCCAACCAAAACAGATGAAGTTGATTTAAGAGGGTCTCAGGCCGCAGATCTCAGGTCTCAGGATTTAAAGCATAGTGCAGCCGACTCCAGGCTGGATCCGCTGACGCCTGAGACCTAACACCTGATACCTGGGCCTGCTCCTGAACCCCATGTCCTTTCGTTCCGGTTTCGTCTGCATTCTCGGACGCCCCAACGCGGGCAAGTCCACTCTGCTGAATGCGCTGGTGGGCGAGAAGTTGGCCATCATTAGCCCCAAGCCGCAGACCACGCGCAACCGCATCCAAGGGATCATCCATGTCCCGGCAAATAGCGGCAAGCATGGTGCCCAAGTAATCCTGATCGATACTCCCGGGGTTCACAAGCCAGATAGCTCGCTTGGGCGCAAGATGATGGTTGAAGTGCGGGAAGCGCTGGAAGGCTGCGACTTGATCCTGCTGATCACCGATGTCACCCAGAAATCCAGTCCGGGGAATCAATTCGTCTTGGAGATGGCGAAACAGGCTGGAACGCCGGTGTTCCTTTTGCTAAACAAAATTGATCGCATGGAAAAAGACAAGCTGTTGCCGGTCATCGATCAATGGCGAAAGTTGCATGAGTTCCGCGAAATCATTCCTATTTCTGCGCTCAAGCGAAGCGGCCTCGACCTGCTCCTGGAGCGAATGGTGCAAGCCTTGCCGGAGGGACCCAAATACTTTCCTGAGGATCAGATAACGGATCAGCCGGCGCGCTTTATGGCCGCAGAGATCGTCCGCGAGCAGGTATTGCTCGCAACCAAAGAAGAGCTGCCGTATTCAACCACGGTCATGATCGAGCAGTTCGAGGAAGGAGAGCGGCTGACCCGAATCGCGGCCATCATCTACTGCGAGCGCGAGGGCCAAAAGGGCATTCTGGTGGGAAAGCGCGGACAAATGCTCAAGAAAATCGGGACCGCCGCCCGATTGCAGATGGAAAAGATGGTGGGTACCAGGGTCTTTCTGGAGTTGTTCGTGAAAGTACGGTCGGGCTGGCGGGATTCGCGCGAGTTTGTTGACGAACTCGATTGGCGACGGCAACTAGAAAAGCTCGTTACGCCCGTGAAACCGTAATCACCCCGCACACGTAAGTAATGCAAGAAATTTGCGGCAATGCTCTCGAGCCGATAGAATCCAGATGCAAGGAACGGCATCCAATCCTCGAAACGAGAACAAGGGTATGCCCACCAAGCCCTCCGCGGTTTGCAACTTCGACTCTGACAAACTAGTCATGAAGTTGAAGGTGACGCTGGCAGCCGAACGCAGGTCGGTCGATCCCGTCGTGCGCAGCGTTATGGAAATCGTGCGCAATATGCAGTGTGCTACGGGCAAGGAAGATGACATCGAAGTGGCTCTCACTGAGGCTCTCGCCAACGCGGTGGTACATGGCGCGAAAGAGGATCCCAACAAAATTGTCGAATGCCTAGTTGCCTGCGACGAGGAACGTGGAATGTTAATTATGGTGCGCGATCCAGGTTCCGGCTTCGATCCTACCTCTCTGCCTGATCCCTGCCATGGAGAAAACGTTTTTTCCAGCCACGGGCGAGGAATTTTTCTGATTAATCAGCTTATGGATGAGGTCGGATTTCACAAGAACGGCACCGAAATCCACATGGTGAAGAAGTAAGTTTAGTGGCCAGTGCCAGTGGGCAGTGGTCAGCAAGACGAAAGAAGCAACCTACCACTGACCACCTGACCACCGACCACCCACCACCTAGCACCTTCCACCTTCCTACTCCTTGGCCGCGATCCCCAGTGTCTTCATCTTCCGATAAAGATGGCTCCGTTCCAGACCCAGCACTTCCGCGGTGCGGCTGACATTTCCGTGATTCTCGTCCAACTTCTTCAGAATGTAGTCGCGTTCGTAGGCTGCCCGGGCCTGGTGAAGAGTAGAAAATTCAGTTCCGGCAGCGCGCCGGCTGCCATCGCGATACACCAAGGGTGGCAAGTGTTTGCGGTCGAAGCGGGAGGTGGTCGGGTTCATGATCACGATGCGTTCAATGACATTTCTCAGTTCACGCACGTTGCCGGGCCACGAGTATCGCATCAGAGTCTCAATGGCATCATCCACGATTTCTCCGGGCCGCCGGCCATAGGTCAAAGAAAACTCCTTGAGAAAATGCCGTGCCAGAAGGGGAATGTCTTCCGTACGCTCCCGCAGTGGCGGCACGTAGAACGGAATCACGTTCAAGCGATAAAAGAGGTCCTCGCGGAAATTGCCCCGGGAAATTTCTTCCTCCAAATCTTTGTTGGTCGAAGCAATCACGCGCGCATCCACCGTGACTGGATCATCGCTGCCCACCGGGGTGAACCGCTGTTCATCCAGCGTACGCAGAACCTTGGACTGAGTCTTCAAGCTCATATCCCCCACTTCGTCGAGAAACAGGGTGCCTCCGTCAGCTTTCTGGAACTTGCCTTCCTTGTCACCTGTCGCGCCGGGAAAGGAAGCTTTCACATGCCCGAAAAGTTCGCTTTCAATCAGATCCTCGGGGATAGCAGCACAATTCAACTCGACGAAGAGGGCGTCTTTCCGCAGGCTTTGCGCATGAATGGCATGGGCAACCAACTCCTTGCCAGTGCCGGACTCTCCGTAGATCAGCACACGGCCATTGGTAGGCGCCATCAGCATGATCTGCTGCCGCAGGGCTTTCATGGGAATGCTGTCACCCACGATGACGCTCTTGGACTGCAACTGGCGCTTGAGGTCGACGTTTTCCTGGCGCAGTCGCCTGGTATCGATAGCGTTTTTTATCAGGATGAGAGTCTTTTCCAAGGAGAGCGGCTTCTCGAGAAAATCGAATGCACCAGACTTTGTGGCGCGCACCGCTGTTTCGATGTTGCCGTGCCCGGAGATCATGATGACCTCTGGTCCCCCGTCCACTTCCTTGATTTTTTGCAGTGTCTCCAGCCCGTCGATACCGGTCAGCCATACATCGAGCAGAATGACGTCGAAACTGCGCTTGCGCAGCATCTCCAGGCACTCTTCTCCGCTTTGGGCCACCGCTGCCTTGTAGCCTTCATCTTCCAGTGCGCCTTGGAGGGATTGCCGGATGCCGGATTCATCGTCCACGATCAGGATGCTACGCATGTTCGCTGGAGGTCATGTCGGGAACCGATGGAGGCACGATCGGCAGTTCAACAATAAACTTTGCGCCGACTGGTTTGTTTTCCTCCACCCGGATGGAACCGTGATGGTCCTCGATGATGCGGCTGACGATGGCGAGGCCGAGTCCGGTGCCGCGCCGCTTCGTGGAAAAATAGGGAAGGAACAGCTTCTCTTTCAATTCCTGGGTGACGCCGTGACCACTGTCGGCAACCGCGATTTCGACCATCTCGCGGTTGTCGACTAGGGAGGTCGAAATTTGGATCTCGCGTACGAGCGAGTCCTGCATGGCTTCGGCAGCGTTGTCCACCAGGTTAGCCAGAGCACGTTTAATGGCTTCGGGATCGGCCATCACATGGGGCAGGTCCGGTGCCAGCGTGGTCCGCAGGCGGATGCTTTCCAGGCGACCGTTGAACATAGCGAGTGCGTTTTCGACGATCGCATTAATATTGGCGGGCTGAGGCTGTGCGGTGGGAAAGCGGGCCAGGGTGGAAAACTCGTCGACCAGTCCGCGCACCGTCTCGACTGCGCCGCCGATGGTCTCGGCGCATCCCTGGATGACTTCCAGCGACGCTGCGTCAGGACGAGTGCCGCGCTCCAGGTGGCGGCGAATCCGCTCCGCCGACAGAGCAATGGGCGTCAGAGGGTTCTTGATTTCATGGGCCACACGACGGGCGACTTCCCGCCACGCGGCCTGCTTTTGAGCGCGCAACAAGTCGGACAGGTCTTCGAAAACCAGGACATAGCCCAGCCGCTGTGCCTCATGTTGCAGGGTGGCCACGGTGATCGCAAAATTGAGGTTGGCCCTCTCAATCGGCATCTCCATCTGGCTGGCGATCGTGCCCATGCGGTCGGCGCGACGCAATAACAATTCAAGATCTTCCAGAAGTTCTGCTGGAAACAAGTCACGCAGGTCAGCGCCGGTCAGGGTGACTCTGGGACCGATCCCGTTGGGAAAGAACATGCGCATGAACGCGCTGTTCACGTGCGTGACTCGGCGCCAGGCGTCGAGCGAAAGCACGCCGGTCGGAATGCTCTCTAAGATAGTTTCGATATGACGCCGGCGCTGCTCCAGAGCGTCATTTGCGTCTGCGAGTTCACGGGCCGACGTATCTACTTGCCGACGGCTCGACTCCAGTTCCTCGGCCATTCGATTAAACGACCGAACCAGGTCACCAATCTCGTCCGCGGCATGGACTTCGACGCGGTAGTCCAAGCGCCCGCGCGAAATTTCCTGCGTGGCCTCGGCTAGAGCCGCCAGTGGACGCGTAACCAGCTTGGAAAGGAATAAGGCCAACCAGGTTGCGGCAAACAGCACCAGCACCGTCAGCAGCATCAGCAATCCCATGTAGGTACGGCGCACGAGACGGCGTTGCTTGGCCAGTTCCCAGTAGCGCTTCTGGCTGGCCTCTACCTGTTTCAGGGTCTGAGAAAATTTCTGAGGCAGAGGCGTCGCGATCAGGATCTGCCCACGCGCGCCCACTGGGGCGCTGGCCAAAATGTATTCTGTCCCTCCCCAACTGAATTGGGCGGCTCCTTTGCCTGCCGCCTGCTCCAGAGGAAGAACAGGTTTCAGTACGGGCCAGGCGGCAGGCACAGCAAAGCTGGCCTCGACATTGCCATCCAGCAATGCCAGGGCGAAGCCGCCTTGAAGAGTGGACTCATGCCGGCGAAACTCGCTGACCACCGTCGCGAAACCGTGACCTGCAAACGCACGTTGGGTCTCAGGAGACGCAGCAATGGCGGCCGCCTCCGAGTGGGCGTTCTGAGTTGCGTAGTCAGCCAGCAGTTCAGCCATGGCATGCGTATCCGCCCTGACTTCTTCCACAGGACTGGAGAACCACTTATCGATCGAGCGGTTCATCAGCCCGTACGCGAACCAGAACATGACAATAACCGGGAGAATGGACAACAGCAGTCCTACTACGACCATGCGGGTGCGAAATTTCGACCCCAGCACACCCAGCCGGCGCTCGGCAAATAATTTCAGCAGATTGCGCGCTAATACGAACGTGAGCGCGACAAATAGCAGGAAGACCACCGCAGAGAGGGTCGCGAAAAAGAGAAGCTGCTGGTTGGTATCAGGATTAAGAAACGGCAGGTCAAAGGAGGTCTGAGACAGAACAATACCAAACACCAGCAAGAGAGCTACGGCCAACAGGATGATCGTGCTCCTGCGCCGCGACCGCTCCTTGGAAACCCGGGTTGGACTGGGAGCAGACATTCAGTTCGAGCCTCGCATGGGCTTGAAGAGTCTGTGTTATGCGGGCTTGCGACTAATTATAGTGGGTTTGGGTTCAATAAAAAGTCGTGAAACTTGCCAGCACCTAGTGGTTAGGAGCCAGAACAGGCGTTATAAGGGCCGGCGACTGACGCCTGAGTCCCGACCTCCTGACCGGGGTAGGTACTTTTGCAGCGGACATTGCTCGCACATCGGGTGCGATTTTAAGCAGAAGTTCTTGCCCACGCTTACGATCAGGCCGTGCATCTCGTTATAGATCTGGGCCAAGCTGCTCCGTTTGGCGGTGCTCATTGGTGAAGGCGGATGGCCGGAGAAAGGAATCGCTATTGCTTTCTGGTTTTTAGCTTCTGGTTGCCGCAAACTTGCGCCCTGGGTTGCCAGTGAGGCCAACGCTTGTTCCCACAATTCGCGGATCTCTTCGTAAGTCGCCTTTTCAGTCACGATGTTGTGGCGAACCAAAACCCGGCGGGTGTAGGCATCCACAACAAAGATGGGACGGTTGCCGGCGTAGAGCAGGATCGAATCCGCGGTCTCCGGCCCAACACCATTCAAACCCAGCAACTCCTGCCGGATCTTTTCGGTTGGCTGCGCGAAGAGGCGATTCAGTGATCCGCCATAATTCTTGTCTAGAAAGGCCACAAACGTTTTCAGATGCCTTGCCTTCTGCCGAAAATAACCTGCGGAGCGGATGAGGGTTTCCAGCCTCGGCAACCGAATTTCCCGAATACCGCCGATCGTCAGCAAACCTGCCGCGCGCAGGCGCTCTAAGGCGCGCTCCACGTTTGTCCAGGCGGTATTTTGCGTGAGGTACGCCCCGGCAATGACCTCAAAGCGGGTACGCGCGGGCCACCAGTGCTGGCGTCCCCAAGCCTCAAAGAGCGTGCGGTAGTAGCTCTGCAGCTCGGGCTGGACCGAATCTCCGTTGGTAGGTCGCAAGGCTTTAGTTTATGACATGGATGACCGACAACACACCGCCCAACCCCGAGCTTGCTCTCGTCTATCCTCCCCCTGCCTCAAGGTCACAGAGCACATCGCAGACTTACTGAAGACCATGTCCTTCAGAAAACGGTCTTGCCCAAAACTCGCCAAATCCGGCCAATCTCTAGCCACTCTACCTTTCCTATCAAGCGCTCAGCGATTCCGGGTCGAGGACAAGTACCAAAGTTACTTTTACCTGAACTCACTTACGTTGACAATTTGTGTCAACGCGGTGCGCTGCTCGTCTCCCCCCGGCCGTATCGCGCCAACTAAGACGTTTATCTCTCTGCCCTTTAGACAGGAGTTCGAGGTATGTCTCAACGGCTGGGTGACCTGCTCGTAAAAGAGAAGGTCATAACCCCGGAGCAGTTGGAACACGCAATCAAGACGCAGAAGGAGAACAACTGCCGTCTGGGCTCGGCGTTGGTGAAGCTGGGCTACCTCACCGACGAAGATGTCACCAACTTTCTTTCGCGCCAGTACGGCGTGCCGGCTATTAATCTTTCTTATTTCGAAATTGACCCCTCCGTCGTAAAGCTCATCCCGTTCGAGACTGCCAAGCGCTACCAGATCCTTCCCCTGAGCCGCGTAGGTGCCTCGCTAACCATCGCCATGGTCGATCCGACCAATGTGTTCGCCATGGACGATATCAAGTTCATGACCGGTTTCAATATCGAGCCGGTAGTGGCTTCGGAAAGCTCGATTAACGAGGGAATCGAGCAGGCCTACGGGACCAGCAATCAGGAAGACCTCGAAACCGTAATGCAGTCGATGACCGACTTGGGGGATGCCGACGTCGAACTGCAGTCCGAGGAACAGGAAATGGAGTTGGCCGACCTGGAAAAGGCGGCCGATGAAGCCCCTATCGTCAAGCTAGTCAACCTGGTCTTGACGGACGCGGTCAAGCGTGGCGCTAGCGACATTCACATGGAACCGTACGAAAAAGAATTCCGCGTCCGCTTCCGTATTGATGGCGTGCTGCAAAGCATCATGTCGCCGCCTCTGAAGCTGAAGGACGCCATCACCTCGCGCGTCAAGATCATGGCCAAGCTCGACATTAGCGAAAAGCGCCTCCCGCAGGACGGCCGCATCATGCTGAAGATGAACATCGGCGGCCGCAAGAAGCAGCTCGACTTTCGCGTCAGCACGCTTCCCACGTTGTGGGGCGAGAAGATCGTGCTCCGGTTGCTGGACAAAGAAAACCTGCGGCTGGATATGACCAAGCTGGGTTTCGAACCGGAGTCGCTGGTTAAGTTCGAGAAAGCCATCCTGAAGCCCTACGGCATGGTGCTGGTGACCGGGCCAACCGGTTCGGGGAAAACCAACACGCTGTACTCCTCCATTTCTCGTCTCAATCAGCCCGATACCAACATCATGACCGCCGAGGACCCGGTCGAATTTCAGTTGCAGGGCGTCAACCAGGTGCAGATGAAAGAGCAGATCGGCCTGAACTTTGCCGCGGCTCTGCGCGCCTTTCTACGGCAGGACCCGAACATCATCCTGGTAGGCGAGATTCGCGACTTTGAAACGGCGGAAATCGCTATCAAGGCCGCACTGACAGGGCACCTGGTGCTCTCCACGCTGCATACCAACGGCGCGCCTGAAACCATTACGCGCCTCATGAACATGGGCATCGAACCGTTCCTGGTGGCGACATCGGTACACCTGATCTGCGCACAACGTCTGGTACGCCGTATCTGCAAAGAATGCACCGAGGTTGTTGAAGTGCCTTACCAGACGCTGCTCGAGGAAGGCTACACGCCCGAGGAAGCGAAGACAGTGAAGATTCAGAAGGGCCGCGGCTGCGGTACCTGCAACAACACCGGATACAAGGGCCGTACTGGCCTGTACGAAGTAATGGAAGTGGACGAGGAGATCAAAGAACTTGTGCTCGTCGGTGCATCCGCGGTGGAACTGAAGAAGAAGGCAATTGAGCGGGGCATGTTTACCCTTCGGCGCAGCGGCTTGATCAAAGTGGCTCAGGGAATGACGACCTTGGAGGAAGTAGCCCGCGAAACTATTCACTAAAGAGGAACAGGAAAGGGAAAGGAACTATGTCGCTCTCGTTAAGCGATCTGTTGAAACGAATGCTGGAGATGGGAGGCAGCGACCTTCACATCACCACCAACTCGCCGCCGCAGGTGCGCGTGCACGGCCATCTTAATCCGTTGGATTTGCCGCAGTTAACCCCGGCGGAGACCAAGCAACTGGCCTACAGCGTGATGACTGACTCGCAGAAGCACCGCTTTGAAGAAAATCTCGAGCTGGACTTCTCGTTCGGATTGAAGGGGCTGGCGCGTTTTCGTGCCAACCTGTTCAACCAGCGCGGCGCGACGGCGGCTGTGTTCCGTCTCATTCCATTTGAGATCAAGTCATTTAACCAACTAGGACTGCCGGCGGTGGTCAGCAAGTTATGCGAAAAACCCCGCGGCTTGGTGCTGGTGACCGGGCCAACGGGTTCGGGCAAATCTACCACGTTGGCGGCCATGATCGACAAGATCAACACCGAGCGCCACGATCACATCCTGACCATCGAGGACCCGATCGAATTCGTGCACATGAACAAGAACTGCCTGGTCAACCAGCGCGAGTTGCACGCTGATACGAAGAGCTTTGCGGACGCGCTGCGCGCGGCCCTCCGTGAAGACCCGGACGTGGTGCTGATCGGCGAAATGCGAGACTTGGAGACGATCGAGTCGGCGCTGCGGATCGCCGAAACCGGCCACTTGACCTTCGGCACGTTGCACACCAACTCGGCTTCCTCCACTATCAACCGAATCATCGACGTGTTTCCAGCGCACCAACAGCCGCAGATTCGCGCCCAGCTTTCCATGGTACTGGAAGGCATCATGTGTCAAAGCCTCTTGCCGCGAGCTGACGGCAAAGGGCGTGCAATGGTGATGGAAATCATGGTGCCGAACTCAGCTATCCGGAACCTAATCCGCGAAGACAAGATCCACCAGATCTATTCGGCCATGCAATCGGGCCAGGATAAATTTGGCATGCAGACGTTCAATCAGGCGCTGGCGAGCGCCTATTTCCAGAAGCAGATCACTTTGGACATGGCGATATCGCGCTCAAGTTCAGCGGATGAACTGCAGGAAATGATTAACCGTGGTGCGGGCCTCATCAATCGTCAGGCGCCCACGATGGCTAAAGCCGCTGCGCCTACCCGTAGGTAGTGGAGCGTGGCGAGACAAAGATCGTGACACCCCGTCCTGCGTGCAGGGGACGGGAATAGAGACAAAGGAGTCAATCTAGGACGCGCTGGAAGGCGGCCCTGGAAGCAAGTCGCAACGAGGAGAGGTACACCATGCCAGTTTTCACATTTTCAGGTAAGGACGCGTCGGGACAAAAAATATCGGGAGAGCGTACGTCGGTTAATAAGCAGACGCTGGCGTCACAACTGCGGCGTGAGCGCATCACGCCCGGCTCGATCCGGGAAAAGGGCAAAGAATTTTCATTGCCCACGTTTGGCTCGGGCAAGGTCAAGACCAAGGACATTGCCATCTTCTTCCGGCAATTCTCGGTCATGATCGACGCCGGTCTTCCTCTGGTCCAATGTCTGGAGATCCTGGCCGCAAACCAGGAAAATCCGACCTTTCAGAAGACCCTTACCGGCGTACGCACCACGGTTGAAGGTGGCGCGACCTTGGCCAACGCCATGCGGCAGTATCCCAACGTCTTCGATGACCTGAGCACGAACATGATCGAGGCCGGAGAAACGGGCGGCATTCTCGACGTCATCCTGCAGCGCCTGGCGACTTACGTGGAAAAAGCGGTCCGCCTGCGTGGCGCAGTGAAGTCGGCCCTGATTTACCCTGTGTCGGTTATCAGCATCGCGGTCCTGATCGTGGGCGCCCTGCTGAAATGGGTGGTGCCGATTTTCGCCAACCTGTTTGCCGGACTGGGTGTCGCCCTGCCTCTGCCTACCCGGATCGTCATGGGGCTCAGCGCTTTTGTGGGCCACTTCTGGTGGTTCGCCATCATCGGGTGCGTAGTCCTGGTCTTCGGCTTGAAACAAATTCGCAAACACCCCAAAGGTAAGTATGCCTTCGACAAGGTTTTGCTGCATCTGCCAATTCTGGGCATGTTGCTGCGCAAAATCGCAGTCGCGCGCTTCACCCGTACGCTCGGGACCCTGATCACATCCGGCGTACCCATCCTGGAAGGCTTGGCCATCACGGCAAGAACCTCGGGCAACGCCGTTCTGGAAGAAGCTCTGATGAAGGTGCGCAAGGCGATTGAAGAAGGCCGCACGATCGTGGATCCATTGAAAGAATCGGGCGTCTTTCCCAACATGGTGACCCAAATGATCGGCGTCGGCGAAGCGACGGGCGCCATGGACTCCATGCTGCAGAAGATTGCGGACTTTTACGAAGAGGAAGTCGACGCCGCCACCAAAGACCTGCTGGCCCTGCTGGAGCCAGCCATCATCGGGATGCTGGGGGTTTGCGTCGGTGGCATTGTGATTTCTCTGTACATGCCACTGTTCTCCATGATTGCCAAGTTGGCGGGCTAACCCGGTTGGCGGGAGCTGCCGGATGACTGGCAACTCCCGACCACTCAACACGGATCGAGATCGCAGATGCAAGCAATGTTTGATGAGCGGTTATGGCTGCAGTGGCTGGTCAAAGTCCGCGTCATCGTTCTGACCTTCCTCCTGGGAATTGAGCTGGCTATCAGCCAGTTCACGCCGACGCCGCTGCCCATGCGGCCATTCATTAGCGCGATCCTGCTGTGGTATACGCTCTCTCTTTTTTTTATTCTGCTGCTCCCCTTCTGGCGCGAAAACCGCGTCCAGTCCACGCTGCAGGTCTTAACTGACCTGGCACTAGCTACTCTGCTGATTCAGGTCACCGGTGGGGTGGACAGTTCCCTCAACTTTCTTTACCCCCTGATCATTATCGTAGCCTGCATTCTGCTGCCGCGGGTGTGGGCTTACCTGACCGCTGCGCTGGCGTTCCTCCTCTATGGCACGATTCTCGAGCTGAACTACTTCGGGGTGATTCCCTCCTATACGGCGACGCACACGGCGTGGAAGTCGTTGCAGGCGATCATCTTCATCAACCTGTTCGCTTACCTGATGGTGGCTTATCTGGCTGGACAGCTAGCCGCCAAGCTGCGCCAGGTCGGCGTGCAATTAGAGGACACCAGTGGGGAGCTGAAAGACCTGCGGGCGCTGCACGAGAACATTATTCAATCCATCAGCAGCGGGATCGTTACCACGGACCTAGACGATCACATCACCCTGGTTAACAACGCCGGGGAAAAGCTGCTGGAACGGAGCGAGCGCGAATTACTGGGCAAGCCAATCAGCGACTTATTTATCGACCCGCTTCCCCACGTGACTACAGAACGGACGCATGGCGAGGTGCGCAAGATTGCCGCCAATGGTTTTCGAAAGACTTTCCGGGTAATCGTCTCCACCCTGCGTGTGGCCGAACGAGGAGTACTGGGACACGTTTACAGTTTCGACGACCTGACCGAGGTGCGCCGACTGGAGCGCGAAGTTCGCATGCAAGACCGGCTGGCGGCGGTGGGCCGGCTCGCTGCGGCGATTGCTCACGAAATTCGCAATCCCCTGACTTCTATTGCCGGATCGGTGCAGATGCTGGAGGGGATTTCCAGCCTCACCGACGAGCAGCGCACGCTGGTTGAGATCGTGACTCGCGAATCGGAACGGCTGAATAACATCATCACGGATTTCCTGGCGTATTCCCGAGGTAAACAATACAAGTTTGAAAGAGTTGATCTTCTGCCCTTGCTTGAGGACACGCTGACTTTGTTGGAAAACCGCCTGGTTAAGGAAGAGCGGGGAATCCGAGTACAGCGGAAATTCTCCAGCGATAAATTCTTCGTGTTGGCCGATGGTGACAAGATCAAACAGGTGTTCTGGAACTTTTGCGAGAACGCCGTGCGCGCCATGCCCAACGGAGGGTCATTGACCGTTTCGCTTGAGGCCATGGGCGACGACTGGCAGATCAACTTTGCCGATACCGGTCCGGGCCTGAGCCCGCAGCAGACCGAAAAAATCTTTGAACCATTTCAGTCGCAATTTGAAGGAGGCACTGGCCTGGGTCTCGCGATTGTCTACCAGATCGTGCAGGCGCACGAGGGCAAGGTCTGGGCACGCTCCAAACAAGGGCAGGGCACAACCTTTGTGCTGCGTTTGCGGCGCAGTCACGAACACGCGTTAGCTCATGCGCAACGTCCCGCTCTGAGTACCTCCGCGGCGGCGGCAGGAGGGAGCGCGCATGTCTAACATTCTGGTCTGCGACGACGAGCGCTCCATCTGCGAAATGCTGGACATCGCCCTGCGCCGTGATGAACATAAAGTCGAGACCGTAAACTCCGGCGAGGCAGCTAAGAAGAAAATCGATGGCGCTCTCTATGACGTGATCGTCACCGACATCAAGATGCCCAAGACCGATGGCATTGAAGTCCTGCGCCACGCTCACCAGGTTTCTCCCGATTCAGCGGTAATCCTGATAACCGCCGTAGACGACTACGAGGCCGCTGTGCAGGCCGTGAAGGCAGGTGGCGCGTCCGACTATATTCGCAAGGGACCGGGACTGGTCGACGAGATCAAGCTTGCGATCCGCCGATCCCTCGAGAAAGTTGCGTTGAGTCGCCAGAATTTCGCGTTGAAGCGCGATGCTGCAACCCACAATTCGCTGGATAATATCGTGGGCGTCAGTGCCGCGATGGAGAAGCTGAAACAGACGATTCGCACGGTAGCTTCGACCAGCAGCACCATCCTGGTTCATGGCGAGAGTGGAACCGGCAAAGAATTAGTCGCCCGCGCTGTTCATGCCTGCTCGCCTCGCGCCGCTGAACCGTTTGTATCTGTGAACTGCGGAGCGTTTCCCGAGACCCTGCTGGAAAGCGAGTTGTTCGGCTACGTGAAGGGCGCGTTCACTGGCGCTAACCAGAATAAGCGCGGGCTGTTCGAAGTGGCTGACGGCGGGACAATCTTTCTCGACGAAATCAGCGAGATGAGCCTCGCCATGCAAGTCAAGCTCTTGCGCGTCCTGCAGGAGCGCACTGTCCGACCGGTGGGCGGCACCAACGAAATCGCCATCGACGTTCGGGTGATTGCCGCAACCAATCGCGAGCTTGACAAACTGGTTTCGGAGAACAGTTTCCGGGAAGACCTCTATTACCGCCTGAGCGTCATTCCTGTCTGTGTTCCGCCTCTGCGAGAACGCCGGGAAGACGTCGCTCTGCTGGTCAACCATTTCCTGAAGAAATATGCACCCGCGGCCGGGAAGAGCATTGTGAGGGTTAACAAGCAATCCCTGGAAGCACTTTGCGGTTACGAATGGCCCGGCAACGTCCGCCAGCTGGAGAACACTGTGGAACGCTCGGTTGCCCTGGAAGCGGGTGAGGAGCTGCATGTCGAGCTGCCGGCTGAACGTCCTAAAGCTCGCGCGGCCGCGGCCGGAGTAGGGGTGAGCGGGACGGGGGTCAGCTCAAGCGGCGTTCTGCCCGAAGGCATGGATATGGAAAAGTATGTTGCCGGCATCGAGCGCGCATTGTTGCAGGCCGCCTTAACACAATCTAATGGCGTGCAGACCAAGGCTGCCGATGTCCTTCACATTTCCTACCGTTCATTCCGGCATTTGATGAAGAAGTACGATCTCTAAGTGTCCAGTGGCCAGTAAGGCGGAACACCCAAGGATGACTAACCGCTCCCTACCTGCAGCATTCTGCCATCAGCATTTATACTGATTCCCAGCCCATGCGCTACATCATTCGCTTCCTGTGGGATGCCACTCGCGGGCACCGTCTCGCCCCATGGCGGAGCCCCTATCTCCTCTGGCGCATGGAAACCTACTGTGGCGTAAAGATGCAGCAGATTCACTTCCTCGAGTTTTGGGGATTCGTCTGGCGGGAGCGGGGAAATTTATGGCGCTTTCTGAAGTGGACCGCGGAGATGGACCGCTACGCGCACCCTAAACCCAAGCCTTCGTAAGTTTCCGGCCTAGGATTCGAGTACGATGCTGACGTCACTGCCTTTGCCGCCTTCTACGAGTTTGGAAGCGGCTCCCCGGTTAGCAGCGATCTCCAGGTAGCCCATGCTTCCAAGTATTCCAAACACCTCGTCCGGCGCGCCCTCCGCATAGGCATTGCGGATCTGCGTGATCTCCCGTTTGCCCACCACAATCTTAAAAGCACGCTTGTCGTCGCCGAATAGCATGGGCGCGTCCTGGGGCGTGATGTTGGTGATGAGGTTGCCGAAGCGATCGACTTTGAGCACTACGCCCCGCAGCGTGCGATCATCCACCGGCTTGGGACGCGGCGCCGAGAAGCGCACGAAATCCTTGACCTCTTCGCCCATGCGAGCGGGGTCAACGCCTTTCGCAAGATAAGCCGTGATGGGCGCAAATATGTCCCGCGCATGAAAGGTATTGCTGACCGGCTGCAGAAAATAATGCTCCGCAGTGATGTGGCGAACACTGAGGCGCTCCTCGCGGTCGTAAATGAGCGACAGCACTCCGTTATCCGGTGCTACAAACAGATATTTCTCGGTGGAAACCACCAGCGGACGGCGGACGGTACCCACTCCCGGATCTACGATCACCATGTGCACGGTATGGGGCGGAAAATAGGAATAAGACTGCACAATCGCCAGGGCGCCGTCGAGGACATCAAACGCCTGGACAGCATGGCAGATGTCCACAATGCACGCATCAGGGACAGTCGCCAGGATGACGCCTTTAATCGTTCCTATGAAATGATCCTGGACGCCGAAATCAGTGGTCAGGGTGATGATGGGAGACTGAGCCACACGTGCCCTTTCTGTTAAAAAAATTGTTCCCGAGGCGAAAGTAAATGGCGACGGAAGTCGAAGTCAAGGCACAGAGGTAATAGAGTTGAATAGTGGCTAGTGCTCCGTGAATCATCTTAGTTGCCTAGCCACTGGCCCCTATTCGTATCGCAAGGCTTCGATCGGATTTAATCGCGCTGCTTTCAAGGCCGGAAAGAAACCTGACACGATCCCGACTAGCGACAGGATGATGAACGACACTAGCATTACGCTGCTTGAGGCATGCAGGAAAATGTCGCCCTCGTGATTGGTGGTCTTGTAAAACTCGCTGTACAAGGGCATGGGCGGAATGACCCAGGTGAGGAACACCGCGAGAGCCATGCCCAGCAGTCCTCCAGCGAACGTCAGCACCAGCGCCTCGAGCAGGAATTGAATCAGGATGTGCCGGGGCCGCGCACCCAAGGCTTTGCGTAACCCAATCTCCCGCGTCCGCTCGGTCACCGAAACCAGCATGATGTTCATCACGCCTACTCCGCCCACGCCCAAGGTGACGGCTCCAATCAACCCGAGCACGGCTTGCAATCCCAACGAGAAGGCATTGATCATGGCCCGGTCTTCGATCGTGTCCCAGGTGGGGGTGGCCTTGTCGTCCTTGGGATCGAAATGATGGCGGCGCGCCAGCACTTCACGCACCGCTGCGAGCGCCTTTTTATTCAGTTCCGGCGCGGTCGGCTGAATAACGATCATCTCCGGATCTTTGATGTTCTTGAGATCGCGAAACAACTGGAAAGGAATAAAACCATCTTCATTATCAGGACCGTTGTACATCGAGTCCTGGATTTTGTTGCGCATCACGCCAATGACTTCAAAATCGAGACCGCCGATGCTGACGTTCTGACCGACGCCCGGGGCGCCCTGAAAGACGCGCCGCGCGGCCTGATAACCAAGAATGAC
Organism: Terriglobales bacterium; assembly: GCA_035631655.1. GTDB lineage: Bacteria > Acidobacteriota > Terriglobia > Terriglobales > Acidobacteriaceae > Gp1-AA122. The sequence goes on from DASQIH010000068.1 coordinate 34,268, forward strand.
CACACGGTGGTGTTCGGTGAAATCGGTCTCCGTAAAGTAGCGGCCGTCCTCCAGATCGAGCTTGCGCATCTGCCCATAGGGCATCTCCACGCCGCGCGTCATCACCGAGACAACTCTGGTTCCGGTCTTGTATCCGAAATCGCGGGTCGCTTCCGCGCTGACGGCTCGCACGATGGGCACCTCGTCGCGAATGGCTTCCACGTCCGCGTACTCGTACAGAACGCGCTTTCCAGCGCGTTGCCCGCCTGCCTGCATGCTGGTCTGGCCCGGCCAGAGGACGAGCACGTTATTGCCCATGTTTAGGAAAGCATGCAGCACGCTGCCGCCAAGACCCTGCCCGTAAGCCAGCAGGATGACCACTGACGCCAGCCCCCATACGATGCCCAGCATCGTGAGCACCGAACGCGCGCGGTTGCGCACCAGCGCCTGCCAGCCCTGCGAGATGAGTTCCTTCAAAAACATGAGCCGCTACAGAGTCCCAAAATCTCGATGTTGCCGGACCCGGTTTCTACTTCGACCTGCACTCCGCCGCCGCGCACTTTGCCACGGATTTGTTTGCGCCCAATAGTGCCCTGGACCGTGACCGGGTGCTCCAGGGAGATAGAACCGGAACTGGTGCGTGCGTTCAGATCAAAGGCTGCATCGTTGGGTAGACGGAGATGTACTCCACCCGAGCCGGTATGCACGATCCAGCCACCCGTAGGCTCACCCTCGGCGCGGATATCTCCGCTGCCAGCCCGGGCTTCAAGAGAGCCGCGTACGCCGCGCAATTCCATGCCGCCCGATCCGGTTTCCGCCCGCACAGCGCCGGGGGCGCTCTGGCTTAAGGTGATACGGCCACTGCCGGTATTGCCTTCGAACCCGCCGCCAATATCGGTGGCGCGAATCGAGCCACTGCCCGCGTGGGCGCGCACGTTGCCCTTTGCGTGATCAATGTCAATGCTGCCGGAACCGGTGTCCGCACGGACCGTCCCGCCGATATTGGAAATCTTTACGCTGCCCGAGCCGGCGTTTACTTCCAGCGGTCCCCGGATCCCTTCCACGTTTTGGTTGCCGGAGCCGCTATGCGCTTTCAGTTCGGTCTGGGCAGGAACCGTCAGCTCGTAGCTGATAGAAACGTTCCTGCGCAGCTCGGCTTCCTCGATATGACCGATATGGATCGAGTTTCCGCTCTGCTGGATGGGCGGATTGGCTTCCAGGCGCCGAACCTTATCCTCAGCGTTATCCGACCAATCAGTTGCGCGGATGCGTCCGGTCACTTCAACAGTGTCCGAACCGCCGGTGCGCACCGTAATGCTGCCCGACCCGGTAGTGATATCAATGTCCACCGGCCCACTTACCTTGAGGCTACGCTGGAAAGAGCCTTCCACAGCCGCTAATGCAGGCAGGTGCGACAGCACAACGACCGCAGCCAGGACAGCGTTCGCAAGCAGGAATCTTGAGCGATTCATTTTGACCTCCTCACTCGTACCGTAACGAGTCCACGGGTGTCATCTCTGCCGCCCGCTGGGCGGGATACATTCCGGCAATAAACGTGACCAGCGACAACGTGAACATAGAAGCGACGATCGATATGGGCGAAATAATCGGATGCGGAACAAAATCCGGCAAAGGCACCGCTTTTAGCGCGATGCAGAGACCCATGCCCACCGCGAGCCCCAGCGCGCCGCTGATACACGTCAGCATCGCGGATTCAGCAAAGAACTGGCGCAGAATATCGCCACGCGTGGCACCCATCGCTTTGCGCACACCGATCTCGCGGGTGCGTTCAGTTACCGAAACCAGCATGATGTTCATTACGCCAATTCCGCCCAGGCAAAGAGTCATAATGGCTACACAGCCAAAGAAAAGCGTGACTACGTCAAAGATTTTCTTCAACTGTCTTGATCCCTCCATGGTGTCCCAGATGAAGAGGGCGTCTTTGTCCTTGGCATCGAAGTGATGTCGCCGGCCGAGCGCGCGCCGCACTTGGGTGACCGCGTCCTCGTGCAACTCGGGGTCGGATACCTCGAACACGATGTTGTCGAGATAGCCCTTCACCATACCGGGCTTGTTTCCTGGTGGCGGGAAGTCACGCGAGACGGCGGAATATGGCGCGAAGAGATAATCGTTATCCGGACCGTTGTAGTTGGAGTTCTGCTTCTTCTCCTTGAGAACGCCCACTACCGTGTAGGGAACACTCTTCACAGAAATGGTAGAGCCCACCGCCGGCTGACCAGGGAAGAGCTGCCGGCGCGCAGCATATCCCAGAACGATCACGCGCCTGCCATCACGTTCGTCTTCCTCCGTGAGAAGCCGCCCTTCTCCGAGCAGGAGCGACCGAAAATCCTGGTACGGCGGCCACATCCCAACTACTCCGCGATTGGCGGAGTTAAACTGGCTGACTTCCGGAATCGTGCGCCGCAGCTCAGGACTGACATTCTTCACGAAGTAGCACTCGTTTCTAATGACTTCTGCGTCTTCGATTGTCAGCGTAATCTCCCGGCCCGCAGCGAGTCCGCCTACCTGGGAACTGGTGCGTCCTCCCCAGACGATCACCAAGTCCTTGCCCAGGGTCTTCATGTGTTCCTTCTGGTCCACCATGAAGCCTTTGCCCAGACCGACCAGGATAATCACCGATGCGATTCCCCAGATGATTCCGAACATGGTAAGGAAGCTGCGCATCTTGTGGGCCCGGAAAGTGCCGAACGTCTGGCGCAGGATTTCGAGGAGATTCATGGCGCGCCCCAAGAAAGTCTCGGGTGTCAGTATCTGGTCTCAGGAAATCGGGCAGTTGGCGACCAATTTCCGACTCAGCCGGTTTGGCGAGCGAACCCTGACGTCCGACACCTGAAACCTGAGACTTGCGACCTGACACCCTTCCTTTACTGCAGAACGACCTGGTCGCCTTCCTTCAGCCCGCTCAGCAGTTCAGTCTTGGCGCCGTTGGAGATGCCGATATTCACCGCCACCTTGCGCTTCCCATCTTTACCTTTGTGATCGGGCACTTCAACCGAGGCTTTCTTCTGGTTGTCGTAGATGATGGCGCCTTCTGGAATTTGGAGCACGTTCTTGTGCTCCTCCAGGATGATTTCCGCGTTGGCGGTCATCTCGGCCTTGAGTTCGCCGCCGGGGTTGCTGATGGAAACGCGCACTTCGAACGTGGTGACATTATCCTTCTCAACCCCCATGGGCGAAATCTTCGTAACTTTCCCGCTGAAGCTTTTGTCCTTAAAGGACTCAACCTTGATGCGCGCGGGCTGTCCCAGGTAGACCTTGCCGATGTCGCTCTCGTCCACCTTGCCTTTGACGTAGACTTCGCTGGTGTCGCCCAAATTCATGATCAAGGTCGCGGACGAACCAAGCACCAGGATGGAGCTGACGGCGTCGCCGATTTCGACATCACGGGAGAGCACCACGCCATCGATCGGCGATTCAATATCGGTGTAACTCAGTTGTTCTTCGAGTTGCCTCAGGTTGGCGCGGTCTTGCGCCACCTGGGCTTGTGCCTGGGCCGTCTTGGCTCGCAGCACGACAACTTGCGCCTTCGCAACGTTCTGCTTGTTCAGCGCCATTTCATAGTTCTTCTGGGCATCTTCCAGAGCCGAGGTGGACACTACGCCTTCCTTAGCCATTCCCACCGCACGTTGGTAGGCTCGCTTCAAGAGAGGTACATCGGGGCCTTCCGCGTCCACTTTGGCGCGCTCATAGTCAGCCTCGGCGCCTTTGAGGCTGGCCTCGGCAGCTTGCAGGGCGGCCCGCGACTGCTCGACCTGGGCCTGAATCTCTTCCTTGTCCAATTGGGCCAGAAGCTGTCCCTTCTTCACCTTGTCACCCGCATCCACAAGAAGCTTCTTGACGATGCCACTGGCCTTCGATTTGACTTCGACCTTGGTAATGGGAGTGACCTTACCGGTCGCGACTACGCTCTTGGCAAGATCTCCCTTTTCAACCTTAGCGAGCTTGGACGGGTCAATTTTTGTGCCACCGCTGGTGGCGGCGATAAGGCCGCCGGCGATAAGCAGAACCAGAGCCACACCGACACCGACATAAATTATGCGTTTGCGCCGCTTCTTCCTGCCGTTGCCGTTGCCATTACCGTTCACAACCACCTCCTGCAACAAAGTGTGGCCCTCTAGCACTCAATCTCTACTACGAAGGTCGCTGACCGATTGTTCCAGAGATTCATGGAGAAGCTCGAGATCAGGGCCGCGGGCGCGAAGACCAGCCCGGGTTCGCTGATTAGACCGCCGAATCGAAAAAATGGTAGCGGGAATTACCTACCGAAGAGTCTAAGGGAAATTGTCCTACTCTGCCAGTGAGTTAGCCCCATCAGACAACGGTGTTAGTTCCATAATAGAACACCCATCGGAAAGGCACGAACGGCTGGAACAGAGCCTTTGGAATGTTAAAATTAGGCTTCCATGATAAGTTTTGCGCTGCTCCGGGTGTTTCTCATCTTGCTCCTGGTGGCCGCTAACGCCTTCTTTGCTGCCGCTGAATTTTCCCTGGTCAGCGTCCGCGACACCCGCATCCAGCAGCTGATCGAGGCCCGCCGCATCGGCGCCCGCATCGTCCAGCGACTCCACCAAAACCTGGACGAGGTAATTAATGGGGTGCAGCTGGGTATCACCGTCGCCAGCCTCAGCTTGGGGTGGGTCGGCGAGCCCGCGCTGGCCCGTCTCTTCGAGGAATTCTTGGGCCGGGTTCCTTATGTTGCTCTGTATGCCCACACTTTTGCCCTTGTCGTGACTTTCATCCTGATCACGTACTTGCATGTGATCCTCGGCGAACTGGTGCCCAAGTCCTTGGCCTTGCAACGAGCCGAGCGTGTCGCCTTGACCGTTGCCGCGCCCATGGACGTATTCCTCAAAATCAGCCGCCCCTTTCTTTTTGTCATGCGCAAATCGGGCAGCTTCGCGCTCAAAATGTTCGGTTCCCGCGAGCTGCGCCGAAGCGGCCGGGGGGTCGTCCACTCACCCGATGAACTCAAACTGATCGTCACAGCCAGCCGACGTTTCGGCCAGATCCCCGAGTTCCAGGAAGAAATGATTCACAACGCCCTGGAACTGGACAACACGACGGTTCGTGAGCTCATGGTGCCGCGTCCCGACATTCTTGCCCTGGCGGCCGATCTCACGCTGGAAGAAGCGCTGGCCCGCGTCGTATCCGAGCAACACTCGCGCATTCCGGTCTATGACCCGCAGCGTGGCCCCGAGCACATTGTCGGCGTGCTTTATGTCAAGGATCTGATGCGCTGGTTACGCCTTCGCCTGGCGGTTGGCCTAAGCCAGCCGACTGCCGCCCGCATTACCAAAATGCAGATCAGCCAGATTATGCGCAACGTGCTGGTCGTGCCTGAGACCAAGATCGTGACGGATCTGCTATTCGAATTCAAGGAGCGCAGGCGCCACCTGGCGGTCGTGGTTGACGAGTTCGGCTCGACCGCCGGCGTCATCACGATTGAAGACATCCTGGCCCGGCTGGTTGGGGAAATTCAGGATGAGTTTGACGTTGCCGAACCTGAACCGGCCCTGGCTGGGGCGTCCTCCACCATGCTGGAAGGTTCGACCAGCTTGCGCGATCTGGAAGCCGAGTACCAGTTGGAATTGCCGCGCGATGCCGGTTTTGAGACGCTGGCGGGCTTCATCCTGTCCCGCATGCAGAAAATTCCCCGCGTGGGCGAGGCGATCGAGTTTGAGGGCCGGCGCTTTAGCGTGCAAGAGATGGAAGGCCACCGCATCGCCAAAGTGAAAATCGAGAAAGCTCCAACCGCAGCGGTGCAGCAAGCGGGGGACTGACGCGCCTGTCGTCCTGAGCGGAGCAAGCGCGAACGCGCTTGCGGAGTCGAAGCATCATTGCCTGTTGGCATGACCCGCACCTCCCCGGGGCATTCGTACCCAGTCCCGTTGGTTAAACCCCGCGCCTCATGAGATAAGAGAGAGTTCATGGTCCGCTATCTCGCCTTGCGCGTGCTTTACACCATCCCAGTCGTCTGGCTGGTCGTGTCACTGGTCTTTCTATTGATCCATTTCGTTCCGGGCGATCCCATTCAGCAGATGCTGGGAGAAGGTGCAGCGTCCGCTGATATAGAGGCAGCACGGCATGCCTACGGTCTTGATGCCCCGATCAGGACACAATATTTCAATTATTGGAAAGGCGTGTTACGCGGCGATCTCGGCCCGTCACTGCGCTATAGCCAGAGCGTGAGCAGCCTGATTGCTCAGCGGTATCCCTACACTTTGCAACTGACGTTGGCATCGCTGTTCGTGGCCATCACCCTTTCGATTCCAGCTGGAGTTCGCTCCGCGCGAAGACGCAATCGCTGGGATGACCGAGCGTTGAGCATCATCACCCTCTTCGGCCTGTCGTTCCCGAATTTCGCGCTGGGTCCGGTGATGATCCTTTTCTTCGCTATCGAACTTGGCTGGCTTCCGGTCTCGGGCTCCGGCACGGTGGCTCATCTAGTGCTTCCGGCGATCACCATGGGGAGCGCGCTGGCGGCCATCCTCACGCGAATGGTGCGTACTTCCATGTTGGAAGAATTGGGTCAAGACTACATCCGCACCGCTCGCGCCAAAGGATTGCCCGAGCGCACGGTAGTTTATGGTCACGCTCTGCGCAACGCGATGATCCCGATCATCACGGTGCTCGGCCTACAGTTCGGCGCCATGCTGGCGGGTGCCATTGTGACCGAGACCATTTTTTCCTGGCCGGGAATCGGCCGCTTGACCATTCAGGCAATTTCCAATCGCGATTATTACCTCGTTCAGGGTTGCATCCTGGCCATTGGTCTGACTTATGTGGCCGTGAATTTTCTGACCGACTTGCTGTACTCCGTGGTGAATCCGCGGATACGGCAGTGAAGGCCTCAGATTAAATGGCTGCGACCGCCATCTCGTTCCGCCGCGCCGCCCGGAGTAACCCGCTGGCTACGACGGGTGTCGTGCTGGTGCTGATCTTTGTGGCTTTCGCGGTGTTCGCGCCCTGGATCGCGCCGCAAGATCCGGCCTTGATTGATTTGCCACATCGCCTGTCCCGGCCGTCTTTGCTGCACTGGTGCGGGACCGACGAACTGGGTCGGGATATTCTCTCTCGCCTGATCTATGGCGCACGCATTTCCATGCTGGTGGGGAGCTGCGTCGTGGCAGGCTCCTTGTTCCTGGGACTAATCATCGGTTCTATTGCTGGCTACTACGGCGGCCGCATTGATCGCTTCGTGAATGTCGTCGTGATGAATGCTTTTCTTTCCTTTCCTGGCATCCTGCTGGCGATAGCCTTCGTTGCCTTTCGCGGCCCGGGAATTTTCAATCTGGTGTTGGCCCTGTCGCTGGGTGGCTGGGTGGGCTACGCGCGCCTGGTCCGCGCTCAGGTTCTGGCCACCCGTGAACGCGAATATGTGGAAGCTGCGCGCGCTTTGGGCGCGAGTGACTGGCGTGTAATCGTGCGCCACATTTTGCCCAACATCATTCAGCCGATCATTGTGCAAGCAGCGATCGGCATGGCGGGCGCAATCCTTGCCGAAGCGACGATGAGCTTTCTAGGCCTCGGTGTGCCGCCACCAACCGCCAGTTGGGGTTCCATGCTCAACGACGGCCGCACCCACCTGTTCGACGCGCCGCACCTCGTGCTGTTTCCTGCCGTCGCGGTCATGCTCGCCGTACTGTCGTTCAATTTTATTGGGGACGCGTTGCGCGATTATCTCGATCCGCGGTCCCGAATTGAAGTGGGTCTGTAACGCTTTCACCACCGAGATCGCCGGGAAGCCGCTCGGATTTCTCGGCGCTCTTGGCGTGCTCGGCGGTGAAAAAGTCCTCCCCTGCCGCTCCCGACTCCTAAATGCTTCTCCTAATCCACTGAAAACACGGCACATTGAACGCTTGACTGTTATTACATATTGCGCTATTAATATTGCGATTTGTAATATGAAACTGGGCGAGAAAATGCGCTACTTGCGGGAGGTGGAAGGAACCCTGCGCGGCTTGGGCCGCGACATGACCCAGCAGGAGATCGTGCAGGCGATCAAGAAGGAGCTGGGCAAGAGCATCAGCCAGTCCTACCTCTCGCAGATCGAGCGTGGAACGCGGCCGCACCTGACCAACTCCAGCCGCATGTTGCTGGCGCATTTTTTCAAGGTTCACCCGGGCTACCTGGTGGACGATCCCGAGGGTTTCGCGAATGAACTGATTTCGGATGTAGGTGGCCTGGAGGATCGGATGGATCTCTGGCTAATCAATGGCGCCGAGCGCTTTCGCCGCGATCCGGAGGTTTCACACGCGCTGCTGGAAGTGGCGCGGCACGAGGACTCGCGCGGCTGCCTGATTCTGTTGGGCGCAATTCTGGAGACTCCCAAGTTGGCGGAACGACTCCTTCAGGTTTTGAAGCCGGAGGCGCATGAGCGCCGCCAGAAGCGCAGGACTGCTAAAGGGAACGGGAGGCCCTGGCTATGACCTGGGCAGATTTTTACTTGATCTGTTTCGCGGTTGGATTTGCATTCAGCTTCCTGTCTTTTGTTCTCGGTGGGCTGAACTGGCACGTGCACGGTCTGCATTTGCCGCATAGTTTCGGACATACGACGGGCGGTCACGCGGGCCACCCTGGCGGTGCGGCTCATGCTCCTTCTGGCCATGGTGGGGCCGAAGGGCAGGCGATCTCACCTTTCAATTTATTTACCTTGACGGCGTTTCTTGCGTGGTTTGGCGGGACTGGATATCTGCTTACGCGTTTTTCCACCATCTGGTTTTTCATGGGCCTGCTTTGGTCCGTCATCGCGGGGCTAGTCGGGGCAAGCCTTGTGTTCCTGTTCATGAGCAAGATCCTCATCTCGAAGGAGGAGAACATGGACCCGGCAGATTACGACATGGTGGGCGTGCTGGGCAAGACTTCCAGCCCAATCCGCCAGGGCGGGACGGGCGAAATTATTTATTCGCAGGCCGGCACGCGCCGGACCTGCGGCGCGCGGAGCGAGGACGGGAGTGCGATCGCCAAAGGCGACGAGGTGATCGTCACGCGTTACGAAAAGGGAATCGCTTACGTTCGCCGCTGGGAAGAGATGGCCGGGGAAGAGAAGGCGGAATCGGCCGGACAGTAATAAGTAGGTTTCTTAGGTCGTAGCAGGTGTGCGATGAACCGCAAATTATTTAACGGGTGCACATGGCTCCTCTGGTTGGCGCTGCCCCTGACGGCGCTACGTTTCTGGCAGCTATGGGACAGCTTGCCGCCAGTGATGGCCACCCATTTCGCAGCGTCCGGTCAGCCCAACGGCTGGATGCCGCGTGAGCAATTCTTCTGGTTCAGTCTCAAACTCATCGCCATCGTCGTGGCAGTTGCGTCAGTCCTGATTTTCCTGAGCCACAGAAAAGTGCGCCTGGATTTTTCCTCCTGGACGGTGTTGCTCTTCTTTTACGTGATGACCGGCTTTGTCGCTTTTGCTCTGGATTCGACTCTCAAATACAACGTCAGCGGCCAGCCGATTCCTTTCGGGAAACTCGCCGTAGCCATTCCAGTAATCGTCATCGCTTTCATCGCCCTGTTTCTCTTTGGCAAGCGAGGCGCTCCGCTGCCCCCTAGCGATGTGATTGCAGAGGAGGTTCATGGCTCGGCACTCTGGGGCATGGTTTTGCTCGCGCCGCTAGTCGGATTCCTGTGGCTCGCCAACCGCGCGCCCAACCCGGGGCTGAAGGCGTTAACGGGACTTCTCGGCCTGATGTTCATTGCCATTGCGGCATCGGCATGGCTAGGCTTTCATTACTATTTCACCCGCCACGGACTTGAAATTCGCACTCTCGGCTTTCGCTTGAAATCAATTCCCTCAGCCCAGATCGAGCGCTACTCAGTCGCATCCTGGAATCCGCTCGGCGGATACGGCATCCGCGGAATCGGAGACCGCCGCGCCTACGTGTGGGGGAATAAAGGGGTTTGGATTAATACATCACAAGGGAAAGTTTTTCTCGGTCATGGCGAGCCGGAGCGGCTGGTGCGCGACCTGGACACGATGATGAAATTCTCGCATTTATAACGGCTTGATGAGTTTGGCTGGTTTTTAGGAGGCGATATGTTCGGCAGCATCGGATGGGTAGAAATCTGGATCATCGTAGGACTGGCGGTACTGGCCGTCATGTTCCTGATCAGCATGCTGGCCCGGCTGTACCGCAAGGCGGGACCGCATGAGGCACTGGTGGTGTACGGCTTTCGCGGGACACGCGTGGTGAAGGGCCATGGCACGATCATCTTCCCGATGATCGAAAACTGCCGCGAGCTGTCACTCGAATTAATGTCCTTCGACGTGGCCCCGCAGCAGGACCTGTACACGAAACAAGGCGTCGCCGTCACTGTAGAGGCGGTGGCACAAATCAAAGTGAAGTCGGATACCGAATCGGTGCTGACTGCGTCGGAGCAGTTCCTCACCAAGACGGACCAGGAGCGCGAAGGCCTGATCCGGCTGGTGATGGAAGGCCACCTGCGGGGCATCATCGGCCAGCTCACGGTGGAGGAGATCGTCAAGCAGCCCGAGATGGTTTCGGACCGCATGCGCTCCACCTGCGCCGACGACATGAACAAGATGGGGCTCGAGGTGATCTCGTTCACCATCAAGGAAGTGCGCGACAAGAACGAGTACATCCTCAACATGGGCAAGCCGGACGTTGCGCGCATCAAGCGCGATGCGGACGTAGCCGCAGCGGAAGCCGACCGTGATACGGCCATCAAGCGTGCGTTGGCCATGCGCGAATCGGCAGTCGCCAAGGCTCAGGCCGACCAGGAGCGAGTGCTGGCCGAGACGCTCTCGTTGGCAAAACAGGCCGAAGCTCAGCGCGACCTGGAAATCAAGAAGGCGCAATACCAGGAGCTGACAAAGAGACAACAGGCACAAGCTGACAAGGCTTATGACATCCAGGCCAACATCATGCAGCAGCAAGTCATTGCTGAGAGCGTGAAGGTCCAGCAAGTCGAGAAAGAGCAGCAGGTCAAGGTGCAGGAAGCCGAGATCGCGCGCCGGGAGAAAGAACTCATCGCGACTGTCTTAAAGCAGGCCGAAATCGAGCGTCAACGGATCGAGACGCTCGCCGAAGCCGAGAAGCAGCGCCTGATGGTGGAAGCCGAAGGCCGTGCGTCGTCCATTCGCGCGCAAGGTGAGGCGGAAGCCGAGATCATCTTCAAGAAGGGTGACGCGGAAGCCCGGGCGATGAACGTCAAGGCTGAGGCCTTCCAGGAATACAACCAGGCGGCAGTTATCGACAAGCTGCTCACTGGCCTGCCGGACGTGGTGAGGGCCCTGGCCAGTCCGCTGGCTAACGTGGACAAGATCACCGTGGTCTCCACCGGCAACGGCGACGCCGCCGGCATGAACAAGATCACCGGAGATCTCACCAAGATGGCAGCGCAGGTCCCGGCGCTGTTCGAAACACTGTCGGGAATGAACTTGAACGAACTGCTCAGCAAGGTGCGGCAGATCGGGGACAAAGCCCCAAAGCCGGACGTGTTACCGCCGGCCGACAAGGGCAAGGGCGCAGCCGGAACAGGGAAGTAGCGATGCTTGTGTGGGACGGGCGCCTCCCGTCCTGCGCAATCAGAGGAGATAGATATGAACAGTCGCAAATCACAATGGATCGGCCTCGGCGTTGCACTGGGAGCGGGAATCGGAGCAGCTCTGGGCGTGGCTACCCATCAGATGGGCGCCTGGCTGCCCATTGGCACCGGCGTTGGCATCGCCATCGCAAGCGCGTTAGCCGAGAGAAAGAGCGAGGCGGGACGCAGTCCGCGTACCCAGAAAACAGTTTCGTCCAGGAGCTAGTAGCTAGGGGCTAGTTGAAAGGAGTTTCGTTATGGCACTACTAGAGCGAGTTTCCACGCTGGTCCGGGCCAACCTCAACGACCTGATCGACAAGGCTGAGGACCCGGAAAAGATGATCAAGCAAGTCATCCTCGACATGCAGAACCAACTTCTGCAGGTCAAAACGCAGGTGGCGATTGCCATCGCCGACCAGCACCTGCTGGAGAAAAAGCAGAAAGAGAACGAAGAGAAGGCGGAAGACTGGCATCGTCGCGCCGAGTTGGCGGTCGACAAGAAGCAAGACGACCTGGCCCGCGCCGCCCTGGAGCGTTCCATGAGCTACAAAGAATTGGGGGAGAGCTTTGGCCAGCAAGTGGCCGATCAGAAGCTGCAGGTCGAGAGCCTGAAGACGGCGCTCAGCAAGCTGGAGCAGAAGCTGTCGGAGGCCAATGCCAAGGCCGATCTGCTGATCGCGCAACATCGCCGCTCGCGCGCCGTTGGGAAGGCTGCCGACGCGCACATGGCGATCGGCGATGGCTCGAAAGCCGCTGCCTTCGACCGCATGAAGCGCAAGGTGGCGCACTCGGAAGCGACCAGCCAGGCCAAAGCCGAGATGGTCAGCGACAATGTCGAAGACCGGTTGGCGGCTTTGGAGAAGCAGGACCGGATCGAGCAGTTGCTGGCGGAGCTGAAGTCAAAGCGAGGCGTGTAGGGTAGAGACGCGGCTTGCCGCGTCTTTGTAGCGCCGGCGTCTCGCCGGCTGTCGCGAGGGCGTCCTCGCCCTCGCAACCTTGCGATTGCTAGGACCGTACTCATGATTTCGAACGCGACTTTATCCTCGAGCAGATTCGGCTCTCGATTCGTCTGCACGGGTGTCTCCGTGTCATTCTCATGAGCCATTCCGATTGCGCAACCTACGGCGGCTTGGCTCGGAGTTTGGAAATTGCTCGGTGAGGCCGGCGGAAGATGTGGCGTGAAAACGAAGGGGCCACGTTCATGCGCGGACAAGAGTGTCCGCGCCACACAGTTGGGTAGAGTAGCTAGCACGGCTTTCTTCCGATAGACTTTTATTGCGCGGCCCCGTAGCTCAACTGGATAGAGCATCAGACTTCGGATCTGAGGGTTGGGGGTTCGACTCCCTCCGGGGTCGCCAGAAGACAGTAGCTAGTAGTTAGGAGTCACTAATTAGTTGGCAGTAGCTTCATCATTCCAAACCAAACTCGTCATCCTGTGAGAGAAGCTGGTCAGCATGAAGGACCAGCGAAGTCGAAGGATCCCTGCACGGCAAAATGCTCAACCGAGGCTCCGAGGTATTCTCCCAGGGCAGCATGCCGTGAGTGCCCTGGCGCGCTACTGATGACTTCAGACCCGTAACGATCCTTCGACTCCGCTCAGGATGACAGCGAGAATCTACGCGCTGGCTTTGTCGGTCAGGGCGCTGGTCTCTGTCGATTGATCGAGTTCCAGTTGCTCCTGGCCACTGAGAGCGCTTACGCGGCCGCGATAGGTCTTCAGGTGTTTGGAAGCGGTGTCAAACGCTTCTTGCGCTTTGTTCAGATTCTTGCCAACGTTTTCGAACTGCGTCTGGAAGTAATCGAACGATTTCTGCGCTTTGCTCAGCTCCAGACGGCTCTTCTCAAAGCGGCTGGCCACTTCGTACCACTTGTGCACCAGCGCAATGGTTTGCAGGGTCATAAGCAGGGTATTCGGTGAAACCGGGAAGACATGCTGCTGGTTGAGCCAATCGGCCAAGTCACGGTTGCGTACCGCTTCCATGTAGAGCGTTTCGCTGGGCAGATACATGAGAGCGATGTCGGTCGTACCGTTCTCCGGCTGAATGTACGCCTTGATGCGCTTGGCTTCGGCTTTCATCACGCGCACAAATTCGTGGCGCGCCTCTTCGATTTCCGCCTCATCGCTGCTTTCAAACAAGGCGAGCACTTGCTCACGTGGAAATTTGGCGTCGATGGGAAGCCGCCGGTCGGGAAATTGAATCATGGCGTCGGCACGTCCGCCGCCCTCGCCGGGCGAAGACTGGAACTCGTACATGTGCGCAGGCAGGAAATCTGCCAGCAGCCGCTCCAGACTCGCCTCGCCAAACTGACCACGCATGTGCGGCAGCTTCAGAAGATTATTAAGATCGTTGATGGAATGTCCTAAGGCTCCGACCTCACGAAGCTGTTCTTCCGCCGCCTTCAAATGCTGCTGCACTTTCTCGAACTGCGCGAAGCCTTCTTTGATGTTCTGATCGAGCTTCTCCTGAACCTGATGGGTGATCTCGAGCAGCTTGGCGTCCACCCGGTCGCGGATGGCTTCCAGGCTCTGGGCCGTCCGCTGGTTCAGGTTCTCGAACTCGGTCTTCAGCTGGGCTGTGGTCAAGGCAAGCGAACCGGTCAGCTCGGTACGGGCATCGAGCAGATGCTGCGTCTGCTCCCGCCGACCACTCGCTAGTTGCCCCTCGACTGAGTCCCGGATCTCCCGAAACCCGCTGCTGACCCTATCCGCGACCTCCTGGCGCAGGTCTCCCTTGGTGCTCTCCATGCGCCCCGCCATGTCCGCAGTAGCCGATCTAAGCTGTTGAGTAATCGATAGATCCAGGTTTCCGAGCTGATTTGAGAGCTGTCCCAGCACGTTCGAAGGCTGGGAAAGTCTACGGAAGGCGACCAGCACTACCCCCACAAGGATCAGATTGAGGCCGACGGCGATAACCAGCAAAACTGTGTCCATGGTAATTGGCTGACCCTGATTCTACGTTCTACCCTGAAGGAAACAAAGACAGAAGTTTGCCCTAGCCGGGCATCTCAAGATAGGTAAACAAGCGATGCTTTGGGCCCTGATTGCCGCTTTCGCCTGGCTTCTTCCGACGGGAACCGAACCTCCGATCCCGGAATTCTCACTGGCTTACGACTCGCAGGCCGAACAGCGCCTCCTGGAATTGACCAACCAGGAGCGTCAGAAGGCAGGAGTGCCCCCTCTGCAGCTCGATCCGGGGCTGACGGCGGCTGCCCGTCAACATGCTGCCCTCATGGCTCCCCGCGGCCAGTTGTCGCACCAGTTTCCGGGCGAGCCGCCTCTCATGCAGCGCCTCTCAAAAGCTTCTCCGCACCTGAACAATGCGGGAGAGAACGTTGCCTTCGATAGCGACGTCGATCGTGCCCATCAGGGCTTGATGCACTCGCCGCCACATCGCCGCAACCTTCTCAGCCCCAATTTCAACGTGGTCGGTTTTGGCGCTGTCAAACGGGGGGATACGATTTACGTAGTAGAGGATTTTGGCCACAAGGTGCAGACCTATTCGGTGGCCGAGGCTGAGAACCGGGTGGCCGATGCCATTAGCCGTACGCGAACCAGCGTGCGCGGTCCGCAATTGCGCCGCGTACAGTTAGGAAGGCTGCGTAAAGCCGCCTGCTCCATGGCCAATCACGACCACCTGAACCCAAGAACAGTCCGTGGACTCGAGGGGACACGTTATGTGATCAGCTACACCAACCTGCAACCCGAGTCGCTTCCAGCCAACATTCAGAAGCCACTCCACGACGACCATCTGCGCAGCTTCGCAGTGGGTGCCTGCTTCGCACCGTCCCCCAGCTATCCCGGTGGAACCTACTGGGTGGCGGTAGCGTTTTACTAAACAAGCAGCTCATGTCGTCATCCTGAGGGACGGTCCAGGTCCCGAACGGATCTCGCGTGCACCGCCACCGATTAAAAAGCCAACACCAGATTCCTCGGTGGCTGAAGCCGCCTCGGAATGACAAGACATGAGATTTGCTTCGGTGAGTCTGACGCCTCTATTACACCGCAATGCGCGGGCGCTTGGGATCATTAAGGCGCAGCCGAACCGGCGTTTGTCGCTGCAGCGTGTTCTTGATGTATTCCTCGCCGGCTTGCATCATCTGCTTCCACATACCATAGGCTCGGCCGTCGCGGTTCAGGAAGGCGATTGCCTCTTCGCGAGTCATGACCGTACCGAGCTCGCCCGCGAACTGGCTCAAGTGAGCAGCTGTAATTTCCGCAATAACTTTTTCGCGTCTCTTTTTCTCGGTCATGAGCTACCCCGAATCGCTAATAAAAATAC
Organism: Terriglobales bacterium; assembly: GCA_035631655.1. Taxonomy (GTDB): domain Bacteria; phylum Acidobacteriota; class Terriglobia; order Terriglobales; family Acidobacteriaceae; genus Gp1-AA122. The sequence continues at coordinate 50,092 of DASQIH010000068.1, forward strand.
TCCGATGCTGAGCTTCCAGCTACCTTACATATCACGTGTGAATGTGATCTCCATCACTAAGCGGGTGGGTGATGAGGGCAACTCAGGTCTTTGCTCTACGTGCTAAGCTGGAGGCCAATTTTCAAGTTCCGTTTATGGAGACCTCCGGGAAGATTCTCGTCGGAACGGCTGGCTGGTCTTACAAAGACTGGAATGGCGTCTTCTATCCCGACTACCTGACGGCCCGCAAAATTCATCCTTTGGAGTACCTGGCGCAGTTCTTCGACGTAGTCGAGATCAACACGTCGTTCTATGGACCGATCAAACCGGAGCTGGCGAAAATCTGGTGCCGCAAAGTTGCCGCCGTGAACCCTAAATTCGTGTTCACGGCCAAGCTGCTGAAGTCTTTCACCCATTCACCGCTGTCGGTGATGGAACCGACGTCGGCAGCCAGCATTCGCCCGGGAGAGCAAGACGAGGCTCAGACCCGCGAGGGCCTCGATACGCTTGCCTCGGAAGGCCGCCTGGGGGCGCTGCTGATCCAGTTTCCGGTTTCTTACAAGAACACCTCTCTCAACCGCGAGTATCTCGAACAGTTACTCCGACAATTTATTGAATACCCGCGCGTGGTCGAGGTTCGCCATGAGAGCTGGAACAACCCGGAAACGATCGCCTACTTCACCAGGATGAACGTGGGCTTTTGCAATATCGACCAGCCGCAGATCGGCCGCTCTCTCTCCCCAACCGAGCACGTGACCGCTGCCATCGGCTACATTCGCCTGCACGGCCGCAATTACGAGCAGTGGTTCGATTCCGACAGCCGCAACGACCGCTACAACTATCTCTACAGTGCGGCGGAATTGCTCGATTGGAAAGAAAAAATCGAACTCGTTGCCCACAGGGCGGAAGTCACCTACGTGGTGACCAACAACCACTTCGAAGCAAAGGCCGGTGTGAATGCGCTTCAGTTGAAGACCTTATTAAGCGGTCAGCGTGTAAAAGCTCCCGAGCCGCTACTGCGTCGTTACCCGGAGTTGAAGCAGTTTGCCGATCCTGCGGCGGATACTTCTGATCCGAATCTTTCGTTGCTGGCGTGAAGATAGGCTCTAGGCACTAGCTAAGCTAGGCACTAGGCTCTTGGCTCTAGGGTTCAGCTTTCATCGCGTGATTTTTGACCTAAAGCCTAGAGCGTGCAACTTTTTCCTCGCTGCCCTCGTAATTACCAATAGACACGGCAGTGACCAGCGAGCCGACTAACTTTCGGCTTGCTGCCGCGTCCAACAGACAGATCGCAAGAGGTGCTTATGGATGCGAAATACAACTACATCATAGACAGCCTGAAGTGGCGGATTGTGTTGAATGTGGCCGGATTCGCGATGTGGCTGGCGGCGGCGTTCGTGCTGATGAAAACGGCTGGGTAGCACCGGCGTCCCGCCGGTTACTTCGCGGCGACTTCCACCTTGGCAGCGTAGTGTGAATCTACGTATCCGTCCAGGATCTTGATGAATTCGGCAACGATGCGATCGCCTCTCAGAGTCGTGAGCAGCCGACCATCCACATAGACCGGCGCTTTGGGTTCTTCGAATGTCCCGGGCAGCGAGATGCCCAGGTTGGCGTGCTTGGATTCGCCCGGGCCATTTACCACACAACCCATGACGGCGACCTTCATTTCCTCCACGCCGGTATAGCGTCCTTTCCACATGGGCATCTGCTCGCGGAGGTAGGACTGAATCTGTTCCGCCATTTCCTGGAAGAACGTGCTGGTGGTACGTCCACAGCCGGGGCAGGCGGTCACTTGTGGCGTGAAGCTGCGCATCCCTAGCGATTGCAGAATCTGCTGAGCCACGCGCACTTCTTGGGTGCGATCCCCGCCGGGCGCTGGCGTGAGAGAGACGCGAATCGTATCCCCAATCCCTTCCTGCAACAGAACGCCCAGCGCAGCTGACGAAGCGACGATGCCTTTCGCTCCCATGCCCGCTTCCGTGAGTCCAAGATGCAGCGGGTAATTGCATCGCGCAGCCAGCGAGCGGTATACGTCAATCAGATCTTGCACACCACTCACCTTGGCACTCAAGATGATCTGATCGGAACGGAGCCCATACTTCTCGGCGAGAGCTGCGGAATTCAGCGCGCTGACTACCATGGCTTCCATGGTGACTTCCCGCGCGTCTTTCGGCTCGGCTAAGCGCGAGTTTTCATCCATCATGCGGGTGAGCAGCGCCTGGTCCAGCGAGCCCCAGTTCACGCCGATGCGCACCGGCTTCTGATGCTTGACCGCGACTTCCACCATGGTACGGAAGTTGGAGTCGTCCTTGCGGCCTACGCTCACATTGCCGGGATTGATGCGGTACTTAGCCAAAGTCTCCGCGCAGCCAGGATACTTTGTCAGCAGAATGTGCCCGTTGTAGTGGAAGTCGCCGATAATGGGCACGTTCACACCCTGCCGATCGAGTTGCTCAACAATCGTAGGAACCGCAGCCGCGGCCTCTTCGTTGTTAACCGTAACCCGCACCAGTTCAGACCCGGCGCGCGCCAGAGCAGCAACTTGCTCGACAGTGGAGGTGACATCGGCGGTATCGGTGTTGGTCATCGACTGCACCACGACCGGTGCATCACTGCCCACGCGCACCTCGCCGATTGAGGCAGTTACAGTTTTCCTGCGTTGGATATCAGCCATCGGAACCTCTAGTTTAGCAGAGACGCTGTCATCCTAAGCGGAGCTTGGGCTCGTGCAGCGAGGCCACGCGGAGTCGAAGGATCCCTTGGTGGTGTTCGGTCCGTAATGAGTATGCCTTGCGAACCTATGAGCCCTGCGAGCGGGTAGGGTCTTTCGACTCGGGCTGAAGCCCTCGCTCAGGATGATAGCGGCTAAGAATGGGTTTGCAACCCTTAGGGCAGTCTCTGCGAGAGCCCCGGCAGCGTCTTGACGATGTCGTTGTAAATCACTGTTACCGCAAACAACACCAGGAACACAAACGCTGCCTGGTAAATGCGTTCCTTGATTTGCAGGCTGATATCCCGGCGCATCAGGCTTTCTATCAGGAGCAGCAGAATCACGCCGCCGTCCAGAATCGGAATGGGCAGCAAGTTGAAGATGCCGAGGTTCAGGCTGATAGCCGCAGTCAGCGTCAGCAAGGGCATCCATCCTTTTTCGCTAGCGGCCTCGCCCGCTGCTTGACCGATGCGGATGGGGCCTTCGACCGACCGAATCGAGACCTTACGCTGCACCAACTTCTGGACCAGCTCTAGAATAAGCGCCGACATCTGCTTATTCCGTTCCAGGGACAGGCGGAACGCCGACCCGAAAGCTAAGCTGGTCACTTTTACAGGCGCACTCTCGACGCCAATCCGGTAACGCTTCTCCTTCGTTCCTTCGATATCGCTGAGCACGGGCTGGGCGGTAAATGTCTTGAGCTCTCCGTTGCGGCGGACTGTGAGCTGAATCGGCTTGTCTTTCGTGACCTTCAGTTTCTCAATCATGGCCGCAAGGGCTGGAACAGGAGCACCGTCCATCGAGACAATCTCGTCGCCTACCTTGAGCCCAGCCTTCTCGCCGGGCATTCCGTGTTCCAGCGCTGTGATCGTGAGGGGTTGCTGGGGGGCCCACCCAGCGTAGCCATACTGCGACACGCTATAGGCCTTCGGTACCAGGGTTGTTTCCAGCAACCGGCCGCCCCGCTCCACCGCAATCGGAAGCGGCTGGTTGGGACTTAGCTCGACCTGGGGCTCCAATTGCTCCCAGGTCGGATTCTGGATGCCATCCACTCGCACGATGCGATCGCCAGGTTGCAGGCCAGCCTTTGCCGCGGGCGAATCCTGCTCTACCCAGCTGATCACGGCCGGCTGATCCAAAAAGATTGGGTACTCGTAATGCACCATGTAGACCCCGGTGAGCAATCCGAAAGCCAGCAGGATGTTCATGGCCGGGCCAGCCACGGCGACAATGAAGCGCTGCCAGCGCGGATGTGAGAGGAATTCTCCCGGGTCCCCGGTGCGCTCATCCATGGGGTTCTCGCCACTCATTTTGACGTAGCCGCCCAGCGGGATAGCGCTGATACGGTAATCGGTGTCGCCCTTCTTGAAGCCCAGCAGGCGGGTTCCGAAACCGATGGAGAACACTTCAACCCGCACGCCAAAGTACTTGGCTGCGGCATAATGGCCAAATTCGTGGATCAGGATCATAAATCCCAAAACCACGACCATGGCCAGTACAGAAGTCAGGAAAAAAGACATAGAGCTGGGCTACTCCCCTTGCCAAATTGCGGAGGCGGTGTGCGGCAGGGGGGACTTGCTGCTCCGGCGCTCCACGTGCCGGAGGGCAGCTTGCCGGGCTTCGGCATCCGTCTCCAGCACCTGTCCTATAGATTCAATTTTTCGCGTTCGCGTTTCAAGTAAAACATTCTCAATGATCTCGGGAATGTTGCTGAAACGAATACCGCCTTCCAGAAACGCTGCTACCGCCACCTCATCGGCCGCATTCAAGGCAATCGGCTTGGCTCCTCCCGCCTCGGCCGCCTCGTAAGCCAAGCGCAGGCAAGGAAATTTATCCATATCCGGCGGACAGAAGTCGAGGTGACGTAGGTTGGTGACCGGGAAGCGCAAATCCGACTGGATCCGTTCGGGATAGGTCAGCGCATAAAGGACAGGGAGGCGCATATCCGTCACAGAAAACTGAGCAAGTATGCTGCCATCCACGAACTCCACCATAGAATGAATTGTGGATTGCGGGTGCACAATCACTTCGATGCGGCTGGACGGCAAGTTGAACAAACGGCAGGCCTCAATGACTTCAAATCCCTTGTTCATCAAAGTCGCCGAGTCAATCGTGATGCGGCGCCCCATTTTCCAGGTTGGGTGATTTAGGGCTTGTTCCACCGTGATGGAAGAAAATTTCGCTTTCGGGGTATTTAAGAACGGTCCGCCGGAGGCGGTCAGCCAGATCCGCTGCACTTCTTCCATTCGCCCGCCACGCAGACACTGATGCACCGCGTTGTGCTCACTGTCAATCGGCAGTAGTGGTTTACCCTGGCGTCGGGCTTCGGCGGTGATTAACTCTCCCGCCGCAACGAGACACTCCTTGTTAGCCAGTCCGACGGTCTTACCAGCCTTCACCGCTTCGTAGGTTGCTTCCAGGCCGGCGACGCCGACAATCGCGCTGACCACAAAATCCACTTCGGGGTGGGTTGCGACTTGCACACTTCCCGCAGCGCCGTGCACGATCTCCATTCCGGAGACGCCCGCAGATTTGAGACGCGCGCGTAGGGTCTCAGCATTTTTTTCGGATGCGATCGAGAGCACACGCGGCTTCCAGCGTTGCGCCTGCTCAAAAGCTGCATCCACATTGCTGCCAGCCGCCAGAGAAGTGATCTGAAACCGTTCCGGGTAGTTTTCAACGATGTTTAGAGTGCTGCGACCGATTGAACCGGTCGAGCCCAGGATGGCAATACGTTTCATTCAGCGGAGTGACTTCTCTGACCGAAATTCCTGATGGGCAAGGGGCGAGGACGCCCGTCCTTCTCTCTTTCTATTGCAGTACGCGCCAAGCCGCATAGTACCACATCACCGGAGCCGCGAAGAGCAGCGCGTCGATGCGGTCCAGCATGCCGCCGTGCCCGGGCAACAGAGAGCCAGAATCCTTCGCGCCCGCGCCACGCTTAATCAGCGATTCAACCAGGTCCCCCAATTGCGCTGCAATATTAATTGCGGCGGAGAGCAACACAATCGGCAAGAGCGGCGGGTTCTCCAGTGAAAAGATTCCATCCCGCCGATCGATTAGATGCAAGCGGAGGAAGAACTGGCTGATCTGACGCGCATGATCGAACACCAGAGTTCCCACTATGACGCTTGCGGCCAAAGAAGCGATGGCTCCTTCCCACGTTTTCTTTGGGCTGATCCGCGGTGACATCAGCATGCGTCCCATGGAACGCCCCACGAAATAAGCAAAAATGTCTCCCGCCCATACCACCAGCAAAAGGTAAAAGACCAGGAACGCCCCTGCCCATTGTTCGCGCAGTTGCACCAGGCATCCCAAAGGGACTGCGAGGTAGGCAAAGTCAGTTGCCGAGACTATCGCTGCCGGGAATGCCTCTCGCAGGTTTGCCCGTCGCATTCCGATTGTCCAAAAAAGAAAGGGAGCCAGGGTGGCCAGAAAGGCTGTGCCGCAGCCGAAAATCGCGGTATCCAGGAGAGGATTGTTGTAGCCGGGAATCGCGATCAAAGCAAAGAACAAGCTGACATATACGTACGTGGGTTTGCGAAACGGCCGAACCTCGTAAGCTTCGGAGAGTTTCAGGAATTCACTGCTGGCCAGCAGTGCCACAACTGCAGCCACCATCGCCAACACCCACACCGGTGCCTTCAGCACCAGCAGGAGGACGATTGGGATTAATACGACGGCAGTGCCAACGCGCTGGAGCAGGTGCCACCCGCCGGTGTCAGCCACGTGCCTTCTTCACGGTATGGTCGCCGTGGGAATTTCCGCCTTCGACCAGCCCCCCATAACGTCGCTCCCGCTTCTGGTATTCGGCAAGGCCCTCGAGCAGATGCACTCCGCGGAAATCCGGCCACAGCGTGGGAGTGACATAGATCTCAGCGTAGGCCAGTTGCCAAAGCAGGAAGTTGCTCAGGCGCATCTCGCCGCTGGTCCGGATCACCAGGTCGGGGTCCGGCAGATGACGGGTGTAGAGGTTCTGCGAGATGGCTTCCTCATCAATTTTCAGATGGTCCAGCCCGCCATTTTGCGTGGCAGCATGCACCAGGGAGCGGAACGCGTCGACCAGTTCCGAACGCGCGCTGTAATTCAAAGCCAGGGTCAGCACCATCCCTGTATTGTGGGCGGTAGCTTTTCGCGCCCACTCCATTTTTTCCTGCACCGTCTCGGGAAGTTCATGCTGCCGGCCGATATACTCCAGTCGAATATTGTTCTTGTTCAGGGTGGGCACTTCCTGCTTGAGATAGCGGCACAACAGGTGCATCAGGAAATCGACTTCGCTGCGCGGACGCCGCTTCCAGTTTTCTTCCGAAAAGGCATAAAGTGTCAGAGACGGAATTCCGATACGGGCCGCGGTCTCGACCGTCGAGCGTACCGATTCGACGCCGGCGCGATGTCCGGCAACGCGAGGAAGATGACGCCGGCGCGCCCAGCGGCCGTTGCCGTCCATGATGATGGCGATGTGTTGCGGGAGCCGCTTCGGATCCAGCCGCAAATAAGCTTCTGTCTCCTTGCGGTCCAGCCCGGCGGGGACTGTTGCCTGCAAGCGTAACCTCTGCTGAATCATGAAGCTAACACAGCGCTCGCAGGTCTGGCAATGCAACGGTCACATAGCTGTGTGAGAGCTCGTATGCGGGCTAATTCGGGTTGGGAGCCGATTCTTCCGGCACCAGGGTGATAACCAGCTTTTCCGTCCGTCGCAGCAGGGCAACTTCGGTTGGCACTCCTGCCGCCAGATCGGTCAAGAGACGATGCAGGTCGTCAATGCCGTCTACCAGCTTCCCCCCGAGGCCGATAATCACATCACCTTCTCGAAGATCGGCTCGTTGTGCCGGACTGTTGCTTTCAACCGACAGGACAACGACCCCGCTCTCGACCTGCAAATCGTGAAAACGCACCAGTCGCCGGTTGAGCGGTGCGGTCTGCGCGACGACCCCGATGTAGCTGCGCCGGATACGACCATCCCGGAGCAGCCGGCTGGCCACAAACTTCGCGGTGTTGATTCCGATGGCGAAACATAGTCCCTGGGCCATCATGATGGTGGCTGTGTTCACGCCCACGACTTGCCCGCTCGATGTCACGAGCGGCCCTCCAGAATTTCCCGGATTCAGAGCTGCGTCCGTCTGAATGACGTCGTCGATCAGGCGCCCTGATTGCGATCTCAAAGACCTTCCCAGCGCGCTGACCACCCCGGCCGTAACCGTGTATTGGAAGCCATAAGGATTCCCAATCGCGACTACCAGTTGACCCACTCGGAGCTGCTGGGAGTCGCCCAGCGGGACAGCTGCGAGACCTGTCCCATCGATGCGGATCACGGCCAAATCAGTAGCGGGATCGTCGCCAATAATCGTGGCAGGGAAGCGCCGGCCATCATTTAATGACACCTCAATCCGAGTTGCCCGGTGTACCACGTGGCTGCTGGTAAGAATCAGGCCGTCGGGAGTGAAGATGAACCCCGAGCCGCCACCGTGTGCCTCTCGGTCACCGCGGCGCGTGTTGACGCGCTGGGCGACGTCGATTTTGACAACGGAAGGGCTGACTTTCTCGGCCGCGCCCACTACAGCGCGTGAGTAGGCATCGAGCAGGAGCAAATCCTGATCAGCAGGCTGAGAAACCGGCAGGTTCGACTCCGGCGAGCCGTTTAAGCCCGCATTCAAGAATTCGAAGTTCATGCCACATAGATGAACTTCGATTCAGAAGGGATTCAGTGCCAACGACCCGGACACAAAAAGCCGGGACCCGAAGGTCCCGGCGAGTTGGCTGGTTGCCCGGATAAAACTCGTGCGGGGACGGGCCTCTGACCCGTCCGACCGAGCGCAAGCTCGGCGCAGTTCTTGGTTGCAACTCCGACCCAGCGGGTTGCTTCGTTACGCGCTACGTCGCGGGCGCACGGTCAAATCTCGCACCTGCGCCAACACGCTCGACATCTGCATGCCGCTCAGTTGTGCCACAAACGGCAGTAACTCCGCGATAAACTGATCCTGCATCAGCTCGCGGACTTCCTCCTGGCGGTTACGCTCGCCGCCGCTGAGCAGGTCGGGCACCGTGACTTCCAGGGCCCGGGCCAGCCGCTCCAGCGAGGAAAGGGTTGGAGTTGCTTTTTCGTTTTCAATCTTGGAAACGTAAGTCCGCGGCACGGCCATGCGTGTTGCCAGTTGGCGCTGGCTGAGCCCATTGCGCAAACGTAGCGAGCGGATCGCCGTAGCCAGGTTCAGGTGTCCGTGGCCGTTGTGAGCCGGCACGAGCTGCGGCTCCGGCGGAGCGGCTACAATTTCCGGTTCATCTTCGTCGAGCGAATTGTGGCAACGCCGACAGAGGTTGTTAGTTGTGCGGAATTGAACGAGAAGACAGCGGTCGCATCGAACGACTTCCCTGGAATCTACAGGGGCAAGAGTCGTGGCCATCTAGGTTGTGGGAGTTGCCAGAGCCGGGCTACTCCTGGAAATCGTTGGGGATACGATTCCAACCAAAGCCAAATCTGCGGGAGATAGGCTGTGGATGTCAAGGGAATTCTCCTGGTAAACACAAAATTTCTCGTGCTAAAACCTAAATCAGCGGCCGAAGACCGGGAGCAGACAGGTAAAGAACATGAATGATCGCGAGTCGGCGTGGTGTTTACTAACTGAGTTCACCCAGTCAGAAAACTTGCGTAAACATGCCTTGGCTGTGGAGGCGTGCATGCGGTCCTACGCACGCAAGCTGGGCGGAGACGAAAATTTATGGGGGATAGTAGGCCTTATCCACGACTTCGATTACGACCAGTATCCCAGCCTGGAGGACCATCCCTACAAGGGCAATGAGATCCTGAAAGAGCGTGGCTGGCCCGAGGAGATTCGCCAGGCAATCATGTCGCACGCCGAGTACACCGGCGTGCCGCGCGAGGCGCTGATGGAAAAAGCCTTGTTTGCCTGCGACGAGTTGGCAGGATTTATCACCGCTTGCGCTCTGGTCAAGCCCGGCAAATCACTGGCAGAGGTGGAGGCTAAGTCGGTGCGAAAGAAAATGAAAGACAAAGCCTTCGCCCGCAGCGTAAACCGCAACGACATCATCCAGGGCGCAGCAGAACTGGGCGTAGATCTGGAAGAGCACATCGCCTTCTGCATCGAAGCGATGAAAGGAATCGCCGATAAGCTGGGCCTGGACGGAAGCGCCGCGAAGGCACAGACGACTTAGGCACAGCCGCCCTCGGCGTGCCGGACGAAGCGCAGCGCCGCCGTCCCGGCGGCGGTCACGCGGGCGTCCCGCCCGCGGATCGGCCGGCAAGATGCCTGCGCTACCCAGTAGCGATGCCCGTGCCTCGCTGATAGGTTCTACTGTAGACACTCGGCAATCTTACCGCTGGAGATCACATCTGCAATCCGCGCGAATTCCGGATACATCACGCGGTCTTTGTCCACTGTCGGCGACAGGGAGCGGATAGCAGCATGGGCGGACTGACCTCGTTTGCTGGTCTTCAAAGGCGCAAGAAAATCCAAACCCTGGCACGCCGCCATAGCTTCGATAGCCAGCACACTGCGCGTGTTCTCGACGATCCGCTTCAGCTTCAGGGCTGCCGTCATGCCCATGGAAACGTAATCTTCCTTGTTCCCCGAAGTCGTAATCGAATCCACCGACGCCGGATGCGCCAGCACTTTGTTCTCGCTGACCAGCGCTGCCGCGGTCACCTGCGCCATCATGAACCCGGAATTGAGTCCTGCCCCCGCAGCGAGAAAGGGCGGCAGGCCTTCGTTCAAGGCGGGATTCACCAGCCGTTCTATACGTCTTTCGCTGATCCCCGCCAGCGAAGTGAGCGCAATGGCTAAAAAGTCCAACGCGAACGCAACCGGCTCGCCATGGAAATTCCCACCCGACAAAACGTCGCCCTCCGGAGCGTCCAGCACAGTTCCGGTCGAGCGCCCACCAATTTCCCGCGCGCGCGCGAAGACCAGCGGGTTATCCACGGCAGAGTTGATTTCCGTCTCCAGGACTTCCCGGCAGTGGGCCAGTGTGTCGCGCACGGCGCCGTGTACTTGCGGGATGCAGCGCAGAGAGTAGGCGTCTTGCACCCGCTGGCAATCACGGTGCGACTCGCGAATCTGACTGCCCTCGAGCAGCTTGCGCAAGTTCTCAGCCGTCTTCAACTGTCCGGGATGTGGCCGCACCTTGTGAATCCGCGCATCAAAGGCGGCATCGGTCCCGCGCAATGCGTCCAGGGTAAGTGCGCCAATCACGTCTGCCGAATCGACCAGCGTCTCGGCCGCCAACAGGGCAAGAACACCCACCGCCAGCATGCCTTGGGTCCCATTGATCATGGAGACGGCTTCTTTCGCCTCGGCCACCACCGGTTTGATCTGAGCCGCACGCATCGCCTCTGCACCAGAAATCCGGCCGCCTTTGACGTCGAAGCACTCCCCTTCGCCAATCAGAACGAGCGCGAGATGGGCAAGCGGTGCCAGATCGCCGCTGGCTCCCACGCTTCCCTGGGAGGGGACCACGGGCGTGATGTTCCGGTTGAGCATGTCGCAAAGTGTGTCGATGAGCGTGGCCCGCACCCCCGACAGCCCCTTGGAAAGAGAATTGGCGCGCAGCAGCATCATGGCCCGTGTTTCTGGGATTGAAAGCGGTTCACCGACTCCAGCCGCATGCGAGCGCAGCAGGTTGACCTGGAGCTCGCGAATCTGATCCCCCGCAATGCGCACATCGGCCAGCTTTCCCACGCCCGTGGTAATGGCATAAGCGACCTTGTTGCCCGCTACCAGAGCGTCGACCACGGCCCGTGAGCGTCCGACCGCTGCGCGTGCATCGGGATCAAGAAGAACCGGACGACGTTCCACTGCGACCTCGCGCACCGCTTCCAGGGTCAGGCCGTTACCGTTGATGTGAAGAGCTTGCAAGAGAGTTTCCAGTTTCTCGTGTGGAGGCGGGTCTGTGACCCGCCGTGCCGGGTCAGAGACCCGGCCCCACACGTCCCACCGCCTCCCGGAACGCGCTCATGTACCTTTGCGGAATCAGCTTCCTGTTCATATCGGCATCAGTCACGATGTGTGTCGTTTCCCCCTCGGCCAGCAGGACACCATCACTCACCCGCACTGCTTCGTATCCGAAATGCACGACTGACTCACGCACGTTCTTCAAGTGTGTCCGAATTACGATTTCGTCATCATAGTGGGCTGGCGCCTTGTAACGGCAACGGGCGTCCACCACCGCGATGTAGCAATCGTCTTGCTTTTCCATTTCACGATAGGAGAACCCCAGTTGCCGCAACAACTCCACGCGTCCTACCTCAAACCAAATGAAATAGTTCGAGTGATACACCACGCCCATCTGGTCGGTTTCCGCATAACGCACGCGGACGCGGCTTTCTGATATCGTGGGCTGCCCGTCGTTCCTCGCGGTACTCATTTCGAAACCCAGCGCGGCTTGCGCTTCTCGAGGAAAGAGCTGATACCTTCGCGAAAATCGGGCATCGTCCGACTGCGGGCGTTGTCTTCGATAGCGTCCGCAATCTGCTGGTCCAGTTGCGAGGCAATGAATCCGTTAATCAGCTTCTTGGTGGCACGCACCGAGGACGGACTGTTTTCCAGAAGGTGCGAAGCCAAACCGTGCGCCCGCTCCAGCAGGCGTTCTGGCGCTACTACCTCGTTCACCAGTCCGTAACGATGTGCCTCAGCCGCATCGAAGAGGCGGCCAGTCAGGAGCAGGTCGCGTGCGATCTTGTGGCCCACTTGCCACACGAGAATCGAGGATACAATGGCGGGCACAAACCCGATTTTTACTTCGGTGTACCCGAACTTCGCCTCGGGCACGGCCAGCGTGAAGTCACACATGGTAGCCAGCCCGGTGCCCCCCGCGATGGCTGCCCCGTTGACCGCCGCAATCGTCGGCTTGGGAAATTCGTACAGCCGGCGAAAGATCCGAGCCATGCGGGCGGAGTCTCTTACATTCTCGTCGTGCGTCTTGCCCAGCAGAGCTTTCAGTTCATCCAGGTCGATTCCGGCGCAAAACGCCTTGCCCGCGCCGGTCAGGATGAGTATTTGCGAGGGCGAGCGCTCGATCTCATCCAGCGCTGCTATTAACTCTTCGACGAGTTGAAAGCTGATGGCATTGCGCTTGTCCGGCCGGCTGAGTGTGATGGTGGCGACGCCGCTATCATGCGCAAGTTGGATTGCTGAGTAGCTCATTTCCCTATCGAGTTGTCATCCTGACCAAGCGAAGGATCTACTTTTCAGTCCGCCGCGGAAGAACCGGCGTACTTTGCTCCAATACCCACGGACGCCTGCAGCAAAGCATCCAAAGATTTCAGCTGCGGCAAATCGGCCCCGCGTCCACGAAGTGTCTCGATAACCCTTTCCGTAGGAATATTTCCCACCATCGCGTCCTGGGCGAACGGACATCCGCCCAACCCAGCCAGCGCTGAATCGAATCTCCGGCAGCCCGCGTCGTAGGCGGCCAGAGTTTTCTCCGCAGCCTGCTCCGGGCGGCTGTGGAGGTGCACTCCAATTTCCAGGTAGCCGTATTTTGTTCTCACAGCCGAAACCAAGTCGTGAATCTGCTCTGGTGATGCCAAACCCACTGTATCGGCCAGCGAGACCATGTGAATGTCTTCCGATTCCAGCAGTCCGACGGCCTCAACCACTTCCTCCACACTCCAATCATCGCCGTAGGGATTGCCGAAGGCCATTGAGATGTACACCACGACATCCAGACCAGCATCCTCGGCTTTACCCTTGATTTTCTCCAATTCGTCGATGGCATCATCTAACGTTTGGTTCTGGTTGTTGCGCAAGAACGTGGGCGAGACTGAGTACGGAAATCCGAGTGTGCGCACTGCGTTCGTACCGATCGCCCGCTCCGCCCCCTTCTCATTTACCACAATCCCGACGATCTCGACGTCATCCGGCGGGTCCAATTCCTCCAGAACTTTTTCCGAATCCGCCATTTGGGGGACCGCCTTGGGCGAAACAAAAGAGGCCCCATCAATGTGCTTGAATCCCGCGCTGATCAAGGCCTTCAGGTAGTCGATCTTGATGTATGTAGGGATCTGCGCCTTCAGCCCTTGCCAGGCATCGCGCGGACACTCGATTAATTTGACCGAACCAGCACTCGGCATTCAGCTCTTAGCCTTCTGTCATCCTGAGCGAAGCGAAGGATCCATGCATTTCTTAGCGGTATTAAGAATAAGCTTACGTCTGCAGCACTCCCACCTTGAACTCCGGCACCTCCGGATTCAACGCCGCCGCCTCCAGCGCCTGCACGATCGCATCTCGCGTTTCGATCGGATCAATGATCTTGTCGACCCACAATCTCGCCGCGCCGTAGCGCGGGTCAGTCTGCTCATCGTAAGTCTTCTTCACCGACTCATACAGTTCCTTACGCTCCGCATCGCTCAACTTCTTGCCGCCGCGTTCAAGTTGCTTGATCTTGATTTCCACCAACGTACCAGCGGCGGAATCACCACTCATCACCGCGTAACGTGCTGTCGGCCACGCGAAGACGAATCGCGGGTCGTAGGCTTTCCCGCACATGGCATAATGCCCGGCGCCGAACGAGCCCCCGATAATCACCGCGATTTTCGGCACGACCGAATTGGACACCGCATTCACCATCTTGGCCCCTGCTTTAATGATGCCGCTCCATTCCGCATCGCGTCCCACCATGAAGCCGTTCACATCATGAAAGAAGACTAGCGGGACTAGGTTCTGGTTGCAGTCCATGATGAAGCGTGCGGCTTTTTCGGCCGACTCCGTGTAGATTACGCCGCCAAACTCCAAACGCTTGTGACCTTCGTGATCGACTTGCTGCGCATGGAGCTTCTGGTTGGCAACGATGCCCACGGCGAACCCGCCAATCCGCCCGTAGCCGCAGATGACTGTCTTCCCATATTCCGGCTTGTATTCATCGAACCGGCTGCCATCAAGGATGCGCGCCAAAATCTGTTTGGTATCGTAAGGACGCGCTGGCGAAGAATCGAAGATGCCGTAGATTTCCTCCGCTGCCTGTGCTGGTGCCTCTGGTTTCGTGCGATCCCAGGGCGATTGCCGCCGATAGCCCCACTTCTCGACGATCGACCGGATGCGTGCGATGCAAGCTTCATCGTTGGGCTCGCGAAAATCCGCGGTCCCGCTGATTGCCGAGTGCATGGCCGCGCCGCCCAATTCCTCTGCGGAACATTTCTGCCCGATCGCCGCCTGCACCAGCGCCGGACCAGCGAGGAACAGCCCGCTGCCGTCAGTCATCAGCACGTGGTCACACATCACCGGCAGATATCCGCCGCCTGCCACGCACATGCCCATGATGGCCGCAATCTGGGGAATGCCCATGGCCGACATCACCGCATTATTGCGAAACACACGCCCGAAGTCGTCGGTATCCGGAAAAACGTCTTCTTGGAGCGGCAGGAACACTCCCGCCGAGTCCACCAGATAAATCGTCGGAATCCGGTTTTCGATCGCGATGTTCTGTGCCCGGATGACTTTTTTCGAGGTCATGGGGAAAAATGCGCCCGCCTTAACGGTAGCGTCGTTGACGATGAGCATAACCATACGCGTATGAATGCGCGCCAAGCCAGTGATGATGCCGGCAGCCGGCGCGCCACCCCATTCTTCGTACATGCCGTGAGCAGCATAAATACCTAACTCGAAGAACGACCCCGGATCGGTCAGCAGGTTGATGCGCTCGCGCGCTGTCATCCGGCCCTTGGCATGCTGACTCTCAATCGCCTTAGGTCCGCCACCCTCCCGAATCTTTTCCTCCTCGTTGTGGACGACCGCCATCAGGTCGGCCATGGCGCGCATATTGCCTTCGAATCGAGCTGAAGTGGCATCTACTCGCGAGTCGAGGACATTCGAAATCGTCAGCGTACTGGGATCAGCAGGGTCTCTACGGTTAGCCATGGGTTCACTACCCGAAACTGGTTACGGTATACCAGTGAAGCGGGGATGCGCAAACCGCTGAG
>DASQIH010000069.1:0-70621 GCA_035631655.1 Terriglobales bacterium
CGGTGCCGTCACTTCCAATCAGAGCGTCGTTGTTGAGGATGATCGCATTGTACGGGTCGGTGATCCGAGCGCCGCATCTTCGCAGACGAGTGACACTATGGTCATCGACGGTCACGGCCGCTACCTGTCCCCCGGCCTGACAGACATGCACGTGCACTCCTCGTCGGCCGCTTCGTGGTTGCTCGACGTGTCAAACGGTGTTACCGGCGAGCGTGATATGGCTGGATTTCCCTGGCTGTTAAAGATTCGGGAAAATGTCAGGTCGGATGCTGTCCCCCTTGCTGGCCGTTGCCGGCCCGCTCATTAATGCTTTCGCTCTCGACATAACGTTGCCGAACCATTTCGATCTCCTAAGTTATTCCACGCGGGAGGCCGCCCGCACATTCAGCCTCCCGGTGTGTTTTTGGGCGAGACAGCGTTAATAGACGGTGATGCTTCCGTCGAGCAAAGGACCGCTGTTGCTGTAGCCGTCGCTGAGCGTGATCTTGAAAGACCCTGGCGCTACCAATGAGCTGTCCACCGCGATGATGGTGAACGCCACCGGCACGCCATTGTCGATTCCCGAGCCGACAATGGTTACGCTATGCGCGATTTCGTCGAAGGTCGCGGACGTGAACTGCGTGGCCTGAAAGTTCACGCCTGCACCGGAATCGGTATAGTTGGCACTGTCCGACGAGGGATTCGAATCGTCTTCATTGAGGGCGAAGCTGGCGGTGCCGCCTTTCTTGCCCCCTTGGTGGCCCTTGCCGCCCCCTTCGTGAGTGGTGCCTGCACATTGGCCGTTGGTGGCGATGCCGGAGGCTGCGGTCTTCTCCCGCGTGAAGTACGTGACAGCCGTACCCGCATGGTTGTCGGCGAAGGCAATGTTGACGAGGTGGTTTGGGTCAATTGCGATCTGGAAGAAGTCGGCGAGGCTGCGGTCGGAGCTGCCCAGCAAGCCGCCGGTTGAGATCTGCCCCGTGTGGTTGGAGTGGTCGGTGGCTTGGCTGAAGGTGAAAACCGGCGTGATCGCGTGCCCGTTGACGGTCTCGGCAACGAACACGTTCCAGTTTGTGGTCGATGGAACCGTGTTCGAATTGCCGGATTGATCGGCGCCATACCACGCGACGGCCACGTGGCCATTGGCATCGGCCGCGATCCAGGGAAACACGTTCGACTTTCCGGCTTGAGGCGTGTTCTGAGTTACTTTGATCGCCGGAGACCAGCGCGTCCCATGGCTGTTCGAGAACGAGTAATAGATGTCGTTTTGATCCGACCACGTGGCGTACGCGTAGCCGAAGTTGTCCACCGCCAGCGCGGGAAAAAGATTGCCGAGACCAGCTGCGCCGGGACACGTTGAGCCTGCCCCGCAACTGAAGATCTTGTAATCAGTGAACAATGGGATGGGATTTGTGGTACTCACTCCCGTAGCCACGCCGACGTAGGCAGCGTTGTTAAAGCTGGGGTTGTTCCGCAAATTGTCGTTCGGGTTGTCAGGCCCCACAAAGATCTCGTACAGGTTGCTGTGGCTTGCACAACTGCTGCGGTCTACCTTGATCTGGCCGGCGATGTTGCCGCTGGGAGGACCGACGCTTGGCTCTGTGGTAGCGTCAACAACTCCCACGGCGCCCGTATAGGTCTGGCCTCCGTCGTCAGAGAGCTGGACAAAGATCTGGGAAGTGGTTCCAAAATCGTGGTATTCCATGTAGATGTGATTCGGATCGTCCAGGGCGTTTATCCACATGCGATCATCGAAAGGAACTCCAGCGGTGGCCGGGTTCGGAGTACTGAACGTGTCCGCGTGGTTGGTTGAGTGGCTGCCAGTAACTTCCGCTGCGGAGAGGCTGACTACAGCTAATTTTGGAATGTTCAGGTTCGATGGATCCGGAGCATTCACGGTCACATCGCCATCGCCGCCTCCCGGCGCCAGCCCGCTCTTCGTGCAGAACTCAGTGACGAACGCCCCACAATCCGGCTGACCTTCGTATTTAAACGGCAGGGTCCCCTTCGCGTTAGGACCACCGTCTGCTGCTTGGTTCCAGCGCCACAGGTCAAGACCGCCCGGGACTCCGCGGATAGACTCGACGTAGATCGTGCCCTGCGAGTCCACGGTCATGCTGGGCTCGACCGCCTGGCCAGCCCCCGCTGGCAGACACAAACTCTCATTGGGCGTGTAATTCGCCGTTCCCGTACCGACATACGCAGTGACGGCCTGACCGTTCGGGCAGTTGTGCTGACCGGTTGGGTTGGCGGGCACCGTAGGCACAGCTGCATTGATTCGAACCGGGTAATTAGAAACCCCCGTTGACACGTTGAAGCCGGAGGTGTTCTTCAGAAAGTCGCCGTTAGTCGTCGAGATCGTAAATACCGGGATAGCCGACGGGGCATTGACGGCGTTGTCGCGTATTAGGAGGAGGGCGACACCGCCTGCAAGCTGACAGTTATCGGCAATTTGGGCGAACAGCGTGGGCGTTGTAAGGTCACGCGTGTCCGCCAGGCAGATTTGCCCATTCGTCGCAGGCGGAAAATCGGTGAGCACAGCCCCACCCTCGGAGGCGAAGACGAAGTTCTTAGTGATTGCCGTGCTTATGTCTGAACCCGCATTGGAGGTGGTGGACCACGTCGTCGGAATACAGTTCGAGTTGACTGCGCAACCGATCGTGTTCGTCGGTTGTGGACCACCCAGGACATCAACAGTGTTCTGGCCCGCGAGAGGAGCGACTCCAAGCAGTAACGTCGCTCCCCAAAGCAAAAACAGCTTTCTCATCGGAATTTCCTCCTTGCTTCGATTAAGGGCCGGCCGGCCCCTTGCAACTGAGGCGGGGATTTGCTCCTGAAATCGTGGACTGCTGTGCGGTGACGCACCCGTAGGTGATATGGGTCGGCCCGTGCAGGACATTGCCCTGGTCGGTCCACACCAGACCGGCACTTCCTCCGCGATCGATGGCAATGGAAATCGAGTCCGCCAGATCGCGGTTACCGCCGGTGACGCTGCAGAAGATGCCGTCGGTGCAAATGCCCCCTACATGCATGACATTGCTCGAGATGGCAGTCTGGTTGAATTTGGGAGTCGGGTCAGTGCCGTCGGTCGTCTGCCCAAACGCTACAGTCCAGGGCGAGAGCGCGCTGTCCGAGGGACTGAGATCCGGGGTCGTGAGCCAGATGAAGTCCACACGCCCAGTGCTGCCGGCGGCAATCCAGGGGAAATAGTGGGTCCCCACATCGTCATTGACCTGTATAGGCAACGCCCATGTCTGGCCCCTATCGCTGGAATGCGTGAACCAGATATCGGTCTCGCCGGGGGATACCAGGTTGTCAGGGAAAACGGAGTCGATGTTGCCGGGAACTCCGGGTGCGCCGGAATCATCGACGGCGAGAGTGGCGAAAATCCTGTCGGTATTCGTCTGCCAGGTTCGACCGACGTTGCCATCGAACACCAGGTGTGCGTCCCACAACGTGAGCATCGCCGCGTCGGCTGGCAGCGAGTGAGCGACCCACACCTGATGAAAACTTTCGATCTGGCTGATGTTGCAGCCTTCAGTTGTGTTCTGTACCGGGTCGGCGGTGATCCACTGCACATAAACTTCGCCAGTTTCCGGATCGACCTCGATGTCGCTCGGAACCGTGTTGCAGAACGACACCAATTCGGCGAGTCCGTTTTGGGCCAGAACGTCGACGGAGGGGCCAAACGTCTGCCCGCCATCATTCGAGGCTGTAACATTGATCTGGCTTACCGAGAAATCGTGATAGGCAACGTAGACCTGATCTTGATTGGCGGTGGTCTTACTGGGGTAAACGGCTAGCCAGGGCCGATCGACGAAGGACGGGTTGAACGCAGCCAGACGATTGAATGTCCAATTAGCACCGCGGTCATCGCTGTAGGCGAGTCGCGTCTGGAGGGTGGGAACAAGGGAGATGGACGTCAAGTAGACGCGATGTGTTCCCGGCAGGCACCCCGTCGTTGCGCTTGCACAAGGCGTCGGGCCTCCCACCCGGATAGCAACGTCCCCCACATCAGACCCGAGCGGGTCGGTGATAGGTGTCTCTGTAAACGTGCGGCCGCCGTTGTCTGAGCGGCCGACATGCGAACCGCTCGCCTGCCAGGCCACCCACACGGTGCCGTCAGAGCGATCAATGGCGACGTAGGGCTCCGTCGCGTTCCTCTGGCTGCTGGCGGAAACCTGAGTCGTGAATCCAGTTGAGGCGGCCGCACGGGCGCTGCCCGCAGCCAGGAACAGGGCCGCCGAGACAATTAGCAGCAACAATGCGCGTAACGCGATGGACATAGCTGTCTCCTTCGGTGTTCGTTCCTTGATTCCAATACGGTGACGACCGCAGCCCTAGGAGTGGCACTACTTTGAAACGCGGCGTAAGATGCTGAAGCAACCCGAGTAGGTTGTTAAGCTATAGGCTCCCGAACGTGCCGGGAGCGCTCTGTGGTTTTGCTTCTAACTGGCGGCCAAGGACATCAACATCGGTGCCGGCTATCAAACAACCATGGACGGCTCGAAAAGGGCCAGCGTGGTGCTGGCGGTTTCTCGTCCGGCGAGTGCCGACCACATCCGGTGAGATGCCGCATTTGCCCGCCCCGCGATCAGCTGAGGAGGCAGCAGACTGTCATCAACGGGCGATTACCACGCCCGGGGCTCGAATCGATGTCCCTTTCTCGAGTTAGCACGCGGCGTCTTGTTCGTCTGTTAGTTGACTGTTTCCTAACTTTTTCGAAATCGGATTACGGCACAAACAGTAGCGAATCCAGAGTAGATGCGAATCAGGTGAAGACTGTAGAGATGCATCAAAAATAACGTATCTTAGCCGGGCGCAATAGTTGTGGTCGGAATGCTCGCTTAGTCGGCTACTTGTGCTCCGCAAAAAGTCCGCATGCACGTGAAAAGGTGCAACTTTCCGACACCACGTTGACATAAACTGTCACCCCCAGTCCCAAACTTAAACGTCATTCCACAGGTGAACATGCTCAGGACCGCGCAGCTGCTCCGATCGTTGCTTCTTATCCTTATTACTATGATCGCCCATCTCGGGCACCGAGATACTGATGACAGCATTTTGGATGTGGGTCACTGATGAGGCCCTGCAAGAACACGGTTCCGAACTTGCGCGAGTCGAGATTCTGCGGCTAAGTTCGCAGCACCGCAGCACCTGCAGAACGGGATAGAGAGGCGAAACGGGTAGAGACAGAGACTATCCCTAAAAGCCTTCGGCTTAGGTCGGCGTGGTACGCCCGCGCTGATTCGGATGTTATTCGCACGGGGTCGAACAGGGTTCGACCCCGTTCGGTCTGTATCTCAACACTGTTCGAATGCGCCGAATGACAACTTGAGCGTGGTCCCCAGACTAGAACGTAGGCTCCAGAGAGCTATTGATGTTTGAACGGTATCAGCGGCATCGCGAGGGTCATGGCCTTCGGGGCTAGATACTAGTACTTGGCGTGGCGAACCGCTTGCGCTAGGCTTAATGCGACTTTGCACACCAAGGGAGAATACCCAATGAGCCAGGAAGCTCCGGTCCAAACAGTTTTAGCGTGTTCCCAATGCGGACGGGCGCTCGCGCACTCGGAGTTGGTCCAGATCGCCGGAAACTGGGTGTGCGCCGATTGCAAGCCGGCGTTTCTGAGCCGGGTGATGGCGAGCGGCACCGCGGGGGCATCGCCACTGGCCTGGCGTTACGGCGGATTTTGGATCCGTTTCGGCGCGCGCTTCATTGACGGCCTTGTTTTCATGGTGCCCATCCTGATCTTCGCCGCTGTGCTCATGCCAAATCTGATCCGCGCGGGAAGTCAAGGGGGCAACCCGGCCAGCGCACCCAACCCGGCGTTGGCGGCCTTCGGCGTTATTACTTTCCTTCTTGTTTTTTTCCTCGCGGGAGGTTGCTACGAGATTCTGATGCTGAAGTACCGCAGTGCAACTCTCGGAAAGATGGCCTGCGGGCTAAAAGTCATCCGATCCGACGGCCGCAGCTTGGGCTGGGGCGTATGCTTTGGGCGCTTCTTCATGTGGAATGTCGTTACCAGCGGCATTCCCTACTTAAATTCCGTCCTCATGCTGGTTAGCGCAATCATGTTGGGAGTGGACGACGAGAAACGAGCCTTGCATGACCGGGTGTGTGACACCAGGGTGATATATAAACAGAGCGTAGCGTGAATCTTAGCATCAATCCCTTCACTACCGGCTCCGGCCCGACGGGCTCTTCCGCTAGCGATGACCCGACGTCGTCGCCTATTGAACCTGGGGTAGTCCCCTGTCCCAGTTGCGCAGGGGACGTCGTACCAGTTGAGACAGGATGGCAGAGTTGCCCCTACTGCGAGAAGCGTATGCAGATCCGGATCTGGCCAGTTATCCGTCAGAATACCAATGCAGCGACGGCACTTTCGGACCAAGCGACCTGTTTTTTTCATCCGGACAAGGCGTTTCAGGCTTGCTGCCAACGGTGCGGCCGATTCGTGTGCGCGCTGTGTGATTTGCAGTTGGGAGCGGAGCACGTTTGCCCTGCTTGCTTTGAGCGCGGGTGCGCCCATTCCGGCGCGGAGGCTGGCAAGGCGGAGTGGCGGTATCAGGATGTGCTCTATGATTCCATTGCATTGACAGTCGGGTGGGGTTGGATTCTCTTTTGGCCCGTAATTGTAGCCGCGATTCCAACCGTGATCGTCTTGCACGTGAAGTATCGGAAGACGCCGCGGTCGTACTTGATTCCGCGGTCTGGGTGGCGTTTCTGGGCGGCGTATGTGGGGCTCGCTTGGCTTCCCCTCTTGTTCGCCAGCTCGATTTTCGGACATTGGACGGCGGGGAGGCACTGATTGGGAAGTGCATTCCGCAAAATATCGCGCGTTGGCAGCCTAACTGGCGGTACGAAGTGGTATCTGAGCGAGGACTGTTTGCTTGCCGCGAAGCGCATGATGTACACGGTCGAGTACCGGCGGTTCTATTTGCGCGACTTGGAATACATTATGGTGTGGCCCAGCCGTTTGTGGCTGCGGCGCCTGATCATCCCCGCGGTGCTGCTTGCAGCCTTCGGGGCTTCCCTTTGGCAGTGGGTGAATTCCACCGCTGGCGCGATTTTCGGCAGCGTGGCTCTCGCGTGGGTGGCGTTGGAACTGGCGCTGGGGCCGACGGCCGGGTCGCGCATTCGCACTACGGGAGCAAGCGTTGACCTGCCCCTAGTGACGCGAACGCGCCGCGCACGGAAGGTCCTTGCCAAGATTGATGCGGCGGTTCGCGCCACTCGCGGCGTTATTGAGCAACCGACCGCTCCCATTACCCCACCGGCGGAGCCCCACGTTCAATCGAGATCCGAAGCATCCGCGACCGCCTCCATCGCGGCTGCAACACAGACGAATGGCTCCTGACACACCAGCCGTACCCTTGCACAAACCCTTCGCGACGGGCTTGCGCCATTCTCGCTGCTTGTTTCATCCGCTGCGTGAAGCGGCGGCAAGGTGCCCACACTGCGGCGGAACGTTCTGCCGCGAATGCGTAACGGACGAGGAGGGAAAGCTGGCCTGCCCGCCGTGTCTGCGTCGGTTGGCGCGTCCGGGCGCATCGAAGGCATCTCTGGCACGTTTGTTCCGGGAAGTCCTTGCCGGACTCACCGCGTTTGCCTGTCTGGCAGCGCTTTTTTTTGCTTTGCTGCGTTGGCGAATGAATACGCCGGAACAGCATCTGAACTTCGGCCGCGTTGTCGATGACCGGCTGCCCAGGTAAAGCCATGAGTGAAGCTGCGTTGGCTCCGTCCTCTTCGCAACGTGCACACCTGGCGCCCGCGCGCGCTCGCCGGAACCGGCTGAGCCCGCTGGAAGCACTGGAACGCGGATTTGCCCTGTTTCGGTCAACATTCGCGCGGGAGGCGTGGCGCTATTACACCGGCGCCGCGCCGCTCGTCTTTTGTTTCATTCCCATGTGGGTGGTCAACGGGCAGATTCGGATATCAGATGGAGCGCTGCTGAGGGAGGCGGCGCTGCTCGCCGGCGGGTACCTGCTGCGGGTGTGGATGGTCGGCAGCTACATGCAACGCGTTCGCGAGGGGGCGTTTGGCACGCCGACATCGAAACCGGCAGGCGCAGCGGCGCAAGCAGCGGCTGTGGGACGTCTGCTTGCGTGGAAGATCATGCTGAGTGCCGGCGCGTTGACCACACTGCCGAGCATCGCCGGGGCGTCGTGGTTCTACAGCGCGTGCCAATTCGCCAGCCTTTCGGCGCAGGAGGATGGCGCCGAGAGGCATTCGCTTAGCGGCTGCCTTGCACTCGCGAGTCAATGGTTCGGCGGCGGCTTGCTTCTCTTCCTGATGCTCTTTCCCTTCTGGATCGCTGTGTGGCTGAATGGCCTGATCGTAGCAATGATTCTTCCGCAGCTTCTGCACTCCATTTTTGGGGTGAACACACTCCTATCTACACAAATGGGAGTCTACGCGCTGGTCCAAAGTTCCGCATTCTGGCTTTCGTTGTTCTCGGGGGCATGGTTGGCGCTTGATCCCATCGTCAAATGTACGTTCGCTATCGTTTATCAGCATTTGCGGTCGAGGCGCGAAGGAGACGACCTGCGTGGGTTACTGGCGAGCCTGCCACGCGAACAGCAAAAGAAGGCGCAGATGTTTGCATCCCACGCGACTGGCGGCAGAGTGGTGACCGGTGCGTTGTTCGTGCTGGCTACGATTCTGGCTGGCGTTTCTCTGACGGCGACCGCGCGCGCAGCGCAGGTCCCGCCAGCTCGAAGCACAACGGAGACGCCAGGCAATTCCGCTCGCGAGGCGCGGATTCAAAGATTGCGCCAAGCTCTGGATGAAGAGTCACAGCGCGCGATTTATCGCTGGCACGATGCCGAGCATCCGAGTCCGCCCACCTGGTTTGACAACCTGCTGGTCAAGATCGGGCACAGTATCGAGCACGCTTGGAATACGTTGTGGAATTTTCTTCGCAAACTGTGGCCCAGCGGGTTGAGCCTGTCGCTCGGAAGCGAAAAGCGCGGCGACTGGCAACTCAAGGACCTTCGATTATGGCTGACGCTAGTCGCGATTTTGACTCTCGCGGCAGCAGGGGTGCTCTTTTGGCTGCGGCAACGAACGGATCCGGCATCGCTTTCCATCCCGCTGGCAGTCGCGCCGATTCCCGATTTGAGCGGCAGTGCGGCGGCGAGTGAGCGTTCCGAGGATGAATGGTTCGCGCTGGCAAGCCGGCTGGAAGGGGAAGGCGAATTGCGCCTCGCGCTGCGCGCGGCGTACTTCGGTTTGCTTGCGGGATTGGAGCAGCGCGAATGGCTCACGATTCGCCGCGATCGCACGAATCGCGAATATCTCAATGAGTTTACGCGTCGGTGGCGTCGGCGACCGCAGGCGACGGTCGAGGCGCGGGCGGAAATCCCCGAGAAACTGCGCGGGAGCCTGCGGCAGTTCGATCGCGTTTGGTATGGGTCTCATGCGTTGACGCCAGAGGCGGTCACCGCGTACCGCCAATATCAGCGGGAGTTCCTCAACCATGTTTGACAATAGGTCGGGCGAAGGCATGGTGCTCAATTGGCGAGGTCCGCTGCTGGCCGCTGGGATTTTCGCGGCTGTATTCGCGATTCTGCTGCTCATGGCGCATCAGAACCAGTCGAATACGAGCGATATGGGATCCAGCTTACGCGAGGACCCCTACGGCACCAGCCTGTTGTTCGATTCCTATGGGCGCGCTGGGTATCAAGTGAAGCGCAGCCAGGATGAAGACTCCCTGTCCGATCAGAACGCGTTGAGGACAACAGCATTCTTTATCGGCGGCCACTCCTCTGATGGTTGGAAAATGGAAAGGGGAAATCTCCCGACCGGGGAGAAGTTTCGCAGACGAGTGGAAGATTTTCTTGCGCGCGGCGGGCGCGTCGTGCTGGTCGCTCCCGCTTGGGAACTAAAGTCCGAGTCTCAAGGTTGGGAAGTCGAAAACAAGTGGGACGAAACTCCACATGAATCCGGACCAACTTGGGTCTCTCCCGATCCCGGCGCGATGCCGGCGGGCAGCGAGAAGATGTATCTCGCCGCCCATGCCCCGCGGCTCAAGACAGACGCGGCATGGACCGCCCTTTATTCCGGGCCCGTGGACGCCAAAGCAGAGGCCGACTCATCTGTGCATGTCTACATGGCAATGCGGAGAGTCGGAAATGGCGACCTGATCGCCGCAAGCCAACAATCGTTCTTGTTAAACGAAGCGATCAAGACGCGTCCAAATCCGGCGCTGCTGGATTTTCTCGCGGGGGGGCGCCCGGTGGTTTGGGTGGATGAAACGTTGCATGGACTGCACCAGGGTGAGGGGGTGCTTTGGCTGGTGCAGCGATACCGGCTGCAGGCCGCGCTTCTGCTTTTCTGGGCGACTTTGCTGGCGCTGCTTTGGAGCATGAGCGGTGATTTAGTGCGACGCCCGACTCGCGATCGGGACGCACATATCATGCGTCATAGCGAAGGCGCCGGAGTGGCCGCGCGACGCCTGCTCCAGCGCAGCATTGCAACAGAACAGGTAGTGGCGGAGTGCTGGGAAGAGTTCCGCCGCCGCTCGCCGCAGGATGCGCAAGCTATTTCTGCAGATCCACAGAGCGGCCCGCGGCTGCGCGCGGCGCTGGCGCAGCCTCCTCTAGCGGGCTACAGGCAGTTAAGGCAGTTAAGCCAGTTGGTCGCGGAGCGCCGCACATCCGCAAAAGGTCTGGCTCGCGCCGACCGTGATGCGCCTGACAGTTCCACATCTTCACCGAAGAAGGGTCCCGAGGAGGCACGGTTCGCATGAACGAGAAACCGTTACTGGGTTCGGACGCGCAGGCACAGTCTGCGCCCGCAGAAACGCCATCTCCGGCGGCGTTCGCGATGATCACGAGCGGCGCGCGGCGCGTTCGAGAAGCGCTGAGCCGCGTGATTGTCGGCCAAAACCAAGCCATCGATCTCGCGCTCGTAACCCTGCTCGCTGGCGGACACGCGCTCATCGAAGGCGTTCCCGGCGTTGGGAAGACGCTGCTGGTGAAGGCGCTGGCGCGAGCGGTCGCTGGCGAATTTCAGCGGATTCAATTCACACCGGACTTGATGCCCGCCGATATCACCGGCACGAGCATTTTCGACCTGAAGACACAAGAATTCCGGGTGGTGCGCGGGCCGATTTTCGCGAATTTCCTGCTGGCAGACGAAATCAACCGTGCCCCCGCCAAAACACAATCGGCCCTGCTGGAAGCCATGCAAGAGCGACAGGTGACAATTGATCGCGCAACTTGCGTGCTGCCGACGGTCTTCGTTGTCTTCGCAACGCAAAACCCGATCGAGCATCAGGGAACGTATCCGCTTCCGGAGGCCCAGAAGGACCGCTTTCTCGTAAAAATTCGCATGGGCTATCCGGTGGCGGAAGAAGAGAACGAACTGACGCGGTTGGTAGCGGAAGGCGAAGCGCCGGAGCGCCGGCTGGCGGAAGAACTACGCGCACCTGTCTTGCAACCGGACGAACTCGAGCAATTGCGGGCAGCGACGGAGCGTGTGCGCGTCAGCGAGGCGGTAAGCAGCTACCTCGTCAATTTGGTTCGGCAAACACGGCAGCACGCGGCAGTTTGGGTTGGTGCTGGGCCGCGGGCGACGCTCGCGTTACTATCGGCATCGCGGGCGCTCGCGGCGCTCGAGGAGCGCGATTTCGTGCTGCCCGAGGACGTAAAGACGCTGGCTGCACCCGTGCTGGAACATCGCATCCTGTTGCGACCAGACTTCGAAATGGAAGGCGTCGAGATTCGCGAGGTAATCAACGCGGTGCTGGAGACGGTGGAAGTGCCGCGGTAAGGCCGCATACGTATCAAGCGCGGCAAAGGATGGCATCGAAGCGGGCGAAATCATGACGGCTGGAGATAGGAAGCAAGCAGGCGTTGGTGCGCCGGGCGCGGCTATCGTTGCCGAGGTCGAAGCTACGGCCGCGCCGACACATTGTGACCCGCTTGTAACCAACAAATTTGCGCGGCGGATCGCGCTTCGCCCAGTGGGAACGCGGTTCAGTTCAGAGGTCTCGCTCGCGTGGGTGATGGGATTCCTGGCCCTAGGGGCGTGCATTGCGCCATGGCCCCGACACGGATGGCTATGGTTCGAGCTGATCGTCACGACTGTGGCGCTGCTAGTGTGTTATGACGGGCTCGCGCTGTGGCTCACCCGCCAAGAAGGTACACCAGTCCTGCTAACCCCAGAAAAAGGCCTTCGCGGACGCGAAGGGCAGACCATCCAGGTTCCGCTCGCACTCACTGCCTCGGGGCGGCGCCGACCATGCCGCGAAGTCCGCGTGGGAATCATGCCGGCAACAAAAGAGAGCGAAGCCGCTGTTCGAGTGAAAAAAGAGCCTCAGCGGCTGAAGCTTGAGCAGTCGAATTCGGCCGAAGAAGGATCAACCCCAGGAAACACCGAGCAAGTCCAGCTCTGGCCATGGATGCCGGAGATCGCTTTGCTTCGGCGCGGGCTGTGGCCTGGGCCGCGCGTTGGAATCGAGCGGCGGTCGCACCTCCGAATCTGGCGCTTGCGGCAATGGTTTGATTTGCCGGAGCCTTTGCGAATCGAGGCGGATTTGCGATCCGGGCGACGGGAGATTCTGCGCAGCCCGGTTTACCGCTTGCTTGTAGCCTCTCAACAGACGCCGTGGACTGGGCACGGGCGCGATTTCGAGCGCTTGCGGGAATACCAGCCTGGCGATAACTACTCAGAGATCGCGTGGAAGTCGACGGCGCGTCGCGCCGCTCCGGTCACCCGGCTTTTTCAGTGGGAGCAGAAGCAGGAAGTATATTTCGTAGTGGACCAATCGCGGGCGTCCGCGCTTGCGCTCGATCCAACAGCAGCTCCCGAGAGTGATGTCTCACAAAGGCGCGCGCCGCGACGGTTGCTGGATCTCGCTGTGGAGACGGCGTTGGTGGGCGCGACCGTCGCGCTTGAACTTGGCGATGAGTTCGGGCTGGTCACCTACGCGGATGAGCCCAAGTCCTGGTTACGCGCAGGAAGCGGTCAATCCCAGTTTCATCAATTCCGTGAGCGCCTGTTGAATATTGAGCCTTTGCCGACGACTGCGGATTACGAAGCGCTGTTTGGCGAAATTCGGGTACGGCTGCGGCGGCGCGCCTACCTGCTGTTGCTGGCGGATTTGGCGGAGCGCTCGGTTTCGGACTCCTTGCGCCGCGGAGTTGGCCTGGTCCGCTCGTCACATGCCCTTTTAATGACGAGCATCTTGCCGACTCACGCGCGGCCGGCATTTTCGCCAGGTGAGGAGTTGCACACCGAACAGGATGTGTATGCGGCGCTCGCGGGTGAAAAAGAAAACCAGCGCCTCGGCGCGTTGGCGCGGCAAATGCGCCAATTGGACGTGCAGCTCCGGTATATTCCTGCGGAAATGTTCCTGCGAACAGCTGTTGAAGGATATCTGGAAAGCAAGC
The DNA here is from genome assembly GCA_035631655.1 of Terriglobales bacterium. GTDB lineage: Bacteria > Acidobacteriota > Terriglobia > Terriglobales > Acidobacteriaceae > Gp1-AA122. The sequence goes on from DASQIH010000069.1 coordinate 13,380, forward strand.
GGGAGCAGCGGCTGTGATTTTGAATCTCGAACGATTTCAGGCACAGGCGCGGCCGCGCTGGAAAAACCTCGAATCACTGCTAGGCGCGCTCGAAAGCCGACCGGACCGCCGATTGAATCCAGCGGAAGCGCAACAACTGCAAGAGCTTTACGCCCAGGCTGCCGCGGATTTGAATCGCGTCACGCACGGCGCATTGGCGCCCGAACTAAGACAGTACCTCGAGCGACTGGTGGCACGAGCTTATGCGGAGCTATATTACGCGCCGCCGACGCGCTCCGAAATCTGGCAGCCGCGCCGCTGGTTAAGGATTTTCAGGGCGTTTCCGGAATCGTTTCGGCGGCAGTCCCGCTATTTTGCACTGGCCGTGCTGGTCACGGTTTTGGGTTGTACGCTGGGCGGCCTCGCGGTGCGCTACGACCCCGCCTCCGTAGACGTGCTGCTTCCGGCAGATTACCTGCGCAATCCGGGCCAGCGCGTGCATGAAGAGGAGCAAGGACAGGGTCAGCACCTGAACTCCGCACAGACCGAAGCAACATTCTCGGCGCAACTGATCAGGCACAACATCCAGGTAGCCCTGCTTGCAGCGGCACTCGGCGTAACGTTTGGCATTGGGACGGCACTCCTCCTCTTCGAGAATGGCGTACTGCTCGGGGCCGTAGCGGTTCATTACACGCAGCGGGGCTTCGGACTGTTCATGACGGCGTGGCTGTTGCCACACGGCGTGTTTGAGATTCCATCGATCTTAATCGCCGGGCAAGCGGGGTTTTACTTGGCGCGCTTGCTGCTCCATCGGCGCGAGGACCGCAATGTTCGTCAATCGATGCGCGAATGGTTGGTACTGGTCGCCGGGTTGGCGATGATGCTGGTATGGGCCGGAATCATGGAAGCTTTTTTTTCTCAGCATCACGCGCCCGTTCTGCCGTATGGATTTAAGGTTGCGGTTGCCGCAGCAGAACTCGTGCTGCTGACGATCTATCTACTACTGATCGGACGAAGAGAGATCGGCGCGGAAGCGCGCTCTAGCGTTCGTTCGGAGAACAGATGACAGATACTCAGTCAACCCGCGCGTCGACAGCGGTCGAACTGACCATTGCGACGCCGGAAGGTGTGCTCTTTCGACTGCCCCTGGCCGGTCCCGCGTCCCGCCTTTATGCCATGCTGCTCGATATCGCAATCGTGCTGGGGACGGTGAACGGAATAGGGCTGCTAGTTTACTGGATTTTCGCGAAAGCACCGGGATTTGGAGTCATGGTGATCACGCTCGCGGAATTCGCAATTGGGTTTGCCTATGGCGCATTGCTGGAAGGTTTTTGGAACGGGCAGACGATTGGAAAACGCCTATTCCATTTGCGCGTGATTGACCAGGCCGGACTTCCGCTACGGATCGAACAGGCGTGGGTACGGAATCTGATGCGCGTCTTTGATGCGCTGCCGTTCGCCTATCTGGTTGGAGGAATTTCCGTACTGAGCAGTCCTCTGATGCAACGCTTCGGCGACCGAGTGGCGGGGACGCTCGTTGTACGCCAAACGCCGCTGGCCGTGCCGGGGGAGGAATCCTGGACGCGGCAGAAGTACAACTCCTTCATGGACTATCCCACAATCGCGGTGCATCTCCGCCGAGCGGCAACGCCGAAACTGGCTAGTCTGATTCAAGATGCGCTGCGCCGTCGCAACGAACTAGCGCCTTACGCACGGCGGGAAATCTATCGCGAGCTGGCCACATACTTGCAGAGCGAAATCTCTACATTTCCCGACGAATTGGTTGAGAGGCTTAGCGATGAACAGTACTTGATCAATGCGTCTGGCATCCTCTTTGGAGATCAACGCCCGTCGCGAGTTCAGGGTTGACAATTTACGCTTGAAAAGCCAATGGTCGGGTTGTGGGACTGAGTGGGCGCTTTGCGAGACGAATGCACTCTTGGCCGTATGACGGGCGATCCGGAAGCCAACTGTTGTTATCAGATTTCAGTCGTTGACCCTATTCAGTGGGTCTGTCTGAACTCCGACCAAATTCATCAGATGTGGTGAGAGAGTCTTTACGGTTTCTTGCCCACCGCAGCCTGCTCCGGCTTTTCTTCTTATCCTTCAAGATCGGACGCTTGGAACCCGGGCTCTTGAGCCCGGAGAACTTCTGTGTCCCCGCGATGTCGCCCCGCTCCAAGTCCTTCCACTCCGGCGCGCGGCCGAACGAGGGGACGTGCCGTCACGGCATCCCTCGCCGACGGTCCATGGTTGTTTCAGCGGGCCGACCTTGACCTGTGCACGGTGCAGCGAGAAGTAGGAACAACCCAGCGACATTGGGCTACCCCCGCGGGACAAGAACGCTACCAAATTCCACTTGAGTTATCACAGACATAGCGAGGTGAGGCAGTGTGAAGCAGATTTGTAGTAGTCGAAGTACGAAGTGAGGGTTCGACGGAGCGAGCTCTCATGGAACACGATCACATGATCCAGGCACTCCCGCCGAATGGAACCAATCACCCGCTCGACGTAGGCTCTCTGCCAGGGGGATCGCGGCGTGGACGGTACTTCGCGAATGCCCATGTCTCGCACCTGTTCTCGGAATTCATGGCCGAAGATGGCATCGCGGTCGCGCAGCAGGTAGCGCGGGAGTTGGTCGAAAGGAAAGGCCTCCCGCAGTTGCTGTCCCGTCCACTCCGCCGTCGGATGGGCGGTCACATTGCAGTGCAGAATGCGGCGACGGTCATGGGCCAACACCAGAAACACGTAAAGAACCTGGAAGCGGATGGTGGGCACCCTAAGGTGGCTAGGAATGCAAGATGTCGCGCATGCTGATGCGGGAGTCGAGTAGCAAGGTAGTTTTCTGAGTCCGTCCGGCTAAGCACCTGCAATTTCCACACGTATGCTGTAAGCAGCGCATCTTTCCCGGCACAAGGCCAGCGTGTCGTCGAGGATGGTTTGTACCGAAGTAGTCTCGTCTGCAGCCGCGATCTTCCGCTTTCAGATAATTCAGCACAGGTGTCAGGTTCATTGGGCCTGGGGGCGGTAAGGCAGCTGGACAGATGGGGTCGACGCTCGTGCCGCAAATGGGCGTTTCAGAGGCTTGCACGACCGGCCCAGCCATTGGTCTCGTCAGATCACAATTGTGGGCCTTGACCAGCGTGCTTGAGTTGAGAGGTTGCGCAGAACGGGCAGATAAAGGCTGCGCTCAGGGTTTAGCAAGGCCGAGCAGGGCGGCGAGCCTTGCCTGCACGTTCTTGAGCACCTTGGCTGGCGCTTTATCGAAATATCTGGCGCGCCGTTCGCCCCAGTCAATGCTTCTCACAGCGTCCGATAAGATGGTTCCGCCTATTTTGAGGCCAGCAGGCAAGTCAACTTCGAAGGGGTATCCCTTAATTGCATTGGTGACTGGAACCACCACGGCCAAGCGGGTTTTTTGGTTGTATCCCCTCGGGGAGAGAACAAGCGCTGGCCGCCAGCCAGCTTGCTCGTGGCCTACTTGCCCGATGCCGAGATCGAGTTTGATGAGATCACCGGTGTCGGGAACGTACTCGGTTACCATACTTCATGGCCGATGGGACGGCCCCAGTCCTGCTCGCGATGACGGTTCCGAGGAGTGATTCCTGCGACCAATTTTTCGAGGGTGATTTCAGGCTCCGTCGGCTCCAGGGCAATGCGCCCATTTTCGACGCGCACTGTCAACTCATCCCCTTCTCGAAGGCGGGCCTGCTTCAAAATTTCTTTCGGCAAACGAACGGCCTGGCTGTTCCCCCACCTGACGACCTGCACGCGCGCCCTCGCGGCTGTAGATGTTGGTGCCATATCTTTCCCCCTCAATGGTTTGAGTATATACATTCGTATATACATCGTCAATCACGGCCCGGGAGCACCGGGAGCACCCCGCCAGTGAACGCGCTTCATGCATGGGCATCAATTACCATGGTCTTTTTTTAAAAGTTGGCCAGGACGCTCGTGTTTGACGGAGAGCGTGCGCATGGTGCTTGTTGTTTAAGAACGCAATGCAACGCAAACCCCCATTAGACCCCCATTACCCGTTTCCTGGACTTTCCAGGGATTCCTTCTAGCGCCACTCGTGCCGCGTCTCATAACCCAAAGGTCGGTGGTTCAAATCCACCCCCCGTAACCAACGGAATCATAAACTTAGGGCCGCTCGGATGAGCGGCCCTTTTCAGTTTTCCGTGTTTTGTCCCAAACCAGGCTGAGTATTTCCTCACGGTTGCCGCCATTGGTCACTCGAAGCGCAGGGCCTCGATGGGATCCAGTCTAGCGGCCTTGCGGGCAGGGTAGTAGCCAAAAAACACGCCGACGGCCATCGAAAATACTACAGCCGCCACGATGGCGGTGGGCGAGATCAGAATCGCCCAGCCTAAGAGCTTAGTAATTACCAGCGATGTCCCTGCTCCCACCAGAATGCCGGCGGAGCCGCCTAGCAAGCTGAGTACGATCGATTCGCTGAGAAACTGCCATTGAACGTCCTGCTCGGTGGCACCGATGGCGACGCGAATGCCGATCTCGCGGGTACGCTCGGTGACCGAAACCAGCATGATGTTCATGATGCCAATGCCGCCTACGATGAGCGATACACCTGCGATGGACGCCAGCAACATGGTCATCACCTGGGCCTGTTGATCGGCGAGTTGGGCGATGTCGGCGAGGTTACGAACTTGAAAATCATCATCCTCGCCGCTGCGGATTCTGTGGCGATCGCGGAGCAGCGACGTGATCTGCTCCTGGGCGGCGTAACTGGCAGGCTGAGAGACGGCTGAAGCGACGATGTACTGCAGCCAGTCCTGCCCGGTAATTTTTTTCTGCAAAGTGGTAATCGGGACGTAGACCCCGTCGTCCTGATCGGCACCCATGCCAGATTGGCCTTTGGCAGACAGTACGCCAACCACCTGGAACGGCAGATTGCCGATGCGGATAGTCTGTCCGACGGGATTTATATTTTGGAAAAGATTTTGCCGGACGGTATCGCCGATCACCGCGATGTTCGCAGCATGAGTGACGTCGTCCTGGGTGAAACTGCTCCCGCCAGCAAAGGGCCAATCGCGAATCGTAAAAAATTGCGGTTCGGTGCCGTTAATTCGGGTGGACCAGTTTTGGTTCTGGAAGACTACTTGGGAACTGGCACTTGCGCCGGGAGCAGCAGTGGCGATGAACGGCACCTCGTGAAGAATCGCCGTCATGTCATCATAAATCAGGCTCTTGGTGGCTCCGACTCCGAGATGGGTGCCGCCGCGGTTCACGCTTCCCGCGCTTACATAAATCAGGTTGGTGCCCATGGAGGCGATCTGGTCCTGAACCTTCTGCTGCGCGCCCTGGCCGACACCGACCATGGCGATCACTGCGGCCACGCCGATGACGATGCCCAGCATAGTGAGGATGGAGCGCATTTTGTTGCGCGATAAGGCGCGGAGCGCAATTCTTAAAGTGGCTGTGAATTCCATAAAGCCTTCTTCCTTCCCGCCGTTTTTCGACGGGACACCGGCGCTACCTAGTCGTCCTGGGCCGGGAGATGCAACAGCACGTCCGCCGCCCGGGGCCGATTCTTAGCGACATCTTCGCGACGAATCTTGCCATCGCGGAATACCACGATGCGCTTGGCAAACTGGGCGATATCCTGCTCGTGCGTGACCAGGACAATGGTCAAACCCTGCGCGTTGAGATCTTGAAAAATCTGCATGATTTCCACCGAGGTTCTGCTGTCCAGGTTCCCGGTGGGTTCGTCGGCCAGCAGAATTGACGGACGATTCACCAGAGCACGGGCAATGGCAACACGCTGCTGCTGACCTCCAGAGAGCTGCGAGGGAAAGTGCTCCACACGATCAGCAAGGCCAACCATCTCCAGCGCTCTCTGGGCGCGCTCCAGCCGCTCTTGCTTAGGCAATTGAGCGTATAAGGTAGGCAGTTCGACATTTTCTATGGCGGTGGTTCTGGCCAGCAGATTGAATCCCTGGAAGACGAAGCCCAGCTTGTGATTGCGAATCGCGGCCAGAGTTTTCTTGTCGAACTGCGAGACGTCGGTGCCATCGAGGAAATAGCGGCCGCTAGTGGGCTTGTCGAGGCAGCCAAGCAAGTTCATGAACGTGGATTTGCCGCTCCCGCTGGAGCCCATGACCGCAACAAATTCCCCGGGCTCGATCTCGAGGTTGATGCCACGCAGGGCGTGAACCTTGGTTTCCCCCAAGTCGTAATACTTGTGAACATCTTCAACGCGGATGGCGGCGGTTGTCGCCTGGTGGTCAGGGGCCGTCGTGCTTCGATCCAGAATAGCGGTTGCCATAAATGCCTCTTGCATAGTTAGTGTCCGATCCGGCCGGCACCCATCCGCCCGGCATTCATGCCCGGAGCGGATCCGGAGGCTGACTTCGGAGGGGAGTTGAGCGCTCCCGTGATGAGTTGGTCCCCAGGATTGAGCGTTCCGGATAGTACCTGTGCGATCTCGGTATAGGTGTGGTCGGTGATGCCAGTTTTCACCTGCACTGGTTCGAGGCGGTTCACCGCTCCGAGCTTCCACAAGACCGCCATATCGGACTTCAACCCGGAGTTCGGCGATACGCCGGATTTGTGGGTCAGCGCTTTTTGATCCTGGCTCGTGCTGGGCGAGAAACGTAGCGCGGCATTCGGCACTTTGACGATATTGCTGGCTTCCGCGACCGGAATACTGACATACGCGGTCATGCCAGGAAATAGCTTGTCGCCAGGATTGTCGAACGCGACCACAGTGTCGTACGTGACAACGTTTTGCACGGTCGTGGGATTCATGCGGATCTGCTCAACTTTCCCCCGGAAGGTGTCATTGGGAAAGGCATCGACCTTGAACGTGACGCTCTGCCCGACCTTGATTTGACCTACGTCGGATTCGTCGGTGCTGACGCCCACCTGCATCTTGCTGAGATCTTGCGCGATGTTAAACAGGTTGGGCGCCTGCAGGGAGGCCGCGACAGTTTGTCCCACATCCACGGTGCGGTTCGTGACCACGCCATCGATCGGAGAGCGGATGATAGTGTTACTCAAATTGGTTTGTGCTACCTGCAATGCGGCAGCCTTCTGTGCGACCTGGGCTTTGGCCTGCTCGAGAGTTGCCTGAGCGGCATTTACCCCCGCGACAGCGGAATCATTATTGGCCTGGGAAACGTCAAGTTGCTGTTGGCTCATGACTCCTTCCCGGGTCAGTTCCACAGTGCGCGCGTAGTCAGACTTGGTTTGTGCGACGGTTGCTTTCGCTTTTCCGAGGTTGGCTTGGGCGGCGGCAACATTGGCCCGCGCATTCTCCAAGTCGGCTTTGGCCTGGAGGACAGCACCTTGAAACAGCGAAGGGTCAATCTCGACGATTACCTGGTTTTTCTTAACTGGCGAATTGAAGTCGGCGAACAACTTGGAAATCGTGCCGGAAACCTGGGAACCGACCTGGACCGTAGTTACTGCATTGATGGTGCCCGTGGCCTGCACCACGTCCCGGATATCCCCCTGCTCCACCTTGGCGGTGACGTATTGTGCGGCGCTACCACGGCCGAAACTGAATGCCGCGAACAACACGATGGCCGTCAGGAGTGCGATGATCACGGTCCATTTGCTTTTTAGGTGCTTCATAGTTTCCTCGAGCCGGGCAACTGGCCCGGGCGCGTCTACTTCGCTCTTCCTTCATTATGTGTAAACCCCAGAGCAGGTGCCCCTCGTGTAAAGAGTCGGTCAGGGAATGTAAAAGTTTGTATTTTGCAGGTGGGAAATTACGGCAACTCTGTGGTTTTGAGACTAGATTGGCTTCTCAGGTGCACGATTTGACCGTTCGGTAGGCGCCAGGGAGGGAGTTGGCATTGTTGGTTTATCGTCGCTGGTTGGCAACCTCTAGACAGCACCTAGACCCTGCTTTTAAAGGCGTGACAAAAGCCATGATCGAGTCGCTGACCAGTTTCTGTGGTGAGACTTCGAAAGAATGAGGATTATGGCGTAAAAGGACCCTCAACTAGCCTCGGGCTTCGGAATCCAGGCGAGCAATGAAGAGATAAAGTCCCGCACAGGCCAGGAAAATCAACCCTGACACAATCGCCGCAGGGAGCGCTGCTTCAAAGAAGCCTGCAAGATAGGTTTCTAGCGTTGCACTAATCAGCCAGATTTGCACGATCAGCAGGAGAATAATCAGTGCCAGGGCGCCATTGATGCCGGTCAGACCTCTCTTCTGGGAAGGGGTTGGTTCCTCTCGCATGCTACACCTCCTGTCTAAGATGAATCCCCGTCGCCACCAGTTCATCACCGCGCCGCTCGAGTCGAATCCGGGGCAGCGGGCGCCGTGGCGGCCCCTGCAACACCGATCCATCGCGGACGGAAAAGGCGCCATTGTGGCACGGGCACTCCAGACGGTTCTTAGCGCCAGAGTAGAAGACCGCACAGGAAAGATGAGTGCATTTCTGACTGTAAGCAACGTAGTCGTTGCTACCGGTCCTCACCAGGATGCATTGCTCTTTCGGAGTCGGATAGGGAAATAGTTTTACTCCGCCAATGGGGATTTCGTCCAGACGAGCAACCGTCTCCGCAGGATAAGCAGGTCCCCTGGAAAACCAGGACCGCACGAGAATCCATAGATTGCCCACGAACATGGCAAGGCTGGTGAGGACCAAGAATTTCGCGAACTGGCGGCGGCTGACGTAGCGCTCATCGGCGGCAAAAACCGAGAACTCATCGCGCCACAAGGGTTCCGAACTAGGCTGGCGAAACAGCTTCATATTCGCCCTCCCAAATGTAATCGGCGACATCAATGGAAATAGAATCCTGATTCTCGGGAACCATCATGAAGACCTTTGTGGTTACCTCCTGGTTCCCAAAGTAGAAGACGTTCGTCGGCTTTTCACGCCTTTGAACGACATCTTCAGGCCGTACATACGCGAGCGCCTGGCTGGGGCACACGGTGGCACACATCGGCCTCTTTCCCGCCGAGGTGCGGTCATAGCACATGTCGCATTTCAGCATTTGATCGTATTCGGGAACGATTTTCGGGATGCCAAAGGGGCATGCCAGCACGCAGTTCTGGCATGCAATACAGCGCGGCTTTAGAGAGGAATGCACAACGCCGTCGTCGCCCTTCTTAATGGCATCGGCGGGACAGACTTCGGCGCAGGTCGGGTCATCGCAGTGCCAGCAGACATAGGCTGCGGTGGCAATCGTCTCTTCGCGATCAATGAAATCGAAATTAATCATGGAATGGCCGCGGTGTGTCTCACATTCCTCGCACGCCTTCATGCAAGACTGGCAGCCAATACATCGCGAGGGATCGATGTAAAACTCGTAACCGAACATTCAACGCTCTCCCCATGCGCCGCCGCGGTTGACGTTCGCCGGGCGAGCAGGTTCCGAGGTACGGCGCCGCCACCACTCGGGAGGCGAATCCGCTTTGCGCAGCCTGCAGGCGGACACTTTGAATTCGGGGATCTTGCTGTGCGGATCGAGCGTACGATGCGTCAAGAGATTCGCACTGCGTTCGCGCGGCCAGTGATACGGGATGAACACGGTGTCGGGCCGGATGGTTTTGACCACCATCGCCTGCAGGGTGATCTCAGTCCGTCGCGTGGTTATGGTTACCCAATCCTTATCCCTTAGGTTGTACGTCGCCGCCAAACGGGGATGAATTTCGATGCGCGGGTCCGGATATTGATCGACCAGTTCCCCGATTCGACGCGTCTGAGTGCCCGAGAGATATTGGCTGACCACGCGCCCAGTCGTGAGATAAACCGGAAAATCCTGGTCGACAGGATCACCGCTCGGACGCCACTCGGTGACCGCAAAGCGACACTTGCCGTCTGGATGAAATGACTTTCCGCCTTCCATCAGGCGAGGAGTGCCGGGATGGTCCAGAGTCGGGCAGGGCCAGAACACACCCAGTTGACGATCTACCTTTTCGTAAGTAATGCCGTAGTAGTCGGCGATGCCGCCTCGTGAAGCTTCCCGCAATTCATCCAGAATGTCAGGCGCCGAGCGGTAAGGAAAGTACTGGCCTCTGCCGAGCCTGCGAGCAAGGTCGCAAAGAATCTCGCTGTCTCGGCGCGCATTAGCAGGAGGGTCGACAGCTTTCTGAATGTGAATGACACGCCCTTCTACGTTACAGACCAGGCCCTCTTCCTCTTCTTGAAGGCTGCCGGCCAGGACCACGTCGGCGAACTGCGCCGTCTCGGACAAAAAGAAGTCAATAACACCAAGAAATTCCAATTTCTCCAGGGCCTCGCGCGTGTAGTTCGCGTCGGGAAGCGAGATGATCGGATTGAAACAGAGGGAAAGCAGGCCTTTAATCTCGCCCCGATGAATGGCTTCCATAATCTCGACCGCCGACAATCCCTTCTGCGGAATTTCTTCCGGCGTAATGCCCCAGATCTTCGCGACGTGGCGTCGCGCCTCGGGATCGTCGATAGCGCGTTGGCCCGGTAACTGATCGCATTTCTGGCCGTGCTCCCGCCCGCCCTGCCCGTTGCCTTGGCCGGTGATCATGGAACATCCCGCGCCTTCGCGTCCGATGTTGCCGGTCGCCAGGCACAGATTGATCACCGCCGTGCAGTTTTCGACCCCCTTGCTCTGGTGTTCAATCCCACGTGCATGCAGCGCGATGGCGCGTTCTGCCCCGCCGAACCAATGGGCCGCTTTTTCGATTGCCTCGGGTGGGACACCGGTCATGTCGGCAACTTTCCGAGGATCGTACGGCTTGACCGATTCGGCGACACTCTCGAAACCGACCGTGTGTTCGGAGATGAACTGCCGGTCTTCGAGACCGTCGTGCAAGATCACGTGAAGCAGGCCCATAAGCAATGCCAGATCGGTACCGGGCCGCACGGGCAGGTAGAGGTCGGCATTGCGGGCAATAGGGGTAATCCGCGGGTCAGCCACCATCAATCGGCCGCCGTTATCGCGGCAGCGCCAGACGTAGTCTGTGGTGATGGGGGCACATTCGCCGATGTTAGCGCCGATAATGAGCAGAACCTGCGCCTTGGGGATATCGCTCCAAGGCATCGGACTGCGGTCCACGCCGAAGGCGGGTTTATACGCATGTCCGGCAGAGACCATGCAGAGTCTTCCGTTGTAGTCAACGTGACGCGTGCCCAGTGCGACTCGTGCGAACTTCCCGACCAGGTATGACTTTTCGGTGGTAAGTGACGCGCCTCCGTACACCGCAACAGCATCTTTGCCATATTTCTCTTGGATCTCCCGCAGGCGCTGCGTGCTGAAGTCGAGGGCCTCGTCCCAGGTTGACCTCCGGAATCCCTGCTCCGAGCGCATGAGCGGATCGAGTAGCCTGTCGGGATGATTGTTCTGCAGATAGCGTTTCACTCCCTTTGGACAGAGCATGCCGTGGTTGAACGGAAATTCCTCCCAGGGTTCGAAACCAATGACCTGGTTTTCGCGAACCTTCAGTTGAATCCCACATTGCTGGCCACAGAAGCAGCAGTGTGTCTTGACCAAGGAATAAGGATGGGTGGACTCCTCCTGCCAACCGCCGGCCGGCGCGTAATTCAAGTGAGGTCCATACTGCCGGGCAAGATCTTCGAGAGGGATTGCGGGCTTAGCCACGGCCCTGCTCCTTCACCCTGAGCTGGGCCCTGGAAAGCGTGATGCGCTTGCATGCCGGGCAGAGTTCCTGCCAATAGGAGGCCGGACCCGGCACGCGGTAGTCAAAACCAAGTTGCGGAAGCACGCGCCGGAGATCGTCAATATGCATGCGGGAGGCAAAACGCTTCCCACAGCGAGCACATAATGCGCCTTCATCTTTCTCGCCCGCTTGCTGGTAGAGCTTGACACCCAATTGTGCTGGCCGCTGAAAAATATGGAAGAACTTGCCAAAAGGCAAATAGAGCAAAGCAGCGATAACAACGATCGCGTGAATGATCGCAAGGAAGCTGTAAAGCTCCCCGCGCAACCATAGCTGAGATGCCGTGAGCGCCAGTCCTGTTACGCAGATCGCAAACAGCAGGATGATCGGCAGGAAATCCATGGCGAAACTCTGCACCGCTTGCGCACCCGTCTCCCGCATCCGGCGCCACAAGGAGAGGAAAACTCCTCCCAGCACCAGGAAAGCAGAGATATCCAACCCGTGGAAAAGCAGCTCAGCAGGGATGGATCGGGCTCCGAAGCGTAATACAGGGAATCCATACAGGTAGGTGACATACGTCATCTGGTCGGAGGGCAAGGTACCGAACGAGATCCAACCGAACACCAATGGAAACGTGATCAGCACCGCCAGGATGCAGCCCCAGAAAATGAGTTGGTGCATGCACCAGCGCAATTTCGAGCGTTGCCGGATGAAGCCTTGTCCAGCCAGATATCTCACAGCCAGAGCTACGACTCGAAGAAAACTCCTTAGCACGCCCTGCTGGCGGAATAGCTGCCATCCACGTTCCCAATAGATCCGGGTGGGTGGCTTGCGTATCCAGACGTTGTAGTGATAGACGACACCCCAGGTTGCGAAAGTGATTGCGAATGTATACGCAACCAGCGCGGGGTCAAAATTCTGCAGATTTCGCGAGCCCACCACGATCGCGGCCACCAGCAATCCAGTCCAAACCGTTGCCCAGGAGCCGGCCCTGATTCGGTCGGCGGTGCGAGTCAGTTCCGGCGGCAACAGGTCCTCGAGTTTTTCCTGCCGCGGAACGAAGACTCTGTTATTCACCGACCATAGGACCAGAGACGTGACAGCGAGCAGCACAAAACTCGGCCAGATCACACCTGCGTGATCACGGAAAAAACCCAACAACAGCGGCGGAAAGAACCCTCCAAGCCCACCGAGGGCGCCCACCAGTCCGGTAACGGTCCCAGTTTCACGCGGGAAATATTGTGGAACGAGTTTGAAGACGGCGCCGTTGCCTAGACCCAGCAGAGTCGCGCATCCTAAAGCCCCCACCGTAAAGGGCAACATCGTGGGCCAGATGAGCAGCAGAGCGAATGGAACCAACGCCAGAAACACGACCGACAGTAACCGTGCCCCGCCGATTTTGTCCGACAGCCATCCTCCTACGGGGCGAGCGGCTGTGGCCAGCACTACGAATCCAGCCGTTCGGAAACCGGCGTCGACCAGCCCGAGTCCGAATTCAGATCGCAAAAGACTTGGAAGATAGATGGCGAAGGCCACGAAGCCCCCGAACGTGAGGAAATAGAATGCGGATAAAGCCCAGGACAATCGTTCCTGACGTAAAACGGTGAGCATCTCCCCAAGAGTTTTGGGGCGCGCCGTGCTTTCTGGATTGCGGGCGAGAAGCGCGAAAAGAATTGCCCAAAGTACAAGCAGGGCTGCCAGTCCGACGAACACATTGCGCCAGCCGATGACCGTTGCCAGCAGTGGTCCACCGAAGACAGCGGCAGACTGCCCGATGTTTCCCACTCCATAGACTCCCACGGCAGTTCCTTGCCGCTCAGGTTCGCACCCACGAGAAACGAAGCCGACTCCAATGGCAAACGAGGAACCTGCGAGTCCTAAGAAAAAAGCGACTACCAATAAAGTCTGGTAAGTACCTGCCCACAATACAAGAACAGTGGGGATCGCGACCATCAACATCAGCACTGTGAAGGTCGCACGCCCGCCAAAGCGGTCAGCCAGCATTCCCGTAGCAATTCGGGCAAGCGATCCCAGCAACACAGGTACAGCCACCAGGAGCGCAGTCTGGGTCGCGTCCAAATCAAGTATTTCGCGGAAGCGTGGAGCGAAAGCACTGATCAAACCCCAGGCAGCAAAGCAGAGAGCGAAAGAGAAGGTGGCGAGGGCAAGGTTTCGGCCCGGTTTGGAGGAGGAGCTCACCGGAATCTCACGCATTGAGCACGGCAGAGTTGCGTGTGCTGACTCCAATTCAATATACCATTACGACCACCGGGCGGAGTTGCTCAGGCATCTCAATTGTATGTCGTGACACGAGATATATTGCTGAAAAGCGAACCCGATCCCAGAAGGATATGGCAAAACTTTGTGGTCCTGGTCTTACCGGCATTCGCGGATACCGCAAGGAGTGCTGCCGAGACAGGCACGATGTCGATATTCGCGAGCTTGACCGGCTGGAAGCGGTCTGGAACGAAGCTTACGAGCACGGGGGATGTTTGGAAACATTGTGGGTAGACGAGATGGTCGCCGTACCGAAAATGCCTGGTGCTCAAATTTGCTCGTTCCGTCGAATGAAAGCGCGTAAGTTATTGGACACGACATCCGGGTCCGGGTGTTTTCTGAAGAGACTGGGCGCAGTCTAGGCTGCCTGTCTGCGAAAGAGCAAGAAGAGACCGGCCAGACCTGCTCCTGCGAGGGCTAGGGAAAATCTGTGAGTATCCGCCCAGAGTTGTTCACTCCGGCCGCTAGCCCGGTCCGAGAACACTCCGTGTGCACCCCAGTTTCCCGCAACGGGCTCAAACAGGTTGTCGGGATGGTTCGGATCGATAGGTTCGCTGGTTTGTTGGGATTCATATCCCGTTCGGGCGAGATAATGATCCAGCAAACTGGGGGCAAGCTTGTTTCCATAGACCGCTTCCATGGTAGGAAGACCCACGAGCAGTTCCCGGCGGCGGTGATGCGCGGCCCAATAGATCCCCCGGGCTGCGACTTCCGGTTCATAAATTGGCGGCACAGGCTGTGGGTGTCGCGGCAGCCGCGTCCTGCACCAGCTAAACTGCGGAGTATTCATGGCAGGCAGATGAACCATCGTGAGATGAATGTGACTACCTTCGTGCAACAGCTCTGTTCGCAAGGACGCTGTGAAACCCAGGATAGCGTGCTTCGCGCCGCAGTACGGCGCCTGCAGTGGAATTGAACGATAGGCAAGAGCGGAGCCAACCTGCAAGATAGAGCCTCGATCGCGTGGCAGCATTCGACGCAGGGCCGCCATGGTTCCATACACGGTTCCAAGGTAGGTGACTTCCGTCGCTCGCTTGAACTCGTCCGCACGAATTTCTTTGAATTGTGAGAAGACGGTGGTCATCGCGTTATTGACCCAGATATCGATTGGCCCAAATTCAGTTTCAACGCGGTCTGCAACTTTTTCGACAGCGGCCGGGTCAGAAACATCTGCGGGCAGGACGAGAGCCTTCCCGCCATTCATTTCGACTTCAGCCCGGGCCGACTCCAGTCGCTCGCGTCCTCGCGCAATGAGGCCGATGTAGGATCCGTGACGTGCGAATTCAATTGCCGTGGCGCGTCCCACTCCCGCGGATGCGCCGGTAATTACCACAACTTCACGACCTCTGTGATTGTTGGCCATCGCCATCTCCTCGCGCTAGCCTCGGTTCTTTAAATGACTTCGCGCACCTTGTCGGAAAGAGTGGTGAGAGCGATCTTCTTGCGATTTGGCTCTCCTCGCGCCAGCGAAGACGTGGCCGCTGGAGCACCGATGCAGGAGAACGTGGAAATTAGCGTTGATTCATCTCTGAGCGGCAGCATGGGTCGGCGCATCGTGGGCTGAACTCCCTTAAGTCCGCACACTGGACACTGCTTTGGAACCCTAGGCATCCGTTCCAACAGTAGCAGCTCGGATCACGCCAAGCTGCGACAAGGGTCACGTAGGAGCAGCACTAACCGTACGCCCTTACACCTTAGCGAACCCGGCGCAAGCAGCTTTGGGGAGCGGGAGACATCCCAGCCCAAGCCGAATATGATAGTCACGCCCGAACAAAGGCCGCCTGTGACATGGAGGACTCTCCCCGCATGGATAGACCAAGGGTCATACTCGGAATTCCCATCGTCATTATGTTCATCGCCTCGATAGCCTGCAGCAGTCCGCAGTCCACACGTGCAAAGACTTCGTCCACCAACACTCCGAGTGGAGCGGAGTTGTATGCCGCTTACTGCGCGACATGTCATGGCGCCGATGGCAAAGGCAATGGCCCCACGGCGCCCGCGCTCAAAGTCCGGCCTCCGGACCTGACCGTATTGGCCAAACGAAGCCGCGGGAGGTTCCCGGAAGGCGATGTCTACCAGATCATCAAGTGGGGCGGGGGAATCATCGGGCATGGCTCCAAAGAGATGCCCGTGTGGGGAACTGCATTTAAGTCAGCGAGTGACGAGACTGAAGTGAATTCGCGGATCAAAGCCCTGACCCAGTACATCGAATCCATCCAGGCACGGTAAGCGTTTACATCCAACCGCCGAGATCACTGAGACCGCAGAAAAGATCGATTCTTACTCGGCGGTAAATGTTTTTTTTCGAAGCTAGCTGGTTGTAACCGTCTGCGGAAACGCGTGCTCGGCCACCATCTTCAGAGCCTCGGTCCCGCGCACCTCATTGTCAAATAGCGGCAGCACGGCCCGGACATTGTCGAAATCCCGCCAGATCTCCTGCATATAGGAATCCTGCATAGCGACCCGGTTCTTCACGAATTCGGGCGCATCGGGACGGACCTGATCTTTCTGGATGACCATGTTGACCACGACCCCGCCCACCGGAATCCCGAAATCGTGGAACCAGTTGATGAACCGCTTGATCACGGCGATGGGCAGCGCCTCCGGCAGAGTGACAAAGAAGAAGGCGGTCTGTTCGGCATCGGTGAGCAGTTCGCGGGCGTGGCCGATGCGCTCGCGGAACGACAGCAAATACTCCATCAGCGGGTCAGCCTCTTTTTTCTTGGTGAACGAGAACAATTCGCGGAGCGACTGGGCTTCCTCGCGTGACTTCACCATTTTGTTCACCCACATCGAATAGACCTTGCTCATGCCCAGAAGACGGCGGGCATTGGCGGTGGGTGCCGTGTCGAACACGTAAACGTCGTATTCGTTCTTAAACATCAGGTCCACCATGTTCTCGAACATAGCCGATTCTTCGAACGCAGGATTCATGGTGGCGCTCTCGACGAATGCATCCGCCTGGGTGGAAATTTCCGCGAATTTCAGGAACCAGCGGATTTTGGTCTTGATGTCCTGCTTGGACCGCTCGATGGTTTCTTTCGTGTCGATCTCGTAGGCCCAGAGGTTGGGCACGCCTTTGACTGCCGTCAGCTGGCCATAGACATTCTGGTCGAGCAGTCCGCTGAGGCTGTGCACCGGGTTGGTGGACGCTAGGATCGTGCGACGGCCCTGCTGCGCCATTTGCATGGCGGTTACGCCGGCCATCACCGTCTTGCCGACTCCGCCCTTGCCACCGAAAAACAGGAACTTCAGCTTGGGATGCGTTCCTACAAATTCCGTCAGGTTCTGCTTGATCTCAGACATATCAGTGTCTCCCGTTGCCGTACATCAACCCGGCCAGCTTCTCGATCATAGGTAGTCCCGTGACGTCCCGTTCCAGCTCGGGCACGCGGGCAATTACCTGGTTCCCGAATGTCTTGTCGATTTCTTCCAGGTAGCGGCCCTGCATCTTCATGCGATTTTGCAGGTAAGCCGGAATACCCTTGCCGACGAGGTCCGCAGGTAACACTCGGTTGACCACGTAGCCGGCAATCGGCACATCGAACTTGGCGAACAACTGCGCTGCCTTTGACGTATCGAGGATGATCATCTCCTCCGGAACGACGACAAAGAAGAATGCCGTTTTCTGCCGGTCGGTGAGAATGCTGGAGGACTGGTTGATGCGGTTCTTGATGTACTGCAACTCGGTCAAAATGTGGTCTTCTTCCGTAGTCTTCTGGCGCTTGATGCGCGCCACCATCTCCTCGTGCTCGCGCATTTCTTCGCGGAGCTTAGTGATGCGGTTAATCCACTCGTCGTAAACCTTGGCCATCGAGAGGTAATAAAGTGCGTGCCCCAGCGGGACCAGGTCGTAGATGTAGTAGTCGTACTCGCCGCCCACCACGATGTCTACGACCGCGTCGAAGATGGCCGACTCTTCCATGGCCGGTTCGGCCGACGCAGCCTGGATGTAGTGCTCGATTTCTTCCGGCACCTGCTCCAGTCCATACATATCGGTGATCTTCTTACGGATCTCGTTCTGATAGGCGCGGATGTGGCTGTCGGCGTCAATCTCCTGGGCAAAAAGGTTATCCATCACTTTGACGGGACCCTTGCCGTAGATATCTCTCTGGAAAATGTCGCTGAGCGAAGCCTGGGGATCGACTGAGAAGACCAGCACTTTGTGTCCGTGCTGTGCCAGCCAGAAGGCGGTGGCGGCAGAGAAGGTGGTCTTTCCCAATCCGCCTTTCCCGCCGAACATGATGTAACGCCTGTCCTTGTTTTGTTCAAACGTCTCTTGGAGTGACATGATCTGTCCTTTTATGATTGCTGGTTAAACTTCGCTCAGAACATCGCGTCCGATACGTCCTTCTCGCGCAGCATGCGACGCTTCCAGGTGGCGATGTTGGGCACCACGTAGGGCAGCAGACGTAGCGAGTAATAGGGTGGCAGGATGGGCACGCCAATCAGGTCGCCCATCGTAATCAGGATGAACAGGTGCTCCATGCTGGCGCGCGTGCGCATGGCGTAGCGCGACATGTCGTGGGCGCTCATCCCATACGCGATTTCTTTGATCTTGCTGAATAGGCCCTGCTTTTCGTCTTTAGGTTCGTCTGCCATAAAGTCTCCTTGAACACTAGTCAGGAGTCAGTAGTTAGGAATCAGCGAAAAGCAGATTCCTGGCTGCGCCGCTCGGAATGACAAATTTCTTGGCTGACCACTGCCCACTGACCACCGACCACTTTCTTCACACTCCATGCAAATGAAACTCTTCCTTATCTGACAAGTCCCGTTCCCGCGATACGCGCCGCTTCCACGCCGCGATGTTAGGCACTACGTAGGGCAGAATCCGCAGCGAGTAGATTGGCGGAATTACCGGTACACCCAACATGTCGCCCAGCGTGATCAGCATGAAGGCGGACTCCAGTTCGCCGCGCATCTCCACCGCCTGTCGTTCGAACTCGAAGGCGTACAGGCCATAGAAAAACTCCCGGATCTTGCGAAACTTATCGCCCGCCATGGCACTCCTTCCGTCGCTCACAGGCCTCCGAGGCTCCTCGCGCTGTGCCATAATGCAGTCTGATTCGCGTCACGCTCCATGTCACTCAGCCTGGCCGTCTTTATCATCGTGGTCATCTTCGTCGTCGGCTGGTTCGCCGTTGGCACCCACTACAACGTTCGCAAGGGCCACGATGCCATGCGTTGGCTACAGGACGGCCTGCCTCTCATCGGCGAGAAGACCAACCTGCGCTGGCTGGGATCGTCCGTCGTCGAACTGAAGATCCAGCAAGCCAAACCGCCCTTTCGGCAAGCCGACGTTCTGGTCGTGCTCGAACCGCGGGACGTCGCGCCGATCTGGGCTTCTTCCCGCCTGCGCGGACGCCGTGACCTGTTTATCTTTCGCGGTATCTTGCGCAACCAGCCCCGACAAGAACTGGAAGCGCTGGATACCTCTTCCTGGTCAACCCGGGGACGCGAACGCCAACTCAAACGCGACAACTGGATGCCTGTGCCCGTTTCGCCGCCCCTCGTCGCCTATGCGCCCCAGCAGTCGTCGGCCGCCTCCGAACTGCTCACAAGGGCGGCGTTGGACGGTTGCCCGCTGGTGCGGCTTGCCGTCCATCGCACCGAGCCGAACTTCGAGGTGCAGTGGCGCCTCGATCACCTCCGCCGCCACTCGGCTCGCACAGTATTTCAAACCCTGCAACGCATCGCCGAACGTCTTTAGTCGGCTGCAGCTGCTGCCGGTACGACCTTGCCGGCCGGCGTGAGCCGCCTCCACGCGTGCCAGGCGTCGTAAGCAATGATGATCGCGGCTACGAACAACAGAGCCGAGACCAGGATCATCGCAATCGCGCCAATACTGTTGATGGGCTGCGAAGCAATCTTCGGGTTCGACAGAATGCTGGCGTACAGGTTGTAAGCCGTCACGCAGATCGCGGCCATGGTGGTCACATACATGAACAGCATGGGCCAGAAGGCGTACCGCGGGCTGCGTCCCACTGACTTCAGCCAGAGGCTGACGATCAGCAAGCTCAAAGCCGCCATCAATTGGTTCGAAGCCCCGAACAGCTGCCACAAGTAAATCCACGTTCCGCTCAGCACCAGCAGCAGAGTCAGAGCCATGGAAATGATGGCGGCGATGTGTGGGTTCTTGAAACCGACCCAGGCTTCGCCCAGCCATTCGCCTAGGGTCACGCGCATCACGCGGAAGACGAGTTGCACCATGGTCAGCACGATAACCACGAACACCCCGAATCCTAGCGCCGTTCCATAAGCCGGCGGAATCGCGCCAAAGGTGACCATGCCGAGCAGTTTGCCAACGCCGGCAGCGAACGCTCCCGCTCCCGCACCACCCGCGATCGAAACCGCGATTAGCGAAAGCAGGGCCAGCGCGTTCTCGGAGAACATGCCGCCGCCACCCACCGGCAGAGCGTCGGTCTCGTATTCCAGTTGGCGCGCCGTGCCGATTGATCCAACCAGCGAGTGCCAGCCGGAAATCGCGCCGCAGGCAATCGTCACAAACAGCATCGGCCAGATCGGCTGAATCGCCGGCAACGCTTGCAGGATGTTCCCGGCCGCGTCTTTGGCCTGGGTCATCGGCATCCAGGTCGAGAAGACCTTGGTCTGGAAGGTGACGGCCGTGATCATGTCGGGATTCCCGAGCAGGGCACGAATTCCACCGACCACCGCGCCTAGGGCAGACAATCCGATGGTCAGGAATGTCACCCAGAACCCGATGTAATTCGTAGGCTGGGCGAACCGCCAGATCGGTAGCACGGTTCCCAGATACGAGAAGCCGAACACAAACAGGCACCAGAAGATAAAGGAGGGCAGCATCTTGATGGAGCCGCTCTGGTCCACATACTTAGGCACGATCTTGCCTTCAGGATTGATTACGGTCGTAGCCAGCCGGGGATCCGCCTTCGTAGGATCGACGACGGTATATAGAGGTTGTCGCCCGCTCAGGCGGTTGATGCCGTCGCTGAACTTCTCCACGACGGAGTTGATGGGACCGCCGAAAACCAGGGCCGAAGCTGGCTTGCCGTCTGGGGTAGTGCCCTTGACCGCCGCAATGCCTTTGGCGCCGATCGCCATCGAACCTAGCGTGACTACCACTGCCAGCAGGGTTACGAAGATCAGGTCCATCTTCCAGCGATAGAGCATCTGCCCCATCAGCAGGCCCATGACGGCCAGCATCAGGATACCGAAGGGGACGTCGGCGCGAGGATCGAAGATCCCAGCCATGATACCGACAAATGCTCCGGCCAGCAGCAACAGATAAAAGAAGATGAACACGAACAGGATGACGCGCGCCCGTGGGGCAATCAGCTTGTGCGCAATGGCCGAGAGTGAATTGCCGTCATTCCGCACCGCGACCATGATGGCTGAGTAGTCGCTGGCCCAACCCAGGAAGGTGACGCCCAGGGTGAGCCATAATAGGGCGGGCATCCACCCCCACAAGGTGGCTGCGGCAATCGGGCCGACAATTGGCCCTGCCGCGGCAATCGACTTGAAGTGATACCCGTAAAGCACGTTACGGCTGGTAGGCATGAAGTCCACGCCGTCCATATAGAGCCGCGCCGGCGTGGCCTTCTTGGTGTCAGGCTGGATGACGGTCCGGTCGATACTGCGCGCGTAACGTGTATAGCCCAAATAAATCATCACTGCGCCCAGCACCACGATGATCGGGGCGGTCATCGGTTTCTTGGTAACCGCATAACCGCCTACCACTAAAGCAGGAATCAGAACCAGGACAAGAATGGAGAGCCGGATGTTCATAAGGGAGCTCCTTGAAAGGCCTGTCCGGATGCGCCAGTGGGATCGTGAGATTTCCAGACGCGGGATGCGCGGATGTCTGCACGTGGCAAGCGGACGCGGCCTCGGGATACGAACACAGCGTCTTTCCTACCAAGCATTTCCTATTGATTACACTACTGGCTGTGACCGACCTCACATATGCGGGTGATGCCGGAGGTCTGCCGCGGTGATTGCCTGACGCTCATTACCGAGGAGCAGCATCCCGGCACCCTGCGACGGCAATTATCTCTCTTGGTTACTTCAGATAGCAACCAGTCAGAGCAACAGGTACAATCGGCCTCAATCCGCGAGCTTTAACCGTGAACCATATGCGTTTGGCCCGTCTCGCCGCCCCTGTGCTGATGTTCAACAAGCTTTTCTCCGATTGCACAGCCTCGTGGAGTGGGACGGAGTTTGGTGCAAAGCGGTGAGATCAAGACCCGGCGCGCCGGAAAGGGCATGGTCGGACGAACGTCTGGTTCGTGAATGCTGCAAAGGCAACCAGGCTGCCTGGTCTGCGCTCCTCGACAAATACAAGAACCTGATCTTCTCGATTCCCATCAAATTTGGACTTTCTCGGGACGAGGCAGCCGATATTTTTCAGGCTGTTTCCCTAGACCTTTTGGCAGGGCTGCCGAAACTGCGCGATCCCAAGGCTCTCCCCAAGTGGCTGATGCAGACCAGCTATCACAGGTGCCTGCGCGGGAAAAAAGATCGCTTTGCGCCACTCGATGACGAGATAGGTGCGAACCTCGGGGATACCAGTGTTCCCGATCTCCCAGAGCAGATGCTTTACCAATTGCAACGAGAGCAGAGCGTTCGCGAAGCGATGCTTGCCCTTTCACCGCGATGCCATCGGATGATTACCATGCTGTTTTTCGAGAACCCGCCGCGTCCTTACCAGGAAGTCGCTAAAGAACTGGGCCTGGCCACCGGTTCGATCGGTTTCATTCGGGGAAGATGCCTGGGTAAGTTGCGTCAAGTTTTGGAGAAGAAGGGCTTCAGGTGATGGAACCGCGGCGCGTCGCCAGTAAAGAGCACATGCTGAAACAGCTGGCCAGTCTCAGCGATGATACTGCGCGCCGGAAATTTCTCGCTCGCCACCGCACCTTGGTTCGCCCTGAGATCGTCTCGGAGATGGCCGACCAAGTGCGAGAACAAGTTCGGGTCGATGTCGCGCAGGCTCTTCAGTTAGCAGACGCAGCGCTCGCCATCGCTGACGAACTAGACGACAAAGAATCCCTAGCCAAGGCATTGCGTGCGAAGGCCAATACTCTCTACGCGCAGGGTGAAAATGCGCAGGCGGTCGACTTTCATCAGCAGGCTGTTGCCCTTTTCGATGTTCTCGGCAAAACCGGCGAAGTGGCCCGGACGCTGAGCGGATCGATCCAGCCTCTGCTTCTCATGGGCGAATACAACCGTGCCTTCGCTGCCGGCGAGCGTGCCCGGAAGATTTTTACTGATGAGGGTAATACTTGGAGGCTCGCGCGTCTCGACATCAACATTGGAAATATTTACTACCGCCAGGACAGATTTGTTGAAGCTATTGCCTGCTATGAGCGCGCCTACCAGGGCCTGCCCGCGAAGGATGACCCGGAGGGTATCGCAGTAGTTCTCACCAACATGGCGACTTGTTACATCAGCCTCAATGATTTTGCTAAGGCTTTGGAGACACATGAAAAGGCACGGACGTTCTCCGAAGAGCACGGTATGCCGCTGCTCCGGACACAGGCCGAATACAACATCGCGTATCTCTATTTTCTTCGGGGCGAGTACAGCCGGGCTATCGAAATGTACCGCGCCCGACGACTGGCCTTTAAGAAAGTCGGCGACTTCTATCATCTTGCGCTCTGCAACTTAGACCTTTCCGAGCTCTACTTGGACTTGAATCTCGCTTCCGAAGCCGCAGAGCTTGCGCAACAGGCCCATGAAGGTTTTCACAAGCTTGGCAACGGCTATGAAGACGCCAAGAGCCTGGCTTTCTCGGCAATGGCCGCCGGCCAGCAGGGGCATGGCTTTGAAGCTCTTAAGCTCTTCTCCCAGTCCCGCGAGCTGTTTGTCAAGGAAAAGAACCGTGCCTGGCAGTCGCTGATCGATTTGTACCGGGCGCTAGTCTTTTTCAATGAAGGACGTTTCTTTGAAGCGCGCCGACTCTGCTCCGAAGCCCTGGAAGCCTTGCGCAGTCTAAGTCTTCTCAACAAGGCGGTTGTGGCTGAATTGCTACTCGCCCGCATTGCCTTGCGCATGGATGAAATCGAACCGGCAACCATGCATTGTGAAGCCGCCTTGGAGAGGTTGAACGATTTACAGATTCCGGTCCTTACGCACGCGGCTCACCTTCTCATGGGAAACATCTATTCGGCGCGGAAGGATCGCCAAAAGGCCTATCTCTCCTACCAGGCTGCGCGGGAAGCGTTGGAATCGCTGCGCAGCAGCCTTCATCGCGAAGAACTGAAGATTGCTTTCATCAAGAATCGTCTGGAGGTTTACGAGGACTTGGTCGAACTTTGCATGGACCGGGGGACAGAACGCGGTTCTCTGGAGGAAGCACTGGGCTATATCGAGCAGGCAAAGTCTCGCAGCCTGATGGATATGTTCACCCGGCCGGCGTCTCCAGTAAGCAGCGAGCCAACCGGACAGAGCGAGCTCGTTCGTTCGATCCGCGATCTTCGTGAAGAGTTGAACTGGTACTACAACCTGATTGAAAGAGAGCAACTCAAACCGGAAGCGCCATCGCCGGATCGTATTGCCAAATTGCAGCGGCAAGCCCGCGCTCGGGAGAATGATTTGCTGCGCATGTTGCACGAAGCCAGCGACTCGGATGCCGAACAGGCCGGCTTGCAAAGGCCGACCAGCGTTCCGATTCCGTCTATCCGCGCCAGCATTCCGGCCGGTACTCTGCTGGTCGAGTACTTTCGGATTCGCGATCGCATTCTGGTTTGTCTGCTCGGCCACGATAGCCTGCAAATCATGCCCCTGACCTTGGAATCGCGAGTCTCGAATCTTTTGCGGCTGCTGCAATTTCAGCTCTCGAAATTTCGTCTCGCTCCGCAGTACCTTAGTGCATTCGAGGACTCTCTGCTACAGGCTACGCAAGCTCACCTCGCCGAACTCTATAACGAGCTGATCGCTCCCATCCGGATGCAATTGAATAGCATGCATCTGGTCTTCGTGCCTCATGGACTGCTTCATTACGTGCCGTTCCACGCACTTTTTGATGGGAAGTCGTACCTGGTGGATGGTTTCACTGTTTCCTACGCCCCGAGCGCGAGCATTTACACGTTGTGCCAGTCGAGGGAAGGGAATTCCTCGGGCCCTTCCCTAGTGCTGGGCATTCCCGATCCGCAGGCGCCTGCCATTGCCGACGAAGCGCGGGCGTTGACCGACGTTCTTCCGAACACCAAGCTATTCCTCGGGAACGAAGCAAGTGAGGACATCCTTCGCAGCCGAGGACCCAACAGCCGGATGATTCACATCGCGACTCACGGCTATTTCCGGCAAGATAATCCAATGTTTTCTGCCATCCGGCTAGGCGGTTCGTTCCTTAGCTTGTATGACCTATACCAACTCAGGCTGCCCGTGGAACTTATTACCTTGAGCGGTTGCGCAACCGGCCTCAACGTGGTTGCTGCAGGGGACGAACTGATTGGACTAGCCCGCGGCCTGATACATGCCGGAGCGCAGTCTCTGGTCCTCAGCCTCTGGGACGTGCACGATAAGAGCACCGCTGAGTACATGCGTGCGTTTTATCGTCATTTGAGCGAAGGAAATACGAAACCGGCGGCTTTGCGGAAGACCATGCTGGAATTGCGAAAGAGCTATCCCCATCCGTATCAATGGGCTCCATTCATTCTTATAGGTAAGACTTAAAGTCCGAGAATTTTCCTTGGCACCTATATTTTTGGTCCCGGTGCCGGCCCCTATTAGCAAATTGAAAGTCATTCCCGGAGGAACCACGGTCTGACAGGTTCTGGTTCGCTCCCCCAAGCGGAGGTAGAGGTGAAACATTTCAGTGACGAATCCTGGGCGGACTTTGCCAGGAACTTGGTAACACCGAGCGTAAAGACAACGATGCAGCGCCACATTGATGACGGATGCAAGAAATGCGAGGCGACTTTGCTGATTTGGCAGGGGGTCGCATCGGTTGCAAAAGCGGAGAGCTCTTACGTTCCGCCGGACGATACGCTCCGGGTTGCAAAGAGTCAGTTTGGGGGTGTGGCTGGTGGCCTGAAGACCAGCCTGCCTGTGCGTCTTGTCTTTGACAGCAGTCTTCAGCCGGTGGCTGCGGGGCTGCGGGGTACAGTTTCGAGCCGGCAATTCCTGTATGAAGCCGATGACTACGTCATCGATCTTCGCCTGGAGCCACAACGAGAGTTGGACCGCATCTCGCTGGTTGGGCAGGTTCTCAATCGGGCCAAGGCTCACCGGGCCGCACAAGGTGTCCTGGTGCGCCTGCTGAAGGGAGTATTACCCGTGGCGAACACTGCGACCAACGACTTTGGTGAATTTCAGCTGGAATTCGATGCCGGCCACGATTTAAGTATTGCCATTGGTATGGATGAAGAAAAAGTGATTGTCCTCCCCCTCCACGGCGTGCAGAACAAGCCGTTCGATCGCAAGCACATGGATTAATTCCGCGGGATCCCCTGAAGGTAACTTCTGGTGATTACCGCTGGAACACAGCAATGGTTACACGTGTAAGTTTAGCACGCGTCGGTTTTGTTCTAAACTCAGCCGCAATTGCAGACAGAGGGGCGGTGGAGTTTGAGAGGGGTTACTTCGATGGGTACTCGGATTCAAGGTTTGACCAGGATGTACCATTTCCCCCGCGCAGTTCAGGCATGTCTATTGTTGCTGGTTCTGATTACCGCCCAGTTTTCCGCGGCGCAAACCCAGAACCGCGTCTTGATGCGTAACACGCTGGGACTCACAGGAATTCTGAACGTCTGCAACCTGCTGGGTTGCTCGTCCGTGCAAGCGATTGGTGATCCCAGCGGCCAGCTCTTCATGGTCCAGACTTCCTCCGTGGTTGATTCGCTGCTGCTCTTGGTTTTGAGGCCATTGGGGGTTGTCTCGGTCGAATCGGACCAGTTGGTCGCCACGCAAGGCGCCACGGTCACTTCGATTCCGCCCTATCTGAACGACCGGACGCCGATCACGTACTACGGCGCAACGGTTTGGCGTGGCTATGTCTATCAGCCTGCGAACCAGCTGATCCAGACCGATTCCATGCATTCGATTTTCGGGGTAGCGGGCTCGGGCATTACCGTCGCCGTGATTGACACGGGCGTCGACCCCAATCATCCGGCCCTGAAAAGTTCTCTCGTTACCGGCTACGATTTCACCCGCAACCAGAGTGGTGGTTCGGAAATGGCGGACGTCAGCCAGTCGACGGCTGCTGTCCTCGACAGCAGCGGCATGCAAGCCGCCCAGGTCAGCCAATCGACTGCTGCGGTTCTGGATCAATCGACGGCCGCCGTACTCGATGGCCACCAATATCAGGCTTTCGGCCACGGAACTATGGTTTCGGGTATCGTTCACCTGGTAGCTCCGCAAGCCAAGATCATGCCGTTGAAGTCGTTCCACGCCGACGGTTCGGGTTATAACTCTGACATCTTGCGCGCCATTTACTATGCGGCCAGTCACGGCGCGAAGGTGATCAACATGAGCTTTAATTACACTACGTACTCGCAGGAGCTGGCCAACGCCGTGAACTACGTGACGGCGAATGGAGTGATTTGCATCGCGGCAGCGGGGAACAGCGGACGGCAAGCGACGGTCTATCCTGCGGCTCTGAAGGGCGTGGTGGATGTCGCCTCTACCAGCCTCAACGACACGCCTTCGACTTTCTCCAACTACGGCGCTCCTCCGGTGTGGCTGGCGGCACCGGGTGAAGCCATCATGACCACCTATCCCTTCGGAACCTACGCGGCGGGCTGGGGAACCTCATTCAGTGCTCCGTTCGTGAGCGGAACCACCGCGGTGATCGCGTCGGTTTATAAGGCCCAGACCAGCGGATCCGTGTCCTTGCTCGGACTGATAACGCTCTCTACATCTAGCAGTACGAGCCTTGCGGCCGGGGAACCCCAAGCGGCAAATGCCTTGTCCCATGCGCAGTACATCTCCGCGCCACAGTTGGGATATGGCCGCCTGGATACCTATCAGGCGGTACAAGCCTTCCGCAACTATCTGGGGCTGCACTAAACGGCGGAGACCTCCTGTGGCAACCTTTGCGGACCAATACCTGGCGAGTGCTACTGGCATCGCTACCACCTTGCGGGTTAAAGAACTTGAGGAGCAGCAACACACGCTCCTCAAGTCCGTCATCTGCGCCTTCAATCAACTGCTTGATCTACGAGATCTCAACACCGGAATTCACAGCACACGTTTGGCCGAGTGGGCGATTCGGGTTGCCCGCCAGCTGGGAATCGCGGAAACCGACTTCTACCAGCTCGAAGTCGCCGCTCTCTTGCACGATATCGGAAAGATCGGCGTTCCCGATTCCATTCTCAGGAAAGAAGGCAAGCTCACCGACGAAGAACGCGCCAAGATGAACAAGCATCCGGAGTACAGCTGGTCCATCCTGCGCCTGTTCGCGGGGCTGGAAAAGGCGAGCCTTTATGCTTTGCACCATCACGAGAACTACGACGGAACCGGCTATCCCGGCGGCCTTAAGGGAAATGAGATTCCCATTGGTTCACGCATTGTGTCGGTGATCGACGCTTACGATGCGATGATTTCCAATCGTTGTTATCGCAAGGGCCTCCCGCACGATGAAGCCATTCGCCGTTTGTTGGCGAGCAGCGGGACTCAATTTGATCCGGTCGTTGTCCAATCTTTTACAGAAATCGCCAAAGAAGAAGTAGCTGAAGTCTTCGCCGCCACGGGCACAAGTCCCTCTGCCACCATTTAACGTTTGTCATCCTGAGCGAAGCGAAGGATCTGTGCATTTCGTTCGCGCTGTCTTTCACCGCGATCGCGCTGTCTGCCCAGCTATCTGCGAGCCAAACACGACTTTCACAGTTTTAATTTCGAACGGCTTGGTATGCACGCTCACCACACCGTTTTGAACGGGCAATTTCGCCGTCGGTTTCTCCATTAAATCCGTCTCGGATGCCGACTGCGCTCCAGGGGGGAGTTGCAGTCTCACATTGCTTTCTCTTCCGGCCCACTCGTAGAAGCGCAAGATGAGCGCATCGTCGTCTTCCGCTTTCTTGATGGCGGTGAGCACAACGTTTTCAGCTTCGACCTGCACAAAAGAATGTTCGGCGGGCAGCGTTCCCTGATGTTTGTCCGTCTGCAGAGCAAAAGGAGTGTAGTTCAACTCGTATCCTCGTCGGATCGTCAGCGCCTCACGCCAGGTGCCCCCATGAGGATAAAGAGAGTAAGTGAACTCATGATGGCCTTCGTCGGCGTGCGGATCGGGCCACACCGGTGAACGCAGCAGCGACAGCCGAAGCACATTTCCTTTTGCGTCGTATCCGTACTTGCAGTCGTTCAGCAGGCTGAATCCATGAGTGGCATTGGAGACGTCGGCCCAGCGCAGCGCGGGAACCTCGAACTCGGCCTGCTCGGCAGGAGTACGGCGTGTCGTGGGTCGTTCAATGGATCCATAGGGGATCTCGAATGTGGCCTTCTCGTTATGAGCGCTCAAGGGAAACGCCACCTTCAGCAGAATATGTTTTTCGTGCCAGTCGGCTTGCATCTTAACGTCCACCCGCGGCACGCCGGTGTACATCGTGATGTCCTGCACGAAGGCTGAGTTCTGGAAGTGCTTCTTCACGCGGATCACAGCACGCAGTGGCCCGCTTTCTGTGAGCCTTACTTCGTCAGCCTTGTCCAAGTCCCAATGCTGCTTCTCGAAATCGGCATCGATGTTCCAGGCATCCCACTGCTTGGGCTTGTCCACAAACGTCTGCAGAAGGTTTCCGCACATAGAATTCTTCGGGCCCCCGGTATCGGTTTCCGCGGGCGCCAGGGCTTCCGTCTGGCTGCGTTTGTCAAACAAACTGGTTAAGCACCCGGTTCTGGGATCGATCTTGAGGCGGATGAAGTCATTTTCCAAAGACTCCGCGGTTGCCTTTACGGCTGCGTGCTTGGGAAAGAGAGTTTTCGCGGGACGGACGAAATAGGTCTTGTAGCCCAATGGAGGCATGCTCGCTAAGAGCAGAAAGCGTACCTGGTGTGTTCTTGGATCAACATTAAGCACTTGCGATTCGGCCATCTTGCCCGCCGAATCCACCACTTCGATTTCCCGCACTGGATTGGGAAGTTGCGCCTCGGCCTCAATCATTTCCGTACGTGGCCAGGAAAGGGAATTGAAGACCACAACCGGCACGCCGTCACCTAAGGTATTGATATGGGCCACAATCTCGTGGAACGCTCCATCTATGATCTCGTGCCCGGCGCGCTGCACGTCTTCCAGATTTCGTTGGGCGTCAAGGTAGTTCACAGCGATACCTGAGCCAGGCATGATGTCGTGGAAGTGATCAAACAGAAGCCGCTTCCACGCGCGTTCCATTTCTTCCTGCTGATAGGGAACACCATAAAGCAGAGCGATGGACGCGAATTTCTCGGCGTTGAGCATGGTTTCCTCGCTGCGCCGTATGCGCCGCTTGGTTTCCGCCTGGGTCGTCAGTACGCCCCGGTGATACTGAAAATAGAGTTCATCTTTCCAACTGGGCACTTTCATGCTGGGAAGCTTTTTCTCGAGGTCGTCGAAGAATGCTTTGGCAGTGCCCAATTCAAGTTTCGGATAAACCCCTTCCGGCGACATAAGGCGCGCAGCATTATCCAGCATGGTGCGAGTGGGCCCGCCACCATGATCGCCCACACCGTAGAGGTGCATCATCTCCGGCGTATCGGTTAGTTGCGGACCGTACATCGCCGGAGCCCACACCGATAAATCTTTTGCCATGCCTTCCGCCTCGATCCCTCCGGCATAGTCGTGCGGAAAGTAGGTGAGCAGGCGGCTTCCATCAGGAGCCTCCCACCAGAACAGCTTGTAAGGGAACGTGGTGAACTCGTGCGCCCAAAGCAGCTTCTGGGTGACAAAGTAATCCATCCCCGACTTCTTATAGATCTGCGGAAGCTGCCAGTTGTATCCAAACGAATCCGGATTCCAGCCGATCTTGATGTCCACACCGAACTTCTTCCGGAAATAACGTTTACCGATGAGAATCTGCCTGGTTAGCGACTCGCCCGCCGGCATGTTGAGATCCGGTTCCACCCACATGCCGCCGATCACTTCCCAACGTCCCTCTTTGACGCGGTCCTGAATTTCCTTAAACAGATCGGGATATTTCTCCTCCATCCACTCGTAGGTCCGCGCGGAAGACATGGTGAACTTGAAGTCCGGATATTCACGCATCAGGTCGAGCGCGCTGCGGAAAGTGTTGCGCACAACTTCCACGGTTTCCGTCCAGGGCCACAACCAGGCCATGTCGATGTGCGAATTTCCTACGGCGTGAATCGTGAACTGCTTCAGCCAAGGATTTAGCACCTGCAGCTTGGTCTGCGCCTCGCGCAGCGAAGTGTCGAAAGCAAGCTGATCTCCCTGATCCAACGCCGCAAGGTTGATAGCTTTCAGGGCCTCATCGAGTTGCTGATCGCGTTGACTCTTATTCTCCTCATAAGCGTCAATCACGGGCAGTGCCGAGAGGATTCCCTCTCGCACCAGCCTCGGATCCGGACGGCTAGAGGGCGGCTCGATCAGCAGCTGAGCACGCCTTAACTCGCTCTCCACGCGGTTGGCATCCACACGAATGGCTATCACAAATTTCTGGCCGGGTTGAGCGTTTTCCGTTAACACGATCGGCTGCTGCATGTCCTCATCGGTGCGTTCGGCTACCGAGCCATTGGAGAAAACGGTCAATATCTCGGCATCCCGGCTGGAAATATTCAGATCAAGTTTCACGCGTGCACCTTGAATCGCGTATCCCTCGATCTTTTCCGGAATTTCCAGCAAGCGGCGCAGCACCCGCGGACCCGACGTCCACTTGTCCCCGACCTTCATTACTTCCCAGGTGGAGTCGTCGAGAGAAGAGCTTTCCGGATGGGGAAGATCGGCGTGGAAGCGCCAGTCCGCCAATGGCAAGGTGGTAAGCGACTCCAGCCGATCCAGCGTAGCTTTGTAGGCATCGGTTGGCTGAGCATTCTGAGCCGCTGGCTGAGCGAAGCCGGAAATTGCGAACAGCAGAACAACGCACACCAAGAATGTGATCGGCCGCTTCATGAGGCTAATTGTTCCCCCTGCCGGAAGTAGGTGCCGCACTATGCTATTCGAACTTGGGAATTACTTCGAGTTGGCTAGTTGAATCCCGCCGAAGTTGCCGCTACAGCGGCGCGGCGCTCAGCCAGCTTCTGCTTGCGCCGGGCAAGGCGTTTTTCGAGCCGCTCCAGCCGATCCCGTCCTTCTTGAGTGTTCATAACGACTTTTTCCACGGTGAGGAGAAAATAGGGAAGCTTTTGCCGAATCTCCGTCAAAAATGGTTTGAATTTTGCAAAGACACAATACATTTCTCCACTGACATCAAAAAACAACTCTTCGTGCAGCGCTCCCCGCAACACGAAAGACGCGGCCATTTCCCAATAGCTGGTCACCTGGCGCAACCAGGTATTTTCCGCGCTGGGATAGGCTCTGGCGAGACGCAACGTATCCTCCGCGTTTTCCGGCCAGAACTCGGCGGAAATAAAGTGACGGGCCTTGCGCATTTCGGTCTCCCGGCGAAAATCATAGAGCTGCAGAATTAACTGAGCATCTGCGGCGGTCGCGGACTTGAGTGCCTGCGGCGGCTGATTCTTTGACAACTTGGATTTTCTAGACATGGGTGCGCTCCGCTCGTTGGCTGTACCGACAGCGCAGACTATTACGACTCATCACAAGGCGCAACATGCAATGTCAAGCAATATCAGCTTGCGTTCCAATTAGGAACTGACGAACCAATGGCACTCTTTTCATCGATTTAGGGTGCCGCTCGAGAATAGAATGTGGAGAACAAAATGACGCTGGACGGCTGACGAGCCGACCAGGGAAGGTGCCTATGGCGCAGGTTGCCGAAACTGTTTCAACCGCCTACGAAAACATTAGTTTTGAAACCGATCAACATCTGGCTGTGGTCACGCTCAATCGGCCCAACCGCCGCAATGCCTTGTCACTCGAGCTTATGTTGGAATTGCTGGGTTGCCTGGAGCGCATCGGCGAAGATAAGAACATTCGCGCTGTCATTTTGGCTGCGGCTGGCAAGGTTTTTTCTTCTGGCCACGATCTCAGCGAGATGGTGGGGAAGGACATCAATGAATATCGGCGAACCTTCGACGTTTGTTCCGATTTGATGATCAAGATCCAATCTATTCCACAACCGGTGATCGCGGAAGTCCAAGGCGTAGCGACCGCCGCCGGATGCCAACTGGTCGCGACCTGCGACCTTGCCATTGCTTCCGAAGAAGCCTCGTTTGCCACACCCGGCGTGCGTATCGGCTTGTTCTGCACTACACCCATGGTTGCCCTGAGCCGGGCTATCGGGCGCAAGCGTGCCCTCGAAATGCTGCTGACCGGCGACATGATTCCGGCAAAAACTGCCGTCGAATGGGGGCTTATCAATAAAGTGGTGCCCGCCGCATCCTTGCGCGACGAAACCCGCGCTCTGGCTGCAGGCATCGCGCAAGCCAGTCCAGTGACGCTGGCCATCGGCAAGCAGGCCTACTACACGCAGATCGACCTCGATCAGCCCAAGGCATATGCCTATGCCAAGGAGATCATGACCATGAACTCCATGGCGGCCGATGCGCAGGAAGGTATCTCCGCCTTCCTGCAAAAACGTCCGGCCTGCTGGACCGGGAAATGACGAGAGTTTTCGCGGGCTGCCGGTTGTCAAGACGGTGTGCTGTGCGGTCGTGCCTATTCGCGGTTGTCCTCTTTGCGGTCCTGATGAATTCCTGCACTTCGGCCCGCAAAGATTCTGGGGAAGTGCGCGTCGCCTATCTGCAGATCATCCCCAGCCTGCCTATATTTGTCGCTCAGGAGCAGCATTTTTTCGAGAAGGAAAACCTTCGATTGATTCCGGTAGTGCTGGGCAGCAGCAACGATCTGGCGAACGCGATGATTGCCGGACAAGCCGATGTCCTGCCGGCAACTTCACTCGTGCCGATTATCCATTTGGAAATCCAGAGCCCCGGCCGCGTGCGCGTTTTCTCGGCCAGCCGGATGAATGAGTCCAACGCGCTGGACAAGATCATCGTTCGGGACTCCTCTCCGCTGCGCACGATTGAAGATTTGAAAGGCAAGAAGGTCGGCGTATTTCCCGGCACCGCGCCCAGTCTCATGCTGGCCTCATTCTTCAGAAAGCGCCGAGTCAATCCTGCAACAGTCTCGCTGGTCCAATTGCCGCCCCAGGCCCAAATATCCAGCCTGCATTCCGGTGCGGTCGACGCACTTTTCTCCTACGAGCCAGTGACCACCACTGCCCTGGTCCAGGGCGGATATCGCCAGCTCTTCGGTTCTGTGTATGCGGACCTGTTGAATCCATGTCCCATTGGCGCATCCGTGATTTCGCGAGACTTCGAACGAAAACACCCCAAGCTCGCGGCTGGCGCTGTGCGGGCCTTGCAGCAGGGGGTGGATTTCATGGCTGCGCACCCAGTCGAGTCGCGGACGCTGCTCTCCAAGTACGTCAAGCTTTCTCCGGAAGTTGCCGCCCGCGTAAATGTTTCCGATGTCACACTATCGAACCAGGTGGACGTTGCCAATCTTCAACAATTCATCGATCTCCTGTTTGAAT
This sequence comes from Terriglobales bacterium, assembly GCA_035631655.1. GTDB lineage: Bacteria > Acidobacteriota > Terriglobia > Terriglobales > Acidobacteriaceae > Gp1-AA122. The sequence goes on from DASQIH010000069.1 coordinate 47,769, forward strand.
CCGGAGAAATCCCACAACGCGTTAACGCCCACAGACTCGTGGACCCGACCCGATGAGTACCCCGGTCCCGTCTCCCAGCAGTGCACTCCAACTCGGAGAGATTGAATTCTCCTACCCCACGCGTTCCAATGGCATCAACGGCGTCCTCTACAAGGATTTTTCGCTGCGTATCGAGCAGGGCTCGATCGTGACCATCATGGGCGCCAGCGGGTCGGGCAAAAGCACGCTGGGGCGCATCATGGCCGGTATTCTGACGCCACGAAGCGGCCTAGTCCGGCGGTCGCCCGATTTCACGCATCCTTCGGACGTCGTATACGTGGACCAGCATCCGATGAACGGTGTCTTCCCCTGGCAAACGGTGCTCGAGAACGTCCGTTATCCACTGGAGAAATTGAACTGGAAGGGAACTGAGCGCCGCGATCGAATCTGCTATCTCATGACCCTGTTTCGCCTGGGTGCCCTGGCCGACGTTTACCCCGCCCAACTTTCCGGTGGGGAGTTACAGCGGCTCGCGCTTTCTCGCTGCCTGTCGTGGAAACCGAAGCTGGTGATTCTCGACGAGCCTTTTTCAGCCTTGGATGGCAAAGTCAAGGCCGAGATCACCTCTGCTTTGCATGAGCTTGCGATCAGGGATCGCATTACGTTGGTGCTGATCACGCACAACGTCTCAGACGCGCTGGCGCTAGGAATGAGATGTGTCGTGATCGCCAAGCGGCCCGTGCGGGTCATTTCCGATCTCGATTTCCGCACTGGATTCCCGCGCAATGAAAGCGCGCCCGATTATGAAGCTATGCAGCAGGCTCTGATTAACGGTATTCGCGATGGATTGGTTTAAGCGAAACTCGCGTGCATTATGGTTCGTCGCCGCCTTGCTGGCATTGTGGGCAGCAGTCACTGCCCTACGCTTGATTGATCCCCTCCTGCTGCCCGCGCCCTGGAATGTGGCCCGCGCTCTGCCCGGAATGTTCCGCGAGAGGCTATTGTCCGATATCGGCTTGACCCTGGGTCGTGTTCTGGTCGCTCTGGTCTTTGCTTGCCTATTCGGAATCCCGATAGGCCTGTTTCTCGGCTATCGCAAGCGAACTTACGAAGTCCTTGAAGGCCCGCTACACGCGTTACGCTCCATCCCCGCGTCTGCGCTGTTCCCGTTATTCCTGATTGTCGCTGGCGTTGGGGAAACGTCCATTGTGGCCTTGGCGGCGTATCCCAGCCTGCTCGTGATCCTGGTAAATGCAGTCTCGGGCGCGGCTCTGGCGAACCAACGCCGCCTCTACCAGGCCCGTCTGCTGAATCTCGACACTTTTCACATGCTTTCTGACGTGCTTTTCTACGAGGCCCTGCCCAGCATCTTCGATGGCATACGCACGGCGGTGTCGTACTCCTTGGTACTCGTGGTTGCGGTCGAGATGTTCATCGGTCTGGGGGAACGCGGCCTGGGTCGCGGTATCTATCTCTACCAATCCACCTACCGCATTCCGGAAACCTACGGCGCCATAATAATTGCCGGCACCATCGGGATCCTTCTGAACTGGGTTGTGACCAGACTTCAAGACCATATGCTGCATTGGCTGCCCAACATCCAAGAAGAACAGTGAGGCACGGTTATTCCGAATAGGCGCTCAACGACTAAAACCCGCCTGCTTCGCCGCACGACACCTTTATTGCGACAGGAATTGGCGTAGAAATTTCTGAACGATTAGTAATTCAACACTGCGGCACATCCCTCCCCAGGCTGGGTTAATCCGACGCAGGTGTCTCCGCTAGACCCGCCTTATTTCAAGGTTTTAGCAAGCTCACAACTGATGTCCAGATCAACTACTTTGGAATCCTAATTGCCAGCCTATCTCCAGCGTCGTGTCGAGATTGTGGGGCTCATGGGGCGAGTGCTAGCGAGACTGTTGTTGGCAAACCTTGTTCTTCTGCTCCTGGGGACAGCTCCGGCGTTCGGGCAGAAGGGCGGCGATTATGCCACATCCCGCAGCCCCCATGGGCAACTGAACATCCCCTGTCAAAATTGCCACACCTCCGTCAGTTGGAAGCCGATTCGCGCTGTCCCGGAATTCGATCACAGCAAAACAAGCTTTCCCCTACAGGGCGAACACGAAGGCGTAGCGTGCACGCGCTGTCACACCAAGCTGGTCTTCTCCAACACGGGCACCAGATGCGCGGACTGTCACGCCGATATCCATCGCCGCCAGATGGGCGCCAATTGCGAACGCTGCCACAACGTGAAAGGCTGGACCGTTACGGCGCAATCGGTGCAGAACCACGAGAACAGGTTTCCCCTAGTGGGAGCACATGCGGCGCTAGAATGTGATGCCTGTCACAAGAGCGCAGCCGTCGGCCAATTCCAGGGGCTGTCGTTCCAGTGCTATTCCTGCCATGCAAAAGACTACCAGCGGACCACCGGTCCGAGCCACGTGGTGGCTGGATTCCCCGTAACCTGTGAGCAGTGCCACGCGATCGACACTTGGTTCGGCGCCAAGTTCGATCACCTGAAAATAACCGGATATGCGCTGACCGGAATGCACGCCACACTGACATGCACGGCGTGCCACGTTGGGGGGAGATATCAGGGCACGCAGGCGGCCTGCGTCGCGTGTCACCTGAAGGATTACCAGGGCACCACCAATCCCAACCACGTTGCGGGCGGGTTCCCGCAGCAATGCGACGTTTGCCATACTACCGCTGGATGGATTCCTGCATCCTTCAATCACAACAACACCCCATTTCCCCTAACCGGAGCGCACACCACGGTCCCCTGCGCCAGTTGCCACATCAATAACAATTTCACCAACACTCCCACCGATTGTTATTCGTGTCACAAGGTGGACTACCAGGGCACGACCAATCCCAACCATGTTTCCGCGGGATTCCCTACTACTTGTGGGACGTGTCACTCCACGACGAGTTGGCTGAATGCAACTTTCAACCACACCTTTTTCCCGATGAACCATGGCGGCGCCAACGGGGTGTGTGCGACGTGCCATACCAACCCAGCCAACTATGCGATTTTCCAGTGTACAAACTGCCACACCAAGGCACAGACCGATGCCCGGCACAGTGGGGTTGGCGGATACGTCTACAACAGCGTCAATTGCTACAACTGTCACAAGGGCGGGGGCGGCGGCTAGCCACCCAAGCTGCATCCGGAGTCATGCACCGAAGGAAGTAATGAAGACGCTTGTAAATCTCGCAGTACTCGTGGGCTGCCTATGCGCTGTCAGTGCCTACACCGCAGGGCTGAGCACCGCCCAAGTTCAGAATTTAACTGTGACTAATGGCAAGGACGAAGTGCGGGTGGAGGTCACGGTTAATTCGCCGGTGACTCCTCGCGTTGTGGTGGCGAGCCAGCCGAGCCGACTGCTGCTCCAACTGCCTGACACGGTGCCGGGGATCAAGGATCAGCTCATAAATGTCAGTAAGAATGGTGTTCAGTCCGTTCGCATGGCGGCGGCCAACTCTGACGCCTCCTCGACCACAATTATTGTCGCTCTGGATGAAGAACACCCTTATGGCCTGAAGACCGAAGGCAACAAAATTATTCTGACTGTGCTGCCTCCGCCTAGTGCAGGGCGCGCGGCCAAGCGAAAAGGCGGCGCGGTTCCCGGCGCCATCGAGTCAGTATTCGGAAGGATACATAGGCGACGACGCGAACCTGTTCAAGAATCGTCCGCAACGCCGGCTCCTGAACCTCAGAGTCCGCCGCATGCTCTGCCGCCGCTCGACTTTCCAGTGGATCGGTCGGCGACCACTTCCGCGGTTAGCAGCCCTGCGTCGCCAGCCAACAGCAGTGTGGCCACTGCCGCTTCATCACAGCCAGCCACTACCGCCGAGTCGAACTCGACGATTGCGGCTCCGGTGATAAACCAGCCCAACGTCGGCGTTCGGATTGCGTTCCAGGTGAAGTATGTCGCCGATGGAGTCGTTTACCTGGACGGCGGACGTAACGATGGCCTCGCCGAAGGCATGAAGCTGATCGTCCACGATGGCGACGCGCCCACGGTCCTGAACGCTGCCAATTACCAGCAAGGCCAGGCAATTGCTGAACTCCAGATCGCCTCCGTCGCTTTGGCGTCCGCCGTAGCCGAGATTCACAACCTCACGCAAGACTTAAAAGTAGGTGAGTGGGCGTATCTGTCACACGAGGACACCGATGCCCTGGTCGCGCAGCGCTCTCTGAGCGCTACCCGCAAATATCCGGCAGTGATCAGCTTCAGTGAAGGCGATCCGCTCGAGGAAGAGATTCGCGCTGAGGTCCCGCGTCCCCCACTGCCGGAGATCAACCGCGCCCGTGCCCAAATCGGCTTTGATTACTCCGGCATCGTGAACCATGGCCTGGCGGGGGGTCACAGCTCGAGCACTGGCCTGATGATTCGCACCGACATCACCCGCCTGAACGGCACCTACTGGAATCTCTCGGGATACTGGCGTGGCCGGTTCACTGGCTACTCCTCCACTGGCCAGCCCACGCTGCAGGACTTGATCAATCGCACCTACCACCTTGCTCTCACCTACGACAATCCCGATTCTCGCTGGGTCGCCGGTTTCGGCCGGCTCTATTTACCGTGGGCCAGCAGCCTGGACACAATTGATGGCGGCTATTTTGGACGGCGCGTCGGCAGGGTAGGGACCGCCGGCCTGTTTGCGGGCTCTACGCCTGATCCGACTTCCTGGAGTTTCAATCCGGATCGCCGCATCGGAGGAGCCTTCGTCAATTTTGAAGGCGGCAGCTATGACGATCTGCACTATACCAGCACTTCCGGCGCGGGCATCAGCACGTTGAAGTGGAAAATTGATCGCCCGTTCATCTTTTTCGAAAATGGCGTCTTCTACAAGCGATACCTCTCCATCTACCACTCGTTGCAGGCCGACAGCCCAGCCGGCAACCTGGCAGTCGCGGCTCCCGGTCCGGGCGTGAGCCGCAGCTTTTTGACCATCCGACTCCAGCCCCACGAACGTGTCGAATTCGATCTCAATCACACCTACTTCCGCGACATTCCCACCTTCGACCCGCAACTGATCGGTACTGGCCTGCTGGACAAATATTTGTTTCAGGGTTACAGCGGGGGCGTACGCGTACAGGTGGTCAAGAATATCTGGCTTTATACGACGCTGGGTCGCAGCAGCCGTACTGGGGACACGAAGTCGTCCTTAAATCAACTCTACGGAGTCACTCTCGGCCACCTGCCCTGGACCAGCATCCGCGCCGATGTGCACTACTCTCGCTTCAATAGTTCCTTCGGCAGCGGTTCTTATCAGTCCGTTTCCCTGTCACGCAACTTCCACGAGAACCTTCGCTGGGAAGTGCTTGCCGGACGCCAATCGTTTACTTCGCCGGCGGCAAGCAATGCCTCGCATTTCCTTAATGGCCTCTTCGAGGCCAACCTCGGGCGGAACTACTTTGTCCAGAGCGGGTACACCTGGAACCGTGGAGGATTGCAGTCGTACGATCAGTGGTTGTTCACGTTCGGATACCGCTTCGACTCAAAGTCGAAGAGCAAGTGACGTGAGCGACGCCCAATACTAGTGTCCGCTGTAATAAGCGAAATTTGAACCATCATCTTCCCATCCCGCCATCTTTGCGCGTGCTTCGCTGAGCAAGCGGAAGTCGGCGTCGAACTCGGCCGCGACCACCAGCCCGTCTTGTCCGTCAATATAGCGCAGCACGTAACGCCCTGGTGACAGCTCCCTTGCATCAATCGGCTTGCTGTCGTCGAACTCGGCGCCGATCTGGGAAAGCACCTGGGCCAGTGTATAAGTCATACCCTGGATGATAAGAGTTTGAACGCCGCTCCCCAAGGGCCCAAAGCGGCCCTCGATCGCATCGCGACCTGGCGGTGTGTTCATGGCTGTTGCCTTACCGGGATGAGTGGCTAGAAGTCATCGCCAGGTACCAGTGGACACCGGAATGGCGCGCTCCGGAACCACTGGTAGTAGGCGTCATCGCCCACCCATTCCGCTATGTGAGCGCGACTTTCTGCGAGAAACACAAAATTGGAATCGAATTCGTGTGCAACAATGCGCTGATCCTGTCCATCGTAATAGCGGACGCAAAAATGGTTTTCTGAGACCGCCTGGACATCGATCGGCCAGCTATCCTCCAGCGCCAGGTCCAGACGGGTGAGCACGGTCGAAAGATCGTATTCCGCGTCGCCGATGACTACGGCCTTCTGGCCGCTACCCAGCTTTCCGAAGCGGCTCTCGATCAATGCCCGTCCTCGCAACTCAGACATAACCCGCCTCACGCGCCCGCAGCTGCTTCATGGGGCCGCTTGAAGACCATGTGGATGCCGATGGTCCCGTAAGCAACGCCATCCTTGTTGGGCGCGATTAAAGGAACGGAGCTCACCAGTTCCCATCCATCCGCGCCAGCCTCGTTGATCCAGGAATCCAGCCCGCTGACCATCCCCTCGTTGCTCTCGCTGAACACGACCATCTTGTCGAAATATTCCCACTTCATCGCCCGCTCCTTCTCTCCGCCATTGTGCACCGAGGAGATGCACCCTCATGCAACTTGTGCCTTGGCCCAGCGTTCGGCAATCCAGCCTGCGGTCACCGACAGCACCTCATAATTGAACTTCAGCTCGCCGTGATTGAACCACCGCGGCAGGTACCGGATCAACCCATTGTCATGCTTTATGTCGGGCCGTATATCCGTCGTGACATAGCGCAACTCGGATTTTGACAAGTCCTTCTTTAATCCCGCCGCCCCCTCGAGAATTGCCGGAATGTCGCGTTCGGCGTAGAGCAGTAAACAAGGAAGATCGTGGGCGCGGACCGGCCCGAGCGCATCCAGCAGTTCGACAACATATCCCGAATAGGGCTCGCGCACCGACGGGCTGGGGAAGTTCTCGAACATCCATTTACCCTGGGGTGAAATTTCGGCCACCACCGCCGGGGAGATGGCCACCATGCAGTCGGCCGAAGACATCAGCGCCAACCTTCCGCCTAGGCTGATGCCCACCGCGGCAACACGTCCAAAGCGGCGCATGTACCGCACCCCAGACTCGACTTCGTCTCGCATCACCGGACCGATGGCGGTGCGATTTTCGCCGTGCCCACAGAGATCGATGGAAATTCCGGCAATGCCGATGTCACCCAGGGTTGCCGCGATGCCCAGCATGTGTTCCTTGGTACTGCCATAAGGAGGGATCAGCACTGCACCGCCGCGGGCGGAATCTGGGCTAAAGAGAAATGCGGGAATGTTATGACCGTCAGTGGCAGTTAACGTCGCGATCCGCTCAAACCTCATAGAAACCAGTCCTCCAACTACTTTGCTTCGGTCAACTTCCAGCGACAACGTCGGACTTTTCTACAATCCCGGCCTGTTTCAACTTGGCTTCCAGTTCCGCCATGCGAGCCCGCAGGACTTTCTCGCGCTCCCACCGTGCGGTCACATCCTGAATGCTGGCCGCTGCTCCAAGAACCCGTCCGTCAGAATCCTTGAGCAGGGCGACGTTGAATTCGATGGAAATGCGCCGGCCATCCTTGGTCATTGCGGGTACAGCCAGCACGCTCTTGCCGTACTTGGTGACTCCGGTCTCCATGACGTGGGAGTAGCCCTCCCAATGCCGCCCCCGGTGCTTTTCCGGAATGATCAGGTCCATGGATTGGCCGATGGCTTCTTCGGCCTTCCAGCCGAACATGGCCTCCGCACCAGCGTTCCACAGACGGACGATCCCTTCGCGATCGCCGAAAACAATGGCGGTCGAGAGTTGTTCCACAATATTTTCGCAAAGCCACCGGTGACCGGGAATGCCACTCATCGAGAACTCCAGGAATGCAGACCCATACAGTTTTACGCCGATTGCCGGAAATGGAGCAAGGAAAGTTGGGGAAAGGGGGACGGCGTGGGGAGGGCGGCAGGTCAGAACTGAACCCGGCAGGACTCATCTCTCCCCAGACTTCAACCGTCCACCGGTCGGCGCGGAGGCGCCCCGAGCCATCTTCGACCCGGAGCGCATCCGAAACCCTAGCCCGTTCAGGTCCGCATTGCAGCCGCGGGCTGAGCCGCGGGTTCTCTCTGCTTCAACACCCGGCGCAGCAGCTTACCCGTCGGCGTGCGGGGGAGTTCGCTTACAATCACGACTTCCCGGGGCAGCTTGTAGGTAGCAATCTTGCCCTTGCAGAACGCGATCAACTCATCGCCCGTGGCAGTCTGCCCAGCCTTCAGCACCACGAAGGCTTTGGCGATTTGCCCGCGCACATCGTCGTGCACTCCGATGACACCGACTTCGGCAACAGCAGGGTGAGTGGCCAGAGTGACTTCGATCTCTTCCGGTCCAATGCGGTAACCCGAGCTCTTGATGATGTCATCTTCCCGCGAGACGAACCAGAAATAGCCATCCGAATCTACCGACACGTAATCACCGGCCCGGTTCCAGCCATCGGGGGTGATGGCATGGCGCTGCTTGTCGGGATCCCGCCAGTAGATGGTGCCAGTTGGCCCGCAAGCCACGAAGTGGCCGATGTTACCCGGCTTGGCTTCCTTTCCTTCTTCGTCGATAACCTTCAACTCGTAGCCAGGCACGGCTTGGCCGAAGGAGCCGGCCTTCGCCTTGCGGCTGACTACGTTGGAGGCGAATACGTACATCATCTCGGTCGTGCCCAGGCCCTCGAAGATCTCCAGCCCAAACTTCTCCTTCCAAGCGTGATAGGTCGGAGCGGTCAGGCTTTCTCCTCCACCGGTGCAGACTCGCAGGGAGCTGAGGTTGAATTTTTTCTCAGCTTCGGGGACCTGCAACATCTTACGGTAGGCGGTCGGAGCGAGAGTCAGGATCGAGATGTGATGTTTTTGAATCGTGTCGAACATCTTCTCCGGTTCGAATTTGGCGATCAACGAAGCTGCCGCACCAAACCGGAAGGGAATCGTTGCGTAGCTGGAGTAGCCCGCCCCGAAGGCCAAGGGAGCAGAGCCGCCGATGACATCATTTTCCGCGACTTTCCAGCCGTACTTGCCGAAGCTGTCAGGCACGACAAGCAGTTCCTCCACGAAGTGAACCGTGCCCTTCGGCCGGCCCGTGGTGCCCGATGTGTAGAGGAGCAGGCCTACGTCTTCGCGCTTGCGGAGCACCGGATCGATGGTCGGTTCGCCGGATTGCAACAACTCGCCGTAGGGAAGGAAGCCTTTGGCTTTCACTTCGGCGGCATCACCTCCGACGACGATGATGTGTTTAACGGTTTGCAAGTTCTCGCGCGCGGCCTCGACTTCGCCCAATAGGGCACTGCTGACGATGATGGCGACCGCTTCTGCATCATTGGCGACATGCGCGATTTCGGTGCGGGAGAACAAGGGGGAGGTGGGGGTGCAAACCGCTCCCAGCTTGAGGATGGCGAAGTTCGCCACCAGTGCCGGTGGGATGTTCGGAGTACGAAGAATGACGCGGTCCCCTTCCTCCACGCCCAAATCGCGCAGCGCGTTGGCGAACTTGTTGGCTTGAGTTAGAAGTTGGTTGTAACTGAAACGCTGGTCTTCGAAGAGCACGGCCGTGCGCTCGCCCCGTCCGGCCGCGACCGCTTTGCCGAGCAGTTCTTCCGTGGGGTTGAACCGCTCAGCATAGGTCGCGAATTCGGGCAGGGTGTAGAGACGCTTCGGCCACAGCTCGCGTGGAGGCAGATACTCGGCCATTTCGGATTCTCCTTATCCCACTGCCTGGGCTATCGGACGCGCCGGCGTCGCAGCCATGAGATCCTGCAGTGCCTGTTCCACGCGGATCGTGCCGCGCTGGGCATCGTTGCGCGGGAAGGCCAGCACGGGATAACGATCGCCTTCAAAAATCAGCAGCGCGGGAACGGTGGTTCCAAAGTCCTCCGCCAGCGCGCCTTTGAAGCCGAAGACCGGCCGCACGCTCGCATCCGGGCCGCTGACCGATTTGTGATAGATCGGGAAGCGATCTTTGATATCGGCTACGTCGATGGCTTTGCAGTCCACGCCCGACGCCTGCAGTTCCTTTATGAGCTCCAGAGCTTTCCGGATATCGCAGGGGAACGTCTCGCCCGGCTTCTGCTTGGAGCTGTAATAAAACTCCACGTGTTTCTTGGCGGGAGCCGCGGTGCTTGCGGCCGCAGCGACGGCGGTCACCGGCAAGGGTGGAACATAGGTTTGGCCGCTGGCCTCGAAGACTTCACACTCGGTCCAGCCTTGCAGCGTAATCGACAACGTGAAGGGCCACTCCCGCTTGGTGCACTTGCCGAGATAGGCCTTCTGGATGTTGGGATCCAACGCCGCACGCAAATGCTTGCAACGAACGCATAAGGATTCAGTGTTGTAATGAGCCATCATTGCCTCCAGTTCCCTTAATGAGCTCCGGCCACCATGAATTTCGGTTTACTCCCGACAAGGTCTTCCTTCTTCAGCGGGTGGCCACTGATCACCTTGCCGCGTATATTGCGTTGCATCGGAATGGGCTTGCAGACCGCGTCCTTGCGGGCGCGCGGCGCCGAACGAGTCAGCCCCGGACCGAAGATGGCCGAGTAGTCCTGCTTCTCCGCGAATCCGGGTAGCAGGTCCGCGTTGCCGCTGGCCGGATCGGGTCCAGCTACGCACGCGCCGTTGGAGGTCTCAATGCACCAGATGCCGTTGCACCCGGCGCACTTCGTCGTGCCTTTGAAATTCCAGAAAGGATACGGATCGAGAAAATTCTTGGTCTTGCACTTCGGACATGTGAGCAGCATAGGTGATCTCCGTTAAATGCACTCTTGGTCTTCGAGCCGCTTGATATCGTCGGACGACAATCCGGCCAACTCGCCCAGGATTCGTTCGTTGTCCGCGCCCACCGGCTTCAACGCCCACTTCAAACGCGGCGGTGTTGCCGACATCTTGTAGGCCGGCCCCTGGTGCAACAGCTCACCGTAGGTCGGATCATCCAGCCAGCGCACCGCTCCGCGCTCGTTCCAGTGCGGATGGTTGGCAACCTCTTTCGAGTTCCACACCGGCTGATTGATGATGTTGTTGGCATCCATGACCGCGGCTACTTGCTCCTTGGTCTTGTCCGCTGCCCACTTCTCCAGAGCGGCGTAAATCTCGATCTGGCTGTTGGGCTTAATGCGGATGTCCGCCTTGGCATACTTGGTGGCCAGGGTGGTATTGCCAATCACCTTGCACAGCCGGGCAAAGTCTGTGTCCTCGCTAGCACTGACCAGGATGTAGCCTTCTTCCTGTTCCTGGGGATTGTCGGAGTCGGGGTACGAAGACTTGCCGCACTTGATGATGCCATGCACGCAGAGTTGCGTATCCCAGTTGCCCCAGCGTTCGCGAGTGACGCCGAGCTTGCCGTAGAGGGGGAGGGCATACTCGAGTTGCCGGGTGACGCCGTGCACCTGCGAGTACTCGATGAACGTGCCCTGGCCGGAAACGTGATCCCGCCAGTAGAGCGCCGCCAGGATCTGCGTGGCGCCCATCATGCCGCCCCAGTAGTCGGCCAGCCAGATGGTGTGCTTCGCCGGAGCACCGCCCAGGAATTCCTGTTTGCCGGTCATGCCGAAGTTGCCGCCTTGCGACTGTCCCAGAATGTCGTAGGAAGCGCGCACGCGTCCCGGACCCCAGCCGCCGAATCCACCTAACCAGCAGTAGATCAGCTTGGGGTTGATCTCCTTCAGCTGGCGATATCCGATACCCCAGCGATCGAAAGTTCCGGGCCGGTAGTTCTCGACGAAAACGTCCGACTTCGCCGCGAGCTTTTTTACCAGCGCCTGTCCTTCCGGACGATGGAAGTCGATGGAGATGAAGTACTCGTTCGGATTCGCGCCTAGGAAGCCGAGTCCGGTACCGCGCTCCGGCACCCATTTCGAAAGTGGATACAGGAACGGCTCGTTGAACGGCGTGGTGTGCCGCATGGCCTCGCCGCGCCGCGGCGCCTCGATCTTGATGACCTCGGCGCCCAGCTCTGCCATATAGGAAGCGCAGGAGGGACCCAAGATGTACTGCGTGCACGACAGCACGCGGTATCCCTTCAGCACTTCGGGTTTGCCGAATTCCTTCTTGGGGTCGAAGGTCTGTCGGCAATACTCCTCAAACGACTGTGCCTTATTAATGGGTTGCGTTGCCATCTAATTCCTCCTGCGTCAAATGACGCGCGCCTTCTGCAGCCGCGCGAAATCGTCGCTCGTGAAGCCGAGCAGCCGCCGAAATACATCCTGGTTGTCGTAGCCGGTCGGGCGTCCCATCCATTTCAGCCGTCCGGGAGTTTTTTCTTGCAGGTACGGAGTCGTGCCGTAGAGGATCTTGCCGTAGTGCGGTGACTCGTACTCGGCCACGTGCCCGCGATACTTGAAGTGCGGGTATTCCGCAACCTCATTGACGTAGAGCACGCCACCGGAAGCGACCTGCTGCTTGCCCAACTTGCGCTCTGCATCGGCGCGCGAGTTGTCTTTCAGCCACTCGCCCAGCATGGTGTAGGTCTTCACCTGCTGGTTGTGGGCCAGACGATCCGCAACCTCCCGCAGGCGGGGATCGCCAAGGATGTCTTCTTCTACCGCGGAATATTCGTCGCCTACCACGCGCCAGATGCGGTACCAGAGACGGTCGTGTCCGCCGCCCACCATCATGTAGCCGTCCTTGCAGGGATTGACGGCGTATATATTGATGGCCAGGTCCCAGTTGCCATACCGCGGACGAATGCTGCCGTCCATCGAGTACCACGCCCAGCTGTAATCAAGAATGCGGATGATGGCTTCGGCCGAGGTAGCTTCGACAAATTGGCCTTCGCCCGAAACGTTCTCGCGATAGACGAGAGCAGCCAGGATTCCCATGGCCGCGCTGCTACCGCCCACGTGATCAGCCATCCATAGCGCAGAGCGCGTGGGCTGGCCTCCGAATTCTTTCGGGTCCCCGGTGCCGTGCACAAAGCCGCAGGCTGACTGGGCGACCGGGTCCAGCATTCCAGCCTTGTCCTTGAGAGGTCCCCACTGTCCCCGCTGGCCGACCCAGCAGTAGATCAGTCGTGGGTTCAGCTCGCGCAACTGGCGATAACCGATGCCCCACGCGTCCCATTGTCCGGGCGGCGCATTCTCGATGATCACGTCGGCGTGGACCGCCAGATCTTTGAGAATCTCCCGTCCTTCCTCCGTCTCGACGTTCAGGGTGACGGAGGCCTTGTTGCGCATTTCATGAAGAAACTGGCCGCCGACTTTCTCACCAGTCTCCTTGTCTTCGAACATGTACTCTTCGCGGCCAAAGGGTGTCAGCTTGCGCAGCGGATCTCCCCCGGGCGGCTCGACTTGGATGACTTCGGCACCCAGTTCGGCCAGTTGCGAGGAGCACCAGTGGCCAATCATCATGCGGGTCGTGCAATCCAGCACACGAATGCGGGAAAGCGCTTCTGGTTTTTCGAAGTTCTTTTCCTGGCGTAGGATCGATTCCAGGAACAATGGATACGCCTTGGCCTGGTCGCTGAGCCCCGCGTACACCTCTTCTGGTTTGGGTGTGGGGACGGCGGGCCAAGGTGCAACTTTGGCTTGAGTTGCTGCCATGTGTGGCCTCCTGAATGCAAGTCGTGGTGAGCTGCTTCCGCGACGAAAACCTGAGTGAGGATTCCCAAAAAAGCAGGCGCGATTTTCCTTCGCTATGCAGGGCAAGTCTGTGACTGTCGTCACCGATATCTGTGACTAACTGGCCCGGGCCGGCCCCAGCCGACCCAGGGTTTTGAAACAACCCCCGTAAACCCCCAGCTACGCGTGAGAGGGCACACTTCGAACGTCACAGATGGGCGTGATGCTCGTCACTGCATTTGCGTCCACTCTACTGAAAAATCCCCTGTCAGCCGTCCGATGTTTGTCGAGGAGGACGCTCTGATGGGCCGCCTGCCGTTTTTCCCGGGTCGTTCTGTTGACAGCGTCGGTGAGCAATCCTACCATCAGTCCTCGGTTCCCACAACATTGAAGCAGCCGTGACGGCGCAGTCGAAAATGCGCTGCTCACCACGTTAATAATGAGGAGAGAAATCATGGCAACTGCAAAGGTCAGTCCTTCCGGAACGCCACAGACCGGCATAAACCGTTGGTGGCGGGTCGTGGGCGGGCTCTCGATGAATCTGGCTTTGGGCTCGCTGTATGCCTGGAGTGTGTTCGTGGCTCCCTTGGAGAAAGAGTTCGGCTGGAAGAGGGCCGAGACTTCGAACGTATTTACCATCGCGGTGGTAGTCTTCGCACTTTCCTTCATTGTCGCTGGCCGTCTACAGGATAAGTTCGGGCCCTTCTGGGTTTCCCTGACGGGCGGCGTGCTGGTTAGCCTGGGTTTTATCCTGTGCACCTACACCCACAGCCTGAACTACCTCTATATATGTTTCGGGGTGATTGGCGGTTTGGGCAACGGCTTCGGCTACGCCACCCCCATTCCAGTAATGGCCAAATGGTTCCCCGATAAACGCGGCCTGGCCGTCGGCTTGGCCGTGGCTGGTTACGGAGGTGGCTCGGCAATTTTCGGTCCGCTAGCCAACCTCAAGCTTATCCCTGCTTACGGTGTGCACACGACCTTCATGATCTTGGGCGTGATCTTCTTGTTCATGACGTTGATCGGGGCATTCCTGCTGCAGAATCCACCGGTGGGATACAGGCCGAGTGGTTGGGCGCCGGCTCCAGCCGCGAAGGCGGCCGCTACCACCTACGAGTTCAGCCCTGGCGAAGTGCTGCGCACGCCCGCCTTCTACTTCATGTGGATCGCCTATGCGCTGGGAACCTCGGCGGGCTTGATGGTCATTAGCCAGTTGGTGCCATTCGCCAAGAGCGTGCATATTTCCAGCGCTGCTTTAGCGACGATGGGACTCGTGGTAGGCGCAGCCGGCAACGCCTCCGGCCGAATCCTGTCGGGGTGGATGTCGGACGCCCTGGGCCGCTTGAACGTCTTGCGACTGATGATTGCCATCTCGATGATCGCCATGCCCATTCTTTACCTGGTGGGCGGCAATGTGACGGCGTTGTACGTGATGGTGTTCGTCGTCTACTGGTGCTATGGTACTCAGCTTTCAGTCAATGCTTCGACTACCTCAGATTTCTGGGGAACCAAGAACGCGGGCCTCAACTACGGCATGTTGTTTACGGCGTGGGGCGTGGCCGGCATCATTGGTCCCAGGATCGGTGGGGTGCTGTTCGATAAATACCACGACTACGGGAAGGCGTTCTACTGGGCAGCGGGTCTGGCGGCAATTGCGCTGGTCTGCGAAATCGCGGCCAAACGTCCTCAGGTACCGGCATCCGCTCGCGCGGGGGCGGTCAAAGCCATAGCTTAGTTTGACGATGGCCGGCTGGACGCTTGCACGCTCCCGCCGGCCAAGCTTCTTTTCGGCACCACGTTGACTCCGACGAGACAGCGGGGGAGCTCCGTTTCTGGTTTTGGATATTCCGAACCCGGTTGCCGGAATAGCAAGAAAGACGTTGTTGCAACTGAATTCCAGAAATGGTGACCCTGTGTCATTCACCCGCAAACACCGGTGTCCTGTTGCATCCGTACTCCTACTTCTCTGCCTAACGGCTGCTGTTCCCTTGCAAGCGCAATACACCGTGGGTCGGTTGGAAGGAATGGTGTTTGACCCGAGCGGCGCTGTGGTCTCGGGTGCCACAGTCACCGTACGTGATCTCGGCACCGGCACAACCCGCACTTATGTGACAGGTGCCGACGGCGGGTACATTTTCTTCGCGCTGCCCGCCGGTGAATATGGGCTAACAGCCAATGCTGCCCATTTTGCGAAGAAAACTGCAACTGTCCGCATCTTCACGAGTGAGACCACTACGCATAACCTGACTTTGGCGATCAGCGAGCAGTCTGCGACGGTCGAGGTAATGGGCGATCTGCCCGAACTCCTGAATACCACCGATGCTCAACACGCCACAACGCGCATCGATGAGGAGTTGACCAGCCTACCTAGCATCGGCCGCAACATGATCTCCTTCGTCAGCCTCGCGCCCGGCGTACAACCCATGAACAATCCTCGCGGAGGCAGCACCTTTGGTGGCGGCGGCTCGCTGGTGCTCGTGCTCGGCCCGCAGGCCGGATTGTTCTCCGCTAATGGTGGCCGCGCCCGCTCTTCCTCGGTGCAACTCGACTACACCGACGCCAACGACTGGGAGTATGGAGGCTTTGCCCTTGGTGCGCAGTCCATCACGCCTGAAATGCTCCAGGAATTCAAGCTGCTCACCAGCAACTTCTCAGCCGAATACGGCGCCAAATCCAGCGCCGAAGTGATGATGGTGACCAAGAGCGGCACCAACAACCTGCATGGCAGCGCTTACAACTTCACGCAAAACACTCTGTTCAATGCCCGCGATTATTTTGACACCAGCGGCCACGCCACTCCGCTGCAGTCGAATGTGTATGGAGTGAGTGTCGGTGGGCCGATCATTCGCAACCGTACGTTCTTGTTCGCGGCTTATGAGGGCCGGCGCGTGCGCGGCAACGCCTTCACTACGATTGCCAACCTTCCCACGCAAACGGCACGTGCGACGGCTACCGATTCGATTATCACTGGGTTGATGAACCAATATCTGCCTGTGCCCCTAACCTCGACCTCAGATCCCAACGTCGGGCAACTGGCGACCAAGATCCCCTCGCCTATCAATACCTACCAGCTGCTGCTCAAAGCTGACCAGCGACTGGGTGACAGACACTCACTTTCGGCGCGCTATCTGCAGAGCCCGGGCTCGTTCGTGGCGCGTAGTGCGGGACTGAATTCACTGCCGGGATTTGACACCGACATTAGCTTCACCCTCAAGAACGTGAATATTACCGACAGCTACGTAGCCGGTATGCGCACGGTCAATCAGCTGCGTTTCTCCTACGGATATGCCCGCGCGCTGAGCCTCCCGCAGAACGGTTTGCTGACCCCAAGATTCCAGATCATAGGCCTGGTAGGCTTCGGCTCCGCGCCGATGAATCCCCAGGAACGGCGTTTCAACATCTATCAGGTCAACGACACTCTCAGTCACTCACGCGGCACCCACGTCATGAGCATGGGTTTCGACATCCGCAGGATTCAGGACAACTCCCGTGCCGACAACAGCACCCGCGGCGTCTTCACCTTCCCCTCGCTGGCGAGCTTCCTCTCTGGCCAGCCCAGTAGTTGGACGCAACTGTTTGGCAGCACCCAGCGTGATTTGCGTACCGGAGTTTACAGTTTCTTCTTACAGGATGACTGGAAGGCGGGGCCAACGCTGACTATCAACCTCGGCACACGCTGGGAAATCCAAGGCGCACTCAACGAAGCGAAGGGTCACATCTCGCTGCTGGATCCCGCGCTGCCCGGAACCGTGGGCGTGGCCGGAAGCGGGCCATTGGGAAGCATGCGCGTGGGCAGCCCGGCTGTAGACCGCAACCCCTTTAACGTTGCGCCTCGCGTAGGTTTTGCCTGGAATCCCCGCCACGGCAGCCTCGTAGTGCGCGGTGGTTACGGTATCTATTGGGATTCGTTCACGTTCGACATACTGACAGCCGCGCGCTCGGCGCCACCGTTCAACTACCAGGCCACGCTCTCGAATGTAGCCAACAACTGTCAGATTTCACTCAACTGTTTTGACAATCTGGTCAACGGCGTAGCGAAGATCCAGGCCGATACGCTGGCTCAGTTAGGCACCTTTGGAAACTTGCGCAACTTCGGCAACATCAACACCGCAGATCCACACCTGAAGAACCCCTACGTTCAGCAGTACAGCCTGGGCCTGGAGTACCAGCTGGGCCGCAGCTATATGTTCGGCCTGAGCTACATTGGAAGCAAAGGCACGCACCTGACGCGGCTGATTCCCATCAACCCGGTGGTCGGCGGTCCTGCTCCAGCCACCAGTCTCGCGGATCAAGCCAGCCGCTTGTCCGAGTTTCAGTCCGCGATCCTCCACGAAAATGGGCCCAACAATATCCGTTTGGATCCCCGCTTCAATCAGGTGAACCTGCTCGACAGCAGAGGTAGTTCCACCTACCATTCACTTCAGCTGACCGCCAACAAGAGCTTCTCGCACGGGCTGCAGTTCCAGGCCTCCTATACCTGGTCGAAGTCAATCGATGATGCTTCCGATTTCAACACCACCATTCAGGCTAACGACAACAGCTTTGCTCAGGATGGCTCCCGGCTGTCGGGGGAACGCGCAGTCTCCAATTTCGACATCCCACATCGCGTTCTAATCACCGGTCTATGGCAAGTTCCGTTTTTCCACGGCCGGAGAGGTGTGGCGGGCAAGCTACTGGATGGCTGGAGCTTCGAATCTGTGAACCTGTGGCAATCGGGCGTGCCCGCGACACTCCTGGCCGGCCCGCGTAGCACGATTTCAGACGTGAACCTGGACGGAAACCTGATCCCCACCGGCTCGGACAACACGCGTCCCAATTGCGATCCCGCCGACACGCACTTCGCTCTGGGTACGGTCCCGGTCGGTTTCAGCCAGCCCCTGTTGGGCAATGATGGCACGTGTGGGCGCAATAGCGTGCGCATGAACAGCCTGACCAATTTTGATTGGTCGTTCTTCAAAGACACTGAGATTGCAGAGCAAGGACCCTGGGGCTCCGGACCCTGGAAGCTTCAGTTCCGCGCTGAGATGTACAACATCTTCAACATCCCTTTTCTGACGGCGCAAGGCGACACTTGGCGCACCATCACCAGCAAGACGTTTGGACAGGTGAACGCTGCGGGCATTCCCAGAAAAATCCAGCTTGCACTCAGATTGATTTGGTAGGTTTACTTGATGTGCAGGCCGCGCAGGAACTGGCGATCCTTCTCGGTCAAATGGGAAACACCGTCCGGTTCAAGCTCAGGGGGCTGGCAGAAGCCTGGATGGGGGTTGACTATCATCAGCGAACGCTCATCGGCGCCAATCACGATCAGAAAGTCCGGATCAACATTCTTCAGAAGGGCCAGCAACTCACGCACCTTCATGGGTGAGCTCAGTTCCTCGTCGCCAGTGTGATCATCTTCCATCCGGCGCCCCTATCCAATGTGGCAGTAGGCGAAAATTGCTTCGTTGATAAACCAGATTGCCCATAAGGTCTGTGACTGCAATCACGGGATTCTGTGACGTGCGGGGCTCGCCACCAAAAGCGTGCACGTGGTTTCATAAAACAGCTTTTGGGGAGTGCAGCAATAACTCTTGGAGTGCAGCGTCACATCTGCGGAGAGGAACCTGCCCTGAGCGAGTCGAAGGGCGTGCGTACGTAAACTTCACCAAGCGTGTGCGGCTTCAGCCCCTGCATTCGAGCAAACTGCAACTTAATCGCTACGGCCACACGCTTAGTGCCGTCCGACTAAGAATGTGTTCTTTGGCCTCCGGGCTGAGCGGCAACGCCTGAAAGGCGTCGAGTGCTTCCTTGATGTCGCGCACCCCTGGGCCAGGCCAGTCACTACCAAACATCGTCTTATGCGCGATGTCCGACAGGCGGGGGAAGTACTTCAGTAATTGCCCAGGCGGAATGCTGCTGATGTCGAGGTAAACATTGGGATGGCGCCGCACCAGGAAGAAAGCTGTATCCATCCACAGAGGCCGCCCGCCATGCGCCAGAATAATTTTCAGTTGCGGAAAATCCACGGCCACGTCGTCAATGTAAATCGGATCTCCGAACTTGTTGCGCGCCCCGGGAAAAATCGAGGTTCCGGTGTGGAACATCACTGGGATGCCGTTGCTCTGCGCCGCGCGATACAAAAGTTCCAGTTCCTTTAATCCCTGCAGATAATCGTTGGGATAAAACAGCTGATGCGGAGGATGGATTTTGATCAGCCGCAATCCCAGTCGGACGATCTCATCAATATCCGCCATCGCATTCGCGGAGTGCCGCGGATGGAAGCTGCCGCATGAGATCAGCCGTTGCGGATCTTCCTTCGCGTAATCTGCCGCCATGGCATTCAGCCCGGCAGGGAAACCGGTCACCTCGGGCGCAGCCGCATTAATCAGCACGGCGCGGTCGAGTCCCGCCTTGTCCATGTATTTCAGGAATGCTTTGGGCGAGCGCGTGAATTCGATTACGCGATCAAAGTCAGGCTGATGCTTGCGCATTACTTCCAGCGCCGGTGGACTCAGCAGCAGTTCGAAGGGCTGGATATGGACGTGGCAGTCAGTAATCAAGGGATTGTATCGGGGGCGGCCCTCTGGCCCGCCCTCGTTGCACTGACGACGATCCGGCGTACTTCAACACCGGCGTCCGCGCAAGTCAAGCCACAAGCTAGTACCATACCCCAACGTCACACAAGAGGAGATCGTCCGCTCACGTCCGCTCAAGCCTCCTTGCCTTTGGCGATGTGATGGCAAGTCGAGGTCTCCAAATCGAATGCATGCACTTTGGGTTTGGTGTGGACCAGGTGCTGAATTAACTTGTTGACTCTGTCGTAGTCATCACGGTTATATCGTTCGGCATCGTCCCTCGTCTTCCAGAAACTCAGGGCCAAAATGCCTTCCTGATCCGAGACCAGCACGATTTCATCCACGAATCCGGCCTGCGCCTTCAGCGTAGACAGCACCTTTTCGTGCAGAGTGTCACAAGCTTCCCGGGCCTTCCCCGGCTTTGTCTTCACTTCAACCACGCGTACGAACATGGAAGCAACTCCTTTGCATATAAACGATGACAAAGACACCAGTACATCCCGCCGATGTATCCCGTCTGTGATGACAATCACCGTGCCGTGTTACCGGCAGGCCAATGCCCAGAAACATTATCCTGATTTAGCATCTGATGTCGTCATCCTGAACCAGCTTCAGCCGGTGAAGGATCTGGCGTGCAGCACTGCGCTGGCGGAGCACGCCAGATCCTTCCGGACACGGCGCTTCCTCAGGACGAGGGCCTGAGTTAGCACTAATCGCGTTCTCACAAACCCGCGTGACCCCTATCACTGTCAGCCATCCGGACCGGTGCGATATTCAATGTAAGCGAGCAGCGAGAAGATACTGTCCCGCCTGAGCACGGCAGTAGCGAAAAAGACACTACTGCGTTGGCCGCGGTTCTACGCGGTCCCCCGCTTCACCCTTAGCTTGACTAGTTCCACCTCGAAGGGGGAGGTATGGTGCTCCGAGTACCCACCTATTTGCCTGTCAGAAGTCATGTTTGCGGAATAGAAGCGCATCCCCTTGCTCCTTTGCTGATGGGAGCGGGCGCTTTCAGGGTGCCGGCCGTTTCGGCAGTGCACCGCGCATTCATGGCTGGAGGCACATCAACTAAGTAAGGGAGGTATTTATGGCGGATCTCTACACCTGCAGCTGCGGAAATCAAACCTGGCAAATCTCCGACACCTGTGTGCGGTGCACGGCGTGTCAAGCCGAGTACCCCGTACAGCACACCTCGGTGGCGGATTTTAACCACGACATCGTGCAGGAGATGGAAGAAGAATTGGCAGAGTAACCCCTGGCGAAACCACGCCGGAGTGTTTACGCGCTGTCTTACTCCGCGTCCTCAGGCAAAAGAGAAACCACTCCCCCTGCCGGAGGCAGTCTCGAAGAGGGACTTGGGTACGGTCGTGGAAGCATCCGGCACCCGGCAGCCCGCTTCGGAAGGAGGTTTGTGATGCCCACAGTAATTGCTCCGACACGTATTAAATTGCAAAACATCCTGTTCGCTACGGATTTCTCGGCCTCGGCACAATCTGCTCTGTCTTCTGCCATCAACCTGGCACGCCGCTACGATGCCGGCGTGTACATCGTGAACGTGCTGCCGCACCTTCCGTTCGTCGAATCGCCGCAGCCCGATCCCGAGGAAACCAGATTGTTGGCGAAGGAACAGATAGCTGCTCTGATCGACTCCGGGTCGTTCGGGGATGTTAAACACAAAGAGTTGATCGAAGAGGGAGAAGTTTCCGAGGTCCTTTCCCAGCTGGTTCGGAAGTATGCCGTCGACCTCGTCGTGATGGGCACCTGCGGCCGCAAGGGATTCGGCAAGCTGCTGCTGGGTTCGGTCGCGGAAGAAGTCTTCCGCAACGCCGAGTGTCCGGTGCTCACCATAGGCCCGCATGCAGCCGGTTGGGAGGGTAACCTGCGGCACATTCTCTACGCCACTGACTCTGGCCCGGAGTCAATACACGCGGTGCCCTACGCCATATCTTTGGCGGAGGAAAATGGGGCGCGGCTGACCCTGCTCCACGTGGCCCCTGAGCCCGCTCTGGCATTGCCGGAGCCGGAACCAGGCGCCATGCCGGTGATTGACCGCAAAGAAGTAGTGGCTACCACCAAGAAGCAACTCCGCTCCCTGATCCCAGAGGGAACGCTTCCCTGGCAGGAGCTGGAGTTCGTTGTGCAATTTGGAGAGCCAGCAGAAACCATCGTGAGAATCGCCAGCGAGGCGGTCGACATGATTGTACTGGGTGTGAAACGGCCGACCGCATTGACCAAGCACCTGGGAGCAGGCGTCGCCTACCAAGTGGCCTGTGATGCACCCTGCCCGGTGCTTTCGGTAAGCGCTCGGTACCACGCCTAGCGGCCACTCGCTCGCTGAGGAGGACACCGTGGAAGAACCTGTTCACGGTATCCTCCTTTTTTGGGCGGACTTTTTTCGCGCAGTCTTCCAACAATTTTAGGATGAATCATGCCGCGCATGGTGTCTTGAATGAGCTTTCGTCCAAACCCCTGGCCCTGACTTGCGGGATCTACCGCGACAATCGACAGATACCACGCATCATCGTCAACAATGTTCGCATCAGCGCAACCGCGTTTTTTACCAGCGCCTCGGCTTTGCTACGCGGGCGCAATGCGCGGAACCGGTTAGCGGCGTTGACTGCGCCTTGATGGTGCGCGAACCGCGAGCGGCGAATTGTGACGTCAATTCATTGTCAAGAAAACAATAAAACAGGCCCAATTTCATTGATCTCCAATCTTCAAGATCCACATAACTCCTTAACAGACCCAACCGGCTAAACAGAAATGAAAAACTTTCTAATGATTGTTCGTTCAACATGAAAAAAC
>DASQIH010000070.1:0-12205 GCA_035631655.1 Terriglobales bacterium
AACGCTCGTAAACGGCTCGGAAGTATTCCCACTTCGCCTTGTGCCCCAATCTACCCTCCTCAAAATCGTCTTTGAGTCGGGTTACATCCTATGTGTCTCGACGGCTCCTCCTCTGGTTACATTTAGCATGGCTCGATACGCCGCATTGAATCCCGCATCTCCCGGGACTAGAATTCGCTTCAGCGCGTCACGTGGGAGGTACCCAGGCCCCCACTACGAGTTCTTCTGCCACGCCTGCAAGAAAATCTTTTCAAGAATTTTGAGCGTTGCTGAGCATGATAAGGAAAGGATCGCGTGCCCGCACTGCGGCAGCAAGAACGTCGAGCAGCGTTGGACTGCTTCCCCCGCCATCACCGCGACGAAGAGCGCGTGAAGCAACGTCCAAGGAGTTCGCGTATGCGTTTCGACTCCGCTTTCATCGCCCTCCGTATCGACGACAGCACCTACGAGCACGAGGTGGTCATCGATCGCGGGGAGATCCGCAACCGCAAGAAAAAGCCGCCCAAGAAATTCCGCGACGACTCCGGACACACGCCACTGTCCATCGCGGAGGACATACCTTGGAAATGTCGCCAACTCGTCATCGGCTCAGCCGGGCTTTACTGGGGTCCGTAGAACGCTTGCGGATTACGGCGGGTTTTCTTTATCGTTTCTGCCTTCGGCGCTCCACCTTGACCCGGTAGCCTCAAGTTCGGCCACCGTTCTGATCTGCACCAATTTTGAGCAATTGACGCAAACCCTCCCCAGGAATACCGTAGCCTTCCTAGCGGACAATTTCTTCCGTCGTCGTGCCCGCGACGAGTTCCTTTCACCCTCTGGCCGAACGAAAGGAGCACATCCATGTACACACGCGTAGTTGAAATGACGAGCAAACCTGGTAAATCAAAGGAACTTTCGAACGCGATCAATGAGAAAGCCGTGCCGATTTTGAGACAACAGAACGGTTTCGTGGATGAGGTGGTTCTGGTATCGGACAGCGAGCGCGATCGTGTCTTGGCTATCAGCTTCTGGAATACGCGGGAAGATGCAGAGCGTTACCGGCGCGAGCAGTACGAGAAGGTCCATGACACGCTGCGAAACCTCCTCGAGACCGATCCCAACATCCGCACGTTTGACGTCCACACCTCCATCGGCCACAAGATCGCCGCAGGCAAAGCTGCCTAGGCGCCGAGACAAAAAGGCGAGCCGAAACCGGCTCGCCTTTTCTCTGTACTGCCTCATTTCTCCTTGTTCTTACCCTTCCCCCGTCAGCACCCACTCGATCGAGTTGGTGGGTGCGAGGAATTCCCGCTCGAGCAACTCGCGGACGACCTCGAACTCGACGGCATAGGCTCGGTGGAGGCTCATCTCAGTCGCCGATGTTGCAACCGGACCTATAAGCCGAATTCTACCGAGCCGGCAGCGGCAAATTAAAGTAAAAGCAGCAAGTTAGCCGCAAAATGCTTGACTGGCGCTCACTTCGGGAGTGCCTCGAAAGTCTCGCCAGTTTCCCGGAGTCTCTTTGGAACCTAACAGACTGGACACTAAATGGACACTAGAGAAATGCTTCTGGGTGCGTGTGTTTTCAGCTCTTCAGAGGTGGACGCTAAATGGACGCTACACGCCACAGGCACTTCGGTACGGAAGGCGCTCAGCGGTGCCAATTCCAGATAGGAACTCCCTTCTCGTCGCGAAGCACCAACGTGTCAGAACCCTTCACGACTTCCCGCGCGAGGATGAGGTCCGCAGCGTCCTGCTTGACCTTCGAACCGGTGAGAGCAATCTCCTCACCTTTGCTGAAGCTTACGCCCATATCGTCTAAAAAGGACTTCGGGCAGAGATAAACGTCAACGGTGTCTGTTCCATTCTTCACGAGCAAATGGGCGACTTCTTTCTCGCTTCCTTTGGTGGGCAGCTTTAGCTCCTCCACAGTGCCTTTCACCTTGGCTTCGGTCTTGAGGTCGTACTTGGGTGGGCTCGCTGCGTTTGTCTGATTTCTCTGAGCACTAGCAGAGTCGGCAGAAAACACCGCGACGAGCATTGCTAGGAAGAGAACGCTGCGAGAAATACTCGGGAGGCGTAACAGGGGCGGCATGGCTCCTCCTTTCTGGTGGGACCCGGTGCGGACACGTAAACACCGGTTGCCCGTTGCCTTATCGGCTAGGTAGGATGAAGCCATCTTTCTCAGGCACTATAGTACTCCGTTTTCAACGGGCGAGATCAGGGAAGTCGCGGATGATGGAATAGCTCCGGAAGTCCGCGTCCGTTTTCTTGAAGCTGTGGTCACGAGAGAACGGCGCAATTGCGACTGGCGGAGCTATAATGATCGCAACAACAGATCTGGTCTCAACCAAACCTTCGACCAATCCTCTGCCTCCCGAGCTGAAAGGAGGCCCACGATGCCGTTCGATGCCCTGGAGATCCGAGTTTCGCTGCAAAAGCTACTGATCGGACTAATCTTGGTTATCGTTCCGCTCAGCTTCGTTGGGCTGTATCTGGCTTCTAAGAGCGACACATCCTTGGAGCAGACCCTCGGTATACACTTCAGAACGATCGCCCAGACGGAGGGTACGGCGACTGCCCAGTTCATCAACGATCGCACGCTCGACGTGGCTGCCCTCGCGGTGAACCCAGTCGTGCGCAATGCGACTGCCGAAGCAAAGCGCTCCCACAAGGGTCTCGACGATGCCACAATCGCGACAAGAGTCGGCAAGATCGAAAGCGCGTGGGATACACCGCAGGTCAATTCCCTGGTCGTGGAGATGCTATCGTCGCCGACATCACAGGTGTTGCGGCAGTACCGCGAAATCGATCCGAGAATGCTCAAGATTATTGTTGCTGATGAGACTGGTGCGACGGTGGCCGCAACGGATAGACCGCTGCACTACGTACAACCGGACCAGGCGTATTGGCAGGCCGTCTATGGCAAGGGTAGAGGCGGCATCTACGTTTCCGAGATTCGCTATGACGACCAAAGCACCTTCCACTACCTTGAAATCGGTGTGCCCGTGCTCGAAGAAGGCACTGGTCGGTTCGTTGGCGCAGTCAACGCACTGGTGGATGTTTCTAGTCTGCTATACCGCTTCAACCGCCAGGATATCGGACGGACCGCGCGCACCATGCTGGTAAAGGATGATGGCACGGTGATCAGTTCGCCGAACGTGGATGCCTCTCGGAAGTTGAAGTTGGACGAATTCGCTACCGTGCGTGATGCACTGGGTACGCTTCAGGGGCGGCAGACAGGGTACGTTGTCGCCAGAATGAAGGGCGGGGACCGGATTGTCGGGTTTGCAGATATCGGCCTCAAGGCAAACTACTCCAATTTGGGCTGGCTCATCCTGGTAAGCCAGGACGAGCAGGAGGCCCTAGCTCCCTTTCGTAGCGTGGTGCACTTCGCATTGTCAATGGTGGTCCTTGCGTTGCTGATGCTGACGCTCCTGACGGTCTATTTCTTCTTGCACCGGAAACAACGCTTAGAAAGCATCGAGGCGGCAAATCGTGAGGAAACCCCAAGAAGCACGGCTGCTTCGGCACCTTCGGCATAGAGAGACAGTCTCCCAAACAGGGTGTCCGGTATTGGTCCGTGCCGCCGCAGTTCGGGCAGCTCACGGAGGACGGAGTGGCTTTTGAAGTCCGCGCCCGTTTTCTCGAACTAGGCGGTGACTAGCTTAGCTAAGGCGCTGATTTCAGGGGTGGGCAGAATTCTGACGAGGAACAGCTGCACGTGTCTAGATTTCAGCTTGCCCGTTGTGGCTTTGGCCCTGACAAATCAGACCACCAGATCTCAGTGCTGACCTTCACCTTCCCGTTCGCATCCCTCTCCATCGGTAATGCTGGTGAGTGCACCACTGGCGGCGGTGATCGAACGGCTGTAACACGCACCGCTGGAATCTCTCGAGAAGGATTGCTGCGAACTTAACTGGCCGATGTTTCCGGTTATGGCGAAAGACGGGCTGAGAAAAAGCGTGTCGCTGGGTTTCACCACGTTTGAAACCGTGCTGCAGAAAACTGGGTCGCCGTTCCACTCCACGACATCATCGCGATGAAATTCCTGTTTGATGTCCGTGGCTTGAGTGAAGCTGCCATCAGGATTAGGGACAAAATTGACGTTTACAACCAAGGGCCATTGCTGGCGGATAAGGCTTACTGTGTGTTCTTCGCTGCTACTGGTCTGGGTCAAGGAGGAGATGCTGGTGCTCTGTGTGATGTCCTGCACCAGGCTTCCGCTGTTGGGATTGGAGACGAACTGCTGCCCATTCGAGAAGTCGATGCGTTGAGTTACGTGGGTGCGGACCAGACCGTGCGAGATCTTGACCTCTCCGGCCACCGCGAACTGGCGTGAGGCGGTGGTGGTTACTGTGCCTTTGATCGTGCCATCGGCAGCGGGCGGGCTGAGGTTCTCCGCAATCGTGGGTATGGGATTGGCCGCAAGCGTGTTTAGCGTAACTCGGCCTGTGACCTGTGACGACTCGTGGTCGAGGTAGAGCAGGAGCGTTGCTGTGGTCGCAAAATTGTGATTGGCGTTGAAGACACTGACCGCCACCGTGTGCGGCAGCCCGTCGCTAAGCACGCCCGCGAAGGGCGTAAGATCCACGCGATAAGGAACAATATTTAGCGTCTGCACGCCGGGGATGGGACGCCACAAAAAGGGATCAATGCCGCCGGTGTAAATCCAGGGCTAAACCGAGGCCACGCCGGCGGGCTGCCCGTCAATGCTGACCTCGGTTTCACGGAAGGCCGTGCCCCCGCAGCTCTGCAAGTTTGTTGCATCTTGGTCGGGGACGCAGGTGTACCAGAATTCGTCGTTGGCCTGGCTTTGTGCAATCACGTCCAGGTACGCGCGCTCGACATTCATAGGCATAAGGAAGGTTCGTGCCAGCGCGCTTGTGCTCGTCTGCAGCGCTACGGTCCCACCGGTCGGACTGGCGGAGAGCGGCAATACCACGTCAGCAGTGCCGGGAGCTAGGGCATGATGTGCATTTCCGGATGTGTGGCCGAGTGGCGGCCGGTTAGAGAAATCTTCCTTGGACGATTCCTTGAGGGGGTAAAACTGGAGTGCAGCGCTCCCGAAAAGGACCCCAGTAAAAGTGGCGTTGACAAGACATGCGAGCAGCGGCCGAAATTGCTTGCGGCCGGCAGACATTCGCTGCTGGTTGCGCGAGACGTAAGAGAATGGTTTCCTAGATCCACCCGTCCCGGCTGGGGAACAGCGAACAGTGGACTATATTCGGTGAGATCGCGCTCGACGGCGGCTAATAGCGCGGTCGTGTTTCCTCTCCGAAACACCTGGAGCCCAGATCTCATCGGGTCCTGCACACCTGACGCCCTCCCCTCTGATCCAGGTTCCGGGCCTCTCGGTCGCGGCGTGGCGGTCACCTGCACCTTAGCCATGAGCCGGGTGTTCAGTTTCTTTGAGGCTGCGGCTAATGCCGCTTGCACCCAAAGCAGCGGCATAAGGGCGATGAATCTCTGCCCCTGGCGCCTTCCACCAGCTCGTAAAAGCAGCGTTTGTTTGCATTGCATTCGGTGGGTGTCTTAAAGTCCAACTGATGGCCGGACTACCCACTCAGGTGCCCTGGAGACATTTTGTCCGTGTCCTCCGCAAACTCGGCTACACCGCGCAAAAGGGAAAGCCAGGTTCGGCAAGATCGTTCGTTAACCCGACACGCAACCCGAATGTTGTTTCATTCCGAGAGCCCCATCCTGGACAAAACGTGCGCAAAACCATGTTGCACGAGTACCTTCGCAAGCTCCTCCTCTCCCCAGATGAGTTCATGCAATTATTGGACGACTGCTAGATCGGGCCGCGTCCAATGTTCAAGGGTGAAGTCCCCATCACTTTGCGACTGATGGAGGATGTGAACATTCCAGGAACCGTCGCCTCGATAACGTCATCGTTGACCCCGTCGGCTAGGACATTCAGTGCAAGCAGCCAAGGCACGCACTCTTTTCGACTGTGGCCCGATGACAAGACCGGATCGGAGGAGAGATCAGCAGTTCCCGCTATACCGCTTGTAGGGTCCAGCTCCTTCGGTGAGCCTCTGTCTCGGCGGCACCTCACGGTTCTGCTTCTCAAGGACAACACAGGCTACGTGGCGGCCGACTACTGGCTGGACGGCACCCAACTCCATTGCTCGACCCTGGATGGGGAGCACAAACTCGCGCCACTGGGGGAGACTGGACTTAAATGAAACCGTCCCCGTTAACCGGGAGCGCAACGTCGAGATTGTAGTTCGTTCGAGAAGGGATGGCCCAAACTAATGGTTCTTGAGCGCCGGCTTTGTAAAAGAGCCTGATCCTCATCCTCATCCTTATTTACTCGCCTGAACTAATCAGGCTCCAGACTTCTGGGTTGTTCTAATTTCAGAGGGCCAGCCAGGCGAGAGGGAACCCGCTCCCGGCAATTGCATATCGGACACGCCTTTAGGTTGGTAGAGTAGTAGGTCTTGCATTCGGCACATGGAAGACCGTACAGTGTCTTTCGCTCTCGGACATTCACGGTGCTGTCATTATCCATATTGGTTTCCTTGTCTCGGCTCGCGAACTAGTTTGCAATCGGGTTTCTGCGAAACATCCGGCTTGTATTGCTGCCATAGAGCTATCGTCGGGCACATCTCTGCGAGTTCTGTGCACCTTACCGGGATAACCCGTAGCTGATGAGGCAGCAGTTGCTGCTGTGATGGCAACTCTTGCCGATGCAAGCCCAAGGCGCATATGTCAAACCAGAGAGCAAAACTGTTCACGCTGCACCCTTGTCCAGTACATGAGCTTTGTCAGAGCGCTCATGTGCCACATGCACCTCAATCGGATCACGCCCACGCCTGTAGAGCAGCCACGTACCCGGGTAGCATGGTTCGCGCCTCGGTTGCGGATTGTTGACCACAATCACCAGATTGGCCGACATGGTCGTACCCTTCTTCCTGAGCCTGCTGTTGTCCCCGGTTCTCCTGCGCGCTGCAAGGAGTCTCTGAAGCAACCGGAAACCCGGCCAGTTCGACGGGCGCTTGGTTGTCGTTCTGGGTTGCTCCCGTGCCTCTTGAGGCGTTCTACTCATCACGGCCTCCCGACGGGCCTCACCAAGGATGCCGTACTTACGCAACACACCGTAGGTGATGTTTTCCAACTGCCCCAGAATGCCTTCCCTCGGGTGCTGCCGTCGCTCAATTGGGATCGCTTGGGTGACCATGGTTTCCTCCTACTTCGCTTGGCAGTAGGAGCAATAACTGTGCCAAGCAGAAAGACACGTCGTGATTCGAGATCCCATGCTCGTCGCAATCATGCTAGATAGGTGACTCGGTGCATCGAAGTGGTCTGTTTTCAACGCGTGGACGGCAAAACGCGTGCGATCCTAGTCCTAATCAATGATTCCCGTGCTGTCCCGTGGCTTCAGTTGGAAGCAGGGAAACAGATGAACCAACTGTATCCAACAAGACAAGCTGTATCCGAAAGGTTAGGCTCAACCCCGCGTTTGGAACCGCGCAGGGGTATGAAACGCCTGCTCAGGCAACGCGAAACAGGTACATTTAGCAGAAGGTCCGATACTTTCGGCCGCTGTTGCAAGTTCGGCTGACTTCGGGGATCGCCGCTGAGCCCAAGATTTGGAGCATTGCGCGTCAGCGAAAAGAGTGACCCACCTTCAAGGCAAAATCCCGCTCGGGGTATCCGCCTCGCTGGGTATGGCGCCTCCGCCAAACCAGCCACGCATGATGCTCCCCGAAGTGGGCGAGAACAGCAAAAATGCCAAGCCCGTTTGCCGCGCATCCGCAAGATGTCGATGACGTCGTCCGCACTATGCGCTTGACCTGAGTATGCAAGCGACATAGAGTGCGCGCAGGAGGAACTCCCCCATGACAAACCCCTCCTGTGACAGGCACAAGAGCGTGCAAATGATCCCATTCTCGCTCGCATACCCCGGTGGCAAGATTTGTGGGCACGTCTGTCCGGTTCCCAGCTGCGGTCGTCACCATGTCGAAGAAGGTTATTTCGACGTGGTCGAAAGCAATCCCTTAGGAACACAAATCACGAGGACGAAAGAGGAACCTTCGGTAAGAGAGGCAATCCTCAAGATGCTCCGTGCAAGAGCAGGAACGTGAGTACATGGATATGAGGTGAAGCGGTCACTTCTGGTTCTCGAAACACCAGGTCCTGCGCTGGCTGGAAGAGCTCTGCCGAAAGACCAGGGCGCGGACAGAGAAGTAGCTACTTGTCGGCAAGAACGAAGGTGAGTACCACTGTTTCACTTTTGCCCACGGAGGCCTTTTTCGCCCAAGTCCTCGGTTCGGTGAAGACCGGCCGCACGATCCTCCGTTGGGTGAGAACATCAATCGCTGCCTCTCTTCCTACGACACCCCAGCCTTCGTGCCAGGCGACGATCTCGTATTCACCTGGAGGAACGTTGGTCAGTTCGAAGCTTCCGCTCTCGTCGGTCACGGCATAATAAGGATGAGGCGCCACTAACATCTCCGCATTCATCCAAATGTGCCCTCCGTTGCATCTCAGGTTGACCAGGCCCGCGGAGTGCATGGTGCGGGACGTGACCTGGTCGACGAACGGAAAGGGCAGATTGAACGTGGCAGCGCCATCCATGTGGACTGTGTGGAGAGTGGCGTCGGAACTCTTCATCTGAAGCACGGCATCCTGGGGCACCAGCAGGATGTGGGGCTCGTAGCGGCAATGCTGCTGGTCAAGAAAGCGTCGAGTTTCGGGGAAGCTGAACGCCTTGCCTGCAGAGATGTGCTTCAGGAATACGACGGTATTTGCGACCCCACCGTTTGGACCTACAATTAGCCGCTCCAAGTCTCGCATCTTGCGTGATTCAGGATCGCAAATCTCCTTGTCCTTGGTGATGGGAAGACTGAGCGAGCGGGGCATCGGGCCGGACCACTTGATCGTCCCAGTGATGATTCCTGGACTTTCAAGTGACACAACACGATACTGGTCCTGAGCCAGGGCGTTCTTAGCCATGGCTATCAAGAGCACGGAGAACACGGCGCATTTGACAGTTTGAAACATCCCCACAAACTTCTTGTAATGGATTGTACGGCGACTCATGACGGAGGCAACTAACGAAAGAGCTATTACTTCCGGGGAGAAGAAAAAGGCCGCTCTAGCAGCCCTGGCGGGTGTGGTTTCGTTGTCGAGGATGCCAGCGCTGGAAGACCGTGAGTTGCTGCCGAAGGAATAGATTCTCCGGGAGCAAAGCCTGTCGTGAACAGAAGACGCCAACGGGGCTCCTATCCAGAGCCGGAAAAACTGCCACGTCGAGGAGACTCATGGCAGATCGACCGATTGAGGAAAGTGTGCAAGCCGTTGATTTCAGAGCCGGAAACAATTTTGACGAGCGACAGGTTAGAAAATAAGGCAGAGTAGAAAATTTTTAAAACGCTTCAGAATCCTTCTGTGTACTCAACATCCCCCGAGTCTTGACGAAGATGATCTCCACGCAGCTGTTTGCTATCTCATCGGTGATGGCATCTCCGAACGGATAGCCGCAGTAGACGAAGACTCCAGTATCTTTCAACAGATACCCAATCAAGATTGTTCTTCTCCCAGACAGCGTGTCAATGCCTTAGCTGGACAGAACGAGATCGCCGAATTACGTCCCGCACTTTGGCATCGCAGCTGCTGCTTCCTCCGTAGGCAAAGGTCATAGCACCTGACGCCCAGCTGTTTCGAGACGTGGAAAGCGTGAGAGGGGGAACGTCCTCGATGCAGGCATCGCCTCAACGAAGGAGGAGTTATGAAAAAGCAACATTTGTTCCCTCTGCTCGCAATGGTTGTTCTGCTCGCAGCGGGATCGGTTCAGGCGCAAATCCCGGTAAAGGCCAACATTCCTTTCGACTTCACCGCAGGAAGCAGGAGTCTACCCGCAGGTGAATACACCATCACAGCTATGGGCGATGCCGGTACTCTTCTGCTGATCGCGGGCATTGGTTCCAGCAAGGCTTTTGTAATTCCTCACGGAGTTGAGACACTTGCAGCTCCGACGAGCAGCAAGCTGGTGTTCAATCGGTATGGCAACCGTTACTTCCTCTCCCAGATCTGGGTGCGAGGTGAACGTCGTGGGTGCGAGTTGCCGAGGACGCCGTTGGAAATGGAAGTGGCGAGCAGTGGTCGGCCTGACTCGGTCGCGGTACTTGCGTCGAAGTAAAGTATAAAACAGTCGATCTTTCGGGGCGTCAATTTGCAGCAGGTGGCGACTCGACCTGCGAAACGTCAGGGAGTCCCGCGAGCCAGTGGGATACCCTGACGTTTTCCTGGAGCCGAACCAATCAGCCCGAGAAGCTGGCACGTTGCTGTTTTCGCGGCGGCGAAGCCATCACGGACCTGCAAACCGAGTGATGCGCTTTCCGCAGCTACTTTCCTTTACTTTTCTTTTACTGAGATCGAGTTTTCGGTAGGGACAGATATAGGTGACAGCGGCGACAGGTACCTTGCTCAGCTTATCGAAGGATCCCCCGTTGCCGCTCTCAAGCAGCGGCGTGAGTTAGCAGACTGCGGGCGATTCCAAATCAAGCCGAAGATGAGCGCCCAGGCCTTGAAATTGAGCGAGTACATTATGCCGCACTTCTGATGAGGGGTGCAGTTGGCGGTCCTGCAGACCCCTCCGAACCCTGGCGCACCCGCGCGATGATAGTGTTGAGGTTGTCAAAGTCGACAAAAACATCAGCCGGCCAGAGCCGTCGTCGCATTTCCTCTCGGGTCACGACCTTCCCAGGGTGTTCGAGGAGCAGAGTCAAAACCTGCAAGGACTTGTCGGGTAAACGTCGTGAACCCACTGAAGCGGCTCGGGCCAAAGTTGCCCAGCCAAGCCCCGCGCAAAGTCCGCTGGGAGTAGCAATCCACTCTGAGTCCTGACCGTGGAGGATGTTACAGACGGAAAGGGCGCTATCAACGCCGCCATTGCCGGCCACCGAGATCGCCTTGAAGGTGGGCAAGGTGCTGGGGCATTACAAGATGGGTAAGCACTTCGAGCACAAGATCGAGGATGGGAAATTGAGCTGGTCGCGGCGGGTGGAGACGATTGAGCAGGAAGCGAAGCTGGACGGGATATATGTGATTCGCACCAGCGAATCGGCGGAGCAGTTATCGGCAGCCGATACCGTGCGCGGCTACAAGAGTCTGGCGCAGGTGGAGCGTGCCTTTCGCAGTTTGAAAGGGCTGGATCTTTTAATTCGTCCCATTCGCCACCGGACGGAGGAGCGCGTGCGAGCGCATATTTTCCTATGTATGTTGGCCTACTACGTGGAGTGGCACTTGCGGCGCGTGTGGGCACCTCTGCTGTTTGAAGACGAGGAACTACCGAAAGAGCGGCAGCGACGAGATCCGATTCTCGCTGCCAGCAGTTCGCCATCCGCACAAGCCAAGAAACTCACACATGAGACGGCAGACGGATTACCAGTACAGAGTTTCGCCACTTTGCTTTCGGACTTAGCCAGCGTGTGACCTACAGCTTTGTCTAAACTCACCTGGAACTTCGGTCTAATTGATTCGTCAGCGACTTACAAATGGGACGATTTGCTGCGTTCTGATCGAAATGGACGCGTTCTGAGCATAGAACTATCACGTTTTTATCACAGCAGACTTCCCAGTTTGCTAGTTGGCGAGCGTTCGAAAAACGCACCGATTTGGCCCACTTCACCTCGCGAAGCTTTTCCCTGGTGGCGAATCAGGTGGTGTTTACCTTGCTGGTGTACAGCTTGCTGCAATGGTACTGGCAACGCATCCGCCGCCCCGAGTTGAATCGCAGAACCCATCCTCGTGCCTTGGCGCAATTACGGCCAACCCTGACCGTGATCCTGATCTTTTACCAAGGCTACGTGGCACGACTGAGCCCGCTGGAATATCAAGAGTTGTTGCTGACCCTCCAAGAACCGGCGCGCCAAAAAATCCTGGCCAAGACCCGACGGCTGCGTCGCGGCCTCACCCATCAGCTCGATCACGCGCGTCCCCCCTAGCCTTATTTAAAGCAGGATCCCAACCTAATTTAAAGCAGGATCCCAACCTACTGCATCCGAGAATCTTTCGGACCACTTGTTGACAACGCAGCCTGCGGTCGTTTGTTTCGACTGAGCAGAACTCGTTGCTCTGGCCTGCCTACAGAGCACGCACCTAGCCCCACACGCCGAGGCAGATGAGGTCTTACCAGAATCCGTCCCTCGCTTCCTCTAGCACCCGCCTAGGCCGCTCTCGGCCGCGTTCCCATCCACAGTGTCTGAATTGCAGG
>DASQIH010000071.1:0-44436 GCA_035631655.1 Terriglobales bacterium
GGAAAAGGCCATTGCCGCTATGCAGGCGGCATTGTGCATCATGGTGCGCGCCTCTTCATCGCCGGGGTGTTCATAAGCGATGGGCAGATACTTGAATGCCAATTGAATTGCCTGCATCGCATTCGAGTCGGTGTACGGCGAGGCAAAAATTGAGACCCAGGCTTCCAGGCCGTGGGTCAAGCAGTCCACGCCCGTGTCGGCGGTAAGGCCTTTGGGCATGGACATGACGAACTGGGGATCGACGATGGCCACATCCGGCGCAAGCGAGTAATCGGCCAATGTCACCTTGCGCCCGCGTTCCTTGTCGAACAGAACCGCGAACGGAGTTACTTCGCTCCCTGTTCCGCTAGTGGTGGAGATGGCGATTAAGCGAGCTCGTTTGGCTTTTTCGCTCGGGAACTCGACCACGCGCTTGCGGAGGTCCAGGAATGGCGCGGCCAGTTCTTCTAAGTTGGCGTCCGGCGATTCATACTTGAGCTTCATGATCTTCGCTGCATCAATCACGGAGCCACCACCCAGTGCGATGATCTGGTCTGCTTTATAGAAATTGAGCGTCTCCACCCCCTGCATGACCACCTTGGCCTCTGGTTCCGCATCAGGAATAACCGAGACGTGGACGCGAGTTTCCGGAGGCAGGCACCGGCGGACAATGTCTACGTGCCCGATTTGCTCCAAAGGGGGATTGGTCACGATGATGGTCGAGCGAGAGGGGAAATCGTGCAGGTTCTCGACCGCATTCCGGTTGAAGTAAATCTGATTGGGAACACGGAACCACATGTGGGGCGGTGAGCGATGGGCCACGCGCTTGATGTTCAGGTAGTGATATACGTTGACGTTGTCGGTCGTGCTGTTGCCGCCGCCGGTCCCGCATCCGAAGGAGAAGGTGGGCACCATATCGTTGTAAACGCCACCCAGCGCTCCGATCGAGCCGGGCGAATTCACAATGATCCGTCCCGCGTTGATCACCTCACCGAACTTTCGGATGACCTCATCGTTGCGCGAGAAGACCACTGCCGTATGTCCAAGCCCGCCGGCATGATTCACATCCACACACACCTTGAGCGCCTCGTCTACAGTTCTCGCTCGATAGACCGAGAGAAGGGGGAACAGTTTTTCGACTGACAAAGGATGTTCGCGGCCGACCCCATGAATCGGGGCAATCAGGAGCTTAGTGTTCGGCTTGACAGATAAACCGACCACGCGGGCGATGTCGGTGGCTTTCTGGCCAACAGCCATAGGCTGCATGAATCCCGTTTTCGGGTCGATAACCGTTCGTCCCAGCAGTTCTGCTTCTTTCTCATTGCAGACGTGCGCACCCAGATCGGCAAATTTGTTCAGCACCACGTCATAAATCTCATCATCGATCACGACCGTCTGCTCTGAAGCGCAGATGGTTCCGTTGTCGAACGTTTTGGAAGTGATGATGTCTACGATTGCCATGTCCACATCGGCCGTTTTTTCCAGATAGACAGGCGTGTTGCCCGGTCCGACGCCCAAGGCAGGTTTGCCGGAGCTATAGGCCGCTTTGACCGCGGCGGGTCCTCCCGTGGCGTCGATCAAACCGATGTCTTTGTGATGCATCAGGTAGGCATTGTCTTCGAGGGTGTGCGATTCCAGGCAGTTGAAGACGCCTTCCGGCGCGCCATGCTTCACGGCCCCGTCATACATGATCTTTACGGCCTCGTAGCAGCAGCGCCAGGCGTTGGGGTGGGGACTGAAAATGACGGCGTTCCGCGTCTTGATGGCCATAATGCATTTGAAGAGAACTGTCGAGGTGGGATTCGTGATCGGCAGGAGGGAGAAGATAACACCGATCGGTTCCGCGATCTCCACCAGGCCTCGTTCTGGAACTTCGCGAATCGCGCCAACCGTGCGCTTATCCTTCACGTAGTTGTAGACAAACTCCATGGCCACCATGTTCTTAATGACCTTGTCTTCCAACACGCCGAGCCTGGTTTCCTCAATTGCCAAGCGGGCCAGATATTGCGCTTGTGGCAATCCAGCCAGCACCATCGCTTTGACTGTCCGATCGACATCCTCCTGGGTACACTGCGTAAACACGGCGGCGGCGGTTTTGGCCTGACGGATTAGTCCGTCCAGGTAGGCAATCCGTTCCGGACTGAGGCTAGGCCCTTTGCCAGGAAGAATCCCCGCCTCTGCTGAGCGCGTGGGGGAAATCTTGGTGGCCGCTGGTTGGGAGAGAGATTCGCGTTCGGCAACGATATCCCGGGAATGTGGTTCTGGCTTCTGACGGGGGATCGGAACCGGCTGGGGCGCAGTTTCCGTAGTGCTCATGCGCGGCCTCCGTGCCTGCGGGAGTCCGCTTGACCGGTAACGGCGGAAGCACGGTTGCTGACACAAGCCTCGCGACTTGGAGCACAGTGCGCGGCCCTACAGGCTGGACGGCTCCCGAAGGGAAGAGCTTCGGGCTAGACCCAGCCTAGGCATGGGCAATGGCGTTGCGCAGTGATGCAAGTCCGTCATGCTGGTGATTGCGGGTTGCTACGCTATCAATCCGCGTTTTTTCCACAGGAACAGAAGCGCGATTCCCATTCTGGAAGATCTAACGGGATTGTTACCACCCGAATGTGATATGCCTCACAGACCCTTCACTGGCTGCAAAGCATACTCCTGAATTAGGCAGGGTTTTTGCTGGCTGCCACGCAAGAATTCACTCGCGGCAGCGCGCTTCTGCCGAGAACTTCTCAGCATTTAACAAGGGTCAGCGTCGCACCCAGGAACTCGCTGACCATTAGTTCTGAAACGCGAACAACAATTGGCCAAGAATTGAACGTCATTGGTAAGAGAGAACGCCAATGATTACTACCGCCGCCCAGCTCGATCACAAATAAAAGAGGTCGAGCGTCATGCTGGAAGCCATGCCTTCGCCCGCACAAGCGACCTACTGGCTTATCCCTGGGCGAATCCTGTTCGCGATTATTCCCCTGCTCGGTCTGGCGTGCTTCGTCTACATCATTGCAAGACGCATGACGCCGCTCATTCGGGCTGAACGTGACTTTCGTTTTGATCAGCCGTTGGCCCGGCTGGGGAAGGTTCTGAAGTTTTGGCTGGGGCAGTGGAAACATCCCCGGTATCGAACTGCGGGCTTTATTCACATCCTTGTCTTTGCGGGTTTTATTCTCTTGGCAGTTCGCGCCTTTTCGTTACTGATTGTGGGTGTCGACGACAATTTCGTGATGCCCGGATTATCGGGAGGGGCTGGGCATATCTACGATGTGGTCAGAGACTACGCTGCTACTGTCGTTTTCCTCTGCATGGTTGTCGCCATGGTTCGCCGGTTGGTGTTCAAGCCGGCACGTTATGTGGTGCCGGCAAGATTCGGCAAAAGCCACGGGGCTGACGCCATCTTCTTATTAGTGCTGATTGCGACCTTGATGGTGGCGGATAGCCTGTTTGCGGGGAGTAAAGCCGCCGCTCAAGCGCA
Source organism: Terriglobales bacterium (assembly GCA_035631655.1). Classification (GTDB taxonomy): domain Bacteria; phylum Acidobacteriota; class Terriglobia; order Terriglobales; family Acidobacteriaceae; genus Gp1-AA122. The sequence continues at coordinate 3,446 of DASQIH010000071.1, forward strand.
GCAAGGCCAACTACCCGAATTCGTGGCCTTCCTGTCCCTGCCCTGGATCGTTAAGGGTGCGCTTGCCTCGACCTCGTTCGCGACCCTGGTTCGTGTCCATCTCGGCGCTTATCTTCTGCATGAGCTGACCTTCTTCTTCTTATTGTGTTATCGCCCGTTCGGAATCCAGTTCCACGTGGAAACCTCCCTGTTCAGCGTCTACTTCGCAAAGCTGGACCGGGAAGTCCTGAAGCCAGTTCGATGGGGAGTCACAGATGACCATCTGGACCAGGTGAAGTCGTTTGGCGTGAAGAAATTCGAAGACTTCACCTGGAAGCACATGCTGGATTTCTACTCCTGCGCTGACTGCGGGCGCTGCTCGGACCAGTGCCCGTCGAATGCCGTGGGCAGGCCGTTGTCGCCGAGGTTCCTTACCATCAAGGCCAGGGATTACGCCTTCCGGCACTATCCGATGTTTCGTCGCCCGAACAACAGCGAGGCATTAATCGGCAGTATTTATTCCGAAGACGAAATATGGTCGTGCACGACTTGTGGCGCCTGCGAAGAGGAATGCCCGCTGTTGGTGGAGTATATCGACAAAATCGTTGACTTACGACGCGGGATGATCGACGACGGCAATGTCCCCCAGTCCTTGCAGAAGCCTCTGAACGCTCTGGAGAACCGCGGCAATCCCTACGGCAAGATGGAAAAGAAGAAAGCCGACTGGGTAAAGGCCAAAGATTTCCAGCAGACTTGCAAAGTCAAGGTCTTGGACGGATGCAATGGCGCGGATACCCTGTACTTCGTCGACAGCATCACTTCCTACGATGACCGAATGCAGGCCATTGGGCGAGCCACCGCGAGGATTCTTAGTCGTGTTGGAGAGAATTTCGGAATCCTCGGCGCTACAGAAAAAGATAGCGGGCATGAGGTCCGGCGCTTCGGCGAAGAGACGCTCTTCGTCGCGCTCCGGGACCACAATGTGGAGGCGATCAAGGCATCTGGAGTTCAGCGCGTCGTTACTGCCGATCCGCACGCCTACAATGCCCTCAAGCACGACTATAAGGAAGTGCCGCTTGTGGAGCACATCAGCCAGGTCATTGCCAGGGAAGTAAAGACCGGCAAAATCAAATTCCATCCCGCAGCCAACGAGAACAATGTCTACACCTACCACGACCCGTGTTACCTCGGGCGGCATAACCACATCTATGACGACCCGCGCGATGTGCTCGATGCCATTCCGGGTTTGAAGAGAGTGGAAATGAGCCGGTCGCGGGATCGCTCCTTCTGCTGCGGCGGAGGCGGCCTGATGTTGTTCTACGAGCCCAAAGAGGACCAGCGGATGGGAGTCAAGCGGGTCCAGATGGCTGCAGAGGCTGGCGCCAACGTGATCGTGACTGCCTGCCCGTTCTGCATGGCCAATATAGAAGATGCGATCAAAGTGGCAGGTATGGAAGGAAAGATGACCGCCATCGATTTGGCGGAATTGGTCGATCAACAAATCGCGTAACCGCCCGAATTGGAGGTTCAACGTGGAAATCCTGGTTTGTGTCAGAAGAGCCCCCGACACTTCGGAAAATGAAATTCAGCTCAACAGCGCTGGAAACGACATCGAGCGTGACGATCTCGTCTATTCCATCAATGAATGGGATAACTACGCCGTGGAAGAGGCCATTCAGATCGTTGACCGAGTCGGCGGCAACGTTACCGTGGTTACGGTTGGTGGCGAGGATGACGAAGAGGTTCTGCGCCGCGAGATGGCCATGGGCGCCAAGCACGGCGTGCTGCTGTCCGACGAGGCGTTCAACGGATCCGATGGCCGGGGCATCGCCGGCATTCTCAAAGCATTCGCGCTAAAACGAAAGTACGACCTGATTTTGACCGGCGTCCAGGCCGAGGACGGTGGCGCGCAGGTCGGCGGCATGTTGGCTGCCATGCTCGATTATCCGTTCGCTTCCCTGGTGAATTCGATTGAAGTCCTGGAAGGGGGAAAGCTGAAAATCAGCCGCGAAATCGAAGGCGGCAACAAAGAAATAAGTGAGATTGATCTGCCCTGCGTACTGTCCATTCAAACCGGAATTAATGAGCCGCGTTATGTCGGGATGCGCGGTATCCGGCAAGTGGCTTCGATTCCGATTCCTACCTATGGCGTGAAGGAACTCGGCCTTGATGCCTCTGCAGTTGGGGCGTCTGCCGCCAAAGTGAAACGCATGGACTACTTCGTGCCAGCGCTTGGCAAAGGCGCCGAGATGCTGCAGGGCAGCCGGGAAGAGGTGATCGAACAAGTACTGGAGTTGGTGAAAGCCAAAGGAGGACTAAGATGACGGCCAGAATTTTTGCCTACATCGTACACAGAGCCGGAACGCCGGATGATTCTGCGGCCGAGTTGCTAGCTGCCGCAAAGAAGATTGATGCCGCCGTCTCTCCCGTGGCTATTGTTGCGGGATCGGATGTTGATACTGTCTGTGCTGGCCTGCGGACTTCCTACGGAGAGATATGGAAGATCGCCAATGAAGCTCTTGCCTATCCCAATGCGGAACTAGTACGCCAAGCGTTGGCCAAGGTCCTGCCGCCTAACAGCATTTTGTTGGTCCCACACGATCATTTCGGAATCGACCTGTCGCCCGGGCTAACCATCAAGTTGAATTCAGCTTTTGTCTCCGACGTGCTGGGGATCGAAGGCGTTGAGGGGCAGTATCTCAAACTCATTCGCCAGGAATTCGGCGGACAAGTTAGCACTCACGTTCGTTGTGACATCTCCTCGGGCGCGGTGATCAATATCCGCCCGGGGGCGTTCAAGCCGTTGGAGAATGCACCGGTCAATGGCACTGTGATCGACAAATCCTCTGATGTCGGCGCACTCACAGCCAAACGGCGCTATCTCGAGACCGTCATCGCCGAGTCGGGTGATGTGGACATCAGCAAAGAGCCGGTCCTGGTCTCGGTCGGACGCGGCATTCAGGAAAAGGACAATCTGGGCATCGTTGAGGACCTGGCCGAAGCCATGGGCGCAGTGGTGAGCTGTTCCCGGCCAGTGGTCGATGCCAAGTGGATGGAAAAATCCCGGCAGGTGGGAACATCCGGCAAGACTGTCAAGCCCAAAGTGTACATAGCCTGCGGCATCAGTGGGGCTTTCCAGCACCTCGCCGGAATTAAAGGCAATCCTTTTCTGATCGCCATCAATAAGAACCCTAAGGCTCCGATATTTCAGGTGGCAAATGTCGGCATTGTTGCCGACATCCTGGAGTTCTTGCCCGAACTGACCAACAAGGTTCGCGAAATGAAATCTGCTCTCGTGAAATAGAGGCACTGCCATGATTCCAAAGAAAACGCTGAGACTCAGTTTGAAATCGCTTAAGGACTTCGCCAAGGGTCAACTGCCGGACGAGAAGCTGTTGGAGCTCGATGCCCGGGACGAATGCCCGGTCGACATCGTTCGCACCATGTGTAATCCCGACCAGCTGGCGATTCAACTGCTGTTCGTTCCGGAAGAGTACGGTGGAATGGGCGGCGGAGCGTTCGATGTGTACTGCATCTGCGAAGAGATGGCGCGCATTGACTTGGGCATCGCCACAGCCGTGCTGGCCACATTCCTGGGCAGCGACCCGATCACGGTTGGAGCGACTCCCGAGCAAAAAAAGAAGTGGCTGAGTCGGATCGCCGACGAGGGGATTTTGTTCGCTTATGGCGCCACCGAACCGGAAGCGGGCAGCGATCTGCCAAATCTTAAAACCACCGCGGCGCGGGTCATGCAGGACGGCCGCCTGGTTGGATACAAAATCAATGGGAACAAACAATGGATCAGCAACGGTGGCGTCGCCGATGCCTACTCGGTCTTGGCGAATGCGCCTGGCGGCCCGAGCTGGTTCATCGTCGAGAAGGGCGCGAAAGGCTTTACCCACGACGAGCCCGAAGAAAAGCACGGCATTCGTCTGAGTAACACGGCAGCGCTCGCGTTCAATGACGTCTATGTGGACGCCGACCGCCTCATCGGCGGCGTGGAAGGCCAGGGGCTGACCCAGGCACAGGCAGTTTTCGGTTATACGCGTCTGATGGTGGCAGCATTCGGGTTGGGGGCCGGCTGGGCCGCAGTCGATCGAGCGATTCCATACTCCACCAAGCGCATCCAGGCCGGAGCGCCGCTCTCAGAAAAGCAGGGATACACCCACAAGCTGATTGTTCCGCATGTCGCTCGCCTGGAAGCCAGCCGCGCCTACATTGAAGAAACTGCCGAGCGCATTGACGCGGGCGGCGAAGGAAGCCTGAACACCGAAGGCGCTATCGCGAAGTACATGGCGAGCGAAGCCGGAAACCAGGCCGCAGAAGCCGGTATTCAGGCGTTCGGAGGCTATGGCTACACGCACGAATACATGGTGGAGAAGATCAAGCGTGATGTGCGCATCACCACGATTTATGAAGGCACCTCGGAAATCATGGAGATGACCATCAGCCGCGACCGCTGGCAACTCCATTTGAAAACTCGCGGCCAGCATTATCACCAAGAAGCGAAAAAGTTCGAAGCTTTGCACGCCAAACACTCCAACGTGGGTGCTGACATTGCGGCGCTGAGTCTGCACGCATTGGCGGAGGTAATGGAGAGGGCCCGGATCGCGCACCTGACCCGGCATCAACACATTCTGCTGCGCTTGGGAGAGTTGATTGCGTATGCCGAGTGTGCGGGGAGCCTGGCTCGCCGTGCAGCGCTTTTATCGGAAGACCGTTTGAACGAAAAAGCGAATCGACGCTTCGACGCAACCGCACTGGCCGCGCTGGCCCGAGTCTTTGCGCGGGAAGCGGCGCTCAAGGTCGCCGAAGAGGGTTTGCATTGGATTGCCGGAAGCAGCGCCATCAGCGATGCGGAGATGATTGCCTTTGAAACAGGTTTAGGATTGCCCGCCATTCATCGTGCTCAGGCGGGACTACTTTCAGACATGGATTACATAGCCGACGTCCTCTACGACCGCGCGGCCAAGCGCACCAAAGTCGCCGCCTAGCCTGAGACGTCCGGCTATCTTGCACAGGCCAGCCGCCTGTCCCAATTATCGGGAGCGTCATCATGGAAAACACCGCTTATCGAGCGATCGCGATTGTCGGGGTGGGAGCCATTCTGCCCGACGCGCCGAACGTCCCGGCTTTCTGGGAAAACGTGAAGAGCGGCCGTTACAGCATCAGCGAGGTCGCGCCTGAACGTTGGGATCCGGCGCTGTACTACGATCCTGATCCCAGTGTGCCGGATAAGACTTATTCCAAGATCGGCGGCTGGGTGCGCGAGTACGTATGGGATCCGATGAAGTGGCGCTTGCCGATTCCGCCGCGAGTCGTCGATGCCATGGATGTGGCACAAAAATGGGCCATCGCCAGCACTCGTGAAGCGTTGGAGGACTATGGCTATCCTAAGCGGCCGCTGGACCTGGAGCGCACGGCTGTGATTCTGGGCAATGCCATGGCCGGGGAAAAACACTATATCACCGCATTACGTGTGTACTTCCCGGAGTACGCTCGCGAACTGGAGCAAAGCGCCAGCTTCGCCGTGCTTCCCGACGCGATGCGCCGCGATATCACCCGGGAATTGCACGAGCGGATTACCAAGCGCATTCCAGAAATTACGGAAGACAGCATGCCCGGCGAATTGGCCAACTGCATTGCCGGCCGCATTGCGAACATCTACAACTTTCACGGTCCCAATTACGTGGTGGACGCGGCGTGCGCCTCGGCCATGGCGGCGATCAGTTCGGCAGCGGAAGCGCTGGTGGAGAAGGATTTTGACATTGCGGTCACCGGAGGCATTGACCGCAACATGGGCGCCTCGACCTTCGTTAAGTTCTGCAAGATTGGCGCGCTCTCGGCGACGGGTACTCGCCCCTTCGCCGAAGGGGCTGACGGCTTCGTCATGGGCGAAGGCGCAGTCATCTTTTTGCTCAAGCGTCTGGCGGATGCGGAGCGAGACGGTGACAAGATTTACGCGGTGCTGCGCGGCATCGGAGCGTCGAGCGACGGCAAAGGCAAGGGCATTACCGCCCCTAACCCGGTTGGCCAAAACTTTTGTCTGGAGCGCGGCTGGCGGAATGCCGGCGTATCGCCCTCCACCGCGACGTACTTTGAAGGGCACGGCACATCGACGCGCGTGGGCGACGTCGTCGAAGTGCAAAGCATGGTTGACCTGCTCAGCAGTTTTCATCTCCCCTGCGGATCGGTGGCGTTGGGCTCGGTCAAATCCAATATCGGTCATCTCAAGGGCGCCGCTGGCGCTGCCGGGTTGTTGAAAACCACTCTGGCGCTTCGGGACAAGGTGCTGCCGCCCAGCGTGCATTGCGAGCATCCCAATCCGGATATCGACTTTGCTCACTCCCCGCTTTACGTCAATACCGAGCTGAAACCGTGGACTGTCCCAGCGGATGGGGTGCGGCGAGCCGGCGCGAGCGCGTTTGGCTTTGGCGGCACCAACTTTCACGTGGTACTCGAAGAGTACATCCCGCACAAATTGACTGGCAATGGCAAGCGAGCGATCGCGGTCGGTGACATTTCACCCACCATGATGAATGAGGCGAGTATGAGCGTGAAAGATGTTTCCCGCACTTCTGCGTCTTCTTATAAAGCACCGTTGCGCGGCGCGCTGGTAATTGGCGTTGCGTCAGAAGCAGCTTTGGTCGAGCGCCTGCGCTCCGTACACGAGAATGCCCAGGCTGGTCGCGCACCCGCACCGGCTGCACCCGCTGAATCAGCTCTGCGCGCCTCGGAACGCCTGGCGATCGACTATGCAGATGCGGCCGAACTGGCTGCCAAATCGGCAATCGCGCTGAAGGCCTTCGCGGTAAATCAGCCGGCGATGTGGAAGGCTCTACGCGCACAAGGAATCTTTCGCGGTCACGGTCCTGCGCCCAAGGTTGCTTTCCTTTACACGGGGCAAGGGTCGCAGTACGTAAACATGCTCCGGCCGCTGCGCGCCGCTGAGCCGATTGTGGCCCAAACTTTTGCCGAAGCCGACCGCGTCATGACTCCGCTACTCGGCAAGCCGCTCAGCGAGTTCATCTTCGTAGACGAAGCTGACGCCAACGCTGTGGCCAAGGCCGACGAAGATCTACGCCAAACCGAAATTACCCAGCCGGCCGTGCTGGCGATTGACTTAGCCATGACCCGGCTCTTAGCTGCTTACGGCATCAAGCCTGACTTCACCATGGGACATAGCCTGGGTGAATACGGAGCGCTGGTCGCCGCCGGCGCCCTTCCTTTTGAGCAGGCCTTGGAAGCCGTCAGCGCGCGTGGTCGCGGAATGACCCGCGTGTCTGTGCAGGACAATGGCCGGATGGCCGCTGTCTTTGCACCGCTGGAGGAAGTCGAGCAAATAATCAAAACGGTCGACGGCTACGTGGTGATCGCCAACATCAATAGCGAGCACCAGTCAGTCATTGGCGGCGCGAGCAAGCCCGTCGAGCAAGCCATGGAAGTGTTCCTGAAAAAGGGCTACGAAGTATCGGCGTTGCCGGTCAGCCATGCTTTCCACACCTCAATTGTGGCTCCCGCCAGTGAGCCGCTGCGGCAGATCCTGCAACGCCTGAGCCTGCGAACGCCACAGATTCCGATTGTGGCGAACGTGAACGGCGAGTTTTATCCCATGGGACCCGACGTCGTGGCCCAGATGGTGGATATCCTCGCGCGGCAAGTCGCTTCACCTGTGCAATTCGTGAAAGGCCTGCACACGTTGTATGCCGCAGGCGCTCGTGTGTTTATTGAAGTCGGCCCAAAGAAAGCGCTGCAGGGATTCGCCGAGGATGTGCTCGGCAACCGCGAGGGCGTGGTTTCACTTTTCACAAATCATCCGAAGTTTGGGGATATCGTGTCGTTTAATCAGGCGCTGTGCGGGCTCTACGCGGCGGGGTTGGGTCGCGGAGAAGCCAAAGCGGACCGCGAGGCTGCGACGATCACGGCAAGTTCGAGCCGGGTTGTCCTCTCGCAAGCAGAAATTATCAGACCCGCGCCAGTCGCGTCTCAGGCAACAGATGCTCCCATATCGCCGGCACCGCTGACCACCGATCGCTACGTCGCGCTCGGTCATCTGTTCGCCGATGCTCTCGAACGTGGTTGGCAAATCTACAAGGGCCAGAACGCTGCAAGCGAACTCCCCGTGGTGATCACCGGAGCCGCTCTGGGCCTTCCCGGAACTGAGCACATCTTCGACGACGACAACATCGGCCGCCTCTTGCGCGGCGAGCAGCTCATTGACGTCGTTCCCGCCCAGCTTCGCCGCGCCATGCTCGACAAACACATCACGCGGCTGGTGAAGAGCGACAACGGTGGACCTACCTTTGAAACCATTAATGATGTCTCAGATGTCATTAAGCTGGCCGGTCGCGGACGTGCCTTCAATCTGGAAACTGAATTTGGCGTTTCCGCCGAGCGTCTCGCCGCCCTTGACCGTGTCACTCAGCTCGCAATCGGAGCAGGTATTGATGCGTTGCGCGACGCTGGTATCCCGCTCGTTATGCGCTACAAGACCACCAGCAAAGGAACACAGTTGCCCGATCGTTGGGTGTTGCCAGACGCTCTGCGGGACGATACGGGAGTAATTTTTGCCTCCGCGTTTCCGGGTTGCGACTCCTTCGCCGAGATCATGTCGCACTACTATGCAGACCGCGGTCGCCGCGAACAGCTGTCCACGCTGGAAAACGTGCGCATGCGGGTGGCTGAAGCGAATGGCCATTCTCTGCTGGTGCAGGAACTGGACCGCCGCATCGAAGAATTACACAGTGCCATCGAGAAAGAGCCGTTTGTGTTTGATCGTCGCTTCTTGTTCAGGGTCTTGTCGATGGGGCACTCGCAGTTCGCGGAATTCATTGGCGCGCGCGGTCCCAACACGCAAGTCAACGCCGCCTGCGCAAGCACGACACAAGCAGTGTCACTGGCGGAGGACTGGATCCGAGCTGGGCGGTGCCGACGCGTGATCGTCGTGTCAGCCGACGATGTGACTTCCGACAATTTGATGGAATGGATGGGCGCAGGCTTCCTGGCTAGCGGAGCGGCTGCAACGGATGACGTCGTCGAAGATGCCGCCACTCCTTTCGACCGACGCCGTCACGGCATGATCGTCGGCATGGGTGCCGCGGCGATGGTGGTCGAGAGCGCTGAGGCCGCCCGCGAACGGGGAATCCAGCCGATCTGCGAAGTGATGAGCGCCGTGACAGCCAACAGCGCTTTTCACGGCACGCGTCTTGATGTCGAGCATATCGGCCAGGTGATGGAGGACCTGCTGGCTCGGGCCGAAGCGCGCGGAATTTCGCGCCACCAAATCGCGCCACAAACCGTTTTTGTCTCTCACGAAACCTACACGCCCGCGCGCGGTGGCAGCGCCTCGGCGGAAATTTTTGCGCTGCGAGGTGTCTTCGGCGAAGCGGCGAACCAGATCGTTATCGCGAATACCAAGGGGTTCACTGGGCATGCCATGGGAACCGGCATCGAAGACGTTCTTGCTGTGAAGGCGCTGGAGACCGGATGTGTGCCGCCCGTTGCGAATTTCAAGGAAATTGACCCGGAGTTGGGTGCACTGAACCTGTCCAAAGGTGGCATCTATCCCGTCGAATACGCGTTGCGGCTGGGCGCGGGCTTCGGCTCGCAGATCAGCATGACCCTCCTGCATTGGGTGCCGACCAAAGACGGCATCCGACGCAGTCCCAACGCGCTGGGCTATGCCTATCGCATCGCCGATGAGAATGCCTGGAATTCATGGCTAAGCCGGATGGCAGGTCATGAGGGCGCCGATCTCGAAGTGGTTCGCCGCACGCTGCGTGTGCGGGACAAAGGCGCTCGAGCGCGGATCGTCGAAACCGCGCAGCCGGTCCGAGCGGCAGCTGTGCCAGCTCCAACTGTGCAAGTGCTTATGCCTATACCGCCCCCTACGGTCGTTAGTGCGAAACCGGCGCCGCCCCCGCCGGTCCCGGTGATCGTCAAAGCGAAAATCGAAGTTCCGGTTGCTCAGCCGGCGCCTTCCGTAGCGTCGAAGTCAGCCGGTGATTCCGTGAAAGACCGCGTTTTGGCCTTGGTGGCGGAGAAGACGGGGTACCCGGTCGACATGCTCGACTTGGATCTGGACCTAGAAGCAGACCTGGGCGTTGACACCGTCAAGCAGGCGGAGGTGTTTGCGACTATCCGCGAGGCGTATGGCATCGTCCGTGACGACCAACTCAAATTGCGTGACTTTCCCACTCTCGCTCACGTGATTCGCTTCGTGCATGAGCGGCGGCCAGATCTGGCTGTGCAGGCTGCGGTCTCAGAGACGAAAGAGGTAAAGCAAGAAATCAAAGTCACCAGTCCGGAACCCAAAACACCAGCAATGACAGACGAATCCGTGAAGGAGGGTATTCTCGCGCTTGTCGTAGAAAAAACCGGCTACCCGAAAGACATGTTGGACTTGGACCTCGATCTCGAGGCGGACCTCGGGGTCGACACGGTTAAACAAGCGGAAATGTTCGCTGCCATTCGTGAGATTTACAACATTCCGCGCGATGAGAATCTTAAGCTGCGGGATTTCCCCACCTTGGCCCATGTGATCCGCTTCGTGGTGGAGCGACGGCCTGATCTGGCCGTGCAAGTTCCGGCACCGCCCACTAAGGAAGCAAAGCAAGAAACCAGGCGTGTGGTTCCGGAACCCGTGGCGATTTCCCCTACGGAAGGCGATCCGGTTAAAGAACGTATTCTCAACTTGGTGGTGAAGAAGACCGGCTACCCGAAAGACATGCTCGATCTTGATCTGGACCTCGAAGCAGACCTGGGCGTCGACACGGTTAAGCAGGCAGAAATGTTTGCTGCGATCCGCGAGACTTACAGTATTCCGCGCGACGAAAATCTTAAGCTACGTGATTTCCCAACTTTGGCGCATGTGATCCGATTCGTGTACGATGGGCGGCCCGACCTGCTTGCCGCAACTCCGCCGGTGCCGCGAATCGAGCAGCCACCCACACCTCCAGCAGCTCCCGTGATTTCCCGAGTGGCTAGTGATGACGAAATCAAGGACAAAGTGCTCGAGATCGTGGCCGAGAAGACCGGCTATCCCAAAGACATGCTGGATCTGGATCTCGATCTGGAAGCGGACCTCGGCATTGATACCGTCAAACAAGCGGAGATGTTCGCGGCGATACGATCCGCCTATAGCATTCCGCGCGACGAAAATCTCAAGTTACGCGATTTCCCGACCCTGGCGCATGTGATCAAGTTTGCGCACGACCGGCAAGCGGGCTCAAAGGTTGCGCTTGCTATGGCCCCCGCGACCGCAACAGAAGCTCCGGCAGCGGCTCAGCCGGCGGTTGCACGGCCTGTGCTCGCCTCGTTCGACGCTGCCAATCGAATTCCACGCCGAGTCCCCATCCCTGTCCTGCGCCCGCCGCTCGCTATATGCAAGCCGACGGGAGTGACTCTGGGCCCGAACCGAAGGGTCATCCTCATGCCGGACAAAGCTGGAATTGCAGATGCCCTGGCACAGCGACTGCAGGCAATGTGCGTAGAAGTTCTTCGCATCGATGCCGCGCTCAATGCCGAAGCACTGTCCGATTGCCTGAAAAAGTGGCTGACCGCGGGATCGGTGCACGGCCTCTATTGGCTGCCTGCGCTCGACCACGAGGAAAAGCTCAGGGGGATGGATCACGCTAGCTGGCACGCAGCTTTGCGTGTGCGGCTTAAATCGCTTTACGGCACGATGCGGGTCCTCTACGAACAGATCGCTGCGCCGGGCACGTTCCTGGTGTCCGCCACCAGACTTGGTGGGCAGCATGGATACGATTCAGCCGGAGCACTTGCACCGCTCGGAGGCGCCGTGGCGGGCTTTACCAAGACATATAAGAGAGAGCGTCCTGACGTTCTGGTAAAGGCGGTGGACTTCGAAGCCGAACGTAAGGCAGAGGACATCGCGCAGATCCTGATTGAGGAGACTCTGCGCGATCCCGGGGCAGTAGAGATCGGTTACCAGGACTCACTACGCTGGACTGTCGGTCTCGAGGAGCAGCCTGCGGCTGACGGTCAGCCCGGTCTAATGCTCGATAAGAACACGGTTTTTGTGATTACCGGCGCTGCAGGAAGCATCGTGTCCGCGATTACAGCCGATTTGGCAGCCGCTTCGGGTGGGACATTCTATCTGCTCGACGTGGTGCCCGAGCCAGATCCCAATAATCCCGACCTCAAGCGTTTCACGAGCGACAAAGAGAATCTGAAGCGTGAACTGTTCGCGCGCATCCAGGCGCGTGGTGAGCGTGCGACCCCGGCGCTGGTTGAAAAAGAGTTGGCAGCCCTGGAGCGAGCGCAGGCCGCACAAAGTGCGATCGATGCGGTGCGGGCGGCTGGCGGCACAGCTCACTATTTCAGCGTCAACCTCATCGATGCGGAAGCTGTCGCCAGAGTCATAGCAGAAGTGAGGAGGCGCAGCGGTCGCATTGATGTGCTGTTGCACGCGGCCGGCATGGAGCGCAGTCACTTCCTGCCGGACAAGGACCCACGTGAATTCGATCTGGTCTTCGACGTGAAGAGCGACGGCTGGTTCAATCTGCTGCACGCCATCGGCGACATGCCTTTGGGCGCGACCGTGGTGTTCAGCTCGATTGCCGGCCGCTTCGGCAACGCAGGGCAGACCGACTACAGCTCCGCTAACGATCTGCTCTGCAAGATCACATCCAGCTTTCGCACAACCCGTCCGGCAACCCGGGGCATTGCTATCGATTGGACGGCGTGGGGCGGCATTGGGATGGCCACCCGCGGCTCCATTCCAAAGATGATGGAAGTCGCCGGAATAGACATGTTGCCGCCCGAAGCCGGCATTCCGCTGATCCGCCGCGAACTAACCAGTGGCGGGACTCGAGGCGAAATCGTCGTTGGCCAGCGACTTGGGGTTCTGCTCCATGAATGGGATCCCACGGGCGGGGTGGACACGACCAGTCGTGAGAAGCACATAGAAGGCCCGATGATCGGCAAACTCGCCGCTGTCGGAATTCACAACGGGCTGACCATCGAGACCACGCTGGATCCAACAATTCAGCCCTTCCTGCACGATCACCAAATTGACCGAACACCAGTGTTGCCAGGGGTGATGGGAATAGAGGCTTTTGCGGAGGCCGCACTGTGCTTGCTTCCTGACTGGCACGTGGAAGCGGTCGAAGACGTGAACTTCCTCGCGCCTTTCAAGTTCTATAGAGGCGAGCCGCGCACGGTGATTACTCGGGCGGTGGTTCGTCCAAAGAGCGACAGTCTGCTGGCAGATTGCCGGCTGATTGGCCGCCGCGAACTGCCCAACCAAGCGGAGCCGCAGGTAACTACTCACTTCACGGCAAGCGTGCGGTTAACAAGACAACCCGCCAAACCCGAGCCTGTGGCCGCCCTGAGCACACCGGCTGAAGCGGCCGTTGAAGCTGCAGACATTTACCGAGTCTACTTCCATGGGCCGGCGTACCAGGTTGTGGAGCGAGCCTGGTTCGATGGAAAGCGGATCATTGGTCAGCTGACCGGGGGCTTGCCTGCAAATCATCACCCGCTTGAGTTGCCCACGGTTATGGCTCCGCGTCTGATCGAGCTTTGCTTTCAAACCGCCGGTCTGTGGGAGTTGGGCGTGCAAGGCCGGTTTGGGCTGCCGCTGCATGTTGATCGAGTTTGCCTGTGCCGGACGCCGGATCCGTCTGCCCGCTTGTACGCCGTGGTCACCCCTGATCCGCAGCATGAAAGCTTTAATGCGGAAGTTATCGACACTGCGGGAAACCAGTATGTGCAACTAGTGGGATACCGCACGGTCGCGATCCCCAACGCCGTAGGCGGCGAGCCGTTGAAAGCACTGCAAGCGGCTTTTTCGCCGCAACCCGTCCTGGTGTAACGAATGACGGATGTTTATTGGCTAGAGCAAACCGAAGAAGATATGCCGGTGACCGATGACTGGCTAAGCACGAATGAAGCAGTCTTCCTGCACGGGATGCGCTTTGCAAAACGCCGTGCCGATTGGCGTTTGGGACGCTGGACGGCGAAGCTCGCAACCGCCATTTATTCGGGCATGTCGATGGGGCGTGAAGGCCTCAGGCGAATAGAAATTCTGCCCGATGCCTCAGGTGTGCCAAAAGTATTCTGCGATAACGAGCCGAGCTCTTTGTGCATTTCACTTAGCCACCGCGCCGGTATGGCTATCTGCGCACTCGCGCCCTCCGGGATTGAGTTAGGCTGCGATCTGGAATTCATCGAGACCCGCAGCGATTCCTTTCTGACAGACTATTTCACGGCGGAAGAGCAAGAGTGGGTTGCGCAGTTTGCCCCGGCAGCCCGCTCCCAGCTACTGGCGCTGCTCTGGAGTGCCAAGGAGAGCGCACTGAAGGCGCTGCATGCAGGACTCCGGCTCGACACTCGAGAGGTCAGTGTTAGCGTCGCGGACTTTGGTCTTTCCGATTCAGGATCCCACGCTTGGCGTTCCTTGCAGGTTTGTTACAAGAACAAATGGATCTTCCGGGGCTGGTGGCAACAGACCGGCAACTTTGTGCGGACTGTAGTCTCAGCTCCGCCGCCGCCGGCGCCAATATTTCTGAAGATCAGAGCTTTGGAGTCAACTCCAGCTATTCCAGCCTAGGCGTAGTCGATCGGATGCATTTCCAGCCAGTGTTCATCGCGGACTGCGTCGACTTTCTTGGCAGCGCTCGAAGCCACGTTGGCCAGCAGATGGCGGCTCTCCCAGGCCAGGCCTACACCGAACCCAATCGCGCACCCGAGCAAGCAACCGGCCGATGTCCTGCGGGCCGATTTGCGTCGGCTTCCCAGATAGCATCCCAACAAACCAAGGGACGCTCCGATAGCTGCGGGTGCTAGAGCGCTTCGAATTGATTGGTTAAGAAACAGTTTTAAAGGTTTTCCGTCCAAAAATCCTTCTTCGCCGGATCGTGCTCCCTCCAGGGCAGAATTGACAAGTTTCCGCGTGTAATCGACGTTGGACCTAGACCATGTGGCGAGATTCATAGCGTCCCCAATTCACGAAGCACACTCTGATTCTTTCAGACGGATGCCATTCATAGTCAGATTACCGCTGGCCTAGGGAAAATCTGTGACCGGCATCACGCGCTTTGGCCAATCTGACGGGGGATTTCAGGACTTACGCCGCCACGCTCGTGACAAATTCCTCGATGACGCCTGTTCCCTCGCACGTGGGACATATGCCAGTGCCCTGGCACTGGTCGCATGGGGATTCCTCTCCTCCCAACACCTCCGTGACGCTCTCGAGGAATCCATCCGATCCAGTGCCGTGGCAGACAGAACACTTTCCATCGCCTTCCGCTCCTGCCGAAAACATTTTGACGGAATCGCAATCCGGGCAGCCTGTCATCGGAGCACCTCCATTGTGGTCTCTTAAAATTCAGATTACTGCTTTTGTGGGAAGGCTAGCTGTGAGATTGGCCCGTCGGGGTAGGTTTCGTTTCCCGGTTTGGAACAAAGAAGAGATGCCTAGGTGTGGAGGCGGGTCTGTGACCCGCCACACGGGTCAAAGACCCATGTCCACGCCGGTTTGTAAGAGTTCAGATTCTCAAGCCGAGCACGATGCAGATCGAGGCAAGCACCAGAGCGGCAATGGCGAGGAAGGCTGCGATCGGGGCAAGCCACTCCCCGGGACCGTGTCGTGGGGCCTGCAAACTGCTTTGCTCCGGGCCGACTTTCGTCTGAGTGCCGGGCATGGGATTCCTCGAATGAAACCTTTTCGGCGGATCATGCCTCCTTAAGTGGCGTCACATATTTTTGTGCCGGCTAGACAAAACCGCAGTGATGTTCGTCACGGCTGTTTGTGAAGTGAAGGGAAAGCGAATGGGCCGCGCAGGGTTCTACTGGCAGATCGGAGCGACGAGTGTATCTATTTGTCCGCGGCCTCTTCGATGGTTATCTGGGCCAGGTGTTTTTCGGAATTTACCAAACCTGTGCGCACCCTGCTGCGCGCGGCTGCAGTACCTTTTTCCTTCTGCGTCCGGCGGATGGCTTCAAAGAAATTATCTGCTTCATCGGGTTCCATTCTCTGTCGGAGAATCTGCAGGAACTCCTGATCGTTCTGGGTCGCGTCAAGAGCGCGCAATCTGTCCAACACCGCAGTTTGGATAGCGAAAATATCCTTGGCGGCATCCTTGTCACCGAAGGTGGAGCCATCACTGAATTGTACAAACCGTACCTGGACCTCCGCTTTCGGTTGCTCGGCTGTGCTGAGGAGATTGATGCAGCAGAAGGAAGGCGAAGCTCGATCGCTTCGGGACAGTATGAAGGATTGACCCGGACCGATCCCGGCACGAAAAGCATCGTCGAACTGCAGGATGTGATGCCGGCTTCCGCCATGCGGACCGGCCTCCTCAAAAGACGCGACCAGCAGCACAATTTCTTTTTCTGAAATATTGCGCGCCTTGACCTCATACTCGCTCGCAGCCGTAATCGAGTTCGCCGAGATACTCTCTGTAAAGGAAATCGTCCCGGAGATCTCGAGCGGAGTACCCGCTTCCGACTTGTCCTGGACTGGGATGGTAAAGGTCAGCTGGGACCACGCCGAAAGGGTCAGAAACACCGGGACGATGAAGGTGGCGCCCAACCGCATACAGCGGCCTCTTAGGGCAATTTTACCCCTTCTCTGGAAACCCTGAGAACGAATTTCTTAACGGGCGCCAGTGAAGGGGCGGGTCGAAGACCCGCCTCCACACGACCCACGTCCGGAGGCAGCCGGGGGCCAGCTGCCAACTCCCATAGGATGTGTTACATCCGAGCCGAAAGTGCAAAAACTTACCTTCTGGCGGATGTCTTTCCCGCCACCGTCGAAAACTGCTCTCCTTCGACCTCCGGAAAGATGTCCAAGACATAGTCATGAGCTTCCAAGGCGGCCTGACCCAGTGTGCCTGCCTGGACGCGGCGGACGATTTCCTCGCGCGACAGGTCGAAGATCGCATCCAGAATCTGCGCACGCTGCTGCTGGTTGGCTTCGGCCACAACGAACAGCACCCGGGCGCTGTGCTGGATGTAGCGGGGCGAAAGCAGCTGTCGTTTCAAGAGTTCCATGATGACTGGGGCCTTGCTGCGGTCAAATCTGCCGGGATCGCCGCGCCGGTCCAGTTCGGCAAAAAACTCCGCCGTCCATTCGTTGTGGTATTCCCAAACCTTGTTGAATAGTTCCCTGGTGAAGCGGGTCCCAGCCTTAATTGGTTCCGCACTTTTTGCCAGCACGACTCCGTCTTCCGTCAGTGCCGCCCTTTGCAGATACCCGTCCTTGGTGATGACAGCCTGGTGATGGGCAAGGGTCCACAGCCACGAAACATCGATGCGGTACGTGGCCAGATCATTCATGAACCGCAGCTTAAGTTCGTAGTCGTCGATCGCGGCGGCGAAGTTACCGTTCAGGATTTGGAAGCCGTAGTTTGCCGCCATGTAAAACGCGTGCTGGATGTGTTCAAGGGTGACGTCCCCTTTGGGCACGCCGTAGATGGAGTCCCAGAGCTCCTGAGTGAAGATTTTCTCTGGCGTGTTCACCGTGTCCTGGTTGATGACCCACGGCGTGATCTTCCCTTGGGCATTCAACAATCCGCGGGAATGCAGAAGCTGCCGCTCAGCTTGCAGGAGACCGCTGGAAACTGTCGCCACTGGCTTCCCGCTGGTGTTCTCTGTCTGTGTTGGTGCATCGAGAATGGCTTGGAGTTGGTTGGCCGGCGCACGCAATGGCGCGTTCCCGGCAGCCACGTATGCGGGTTCTGGGCTGGCGACCCAGCTTTGCCGGTATGCGTCGTAGAGTCGTCCTTTCACCCGGCCCGCAAGGATTTCTTCTAGCGTAGGTTGTTGCCCTCCTGGCAGAGGTTTATCAGGCACAAACATGAGACCCAGCAAGCGTTCCCGCAGCTTATCGATGACCATGGCGCGCAGTGCCAGAGCGTTATACCTCGAACGACCGTAGGGATCGCCGGGCTGGTAGATCATTACGGCCGCCATCCCGCCGATGGGCGCTGCCTGGCTGAGTTCGCCGTTCTTCATCCCTGCCATCAGCATCATCAGCGCGTTGTATCGCTGATACGCGATCATGTTGGGGGAAGCCATGCCAATAGACTGCGGGTCGGGAAAGACGCCGTGCGGGTCGTCCTTCCACATTTCGATGATGCTGCCCAGGTAGTCCCAGCGCCCGACGTTGGTCCCCAGCAGTCGGCGCCGCAAAACCCAGGCAATCGCGGGCAGAAACCGGCCCGCATTCCCTTCCTCGTAGAGTACCTTGATCTTAATTGTGCCCGGCTGGACGCCGATCATGCCCTCCACGCGTGTCAGGAGTTTCTCCAGAATGAGGGCTTCCTCAGGCGTCTGAATCTTCGGAATGTAGAAATACACACCCGTGCCGGCGTGTCGCAGAGCCTCGTAATTGTTGAACACCCAGAGCACGGTGATGGGAATCAAACCCGGCGCTGGTTGCCCGTCAACCGTTATGTGCTGATAGAGGACATGGATTCCGGGAGGCCGAGCGAAACGGGTTGGCCACTTGGCACGCGGCGTCGTGATTTTGTACGAACGCTTCTTGCCCTTTTTCACCACTTCGTAGGGACGGTCGGTCCAGCGGCCTTCCAGAATCTCTTTGGCATTTTGCATAGCCGCAAAGATTCCCACTGGTTGATTCGGAGGTGTGCCATCGGGCCGGAAATGAGGCGGGGAAGCATCTTCGAAGTCCGGCATATTCATGGGCGCGGGGCTGTTCAACGCGTTGAAGGCCATGTCCAGCGGATGCCAAGGCCCGGTCAGCTCCAGGCCAGGATTCGTCAATGGGTGGGCATCTTTCGGTATCGGCACCTCGTCATTGAGCCGCCAGCGCCATTGGCTGTCGCGGCCGAGAAAGTTATCGATCATGCCTTCGACGATCTGACCAAAGGTCCGGTAGTCTCCGCTTACTGGATCCTCAAACTTCTCTTTCCAGTTTGGCCAGGCACATTTTTTCTGAACCGGTGCGGAAGACTCTAGCAGCGTGCGGCGCGCGGTCAGGGCGGCAGCGATCTCGGGCCGCAGCTCTCGGGTTAGTGAGGAGATGGCCTCTTCGACGTTGACTTCCCGTCCATTCACCTTCTTGGTCCCGAAGAGGTCCGGGAAATTGTGCAAAATGTCATCGCGGATCATGGACTTGGCCCTCCCTCTCTATCCTACGAGCACGCGGAGCGCGCAGCTGAAATAAAGCACCAATGCTGGGAGCGCGTCAATCCCAACCTGGCACTGGGCCGGACATTTCCGTAGAAGGAACCGGCCCTTCCGGATTGGCCGCAGAATGCTAAGCGGAGCAAGTACGCCGGCTCGGTTGAATTCATTCATAAGATGTTGACTTTGCGCACGATGTTGTTGGTTACGGCGCAGATCTCCACAGCCGGGGCAAACGTCTTGTGCTATAAAGGGGCTAGTTTAACGCGTCCTTTCCGAGCACAAAAGGCCCCGATAGCGAACCAAGCGCTTCCCCCGAAGATTAGTTTCTGGTGTTTGTCTATTGGAGAAAATACTGGGGTGCCAATCACCCGGGCACCGGTTAAGTCCGATCACCGAGTAGGAGATCTCGCTATGGAAAAGCCTACCTTCTCAACGGCGGAAACTCTGCAATACACCGAAGCCGATGTGGGGCGAATTTGCAGCCGCGCCTATGAGCTTTATGAACAACGCGGCAGAGTGCATGGGTATGACTTCGACGATTGGGTCAAAGCCGAGTCCGAGGTCCTTGCGACCCAGCTCAAAACAGCAACACGGTAACTCAGATATTCGCTTGTAGAAATTGCCCGCGCGAACACCAGAAGCGTGCGCCGGACAACCGAGACCGTCGATTAGCGGGTTACTTTCTGAGAAGCAGGGCTGCAAGGGAGAGCAAGCCGACTAAAACCAGGCCAAGCACGATCTTGCCCCGCCATTTCCTCGCAAAGAAGACGGTCCAACCGGGCGCCGTGACCAATAACAACCCGCACAGGACGATCAGGACTTTGGCAAAGGTCCTCACCTCACCTCACCAGGCGCAGCTTCTTAAGCTCGCTCACTTCTTTCTCCAGGGCGGTTACCGCCTTCTCGGCAGATGACTGGAGCGAGTCCTTCCGCGAGATGTACAACCAGTGGTCAAGAAATGTGCCTTCTTTCGCGCTGTACACCGCGATGCTGATCGCCGTGCTGATTCCGTTGACGTCCGCATCCCGGCCCAGCATGCTGACTACAAGAACCGCAGTTTTTTCTTGATTGACCAGGCAATACGAGGCCGACTTTTGGATCAGTTCACGGAAATCGGAGACCCATTCCTTAGCGCCGTTGTTATTGCCGGTGGATTCCGCCAGATACAGCGCTGTGACTCCGGGGTGATTCTTGCCTTCGCAAACGGCAGCGCTACAGGAACCGGCGACCAGCGAGATTAGGAACACTACTGCGAAGGTGTCTCGCATAACTCTGATTGCGTTTTTCCGGAGTCCCCAATCCGGCGCCATTCTACACTGTCCTCCTATTTTTCGAAACCGATGGAGAAAACGAGCAAAGTGAAGAGCAAATATCCGGTCGCCGGGCCTAGTTGGGCAGCCACCAAACGATAAGCGCCAGCACGAGGTTCGCCGCGGCAAACATCATCGCGAACATCGCGGCCAGGAATTCGTTAGGCGTGAGCTTCCACTTCACGACCGGACACCCTACGCGAACTCGGCAGCTTGGTTCATTGCTCCAGAGCAAGTCGGGCATCCCCCTTTCGTGCCGTTAGGCGGTGTGAGGAAATCAGGCGAAAACCCTGGATCCAGCTGAAATCCGCTCTTTGATAGAGATGTAGCTCGTGATACGATACGTTAGCTTAAATCGTGGTACGATCTATTCAGTTTATGTGGGGCGGATTCCTCGTTTCCGGTTTTTGGGAAATCGTCCTGTCTTTTGACTGCAGCCCGACGGGCTGGAATCTGTCACGCCAACAAACATGCATCAGCAGGAACGCTCTGTAGCCTGGGTACGGAGGGCACAGTGGAATTCAATCCTGATGTCCATGCCGAAGCCAAGTCCAAAGGTTGGGATCCCAAACAGTGGGTGAGCCTGATTCCCTATGGCGTTAACCAGGCGCACCCCAACGCCTATAAAGACATTCTCCGCTGCGTTACTCAGAACCGGGATAACCTCGGTTATGCGTGGCGTATTCTCCGCGACGGGTGTTGCGATGGCTGTTCTCTGGGCACCAGCGGCTTACATGACTGGACCATGAAGGGTGTCCACCTCTGCAATGTCCGCCTGGAACTGCTGCGCCTGAACACCATGCCCGCCATGGACTACCACCTGCTTGAGGATGTCAGGCCGCTGCAGGACAAGACGGAGAAAGAATTGCGTCACCGGGGACGGTTGTCGGTGCCTATGATCCGCCGCCGGGGAGACAAGGGTTTTCGGCGCATCTCGTGGGACGAAGCCGCCAGCCTGATTGCCGAGGGTTTGCGCCGTATCGATCCCAAGCGGATTGGCTGGTACATGACGTCCCGTGGGCTTACCAATGAGGCTTACTACGCGCATCAGAAAGTAGCGCGCTTCATTGGCACCAACCACGTGGATACCAGCGCCCGCATTTGTCATGCCCCCTCCACCGCCGGGCTGAGTTCCACAGTCGGTTGTGCTGCCACGACCTGCTCCTATTCCGACTGGGTAGGAGCTGACCTGGTCGTTCTGGTGGGCACAAATCTCGCCAACAATCAGCCGGTCGCTACCAAGTATTTGCACTATGCCAAGAAGGCCGGTACCAGGGTTTTCCTGGTCAATCCGTATTTCGAGCCCGGACTTGAGCGTTACTGGGTGCCCTCCGTAGTCGAGAGCGCATTATTTGGCACGAAGATCGTCGATGATTTCTTCCAGATTCACGCCGGTGGTGACATCCCCTTCTTTTACGGTGTGCTGAAGCATGTGATTGAAAACGGCTGGGTGGACCGCGAGTTTATCCGGGCGCGCACCGTGGGCTGGGACGACGTGGAAACCAAGGCGCGGAGCTTCTCCTGGGAGGTGCTGGAACGCGGTTCGGGCCTGACTCGTGCCGACATGTTCCGTTTTGCCGAAACCTTCGGCAAGGCACGGCACGCCATCATCACGTGGAGCATGGGGATCACCCAGCACGCTTACGGCAGCGATAACGTGCGGGCTATCGTAAACCTGCAACTGGCTCGCGGCAACGTTGGCCGGCCGCACACCGGATTAATGCCGGTGCGCGGACACAGCGGCGTACAGGGCGGTGCAGAAATGGGTGGGATGCCCGGCGCCTACGTAATGGGCTTCCCGGCCAACGAGGAAAATGCCGGGAAATTTGCTTCGCCTGAGATGTGGGACTTTGAGCCGCCGGCGTGGAAAGGATTGAGTGCGGCCCACATGGTTCTTGCCGCCGAGCGCGGCGAGATTGACGCGTTGTGGCAGACCGGCGGCAACTTCAAGCAGACTCTGCCGGAGCCCGAACTGGTGCAGCGCGCGTTAAGCCGGATCGAGCTGCGTGTACACCAGGACATCGTCGCTAATCCGACCATGTTCGTCGATCCCAAGGAAACGGTCGTGCTTCTCCCTTCACGCACGCGCTACGAACAGCGTGGTGGCGGCACGGAAACCAGCACCGAGCGCCGGATCATTTACAGCCCGGAAATTCCTGGCCCCCGTCCGGCCGAAGCACTCGACGAGTGGGAGATCCCCGTGCTGGTCGCGCGAAAATTTGATTCCCAGCGCGGGCCAAGGCTCTTCCCTTGGCAAGGATACGCAGGACATTCGTGAAGAGATTGATCGCGTTTGTCCCACTTATCGAGGGATCGCAAAAATGCGCAAGAAGGGTGACAACTTTCAGTACGGCGGGCGCCGCCTGCTCGCGGACAAGTTCCTGACGCCCGACGGCAAGGGGCACTTTACGGCTATCGCGCTTCCCGAGGAGCGCGTTCCGGGACGTTTTCTGCTGGCTACTCGCCGAGGGAAACAGTTCAACAGCATCTTGCTGGACGAGAACGATCCTATCACCGGCGCGAGGCGCGACGACATCATCATGTCGGAGGAAGACGCGGGGCGGCTTGGCCTGCGTAACGGAAACACTATTACGCTGCGTAATGACCGGGGTGAGTTCCACGGGCGCGTCAAGATCGACCGCATCAAGCCCGGCTGCCTGCAGGCGCACTGGCCCGAGGTGAACGTGATTATTCCTGCGGGCCGGCTAGATCCCAGCGGAGTTCCGGATTACAACGCAGTTGTAGAAATAGTTGGCGCAAGTTGTCTAGCGGCTGAGCCGGCGTCGGCAGCTGCTGACTAGGAGAAGTCCAATGCGGCATCCACCGCGCAGCATCGACGTGACCCAGGTCACGGAGTGGCGAGACGGGCAGGTACGCCGCTCGCAAGATTACCTCGTTGCCGAAGAGCCTCTCGAAATTCGTCTCGGTATTACCCCTCTCAGCGTCACGATGCGCACTCCGGGGCAAGATTTGGAGCTGGCCGCCGGGTTCCTTTTCACCGAGGGCTTTATCCAAAAGCGGGAACAAATGCGGTCCCTGGAATACGCCAAGACGAAGAGCGATCAATCCAGCGGCAACATCGTGCAGGTCGAGCTGAGAGACACCTCGTTCGAGAAAGAAGAGGTACAGCGCAACTTTTACACGACTTCCAGTTGCGGGATCTGCGGGAAGGCCTCCATCGAAGCTGTCCGCGCCAAAGGCATTCGGCGGCCCAATCCGGAATTCTTTCTCGATCCTGCTGTACTCTGCAGATTTCCCGAACAGCTCAAGGCGGCACAAAGCATCTTTGAGCGTACTGGTGGCCTGCATGCGGCCGGATTGTTCAACGCCAGCGGACACCTGCTTGCCTTGCGCGAGGACGTCGGACGACACAACGCAGTGGACAAGATTGTAGGGTGGGCGATGCTTGAAGGCAGGCTGCCTCTGGCCGATTGCGCGCTCATGGTCAGCGGTCGTGGCGGTTTTGAAATCATTCAGAAGGCGTTGATGGCCGGCGTGCCGCTCCTGGCGTCGGTTTCCGCGCCTTCCGGCCTGGCCGTACGGCTGGCACGGGAAACCGGAATGACCCTGGTCGGCTTCCTTCGCGGTGTGCGCTTCCTGGTCTATTCCGGTGAGGAACGATTGCAGCCTGTCGTTGCCAGTTCAATAGGTAATACGGACTACTTAGCTTCGTAAGGTAACAGTCGCGGCGGATCTCGGCCGCAAAAGGAGATAACTAATTATGGCATCGGAACGGCTGCCTAATCGGTGGGGGATTGCAGTCGCAGCAGTGGTCATGCAGATTTGCCTGGGTGCCGTGTACGGATGGAGTGTCTTCAAGATTCCGCTCATGCGCACGGAACACTGGTCCGAAACTCAAGTCCAGCTCAACTTCACGCTGGCTATCTTCTTCCTGGGAGTGGGAACGATCGTGGGCGGCCTGTGGCAGGACCGCAAAGGCCCGCGCCTGGTGGCCTCCGTAGCCGGTCTCGTATACGGCATCGGTTACATCCTCGCGGCAGTATTCACCCGCAACCATAACCTGAACGGCCTGTACTTTGCCTACGGCGTACTGACCGGTTTGGGCATGGGCATGGGTTACATCTGTCCGGTGGCCACGCTGGTCAAATGGTTTCCGGAACGCCGCGGTTTGATGACGGGCGTTGCCGTGTGCGGCTACGGTGCCGGCGCTCTGGTGATGAGTCCGGTTGCCGCGCGCCTGATCATCAGCCACGATGTGCCATACACCTTTGCCGCCTTGGGCATCGTGTACTTGATCCTGGTGGTTGCAGCGGCTCAGTTCTATGCGAATCCTCCTGCCGGCTGGAGACCGGCTGGCTGGGAGCCGCGTTCCGCCGTTGCCAAGGCTGCCACAACCTACGATTACACGGTGCAGGAAGCCATGGGTACCTGGCAATTCTGGCTACTGTGGGCGATGCTGTTTCTCAACGTCTCGGCTGGCATCATGATCATCAGTCAGGCGTCCCCGATGGCACAACAGATGGCAGGCATGTCCGCCATCGCAGCCGCCAGCATGGTGGGCCTGATTTCGATTTTCAACGGCCTGGGCCGGGTCTTCTGGGCGTGGGTCTCCGATCACCTGGGACGGGCGCGGGTCTACTTCCTGCTCTACCTGATCCAAGTCGTGATGTTTTTCTCTCTGCCCCGCATCCACAACTTGACCCTGTTCAGCCTCGCCTTTGCAATTATCGGGCTGTGCTACGGCGGCGGTTTCGGTACCATGCCCTCGTTCACGGCTGATTTCTTTGGGCCGAAATACATGGGCGGAATTTATGGCATCATCCTGCTGGCCTGGGGTGCGGCCGCGATTCCTTCGCCCATGATGATCGCCCGCCTGCACCAGGCGACAGGGAAATTCAATACCTCGATCTACGTGATCGCGGGAGTGATGGCGGTGTCGCTGATCCTGCCGTTGGTTGCTCGCCGGCCCAAGCGGAAAGAAGAGGAGATGCGCCTGCCCGTGGCGCGCGCAGCCTAGCACTCTACCAGTCCTTGGCGGGCGCCGGATGCCGAAGGCCTGGCGCCCGCATTACCTGCCTCGTTTAGTCTCGCTTAAGCTCCCGATCCGTGCCCAGGCAGAGCAGCATTGAGTCCAACTGCTCGGAAATTCACGCCTAACCCTAAGATTCTGAATGAAAATGTTAAAACAAGTGCCCAGGTGTGACAGCATACTAGTGCGGATAGTGCGGATATTAGCGCTAACTCTGGACCATCGGTCTGGGCTATAATAAATGAACTTTTTCTCTCCCCTTCTGGCGTGAATCCATGAACAAAGGCTCAGCCCTCTTGAGTTCGGAAAGCAATACTGATGTGAAGGCTGAACCCCGCCTCAAACTATTGCTGGAACTGGAGCCAGCCCACCGCGTCTTCTTCCGTAACCTGCTGGACACGCTTTTGTTCCGGCCCGCGCCGCGCATCGCTACTACGTCCAGACCGGCTACGTTTTGGAAGGATGTCTTCATTTCTTCCCCTGCGCCCTGGGGATCATTTTTCGAGTCACTGCTCTGGCACGTGCTAGTGTTCGTGGCCGTCTGGAGTCTCAACCAGGGGCCGAAGCTACAAACATTTCCGCAGCGGAGTAGCTTCCGCACGTCCTACGTGACCTACTACAAGCCCTCGGAGTATTTCCCGGCAGTAGGAAGCAGTCCGCCTCGCGTTCGCTCCAAGCACGGGGCGCGATCCCAGGCCGCTTCCCAGCCGGTCTCTGTGTCGCATGAGGCCGCGCACAGCGTCGTCGCACCACCCGACATCAAGGCGGCGGGGTCGGGGCAACCGAACCTCATGGCCTCGAGTTCGCCCGCTCCGGCGATGCCTCTGTCCGCGACCGCGCGCTCCCAATTTGCTCTGCCTGCAGCTCCGACTTCCATCGTGGCTCCGCCGCCCGATGTGTACCAGGCTGCTGGCCGCCAGCTCGGTCCGCCACAAGCTTCTGCGGTTGCTCCTCCACCGGGTGTGGGGGCGCTCCCCGGGCGACGCGCGATGAGCGCTCCTGGCACAGGGGTCATCCTCCCGCCCCCGACGTTGCAAGGCTCAATTCGCAAGTTCGGAGACACGAACGTAGGCCGCTCCGAAGTCGTCAGCCCTCCTCCAGGCTTGCCCATGCACGAGGGACGCGGCGGCCCCGGAATGGCAGATTCAACGGTGGGTGGCGCCGCCGCTTCGGTCGTGCCTCCTCCGCCGTCCTTTACACACTCCGCAACTCTCGCCGATCGACGTGGCGGCTCGCTCACTGGCACCAGGACGGGAATCGTGCCGCCGCCTCCCTCAATGGGGAACGCGGCCGGAATTACGGGAGGTCGAGGGATCAGCTCGCTCTCCGGCACAGGCTCGGGAATTGTGCCACCGCCTCCGTCGGTTCAGGGCACGGGGAATTCGGCTGGCGCTCGGCGGGTTGGGTCGCTCTCCGGCACTGGTTCGGGGATTGTGCCACCGGCTCCCTCGGTTCAGGGTATGGGCGGGGCCGTCAGCGCTCGGCGGGTAGGTTCGCTCTCCGGTGCAGGTTCGGGGATTGTGCCTCCGCCTCCGTCAGCTCAAGCCGCGGGCGGCTTTGGCCAACCTGGACGTTTGGGTTCGATGACCGCCGGCTCGCAAGTTGTGCCACCGCCTCCGTCAGTCCCAGGGGTGGGCGGCACTGGCGGAAGTGGACGCGCGGGAGCCTTGGTTTCTGGCGGCGGTTCGATTGTGCCGCCCCCGCCCTCGGTTCAGGGAGTGGGTAATTCTATGGGAACTGGGCACATGGCCTCGCTCGCTGCTGCCGGATCGCCGGCCGCAATGGGTCCTGCGCCTGCCTTGAGCGCAAGCAACTCTGCGGCTGGTGCTGCGTTGCCGCCGATGGATCCTATGGATATCCCCCCTACTAACGCACCGCAGCCGCCACCCACCGTCGAGAAGGCGCCCCGGCCTACCGAAGATTTGCCGCTGCGCCTGATTGGCATGGCGTTGGCCTTGCCGGGCCAGTCCTATTTTTCCAACTATGAGGTCTACCTCGCAGAAAGACGGCTCCGCAAAGGTGAGTTCCAGCTCATCAAGCTGGTTTATGAATTCCTTCCTTATCAGAAGCGGCTTTCCGAGTACGTCCAGAACAGTAATGGCAAGGTTTATAAACTTCGCGTGACGCGAGATGAGGGCTGCGACGAAAGCCTGCTGCAGATGACCTGGCCAGACCAAAATCCTGGAAGCTCACCGTCTGCAGCCACCCCGCCGGAGCCTACAACCAGCGATCGCAACGCTCTGCTGCCCTGCTATCGGACCACGGCAGATGATTATCGGAGAGCACTCTCTCACCCTCGCTGAGATCTGTAATAGCTGAAGATTAATGTCGCGGTTGAGTTTCCCGTAGGATGGTGGCAAAATTGCGCCCGCCGAAACTGAATCCCTGCTCAAGCCGGCCAGTCACCGCCACTTTGGCTCCGTTACTGGGCACGCCGTAGTTCTGGCTGTAGACCCACATCGTTCCGGTGCCATCGTCGATTTGAAACACTCCTGTACTCAGGGCTCCGAATGAGTCCGAAACGCGTCCCGCAATGGTCACTTCCTTCCCGCGGAAATGTCCGGGGTCGCGATTTATTTCGGAGATCGAGGTGCGGGTTGGACATCCCGCTAAGCAGAGTATTCCCATGAGTAGCGCAGGCAGCAGAATTCTATTTCGCATTATGAGCATGGAACAGCCTCCACAAATTGAGTTTCGAGCTCCCTACGGTTGTTCGGAGAAAATTGTATAACGAAGCCGGAGCAGTGCACGGGCTTGCGAGAACTGGTTTTGGGCGTTTATGGTTTTGGATTCGGAGAGAATAAGGAGATGATGATGCTCGAGCATCTTCGCCGCCTGTTTAGATACAACGAATGGGCCAACCGGGAAGTCATTGCCTCGTTCAAAGCAGCGGGGAGCCCGCCGCCGCGGTCGCTCAAGCTGATGGAACACGTGCTGGGAACGGAATGGTTCTTCCGAATCGAAGGAGGCAAGTCATCGTTCGCGGTCTGGCGCGATCTAAACCTGGCGGCTTGCGAAGAACACGTAGGCCACTTGCGCACAATGTGGTCGAATTATCTGGACCAGTCGACGCCGGAACGCCTCTCCCGGGCTGTCACTTACAAGAACAGCAAAGGCGAAACTTGGAGGAATTCGGTCGAGGACATCCTCATGCACGTGGTAATGCATTCCGCCTATCACCGTGGCCAGATCGCCGCGGACATGCGAGCCGCCGGTCATACTCCCGCATACACTGATTTCATCCACCGCGCCAGACAAAAAATGGTGGATTAGACTTCGCGAATATGGAGGACTTCAAGTTCCGATTTCTGCGCGCAATTCAGCTGGCAGCGGCGGTTGCGCTCTTGCTATTCATCATTTTTTATACAGGGCCGTGGAATAGGGCACGGACGGCGGGCCTCATTGTCGCGGTACCTTCTCTCATTCTCCTGTTTATCGCTCGGTTTCAGCTTGGTCGATCTTTCTCCGTGAAACCACAGGCCAAGCAATTAGTCACGACAGGGCTCTACTCGAGAATTCGGAACCCAATGTACGTATTCAGCTTCCTGCTGGTCCTGGGTGTTGTCATAGCTCTGCAAAAGCCCTTTTTATATATAGTGTTGTTGATTATTCTGCCAATCCAAGCGCTGGCTCGCGCCGCGAAGCCCGGGTCCTCGAACAAAAATTCGGCGATGCGTACCTCGAATACCGACGCAAGACCTGGTCTCGACTGGTGTCGCCTGGGTACTCCTGCCCGAACTTCCCGAAGTCCAGCCCGGCGGTGTAAGCTTCATTCTTGCCTGTCGCGGAGAATTGACTCATGCTTAGCTGGTCGCCGGTTTCAGTTGTACTGTGCCTCGTGCTCTCCGCAAGTGCTCAATCTTCTATTCCCCTGCGCGCCACAAACTCGGAGAAACCCTTGTCGGAACGCGTCGTTGCTTACGATATCGAAGCCCGCGTAGACACGCAGCATCACACCATTGACGGCGCCGAAATTCTTACTTACCGCAACCTGACCGGCAAACCGCAGGACACATTCCCCTTCCACCTTTATCAAAACGCTTTTCAGCCGAAGTCCACGTTCATGACCGAGATGCGGAGAAACCGCCCATCCTTCGAGTGGAAGGAAAAATACCGGGCGTCCAGCGAAGTCAAGTCGTTGGAAGTTGCCGGCATGGGTGATCTCACCTCGCAAATCCGATTCATCTCTCCCGACGATGGCAACCCTGACGACCGCACAGTGTTCGAGGTCAAGCTGCCCAAGGCCGTGCCGCCCGGCGAATCCGTGCAGTTCAAAATCAAGTTTCACGATCAGCTCGGACAAGTTCTCGCCCGTACTGGTTACAAGGCCGACTTCATCATGGGCGCACAGTGGTTTCCGAAAGTCGGTGTCTGGTGGCAGGGCGCCTGGAATTGCCACCAGTTCCATGCCAGCACAGAATTCTTCGCTGATTTCGGAACTTACGATGTTCGGCTTACGGTCCGGAAAAATGAAGTGATTGGAGCCAGCGGTGTAGAAGTGTCAACGACGAATAATTCCGATGGGACCAAGACTGTCGCTTTTCACGGCGAGGATATCCACGATTTTGCCTGGACCATCGAGCCGCAATACCGGGTTTTCACAGAAACCTTCCACGGCAGTATGGGCCCGGTGACGATCCGCCTGTTGATACAACCCGATCATCTGAATCAGGTTGAACGGCACCTGCGCATTATTCGCCAGACGATGGATCACTTCGACCGCTGGTATGGTCCGTATCCCTACAAGCAAATCACGGTAGTGGACCCGCCGCACTACGCTCTGTTCGCCGGAGGCATGGAGTATCCGACCCTCATCACCTGTGACACGGTTTGGTGGACGCCCAAAGGCTGGCACGAGATGGAAGAAATCGCTGAACATGAATTCGGCCACCAGTACTGGTACGGTATGGTCGCTACCAACGAGTTCGAGGACGCCTGGCTCGACGAAGGCATTAACAGCTATACGGAGGTAAAGATTCTCAGTGACATCTTCGGCGCGGATCGCTCCGGGCTGGATCTGTGGGGCATAACCGAGGGCGATGATGCCCAGCAACGCAACTCATATCGTGGCGTCGCTGACAAAGATCCCATGGCGCGTTTTGCCTACCAATACATGGATAGCAGTTCCTACGGAGGAATCACGTATGGAAAGACGGCCACCGTCCTTTTGACTCTGGAGAAGGTCGTAGGCGAAGACACCATGCGGCGCGCCATTCACACCTACTTCCTGCGCTATCGCTTCACGCATCCGACTAAGGAAGATTTTCTTAAGACAGTGGAGGAAGTTTCCGGGCAAAACCTGCGCTGGTATTTCGACCAGGCAGTCCATGGAACTGCCGTGATGGACTACGACATCGCACGCGCCTCTTGCGAGCGCCTGGATTGGTATGAGAAGAACCGTGAGAAGGAAGGACAGACAACCTATCGAACTATGGTGACGGTGCATCGCAAGGGCGACTTCATCTTTCCGGTGGACGTGCTGATCAAGTTCGACGACGGAGAGAACGTTCGCGAACACTGGGATGGCCGCGACCGCTGGGTACGCTACACCTACGAAAAGAAAGCCAAGCTGGTCTCCGCCGAGATCGACCCGGAGCACATGGTTCGCCTGGACAAGGACGCGTTTAACAACAGCTACGCCGCGCAGCCCGACAGTCGTGCGAACAGGAAAATCACGAGGTACTGGACGGTGCTCGTGCAATTCCTCTCGCAGCTGGCGGCGTGGCTGGCATAGGGTTTGTAGCGCCGGCATCTTGCCGGCTGGCCTGCGGGCGTCCCGCTCGCAGCAAGGTAATTTAAAGCTGAGGCAACAATGGCGGAACAGTCCGGAATCCTGCGGGAAGCCGCCCGTCGCGTCTGGAAGAGCCAGCGCATCCTGTGGTGGTTTTTTTTCGTAAATCTCGTTCTCGCGTCTCTGAGCACTCGCCCCCTTTCGATTCGGCTGGCGCAAGTCACGGATCACAGCCTGCAATCCCAACGCCTGGTCCAAGGCTTCGACCTGGGAACCTATTCCGAACTGATCAGTAATCCTGACGTGGCCCGCGGTTCCGCCATGTCAGAATCGAATTCGGCGATCTTCATCTTCCTTATATTTGCCTTATTTTTAACTGGTGGGATTCTCGCCACCTACCTCTCGGATTTCAAGCTCGCCACCAGCCAGTTCTTCGAAGCTTGTGGCACATTTTTCTGGCGCTATGCGCGCTTGTTTATCTTCATGGCCATCGTGATATCGCCAATATTGTTCGTAAGCTATGAACTCCTGGCCTGGTCGGGAAGGGTAATTTTCGACCACGGTGGTCCAGAGAAGACCGGCTATTGGATGTGTCTGGCTACACTGCTGCTGACGACCTTTGTAATGATGTGCGTTCGCTTATGGTTCGATATGGCCCAAGTGCGCGCGCTGGTCGAAGATGAACGTGTGATGCGCCACACGCTGGCCCGATCTTTCAGGCTGACGTCGTCCAACTTCGGTTCCCTGTTCTGGCTCTATTTCCGGATCAGCTTTCTGGCATGGCTCGGTTTGCTGCTCGGAATGTGGCTCTGGACGCGCATCTCCGGCCAGCGCTCGGGATTGTCTTTTTCAGTGTTCGAAATTGTGCTGCTTTGGTGGCTTGGCACGCGTCTCTGGCAGCGCGCCAGCGAAGTGGTTTGGTACCAGCGCCACGTGGTTGCTGCGGCCGCCGCAGTCCCTGTCGTCGAAACCGCACCGGTTCCGGGTCCCCCCACCGCGGATTCTCTTCCCACAACATAATGAAGAACACATTCGCGCTGGTCTGCCTGATACTCTTTGCCCTCGCGATGACTGGAGCTGAGCACAAATGGGATCCGCTCCCGCTGGCGCTCTCCAATAATGCGGTGGCCGCCGCGAAGGTCGACAAGCATCTGTTTATCTATTCATTCATGGGCATCGGCGAGAAAAAGACCTGGGACGCAATTATCAATCGTGCTTTCGAACTCGATGCACAAACCGGCAAGTGGACCGAGATACGCCCCGTCCCGGGACCCGCCGGACGTCTGGCTGCCTCCGCCGTGACGGTCAAAGATCTCGTCTACTTGCTGGGCGGTTATACCCTCGACTCCAAAGGGGACGAAACATCGGTTAAGAGCGTGGAAGTCTGGGTTCCCGGGAGAAATGTCTGGTATCGCGGCAACGATATGCCCACGCCGCTGGATAACTCGGTGATCGGTGTTTACCACGACCGCTATATCTATACGATCAGCGGCTGGTCGCAGACTCAGGCCGTGCGCAACGTTCAGCTATACGACAGTGAGAAGGACGTGTGGAAGGAAGCTACCCCGATACCGGGGTCTGCGATTTTTGGCCATGCGGGGTCGATAGTCGGCGATACCGTGATTTATGTCGACGGCGCTCACCAGAATCCTTCCGGCGACAACCCGCAATACCTGCTCTCGGACGAGTGCTGGATGGGCAAGATCGGCCATCACGATCCGAGCAAGATTGAGTGGACGAAGATCGCGAATCATCCAGGAAAGCCCCGCTATCGGATGGCGGCTGGCGCCTCCGAACACGATCAGAAAATTTACTTTTCTGGCGGCGCAGAAGAACTCCATGACTACAAGGGACTTGGGGCCGAAGGCCGACCTGCGGAGCCGTCTCCGGTGACTTTCGCTTGGAACCTGCGCACTAGCAAGTGGGAAATCATTAATGATAAAACCCCGAATCCGACGCTGGATAATCGCGGTCTGCTGGTCACGCCGGAGGGTTTGGTAAGAATCGGGGGAATGGAAGCAGGGCAGAAGGTGACAACACGAGTCGCAGTCCTGCCGCTTAAAGAAAAGAAATAAAAGGCGGGCCGCCATTAGGCCCGCCTCGTATTAGTTCTCAGTTCCCAGTTCTCAGTTCAAGAGGCTGCAACCGGGAACTCAGAACTTCCTTCTCAGGTGCCTCTCATATTCCCAAATGTTGCCAGGCGGCGCTTCTGGTAATCCGTGACATCCACATGCTCGGCTTCCAGTTCAGCCTCCTCTTCAGCCCATTCCTTAGCTTCTTTACCTTCCAGGTTTTTCAACAATGCGCGGGCACACGACGCACAGCAGAAACCTTTCTGCACTTGACGTCCGTTTTCTCCTTCTATGCAACTCTCATATTCATAGGTGGGCGGTTGCGCGATGCACAGGTTGCATACATCTGGAGCATCTACGCAAAGTGGATCGAAGGTACCAAAGAAGACGCTGTCGTTCATGGCACACCTCGTTAGGTAGGTTCCAACTTTAGGTTTTCAAATCCAGCTTATGACCCTAGTTTCTTCCGATTCGCGATACCTTAGCAGTGACGATTGAACAATTCAACCCGGCACTCCCATTTTGGAACAGGGGCTAAAACCGGTTCCTGAAGAGGCCTGCATTATGCAGGGCCTGAGGCCCTGCGCTACCCTTCTCACCACTGGTTCTGTGTTCCAAATGCCCCAAACAAAACGGCGGGTGGCCCCTGGTTTGAGCCCACCCGCCGCGGCTGGCTGGGTAATTCGAGGAACTACTGAGCCAGGATTGCTTCGGCCTCGTTCTTGTCAACATCGGTGACCAGTTCGATACCGCTGATGCGGTTCGCCTCAGGCGTCAACGCCGCGATATCTGTGCGGTCGATATATTTGGTGGCAAACTTCCGCGCCCCGGCCATTAACTGGCGCAGGCCCTGCGCCACGCGCTGGTAATAGGTATAGAAGCCGATCGCGCCTACCGGAAGCTGGTTAAAGCGATCGCCGTACTTTTCGCGCAATTCGGTCGAGGTCACAAAGATCTCGTCCACGGTAGTGCCGAAACGCTCGATGTAGATGGGCAGAGTTTGAGCCTCGACCGCCTTGCCGATATTCTTGGCAACCATGGCCGCAGCCAGCGGGCTGCGTGCCCAGGCAATGAGCTTCACATAGGGAGCGCACAGCGAGAAGCCTTTGAAGATCTGGTCTTCGAACGTGAACCCGCCGGCCAGTGCAATAGGAGGAATGTACTCGCCCTTAGCGGCGAGTTTGTCCAGATACTGCCGCAGCATCGAGTGCAACTCGATCCCAGGGATGCCCCACTCGTTCATCATGCGCCAGGGGCTCATGCCGGTTCCGCCGCCGGCCGCATCCACGGTGAGCAGGTCGAGCTTGGCGAGTGAGGCGAACTTCACCGCACGCGCCAGATCAACCGGCCGGTAAGCGCCGGTCTTGAGCGTGATCCACTTGGCGCCGGCCTTGCGGAGTTCCTCCACCCGCCTGAGGAACCCGTCTTTCGTGACCATGCCTACCCGCGAGTGCCGCTCGAACTCGTGGAAGGCGCCCTTCTTGAAGGCTTCGATCACAACGTGATTTGAGGGGTTGGGCAGCACCACATAGCCGCGCCGCTGCAGTTCCTGCGCCTTCGCCAGGTCCTTGATCTTCACTTCGCCGCCAATATCCTTGGCGCCCTGGCCCCACTTCAATTCGACAGCCTTCACGCCCAGCTTCTTGATGGCGTATTCCTGCACGCCCAGCATGGTGTCTTCCACGTTCGCCTGGACGAATATTTCGCCGTAGCCGTCCGTCTGCCACTCACGGAAGCACTGCACGCGCCACTCCAGGTCAGAACTGGAAATCACCTTGCCGTTGTCGAACTTGGAGTCCATGTCCATGCCGACCACGTTCTCGCCAACGGCAATACCGGTGCCGGTGATGGCGGCGCCTGCCGCCAAGCCGGGCCAGTTGTTCTTGGCCACGTTGGTCGAGCCCATGGCAGCCAGGGTGAACGGCAGCTTGTAGTGAATGCCGTTATCTGCGCCGATCGTGGTCTCGAGGTCCACGGCAGGGAACAGCGCCCGGTTGGAATCCTCCTCAATGCCCCACGCACCCGCAGCCCGGCCCAGGATCGTGAAATGCGACAGGTCCACCGGGTAGTCTTTCTGCGAAGCCGTGGTGATGATGCCGAACGGCTGCGGATAAATCATTTCGGCGCCGCGATAGGAACTCTTGCCGATTTCACACATACCGATGCAGCCATCAATACAGGTGGTACACATTCCGCTGAACGGACTGATGGAATCTTCGGTGCGATTCTTGGTCAGCGTGGCGGCGGAGGCGTTAAGGCGTGTAAAAGTCATGGCAGTCTCTCCACTATTTCTTCAAATGGACAAAATCGTTAAACCGCGGTTTCACCGGCACGTCTGAGCGGAACGGTCCGGCAATTTCGCAGGCGTGACAAGGATCAAGAAAACACATGGCATTGTCGTAACCCTGGAAGCAGGCGGTCGGAATGTTCAGGCATCCGTTGCACATCGTGGTCTCCGCCTGCGGGCCCTGGCAGCGCAATTCACATACAGGACAGACGTACAGACACGCCCCGCACTGCCGGCACAACTCGCTGGTCATGTCGAACGGACGAGTTACCTCGCGATGCAGGCCGCGCCCTGCGAAGCCGATAGCCCCAGCCCTCATCTGCTGCTCGCACATGCGCACGCACAATCCGCACTGGATGCAAGTCTCGTGCTTCGCCTCGTATCGGCACTGCCGCAAACCCATCGCCGATGCCATGTCCTGGATACGCTTTGACTGCGGGCAGGTAGCGACATACATCTCGACCAGCAGCCGCCGCGCCCGTTCCACCCGCGCGGAATGCGTGGACACCACCATGCCGTCTTCGGCGGGCAGGCAGCAGGAAGCTTGCAGGTTTCGTTTCTTGCCGTTGCTCACTTCGACCAGGCACAGGCGACAAGCGCCATACGGCACCAGGCCATCGTCGTGACACAGCGTAGGAATCGGAATGCCGAGGAAGCGCGCCGCTTCCAGCACCGTGGTTCCGTGTTCGACTTCCACCTCAATGCCGTTGATGGTCAGCGTAGGCACGGCATTCTCCTTTAGTGAACCAGCACCGCTTTGGGTTGACAGACTTCCAGACAAGCTCCGCACTTGATGCACTTGGCGGAATCAATCGTGTGTGCCTTGTCTTTTTCGCCGAGCACAGCCTCGGTAGTGCACACCCGCACACAAGCGTGGCAGCCGTCGCAGATTGTCGGATCAATTTCGTAGACAATCAGTTCGCGGCACACCTTCGCCGGACAACGCTTCTCGCGAATGTGCGCCACGTACTCATCGCGGAAATAGCGCAGGGTGGAGAGCACAGGATTCGGTGCCGTCTGGCCCAGGCCGCACAACGAAGTTTCCTTGATCATCCACCCTGCGTCATCCAAGAGCTCAAGGTCCGATTCCTCGCCTTTTCCTTGCGAGATACGAACCAGGATTTCCCGCAGCCGCTGTGTTCCCTCACGGCATGGGAAACACTTGCCGCACGATTCTTCTTCCAGAAACTCCATGAAGTAGCGGGCAACATCCACCATGCAGGTGTCTTCATCCATGACCACCATGCCGCCCGAGCCCATCATAGAGCCCGCCTGCGTGAGCGCTTCGTAGTCGATAGGCAGGTCAATCATGCTGGCCGGAATGCAGCCGCCGGACGGGCCGCCAATCTGAATGGCTTTAAGTTGCTTGCCTTTGGGAATTCCGCCACCGATGTCGTAGATCATCTTGCGCAGCGTGATCCCCATGGGGACTTCCACCAGGCCGGTGTTGTTGATTTTCCCGACCAGCGAGAAGACCATGGAGCCTTTGCTGCGTTCAGTGCCGATCGAGGCGTACCAATCTGCGCCCTTGTTGATGATGACCGGCACACTCGCCCACGTCTTGACGTTGTTAATGACGGTCGGCTTGCCCCACAGACCCTTTTGGACGGGGTAAGGCGGACGGGGATGCGGCTCGCCCACGCGGCCTTCAATGGACGCAATCAGCGCAGTTTCTTCACCGCAGACAAACGCCCCCGCGCCTTGCACCAGGTGAATGCGGAAATTCAGGCCCGAGCCGAGAATGTTGTCGCCCAGCAATCCGGCTTTTTCCGCCTGGTTAATGGCAACACCCAGGTGCTCAACCGCCAGCGGATATTCCGCGCGCACGTAGACGTAGGCTTCGCTAGCTTCCAGCGCATAAGCGCCGATAATGAGCCCTTCGATCACGCTGTGCGGATTGCCTTCCAGCAAGCTGCGATCCATGAACGCGCCCGGATCGCCCTCGTCGGCATTGCAGATGATGTAGCGCGGCCGAACCGTGCTCTTGCGCAGAGCCTCCCATTTCGTGCCAGTCGGGAACCCCGCTCCGCCACGGCCCCGCAGCCCAGCTCGCTTCACGCTATCCACCACCTGCTCACGAGAGAAGTTAGTCAGTGTGCGCGCCAGAGCGCTATAGCCACCAACCTTGATGTAATCGCGGATGTCCTTGGGATCGATCTTGCCGTTGTTGCCGAATAGAATCCGCTGTTGCAGCGCATAGAAGGGAACGTCGTGCTCATGCAGCACCCGTTTCCCAGTAGTTGGATCTTTATAAAGAAGCTTTTCGACTGGCTTGTGGCCGTTGGTGACGCTGTTCACGATATCCTTCGCGTCACTCTGACTCACCCCGTTGTAGAAAACCTTCTCCGGCCAAACGATCATCAAGGGGCCTTTTTCGCAGAAGCCGTGGCATCCCGTGCTCTTGATGTCGATTGACCCCTGCAGCCCGCGCTTTTCCAGTTCACGGTGCAAAGAATCGAGTACGTTCTGCGCTCCGGAAGCCTTGCAACCGCTGCCCGCGCATACCGAGATACACGGGCGGGTGGTTTCAAAGGCCTCCAGGCACAAACGCATTTCGTTGACTTCGGAAGGCGACTTAAGCTTTTGCATGGCTCGCCTCGTCCGGCTTGGCGGCTCTGGGCGCCTCGGCCTTATCCTGATATTTCTTCAGTAGTCCCGTCACCTTGGCCTGCGTCAAGTGTGGATGGGTGTTGCTGTTATCCACCCGCGCCACTGGTGCCAGGCCGCAGCACCCGATGCACCGGACGGTTTCCACGGTGAACTGCAGGTCCCCAGTCGTTCCTGGCCCGGCCAGTTTCAGATCGCGCAGCATGCGATCCAGCACACGCGGTGCGCCTCGAACGTGGCATGCGGTGCCGAGGCAGACCTGAATCACGTGCTTGCCCCTTGGCACCAGGCTGAAGCAGCGATAGAAGGTCGCGACCTGATACACCTCGGTCAGGGGCACGCGCAGCTTCCTGGAGATTTTTCTCAAAACTTCCTGCGGCAAATAGCGGTAGGTGTCTTGTACGTCCTGAAGAATAGGAATGAGGTTGGTGCGGCGGTCTTCGTACTGCTCCAGCAGCGGTTCCACGTTGGGCAATTCAACTTGCGGCATGGTGGCAGCCTTTTATTAGGTTGTTCGTTCTACTTTCGCTGCCGGATCACTCTTTCGAGCTCCGGCGCCAAATGGGCAATTTCGGATTCCAGCTGTGCACTTCCTGGAAGAAGTCGCGACGCTTGGCTCCATTGCCGACAGCTTCTCCGTCACTGCCTGCAGGCTTATTCATTTCGGCCAGGTAAATTTCCAATAGTTTCGGCAGGTCCGCTCCGGAAAGGCGGTCGATGATCTCGGTCCGGCGGAGTTCTCCATGCCCCTGGCAAAAAGGGCACTTCACCACATCGTCCTGATCGGCCATTGTGCTCTGCTCTCGGCGGGACTTCGGTTCTGCGGGTTGTCCACAGGACCACCGGCCCATGCCTGATTACACGCCCGGCATGGAAAGGGGGCAGTGACTCTAGGCACCTTCGGGGGTGAGGTAGCTCACAACCGCCTGTGTCGGCTGCTGGGAAGTGAAAAAAGGGCTGATTTACCGGCTGATGCGGGTTTTTGAAGGTTATAACCGGCCGGGGAAGCCCGTCCCGCGCCCATTTTGGCCGGGTTGCGGATAACCTGAGTACGAGTCTTTACATCCTAAGTACCGGGAGCAGGCCCATGGGGACGAGCACGGGAGCGCTGCCGGCCATCGTTCGTGGCCGCGAGATCAAGAAGTGGAACGCGCTGACTGCGGCGGCCTGCGGCGGGTTACCTGCTGTTCTATTGTTCGTGCTGTTACCCACTACGCCCCTAAGGTGGGTACTTGGGTTCATCTTCGGCCTGATCTGGGCCAATTGGTTTGAATACGCCTATCACCGATACCTCCTCCACTGGCCAGGAACCTTCTTTGCCGAAGAACACCTGCGCCATCACATGTCGGTGAATACGCCCAGCGAAGCCGAGCATCTGAACCTTGGGGGCTCGCCCATGTGGGTGGTTCTTCTGTTTGTGATCAATGGAAGCCCGTTAGTGGCTATTGATTGCCTGTCTCATCTCGGCACCGCTTCCGGGCTGTTCGCTGCCTTCATGGTCTATTTCATCGTGGTCGAGGAGGTCCATTGGCGACTTCACCTCGGCGAGTGGCTGCCAGCCGCCTGCGACCCGGCAAGGGCGTATCACCTGGCCCACCACGAGCGCCCCAATTCGAGATACAACATCTTTCTTCCTCTCTGGGACGTCCTGCTCGGATCTACAAGAGATTAGTTTCGGCGCAGCGAAGCGATTGCGTGCTTCAGGTGGCTGGGGGAAACTCCCTCGGTGTCGCGGAGCCCGCGGAAGAACATCTCCTCCTCAGGTACCGGCATTACAGTTCCGCCGACAAGGCGCGTAAGACTTATCACGGCGGTGCTGCCACACGCCGAGCAGCAACCATCCCGCGTTTCATTTGCGATGATCTCACAGTTTACCCAAAGCGCCGTAAAGCCCCCGCCCTTCAGGGCTGGGGATGTAAGGCGTGCTTTTGCCTTGCATTAGATCTAATCAGTTTGTATAATCATAGGCATGGCACTTGAAGGGTACAGATCGAACAACAATGTAGTCTATTCAAGCAAGTACCGTTGCGTGTTGACGCCCAAGTACCGCCGCTCCGTGCTTGTTGGCCCGATGGCAAAACGCTGCGAGCAGCTGATTAGACAGGTAGCAACAACATATCTGGCGGAAATCATCGCTTTGGAAATCATGCCCGACCAGGGGCATGGGAGGGTGGAAGGGGACCCACAGTTTGCTATCC
Source organism: Terriglobales bacterium (assembly GCA_035631655.1). Classification (GTDB taxonomy): domain Bacteria; phylum Acidobacteriota; class Terriglobia; order Terriglobales; family Acidobacteriaceae; genus Gp1-AA122. The sequence goes on from DASQIH010000071.1 coordinate 43,739, forward strand.
ATGGCCTCGTGAAGAATCTCACGGGTGTTTCATCCCACCCCCTGCGGCAGGAATTTCGCACATTGAAATCGCGGCTCCCCACCCTGGGGACGAACAGCTATTTCGTATCTACGGTGGGTGGGGCTGCGCTGGCGGTCATCCCACCGTATGGCGAAAATCAGAAGAACGTTTAAATATCGGCTGTGGCCCAACCGAAAGCAGCGGGAGGCATTAGCGTCTGCGCTGGAGGTGTGCTGGCAGTTGTACAACGCTGCCCTGCAAGAACGGCGCGATGCGTGGAAGACCTGCCGTACTGCGGTATCGTTCAAAATGCAATCGGCGCAGTTGCCGGCGTGCAAGGAAGTTGATGAGCCGATGCGGGGCGTGTATTCGCAGGTTCTGCAAGACGTGCTGCATCGCGTGGACAAAACGTATAAGGGGTTCTTTAGGCGAGGCCGGGGATTCCCGCGATTCAAGGGGAAAGGTGGGTACGATTCCTTGACCTACCCGCAAGCCGGTTTCAGTGTGAACGGGGGTCGACTGTTGTTGTCTAAAATCGGGAATGTGAAAATCAAACTGCATCGCCCGCTGCCAGGCGAGGTGAAAACGCTCACGCTCAAGAACGAAAACGGTAAATGGTATGCCTGTTTTTCCTGCCTCGTGGATAGCGAACCGTTGCCGGAAAACAACGCTGCTGTTGGTATAGACGTTGGCTTGGA